>NZ_KB850965.1:622-1277 GCF_000371465.1 Clostridium thermobutyricum | reverse complement strand
GTGCTTTTGTTTCTCTTACAGTGTAAGTTCCCCATGGAATATTATTTAATGTAGCAACTCCAGCTTTATCTGTTGTAACTATTTGTTTATATCCATTTGGTCCCTCTACTGTAAATTCTGCTCCACTTAGCTTCGCTCCGTCATTTCCTATTTTAGTTATATTTAAAGTTCCTGTTTTCTTAGAATCTTTAAATATTAAATTTTGAATAGACTTTACATTAGAAGAATTTATTTCTATAGTTTGTGGTGTTTTATCTAGATTATAACCTTGTGGTGCTTTTATTTCTTTAACTTCATAACTTCCCCAAGCTAATCCATTTACTGAAACAGTTCCATCTTTTCCTGTAACTACAGTTTTATTAAAATCATTTGGTCCTGTTATTTCAAAAGTTGCTCCAGCTAATTTCTCTTTATCTGGACCTTCTTTTGTTATAACTAAACTTCCTAATTCTTTACCATCAATGATAGTAATATTTTGTTGTTTTTCTACAGTTGATGCTCCAATTGTTATTGTTTGTATTTCTTTATTTAACTTATAACCTTGTGGTGCTTTTGTTTCCTTAATTTCGTAAGTTCCCCATGGAATATTATTTAATGTAGCAACTCCATCTTTATCTGTTGTAACCACTTGTTTATATCCATTTGGTCCCTCTAC
>NZ_KB850965.1:0-612 GCF_000371465.1 Clostridium thermobutyricum | reverse complement strand
TTAATTTCGTAAGTTCCCCATGGAATATTATTTAATGTAGCAACTCCATCTTTATCTGTTGTAACCACTTGTTTATATCCATTTGGTCCCTCTACTGTAAACTCTGCTCCACTTAGCTTCGCTCCGTCATTTCCTACTTTAGTTATAACTAAACTTCCTAACATTTTACTATCTTTAAATATTAATTTTTGAGGTTGACCTACTGTAAATTTACTTACTTCAACTGTTTGAGCTACAGAATTCAAATTATATCCTTCTGGTGCTTTTATTTCTTGTACCTTGTAAGTTCCCCATTCAATATTATCTAAACTAGCTATTCCTTTTGAATCAGTAGTAACTTCTTTCTTAAAGCCATTTGGTCCTGTTACCATAAACTCGGCTCCTGAAAGAACATTTCCTTTTTCATCAGTTTTTGTTATAACTAAACTTCCTAATATCTTTTTATCACTAAAAGTTAAGTTTTGTACATTTGAAACATTATTTGCATCTATTGTTATAGTTTGTTCTTTTCCACTTAATTCATAACCAATTGGTGCTTTTGTTTCTCTTACAGTGTAAGTTCCCCATGGAATATTATTTAATGTAGCAACTCCAGCTTTATCTGTTGTAACT
>NZ_KB850964.1:0-3860 GCF_000371465.1 Clostridium thermobutyricum | reverse complement strand
AAATTTTAGGATAAAAATTAAGGAAAAAAAGGGCTTTTTTAGACCTGTTTTTTCCTTCTTGATACTATAGGAAACTATTTCCGCGCTACGATTTGCCCTTAAGCCAGTAAAATCAATGCTTAGAGCCTATTTTTAATCGTGAAACATATTTTTCCAATTGAACATTTTTACTTTAATATTTTTTCTTATAAATTTAGCTTAATTTTATATAATTTTTTGGAAATTCTACCCTTAATTTGACATAAAAAAAACCCTTGTTTATAATTTTAGGTGTTGAAGCTAAAAATTAAAAAACAATGGGTATTTTTTATTATTCTAAATCTTGCGGAATTTAGAATCTATATTATACCTAGTTTCAAAAAAAGAAAGTAACATTAAAAATAATTATTATTTCAAAATTTAAAGAAAAGAAGGAATAAATTATTTTTTATATGTTACAATCCAAAAAAGAAAGAAGGTATCTTTTTTATCATGTTACGATTAGATAATAACAAAAAAGAAAAAAATATTCAAGAAAATCCATATGAAAAAGAAAAAAATAAAATAACAAAAAAGAAGAAAAATAATATAAAATTATCAAAATTTTTAGAACCTTTAGTAAGCAAAAAAACTTTAAAAGATGTAAATGAATGTGGTAATTATATTGAATATGTTACTGATATTGAAGAAAAAAAGTACAAGCTTTATAGAGCATTTTTCTGTAAAAATAGATTTTGTCCAATGTGTTCTTGGAGAAAAAGTTTAAAGGATAGTTTATTAATTTCGATACTTATGAAGTACATTGAAACTGAATTAAATTACGAATTTGTATTTTTAACTTTGACTGTAAAAAACATAAAAGGTGATGAACTTAATGATAAAATCAAAGAAATGAATAAAGCATTTACTAAGATGTTAAAGAGAGCAGAAATTAAAAATTTAACTGAAGGTTTTATTAGAAAGCTAGAGATAACTTATCAAAAAGAAAAATTTATTACTAAAGAATTGTATGAAAAAAAATATGATTATTATAAAAAAAGAAATTTAAAAATTGGAGATTTAGAACCAAACTTTGATACTTTTCACCCACATTTTCATTGTGTAATTGCAGTAAAAAAACAAAATAGAAATACTAGAATTAATCAAAAAAGATGGAAAGAATTGTGGCAAGAAAGTATGAAAGATAAATCAATAACTCAAATAAGAGTTGATGATATAAAAAAGAAAAGTGATAACAAAGAAGTCTTCGAAGTTGCAAAATATTCTGCAAAAGATGCTGATTATTTAGTTAATGAAAATGTATTTAATTATTTTTATAAAGCATTAAAAGGGAAACAATTAATTACTTTTAGTGGGTGTTTTAAAGATGCTTTAATATTATATAAATTAGGAAAATTAGATTATTTAAAAGAAATTGATAAAACAGAATATGTTTATTGTGTTGGCTTAACTTGGGTTGAAAAAAAATATATTTTAGATACTTTTAGAGAATTAAGTGATGAAGAATATAAAGAAATAAATAAAAGATTGATTGATGAATTAGACTGTGAAATTGATGATTAAACATAATAAAAATATTGTTGAGTATATTATATATAATTAAATATAAAATTAATGTGATATAATAAATTTTGTAGAGCAACTACTATATTTAATTATTAATAAGATTATTAAAAAGACTATCTTAATTTTAAGTTGGTCTTTTTTTTATTTAGTCAATGGTGGAGATTTAAAAATTTTCGTGGCTGTTATTTGGATTAAGGAACGCTGATCCGAATAGCTGACTAAGAAAAATTTTAAATACTACCTTGATTTGCTATAACTAAATATACTAGAAACAAAGGGCGTTTTTTATAAAACGTCCTTTCGCCTTACGGCGAGTAATAAAAATTTTGATAAAACTTTTTTAAAAGTTTTGGGAGGAACGAAGTGGGAGGAACTGCCTAAAAGCTCAATGCAATTGCGAGTAAATCTGTTTTCAGATTATAACGAGCTATAATCTCACTTGATTATCAATTGATAATTATATGTATCAAAATAAGAGATTATGTTAGAATTGAGATAATACATATAAGGGAGTTTTTAAAATGGAATTTGCTTGGAATACTAAAAAAAATAAAATTACAGATGTTAAAGGTCTTCAAATGGAGCAAGACAGAGAGGGTAAAATAACTAATAAAGAAATAGACCTTACCAAAACTCACTTGAACTATGATTTAGCTGATAAAGAGATGGGTAGTAGTAGTAATTTATATCATAGAGTTAAAAAGCGTGTAGAAGCCGTTAGAAGCGTTTCTAGGATACAGAAGAACTCTGTGGTGGATTATTCTAATATAATTACTGTATCGAAGGAACAGGCTAAAATTTGGGGTATGGATAAAACTAAGGATTATTTGAAAAATGTTTATGATTATTTTTGTCATGAATTTGGAAAAGAGAATGTAGTTTCAGCTAAAGTTCATTTAGATGAAACAAGTCCTCATATGCACCTTCATATTGTCCCTGTAAACTTAGAGAATGGAAAATTACAGTCATCAGTTGTAATGACACCTATAAGAATAAATAAAGTGCATACAGAAGCTCCTAAGTATCTTAGAGAAAAAGGATTTGAAGTTGAACGTGGTTGTGGTAAGACAGAGGAGAATTTAGAAATTAAAAAATATAAATTAAAAAAACTTGAGGAGAACATAAAAAAACTTGAAGAAGATTTAAAGTTGAAAGATGAAAAAATAAAAACCTTAACTAGAGTAGAAAAAGAAATTGATGATATAAGTAAAATTGAATTTAAAAAAAATTTTATTGGTGGAAAAATTTCTATGTCAGAAAAAGATTTTGAAAATTTAAAATCTAATTTTATAAAAATAAAAAAAGAAAATTTAGAATTAAAATCTATAAATATAAAAAATAAAAGTGAAATTGAAAGATTAAATTTAGATAATAAATATTTAAAAAAAGACTTTAAGGAATTAGAAAATAAAATCGAAAAAAATAATTTTTATCAAAGACAATTAGATTATAATTATAATTTAATTTTTAAGTCTTTAGAAGGAAATAAAGAAGTTGGAAATTATGTTTATAATAAAGCCTTGAATTTAATTTATAAAGAAAATAAATCAATAGAAAAACAACTCATTGAAAAAAATAAAATTGAAGAAAGACTTTTAAATAAAATTGACAATCTAAAAATAAAAATTAATTTAGATGATTTAAAAGATAAAAATATTTTTGAAAAAAAAATTTATTCTGTGAAAGAATTTGATGAAAAATTTTTAGAAGAATGTATAGATTCAAATGAAAATTTTAAAACAATTGTTTTACTAGAACGCCAAGAAAAAGTTTTAGTTATAGATACTAAAATGAATTTTGAAAATAAAAGTTTTAAAAATCAAATTTTAAATAATAAAAAAATAATTCAATGTTTAAAAAAAGAATTTAAACCTGAATTCGATATTCAAGATAAACTTTTAAATAAAAATAATACTATAAAAAATACACATAAAAATTCAGTTGATTTTGATATGTAATAAAGGAGTTATTATGAAAAAAGATATTACTTTAGAAGATGTAAAAGAATTTATAAGAAAATATGGGTATAAATATGACCTAGCAATACAAGAAGAATTAGATAAAGTAAGTAAAGTATCACAAGAAGAAATAGAAAAAGAACTTAAAAAGAATGAAGATTTATATAAAAGGTTGGCTGATATGTAATTTAATAAAAATTATTAAAAAATACACTTAAAAATTCAGTAAATTTAGGTTTCTAAAATTGGAAATTAAAATGGAAAATTTTAGGATAAAAATTAAGGAAAAAAAGGGCTTTTTTAGACCTGTTTTTTCCTTCTTGATACTATAGGAAACTATTTCCGCGCTACGATTTG
>NZ_KB850963.1:0-3904 GCF_000371465.1 Clostridium thermobutyricum | reverse complement strand
TAATTGTGGTAGATGGATTAAAAGAAATTCTTTTGGAACTATCAAGAGAAGGAAATAATTTAAATCAAATAGCAAAAAAAATAAATGAAGGAGAGCAAACAGATATAAAAGAAATGAAAAAAAACTTAATGGAGTTATGGGATTTAATTGAGAAAATTTTAAAAGGAGAGTAAAAAAATAATGGCAATAATAAGATGTTTACCAGGAACGAAAAGTTTAAAAAATCAATTAAAGTATTTAGAAAAAGAAGGTAAAACATTAAAAGAATTAAAAGAGGGAATTAATTGTACTACTGATAATATTGAAAAAGAATTTAATATAGTAAAAGAAATGTACAACAAAAAAGAAGGAAAACAATATTATCATTACACACAAGCATTTAGTAAAACAGATAAAATAACTCCTGAAAAAGCTCATGAAATCGGTAAAGAATGGATAGAAAAAAATATAAAAGGATACCAAATTTATTTAGTAACTCACATAGATAAAGAACATATCCATAATCATTTTTTAATAAATTCTGTAAGTATTGAGGACGGAAAAAAGCTTCAGATAAGTCCAAAAAAATTAGAAAAAATGAAAATAGAAAGTAATAAAATTTGTGAAAGAGAACATTTAAAAAAAATAGATTTAAATAAAAAAAGTTCGATTTTTAAAACTGATGGAGAATATAGGATTGAAAAAAGAGGTCAAGAAACTTGGAAAGGAGAACTTAGAGAAGTAATAGAACTTGAATTAAAAAAATCAAAAAATTTAGAAGATTTTAGAGAAAACTTAAAAGAAAAATATGATGTAGAAACTAGGGTAACTAAAAATACAATAAGTTATAAGCACCCAACACAAAATAGAGCAGTAAGAGGGAAAAGATTAGGTGAAAATTATACAAAGGAGAGTGTTTTAAATGAGCTTAATAAACAAGCAGACAGGACAATCAGCGAAAGAAATAATGGAGGAAGAGAAAAAAATATCAGCAAGAGAACAGTTGAAGGAGCTGAACAAAATAAGCAAACAGGAATTAGAAAACAGTCTTTTGAAGGAAACTTTAACAGAATATATGGAAGTATTGGAGAAATTGAAAGAGGAGCAAAACAATTTTCTATTAAAGCAAGAGAAGAAGAGCAAAGAGCAAGAGAAGAGAGTGAGAGAATTAGAAGAGAGCAACAAAATTCTAGAAAAGAGCTTGAACAGAGAGCTAGAGAAGATAGGAGAAAATATAAAACAAGAGGTTTTAACCTTGAGAGATAATTCAATAAAGGTAGTAGAAAAAACCAATGAAACATTAAAAGAAAATGTAATAAGAAGTGGAAATAAGTTAAAGGAAATAGTAGAAGAAACAGAGAAAGTAAAAAATAAAGCAGATAGAGAAGTAAAAAGTTATTTTGATAGGCATAAGATCATTGATTATTTAGTGTATATAAACTTGATAATCACACCAATATTATTTTTAATTATTATATATATATTATTTTTTAAAAAGTAAGGAGAAAAATTTATGAAAAAAATAAGTTCTAAGAATTTAAAGACAATTTCAACGATATGTTTTTTGATAGCAGGAATATTAAGTATTTTTGATAAAAGATATATAATAGGAATTCTATTTATATTATTAACAATATCTTATATAATTGCACTTATTTCAGAAAATAAAAAGAAAAAATAAAATTTAAGAAATAAATAGTTTACATTATAACAAAAAAAGCGTAAAATTAAGACATAAAATTTCCAATTTTTTATTCATATTCTCAATTAGAATTGGAAATTACGAAGTAAAAAATTGCATAGAAAAAAGCACTAAAAAGTTAGTGCTGAATTTTCAACTTCGGTTCAATTAATCGTCTAGGAAACGATTGATTGTAACTTAAGGTATTGAAAGTACCAAGAAGCTAAGGAATAAACGAACACTTAAAAAGCACTTAAGTGAAGGTAACCCAACCGAAGATTTTATATCTTTTTGATATATTTAGTATAGTAAAAAGATACAGAGTTTTCAATAGGTTTTAGTAATTTTATTTACTTGTTTACAAGAAAACAAGTAAATAATAGGGAAAGAATTTCTAAGCTTAGGTATTTAATACCTAAGCTTTTTTTATTATTAATAGGTTGCATATCACCTATATGATATGTAGTAGGACAAGCCATACAACTACTATAAATAAGATGAAAGGTAAGTATTGCCGATGCAAAAAGAATACCTCCATAACAATTTAGCCTAGTCCCTATCTTTAGGTGTTATGGGAAAGAGAGTGATGTCGACTTAACGGACAGGAGTGGGAGTTCTAGGAGCATAGGTGCTCGGGAACTATCAGCAGATTAGCATTAGGATAGAACCATAATGTAGAAAGCTGGTAGGTGTAACAACACGTAACAGATAGGGTGCAATGAGCCGACTGACTGATTATACAGTTCAGTATAGTGTAGTTATTTCCTTACTGATAGATATAAAATTATGTCTATTGGTAAGGGAATAACTGCGTCTTCGCCTCCTTCCTTTCTTACCAGTTCAGTATATTTAGCCTAGCTTTAAAGTCAAGTGTTTTATGTAGACCAACTGAAACTGTAATGTAACGAAGTGAAATTATAGTGTAAGGCGGTAGAGGGGTGAATGCGGTAGCAGAGGGGAATGCCCCTATAAAATATAATAATATTTAAGAGTATAAAAGGAGTTGTTAAGATGAATGTTTTAAGAGAGTTAGAAAGTAGGATAGAAAATACAGTAGGAAAAGAGCAAAGGGAATGGGTTAAGAAATATGAAGAGTATTTATCAGCAGAAATAAAACTTGATGTTATAAGAAAGAGTAATGATGATAACCCTATTTGCTATATTGAATCAGATAATGGAGAAATAAAATATAAAAGCTATAGTAAAGAAGAACAAGAAAAAATTTTAATAGAGCTTGAAGAGATAAAATTAAAAATAGAGAAAAATTTAAATTAAAATAAAGGTTTTTTGATGTAGCTACAGAATTATTTCAGTAATGAAAGTGAGGTTTTTTTTGTGGCTACAAAAGTTATAAAAGATGAAATTATAAGGGTTAGAGTTACATCAGACCAAAAAGAAAAACTAAAAAAAATTGCAAAAGAAAAAGGCAAGAGCATGAGTGAAATTTTAAGTGTAGCTACAGAAAATGAAATAAAAAATTATGAAGAGAAACAAAAAAGTTATGAAAAAATTTGCGAAAGAGTTGTAGCTACAGAAGAAAGAATTCAAGAAATTAAATTAAATTTAGAGAAAAGAAAATTAAAAAATAAAAAAAGTTTTGAAAAGAAATTAAAGCTTTTTTTCCCCTTATCAAGAAAGTAAAACAAATAAAAAATTAGTCAATGGGCAAGGCTTCGCTAATAAAAAAATATGTTTCAGCTAAAGATCCTTTCAGGAATTAATAGCAGCAACATATTTTTTTATTACCCTTGACTAGGTTTTTTATTTATTTTAGGAAGTCATTAGGGGGAAAAAAGGCTTTTTATATTTGAGTTGAATTCTCCAAAATTTAGGAGTAAAATTTAATTAAGAAGTTTTATGCAAGATTAGTATTTGAGTACCCGAAAGGGTAACAAATACGACCGTAAAACAAGTTTTACTATCTTGCTTGGGTTAGGGCAAAGCCCTCCAAGACCACACCCAAAATCTTACGGATTTTAAAAATCAAAGATTTTTTTAAGGAGTAAATTTATGAGTGAAAATAGAAAAAGAGATAAGCAAATAAAATTTTATGTAACAGAAAAAGAGTATAAAGAAATAAAAAAGAAAGTAGAAAAATCAAAATTAAAGCAAACGGATTATTTAATAAAAAGTGCATTAAATAAAAAAATAATTGTGGTAGATGGATTAAAAGAAATTCTTTTGGAACTATCAAGAGAAGGAAATAATTTAAATCAAATAGCAAAAAAAATAAATGAAGGAGAG
>NZ_KB850962.1:0-5513 GCF_000371465.1 Clostridium thermobutyricum | reverse complement strand
CCCCAAAATCTTCTTTAGCTTTTTGAATTTTTTCTTCTCCCATAAGCTTTAAAACATTTTTATCTGCTGCTGCAAATTCACACATTTTAGTAAATGAAGGTAATCTATTAACTGGTGTATCATCTTTAGAGTTTTCGTCTAGCTCTCTAAATTTATGAATTCTAACTAAGTCAAAGGAATTACATAATAATCCACTTGTAGGATCTGTTCCATGATGTGAATATGAGAATTTATCGTCATAAATAACTAATCCGCCACTAGTTGATCCAGCAGCATAAGTATATCTATCTTCTTTTCCTTGAATATAAACATCACTTAAAAATTCTTCTATTGCTTCATTTATTGAATAAGTTCTACAAAAAGCACCTATTATACCCTCTTTAGTTAATGGGTCTTCTTGCTTTTCTAAGGCCTTTGTCATTTTGGCTTTTACCCTTGAACTTTCAGGCCAACAACTAACATCTTGCCAACCTAAAGGCTCATATTCTTTAAGTATGCTATCTGCTGATAATAATGGTCCAGTTTGTTCTCTAAATATAAATTCTGCATCTTTACTACAAGAAGGAAAATACATAAGTCTGCAAGGTTCATAAGTAGTATCATCAAATTGATCCATTCCTATAGAATCTGCAAACTTTCTACTTATAGCTTGATATTCTTCAGGACTTACATCTCTATCAAGTGGAATTATAAGTCTATATCTAGGTTTAGCTTTAGTATGACTATGAGTTGAATACATACACATTTCATAGTCATGTAAAAATGTTATAGAATCAAATACATTAAATGCTGCATAATCTAAGTCTAAAGTTAATAGTGATCTTGAAACTACGTTTTCAGCTTTACGCCTACCATTTTTTAAAAGACCACCTACAAAACCACCAACATCTTTAATTTCATCTTTTTTTGATTTAGATAATTTTTTATATTCTGCTTCAGTTTCATTTGTTCTAGTTGGTTCTCTTAGATACTCCTTAAATTCCTTAAAGGTAAGACTAGTATTCTTCCAATTCTTATCTTTTCTGTTTGTTCCTATTGCTACATTTATTTTTCTCAAAATACTTCACTCCTTTATTCTTTTTCATTTGTTTATTAATCACCTCCTTTCACATAAAGGAGCTATTTTACTTATTATTTTTTAGGTTTTCTATATATACTCTAAGTTTTAATTTATTCTTATCTGTTAATTTACCTTTTAATTTTTCTATTTTTTCTGTAAGCATTCTATGTTTTTGGCGACCTATTTTAAACTCAATAAGTCTTTGAATTTCTTCTTCTGAAATATTATATTTATTCATCATATGAACTGTTGTTATATATACATCTGCTATTTCTTCTTTTATATTTTCTCTATCATCATTTCTAACTGCTTGTCTTAGTTCTTCCAATTCCTCATAAAATTTTTTAGTTTCTACTTCAGGACCATAATAATCATAAATATATTTAATAGAATCATTAAAATTTTTCATTATATTTTTCTCCTATAATATGTTTTATTTACATTCCTATACTTTCTAATAGCTCAATAGCTTGTCCTAATTTATCAGATTTAACATTTATTTTTGCTGCTTCTTCATCTAATTTTTTCTTTTCTTCTTCAAGCTCCTTTTTTCTTTCCTCTATTTTTTCTTTTTCTCTTGCAAACTCCACAAATTGATTTTTTAAAGTTTCACTATTTTTCATTTTTGTTATCTCCTTTTCTTTTGTTTCTATCTTTACTACTTTCTTTTTTCCTTTTGGTTTTTCATCACTCAATATATAAGCTACTTTTTCATTAATTTCTTTTTCTGTTTCTTGCATTTCTTTTAGTTTAATTCCTTTTGCTTTATCTTTAATTTCTTTAAAAATAATTACTATATCTTTTATAGCAATATTTTTAAATCTTTCATCCTTATGCATTTCTTTAACCATAGAATTTTGACTTGTTATCCCACTATTAAATTTTTTCTCCATTTCTTTTCTCAACAGCTCTGTGTCTATATCTAATTTTTTCATCCAGTCATCACCTTCATACTTCATATAGAATTTGTCTTTATCTAAAGTATTAGCTAAAACTACAATCTCCTGAATATCGTTCATATTAATACTGTCTTCGAATTTTAATACTAATGCTGCCATGAATGAAGCTATGTAATTACCAAGATTATTATTAAGATTCTTATTTATTCGTTCTTCGACTACTCTATTAATAATCGCTTGTTTATCTTTAGATAAAGTATTAACCCATTTAACTAACCTTTCCTGCTGTCTTTTTTGTTGTCTTGTCATTGTTTTAACTTCTAATGCATTAGCCATTTTCTACTCCTTTTTAAGCTAATAATTCTTTTAATTCCGTTCTTTTTATATATCCTAGCTTTTCAGCTTCTGCTAATCTTTTCTTAATAGTTTTTTCTGATAATCCTAAAACTACTGAAGCCATTTTTATATTTAATTGCTTTTCACATTGATAAATAATGTATTTATAGGTTGTATCATAATAATTAGTACAGTTTGGTATTAAACAACCTAAAAACTCTTTTCTTTTTATTATAGATTCTTCCGATCTTCCTAGTTCTATTGCTATTGTGGTATCGTCTAATCCTTCATTTACATATTCTATAAGCAAATCATCTTCTTTTTTACTCCAAACTACTTTAAAACTAATCGAATACCCTAATTGTTGCTTTTTCTGACTTACACTTGATATACCAACTTTTAGTCTTTTTGCAATAGCTGTAGTTCCCATACCAGCATCGAGCATTTCTCTAAGTTTATTAACTTTAGATTTTGTCCATACCGTTTTTCTAGACATATCATCTTTCCTCCTTTTTTTATAAAAATCTTTTAACTTTATCAAAGCTTTTAGTTATAAAGCTCTTTACTTCATCAACCTTTTTTCTTTTATCATCATAAAAATGTACTCTATATACATTTCCATATCTACAAACTATAAATTTATCAGTTTTATTGACTATCTCTTTCATTTATCCCAGTTCCTTTACAATATTTACATTTAATATAAGTATCATTTGATCTTATACTTTTATTTATATATACCGCACTCTGCATAGCTTTTAATTTACCTTGTCCTAAACAATAAGGACAAATTGGAATATTTTTTATTTCAAATTATATTCTCATATTTTCTCCTTTCACATTTTATTTGGATTACGAACTCGATTGTTCGTATTTTATATATTCTTTCATAAAATTTTTCCTGGAATAATTAATTTTTACCTGGATAAAATTTTTATATTTCCGAACGTTATTTATCATCTTTTAATTTTCTTCCATTTTCTTTTGGGCTCCACTTCTTTTATTTTCAACTTATATTTTTTCTATAACTCTATAATCTTTGTTCTTACATATATGAACTATCTTCCACTTTTCTTGTTCTATAAGAAATATCTTGCCCTCTCTCTGCTCTGACTTTTTTAATCCGTAATTAGCAATAGTTTCTTTATGCATAACATCGCTCATTTTTCCACCTCATTTCGCATTTTCAAAGTAATATAACTTATTCTTGTGGAGTTCCTTCTTTATATTTTCCACAAAAGCATTTATCAGTAGTTACACATTTTTTATAATCATCAACCTCACAGTTGCCAGTTACACACCCAGCAAGTAACATATGTTCACATGTTCCACATTGTCCTTTACTTGCAAAATTTCCACATATATAAGCTAATCCAGTTTTCATATTTATTCCTCCATTCATTTCATATTTTCAAAGAATTTTTAATTATTGTACTTACACCCAACGCAATTTCTTATATCATCTATTCCATCACCGATATTATAGTTATAACAACGATAACAGTTCTTGTCCTTTAAATATTCACCACAAAATGGGCAATACTTAATTTTTATAGGTTTAATGATATTTCCTGCTGGGTTAGATACTCTAATTTTCAAAAACATTTTATTGTCGCTATCTAAATAAATTGATAGTTTTTCATTATCTAAATCAGTTTCTATTTGAAATTCATCATCACAAAATTTACACATAATTACCACTCCTTTACTTCGCATTTTCAAAAGATTGTCCCATTTTTACATCAACTGATAAGTTAGATAATTTTTCTTCTAATTTACTTCTTACGCTACCCGTATTATGTTTATTTATAGCCCTTAAACATAGTATTATATTTTCTAATTCTCCAAGTGTAAGTTCTACGTTTACTTTAGTATCAAATATATCTTTCATAACTTCTCCCTTCACTTTTAAAAAGATTTAAACTTAAATAAATTCAATTCTTTTTGTTTTGCACGTTTCATGCTTACATTTTTCACATTTATATAAAACTCTTAGTACTAAATCGTGTGTCATATCTACATCAATAACTCTACTTTTTTTCTTACACTTTTCACATTTAGATAATATAGGAACTTCAAATTTTATTTTTTTATTAAACATCTAAATTTATCCTTTCTCATTTTCAAACTATTGCATAATACAAATACTGCAACTACACCACTCACATTCTCCTTCCCATTCTTTTTCTTCACATCTTTTACAATCAGCTAATTGTCTTTTTGTAATCTTTCTCACGAAGTAACCTTCACTTTCTAAAAGCTCTATTGCTTTTTCTATATCACTCATTTTTATATCTCCTTAATTTTTAAATTCTAAAGCCTAACATATCAGCAGTTGTAGGTAAATCACCATTAAACTCAAAGTATGTGTAATATTTACTTTCTTTTGTTGGGACTGCTCCTATAAACTTTAATTGTTCTATCATATCTTTATTTTTCTTATTTGATAATTTTAATTGTGTAACATTATCATTTATTGATTTTAATTCCATTTTTAAAACTCCCCATATACTTTTTCAAAATCTATATACTTATCATTACTTAGCTTATTTAATATTTGCTTTATTAATTTATATCCCTCAGAATCTATTCCATCTACTTTATACTGAGATCCATATATAGTTTGTACCTTCCTATATCCGTTTTCATCTTTTATAAATTCAATTCTCATTGCTTTTTCATTTGAATTGTTGTAAAATTTTAAAACTTCTACCCCATGCGAATATTTAGCATAAAATATAAGTCTATCGCAATTAGGATAATATCTTGTTATTTCTCTTGCTATAACCCTACCAGTATCTTTGGCTATACATCTTTCTTCTAGTATTCTGTTGGTTTTAGGTTCTCTATCCTGGTCTATATAAGAATTTAAAAACTCAATCATACATATCACCTTTATCATTTGAATATCATATGAGAATACTTGAATATAAAGTACCCTCATACTAAGTTTTATTTATATTAATATATACATTGTATTCCGTAACCTACTGCACATTGATGTTCTATTCTACAACCTCTAGCATTTTGCCAACCTGATGCAAAATAAGCTATATCTGCATCTGCTAGGAAATCAATTGATTTAGCAAGATAATTTAAAGGTTTTGGATTGCCTTTAAAATAATCAAAGAATGTATCTAATACCTCAACATCTTCTCTTAATATCGCCTTAGCTTTTTTAATTGCCATTTCTCTTTCCTCTAATATTTCTTTATCAG
>NZ_KB850961.1:0-14748 GCF_000371465.1 Clostridium thermobutyricum | reverse complement strand
AAAGCTTTAACTTATTTAATATTTAAAATTGTATAAAAAACGAAAAAAATAAAGAGAAATAATTAAAAATTTAAGAAAGAATTGAATTAAAAAATTAAAAAAAGAAAAAAACACTTAGAATGCTTTTACGCATTTTGAGTGTAACGAGAATGTGTAAAAGCATTCTAAAAAAGCATTGTATGCGAATAATGCATACAGCGAAGCGAAATGCGTTATTCGCATAACAAAACGCATATAAGCGTATTTATACGCTTATATGAATGTTTATAGCATAATTGCTATGCAATTATGAGAAATCGGGTCATTATTAATAAATGCCGATTTGCAATAGTCTGTTTTGTTAAAACAGAAGAAGTAGTCTGAAAATTAGATCTTTATTCTTTATAGAAAAAGAGATCAATTTGCAATTTTTTTTATTTTTTAATCTGTGAAGTGTGAGCATTAAATTTTTGCGTTAGAAAAAATTTAATGCTCGCATACGGATATCTGTAAAGCTAGTGAAATAGCTATCTAAGAGTTATATGTTAAAAAATAAGTACCGTTTTTTTAAAGCATAAGTACCGTTATTTTGAAAATAAGTACTGTTTTAAAATGGATAAAAAAGTTAAAAATGAAATTTAAAGTTATTGGATAAAAAAGTCAAATAGATATTAATAGATATTAAAAGTTAAAGTGATTTTTTTAAAATGCGGCGTTAGCCGCAGAGGCGGGGGCAATATTAAAAGGGGCTGCTTTGCAGCCAAATTTTTAGGAGGAAAATTAATGGGAAGAAATTTAAAATATCAATTTAAAACTTGTATTGAGAAAAATTTCAAAGAAAAGATGGACAAGCATTCAATTAAAAAAAATAAGCAGATGAATAAGACTAGAATTTTTAGTTTTGCAGATAGAAAAAATCTTATAGATTTTACGGCTAACTTTAGCAATTGGATGAAAGAAAATCATAGTGAAGTTAAATTAGTTAAACATATAAATTCAAATCATATTCAAGAATTTTTGAATGAGAAAGCAAAAAAATGTAGTCAAGCTACGTTACGGGAATATTCTAGTCATATCAGAAAAATGAGTAATCTTATTAATTCAACTTATAAAACTAATATAAAATATGATTTTAAAACTCCAACTAGCGTAAGTGGAAAACAAATAATTAGAGATCAACAAATGAAACTGGAAGATTATAAAAGAATTCATGAAGCAATGAAAGACGGCTCAAACGGGCAGAAAGCTATAGAAATAGGCAAGAATTTCGGATTGAGAATAAGCGAAATAACTAAATTGCAGAAACGAGATATAGATTTAGATAAAAAAGAAATACTTGTAAAAGACGCAAAAGGGGGGAGAGATAGAACAGTTAATTTTAATACTGAAGAACAAATAAAAGTGGCTACAAAGCTTTATAATAGCGTATCTAGGGATTTAGATAGAATTGTTGCAGTAAAAGAAAATGCTATTAATATGGCATTAAACAGAGCAATGAAGAAGTTAAATATAAAAAATGAGTATAAAGAAACTAGCTTTCATTCAATTAGAAAGCTTTATGCTCAAGAAGAATATGAGCGATACAGATTAGCAGGGGATTCAATAGAAATGGCGTGTTGTAAGGTTTCAGAGCAACTCGGACATAGTGCAGAAAGAGGTTTAGATAAAAAATTAATTAGTAGGTACATCAAAAATATTTGGTGAGAAAAATAAAAAAATATAACATATAGGGCGATATATGTTAAAATAAAACAAAAGAATAAAAAATGTACGGATAAAGCAAAAAAGAGTTCCACAATCGCCAAACTGTTAACTCTTTTTCTCCACTTATCCAAAGTCCTTAGAGGACTTCTAAACTTTATTAAACTTGTTATTTTTATAATAGCAAATAGAGTTTAAAAAGTAAAGTAAGGAAATTGGATAAGTTGCAAGTTCGTGGAAAGGAAAATACAATGAGCAACTTAGCTAGAAGAGAAGAAAAAGAAATAAAAAAATTAAGTGATTTAAGATGCTTAGATAATAAAAAAATAGAAGAAAGTATTATATATATAAATAAAATTCATAGAGATGATGATGGATTTATTACTATTGGAATTAAGGATAAAAAAGAAAAATTTTATCAATGGTGTTATTCAGAAGATGAATTAATTAAAAAAGAAGTAATACAATACTTACATACTTTAAAATTGAATACTTATGTAAGTATAAATAGTTTTTATATTCCTGTAAGGAATTCAAATAATATAAGAAGAATAAACGCTTTATATTTGGATATAGATAATCATAAAAAAATTGTAACTAAAGAAAGTGTACAAGCATTATTAGAGCATTTACAGAAGAATTATTATAATAAAAGTATTCCAACACCAACAATTACAGTTGGAACTGGGCGTGGAGTTCAATTAATTTTTTTATTAGAGCATTTGCCAAAGCAAGGATTAAAATTTTGGCAAAATATCGAAAATGAATTAGCTAAGAGATTAAAAATTTTAAATTTTAAAGGGTTTGAACTTGATGAAAGTTGTACAGATGTAACAAGAGTGTTCCGAATGCCAGGAACACTTAATACAAAATCTAATTCTTATGCAGAAATAATAGAAATTAATAATAATATTTATAGATTAGATGAATTAAAAAAAGAATATTTTAAATATATACCTAAAAGCACGAGAAAAAGAAAAAATAAAGTTTTAAATTTAACTGCAGGACAAACAGGATTAAATATATATGAGTTAAATTGGAAAAGAAGAGAAGATATTCAGAGAATACAAGATTTAAGACATGGCGAATGTGAAGGATTAAGAGAGATAATGTGCTTTTTATATAGATATTACTCATGTTTGATAGATAATAATTGCAAAAAAGCGTTAAATAAAATGCTTAAATTTAATCAAAGATTTAGAGAACCTTTACCACTTCATGAAGTAATAAAAGCTACGGAATCAGCAGAAAAAGCTTATAAAGCACATTGTGAAAGCTTAAAAGAGAATGAAGGAAGTATAGTTGTATTTGAAAATAGTGAGTTTAAATTAAAAGGTTATAATTATACAAATACTAAATTAATAAAATTATTAAAAATTACAGAAGAAGAGCAAGAGCAATTATTAATATTAATTAGCAGAAAAGAAAAGTATAAAAGAAATAATTTAAGAAGAACACCAAGAAATAAAAATGGGTTAACTCAAAAACAACAAGAATTACAAGACTTAAAAAATAAAATTATTAAAATGAAAAAAAATAAAATAAAAAATAAGGAAATAGCTAAAGAATTAAATATAACAATTAAATCATTAGAAAGATATATAACAAAGTTGAAAAAAGATGATCTATTATAAAAAACCCTCAAAAAATGCTCTACATATTAGTGTGTTTAGTATTTATAATCTATTAGGATAGTTAATTATATTTAGTATATCATTTTTTTATGTTAGAAGGAAACATAAATGTAGCTATAGAATAAATAAAGTTTGGTAACAAAAAAATAGAGGTTATAGGCATTTTATAATACATTGTTATGCCTATTGGAAAGGTATATATACGAGAGATAATGAGGTATTAAAAGATAAAGTATATAAATTAAATGAAAGTTTTATAGAGCCTTTAAATAATCGAGAAATTGATAAGGTATTGAGATGTATTCCGAAAGCTATAAGTAAGTTCTTAGATTATGAGCAAGGGTTAAGAAGTGGACAAGTTAAAAGAGTAAGTAAAGGAATGAGAGCGAGAGGTGGTTATTGGTATAAGATACAATATTAATAGAGAAATTAGATATAACAGAAGAAACAATATACTATAATAAATTAAAATTATTAAAATAATCAGGATTAAATCTATTTGAAATAGTAAATAAATTAAATATAAATAAGGCAATAGTAAGTCAATATTTAAAGTTATAAAAAGTTGCCTAAATTTGGGGTACATATTATTTTGGATGAATCGAAAGGTTATAGAAGACCACAATTTAGAAATTGTTACTACCTATCTTTAATTTAGCTAGGAATTAGACTAGTTAAGAGATATTATTTTAATTAAAAAGTTTTACGAAAAGTTTCAGTTTTTAAGTTATAAGTTCTCATAGATTGCTTTTTCTAGGAGTTTTTTATGTATTTTTATATCTAACTTTTTTCTTTACTTACTTTACATTATAAATAAAGTATTATTTTTTATAATTGGGATATTAAATAAAAAAGGAACTAAAATAAATTTTAGTTCCTTTTTTATTTAATATCTTTTATTCTACATATTCTGTATATGGGTCATTTGTTCCTTGAAAAGTCCAACTTGAATTTACTAGACAAGGTCTTCCAGGAAAATAACGCCATGTAGTTTGATGTATAAGTTCCCAGCTACTTCTAGGATATTGGTATTTACTACAATTGCTTTTAGCTTGATTAAATACATTAATCAATTCGGAATACTCATTTTCAAATATTTCTTCAATCATTGACATGGATATACTTAGACCACCCCCAGATAGTTTTGCAGCAGCTTCAGGTCCACCAACAAAAGCCCAAGCAGCTTGTACGATTAGTGAGGCAGCTAATCCTATTTCTTGACCTTTAGCATGTAAAAAGGCATCATATGAGCCTAATATTGGTGCTATTTCAAAAAAGACTTGTTCAGGGACAAAAAAATAAAAAGTCATTTCATATGGATTTGTCCATGATATTTCAGTAGTTTCTTTTACTGGATTTATACAAGATATTTCAGTAGTTTTTATTGGATCTATATGTGACATTTTCTTCACTCCTTTTAAAGAATTTATATACGATATTTTAACCACTTATTTACTATGCTTTAAATGTCAAAATTTCTATATTAGCACAAGGAATCCAAGCGGTAGAATCTTCAAATAATATTTGATACCAACCATTAGATTGGTTAATAATAGTGAAATCTTCATTAACATTACAACGTCTAATAGATAAATTTGAATCAGAAGCTGAGGCACTTTGGATAGTCGTTTCTTTAGTTATTGTGCCTATTACTGAAATAAAATTAGTTAAAGGAATATAAAGTCTTTCAACAGGAACCCAAGCAGATCCATTATTAAAAGAAATTTCGAACCAACCATTTTGTTCGCCTATAATAGTTATTTCAGTACCATTATTTAATTGACCAACGCCATCATTATTCCAATTTGGATGTCTTGTTACATAAGTAAATGGTCCACCTTTAAAACAAACATAAGCTTTTTGTTTAACTGACACATTAGAATATGGTACCCAACCAGTACTAGTGCCATTTATTATATGATACCAACCGTTATTTTCACCAATTATATGAACGAATGTTCCATTAGAATACTTAGTTGCAGTTTGATTTGAATCATATGAAGGGATTCTTTGGATATTACAAGAGTTACTTCCGTTTGTTTGAATTGTGCCATTTAGAGCAATAAAGTTTTTAGGGCAATAAACTCTTGGTGTAGGAACCCAAGCAGTTGAATCTTCAAATAGTATTTGATACCAACCATTTTGTTCTCCAACAATAAATACTTCAGTACCATTATATAACTGACCAACACCATCATTATTCCAATTTGGATGTCTTGTTACATAAGTAAATGGTCCATCTTTAAAAAGAATATAACCTTTTTTCCCTATTCTTACATTAGAAGGGTCAAGATAAGTTATAGAGCCATTAAAAAGAATTTTATATCCAAGACTACACTCACCAATAATAGTTACAGCGGTACCATTTTTATGAAGACATGCGAATGGATTAGAAGAAGTTGATGGCATTGATTCATTTGGATTATTATTTGTAGTTATTCCTATAAGAGGGAAAAAAACTCTGGATACAGGAATCCAAGCAGTTGAATCCTCAAACAATATTTGATACCAACCATTTTGTTCATTAATTACTGTTATTTCAGTACCATTATTTAATTGACCAACACCATCATTATTCCAATTTGGATGTCTTGTTACATAAGTAAATGGTCCTCCATTAAAACAAACATAAGCTTTTAAATTCATTTATAAAACCTCCTTAGCTTAAAATTAATTTTTTATGCTGTCTATACTAAAAGAAATTAATTTAATAAATTCTAATTTAAAATAATAAATTTACAAAAAATAAATAGACTATTCATATAACTTACTTAAGTGTTAAAAAATGGTTAAATGATAAAAAAACGTTAGAAAATAAATATACTAGAGACTCTAAATAGATAAGAAATATTTATTTGGAGGATACAAAATGAATGAAAAAAATATTTATTTAAAATTTTTAATTGAAAATGTAAGAAAAAATGATGAGAGTAGCTTAAAAAAAGTTATAAATCTTTTTGAAAAATATATAAGAATGTTATCTAAAGATAAAGGAACATATATATATGATGAATTAATAGAAGAATTACTGGTATTAATTCTTTTAATAAATTTAGAAAAAGAAAATTTATTTGGTTATATAAAAGTTTGTTTGAAAAATTATTATATTAAACTTATCAATGAACAAAATAAAAAAGTTGGAATAGAGGAATTACAAAATATTATTTTTTGTGAAAGGGATAATATAGATAGAGTTGACAAAGAAGAGAAAATAGACGCTTATTTAAATAATATTGAATTATTTGAGGAATTATTGCCAAAGTGTATAAAGGAAGATGAAAAGATATTATTAATAGAATATTATATAAACCATAAATCAATAAGTGAGTTGATGAAAATGACTTCAAAAAAAAAATCTACAATATATATGAAGTTGAGATCATGTAGAAATATAGTTGAAAATTATATACTTAAGGAAGTGAGTCTTTAATGTTTAATCAATTAATAAAAATAGCAGCATCTCAAGGTATTTGGACGTTGTTAAGTATAGTGTTAATAATATATATAATACAAGTACAAAAAGTAAGAGATGCGAATCAACAAAAGAGAGAAGAAAATTATATTAACTTAATTAAAGATCTTGTTGAAAAAGAAAAATAATGCGAAAGAAGGCAATATCATGTATGGAATTGTAAATATAGAAAGTGGAACTTTAAATGTAAGATCAGGTGCAGGATTAAATTATAGTGTTATTGGATCATTAAATAAAGGAGATAGAGTAAAATTAGGGCCATTAGTAGGAGAGTGGTATAATATATATTATGGACAGCATGGTGGATTTGTATATTCTAAATATATAGTTTTAGATAATAAAAGTATTATTAATTTAACTTTAGTTGAAAAAGCGGCTATAATGATTGCTTGTGATGAAGGTTTTAGTTCAGAGCCATATAAATTTGGAGTAGGAGAGTATAGTAATTCTGTTGGATATGGAACTTATGTGGGAGAATTTTATAGTTTCCCTATAAGTAAAGAACAGGCTTGGAGCAAATTAATAGAAGTTTTAGAGAACAATTATATTCCTTATTGTGATAAATTTATTACACAATATTTTGGATCTTCATTAACTGATTATCAAAAATGTGCAATATATACATTTGGATATAATTTAGAAGGATATGTTCAGGATTTAGTTCATAGATTATCTGTATATAGTTCCTTTGAAGAAACATTTGGGAGATTTTTAATTCCAGAAAGTTTATATAATAGAAGGATGAGAAGTTGGTTAACTTTTAAAAATAATATGTTTTATTTAGGAGGATGTATAGAGCAGCTTCCTAAAAAATATATAGATATTGCAAATAGTATAAATAACTTATAATAATAATATTATATTTAGTTGATTTTTAGAATATTAAAAATAATTGTTATAAGTAAACAAATATTAATTAAAATATAAAGGTAAAGGTGAAAATGGAAAGAGATACTATATTAAAGTTAATAGAAGAATTGAAAAAATTAACTTATTCTGAGTTATTAGATTTAGTAAATCAAACAGATAATAATGATGAAAAAGATTTATATATATACTATTACAATAAAAAATTATCAATAGAAATAAGAGAATTAATAGAAGAAGAAAAATATAAGTGAAAAGAAAACAGTTTATAAAATAAATTTTATAAACTGTTTTCTTTTCACTTATATTTAGTTCAATAATTTAAAAATAATAGATTAGAAAATGTCATTTATTAAATTAATAACCTTTTAAAAAACTCCATTCAATATCATATTTATTTTTTAAATTTTTAAATTTATTCTCAAAGTTTTCGGCTTGAAATTTTGTTTTAAAATTGAAACTCATTTTATATTTACTATTTTTTTCAGAACAGACTACTCTATACATATTATTTTTATTAGAGTTTAGATTCCCTATATTATAATTAGAAATATTTATATTATTTGAATTATTAGATTTTGATTTTTCTAAATAAATAGGATTAGAAAAAAATGAATATGTATACTTAATTTCTGTATTTCTAATATTAGAATTCTTAGCGTATTTTGGAACATTTAGATATTCTAAAATAACTGAATTCTTGGTTAAATTTACTTCAAGATTTGGCGAAAAATTTTTAAATTTAGTTTTATAAGGAGATGGATATATTAGAAGTGAAGCAATAAATAAGAATGTTCCTAAAATAGAAAGTGATATATTATTTAATTTATTTTTAGTAATATTTTTCATTTTTTAATCCTCAAATATTTATATAAATAATTTATTTTAATTATTATTTTATTATATTATAACTCAATACAAATATTTTTTTATGAATAATTTAGAAAAATTTTCTATTATTTTTTGTTTTAAAATTATACAATATAACTAAAGTATTATTTTTATATAAGAAGATGTTATGATTAAAAATATAAATAATAGATTTATAAAGGATAAGCATAAAATTTTATATTTTGATAGTTTGAAAATATAGATTTTAATAAAAACTAAAGATATATAATAGTATAACAATAATATAATTAAAGATTAATATTAAAAAAATATATAAATTTATTATCTAGATAATTTATTTAGTTTATAAATAATTGAGGTGATTGATATAAATGCTAAAAAATGCAAAATAATTGTAAAAAAATTAAAGTTAATAGGAATTTTAATTTTTTTGATTACTGCTATATTATGGAAAAAATATGATTGGGGGATTGCACCTATGATAATAATTTTTTTTATAATGTAAAATTTAAATAAATTATATTAATAATATAAATTAGAATATATTTATTTAAGATTTATGATATCTATAAGTTAAAAGTTTTATAGTAAATAAATATTAAAAAAATGTATTTTAAAAGTTAAATAATGTAAAATAAATATAATTAAAGTATCATTTTTATATAGAGGGGATATTATGAATTTAGATAAATTATCAGTTGATGAGATTGTAAATTATATAAATATTGAATTAAAAGCAGGAAGATCTATGAAAGATATAGAGATCAATGATTTTAAAGTTAATGATAGAGTAATAGTAAAGAGACTTAATAGAAAAGGTTATAAAAGAGTTGGTAATAAGTTTATAAAGAGCATAACAAAAGATATACAAAAGGATAATAATATATCTTTAAACAATAGTGAGGATATAAATTTATCTGAAAAAAATAAATTTATACAAAAATATAACGAAGATATAAATGAGTTGAAGTTGCTAGAATTAATAGAATTATTAGAACCAATAAAAAAATTAATTGTTGATTATGAAAGAAATAAAAATTTTATAGAAGTAAATTCAGTTGAATTGAAACCAAAAGCGATTATAAATGTTAAACAAAAATTATTTAAAATAGATGTTGATATTTTGGAGCAATGGGAAAAGTTTGTTTTAAATCATAAAGAATTTAAAGTACAACAATTAATAAGCTTAGCTTTAGAAGAATTTATAGATAAATATAAATAAAGTTAATAAATATTGTAAAAATGATATATCTGAAATAAAAGAAGAATATTCTAGTAAAATGAATTTGGTAATGTATTCCAAAATAATGAGCGTTTGTATTGTACTCGTTATTTTGGAATTAAATCTGTCTTTTTTACTTTTAATTTTGTTTGATTATCTATAAATTTTTTTTTCATATTTTTTTCTATTAAAAAAGTCCTAGGAAAACATTTATCTATATTATTAGAATTTTCTTGTTTATCAGAATTATCTTCTAAATCTATTCCTAAATGAACATAATTATTTCCAATAAGCTTGTACATAATATATTTGCTTTTTATTTTTGAATTATTATTATTTGAATTATATAAAATTAAGTCTGGTTCTTCTATAATATCCTTTATACATTTAAAGAATTTAAATCTATCTTTCTGACTTTTAAATTTAGTTTTTGAAATTGATTTTAAGATTTCTATAGACATCTCATTATTTTTAATTTTATTATATCCTAGTTCACCAGTATATGTATTTTTATTATATAAATTATCTACAATGTGTTGAATACCTAATAAATGACACATATTTGCTTCATAAAAATCTAAATGTATTTTGGGAGGTATATTATTAACTAGGTTATCTAAATATTCATATTCATAAACATAGGTACTATTCATAAGCTCTTTGGAATAAAATTCTTGTAAGCATTTTAAAGTTATATCTGACATGCTCATTACACTTAAATTACTTGATTTATTTATTTTCATAACTCCATTTTCCATATATTTACTCTCACTTAAAAAAAAATTATAGAGATTTAAACTCTATAACTTTATGATATCATACATTAAAATTTAAATTATAGGTAACAGTCCATTTTTACCTATGAACTAGGTGCTTCTTGGATATTATTGTCCCCCAAGCGGGAATACAGAGTTACCTTTTCCGTATAGAATTACTTCTTCACTAATATTATATACATATATATATAAATATTGCAATATTTTTTAGATATATAGAAATAAATTAATCAATAACTTTGTTATATTACTATCCTAATTCTATTTTTATTTTCTCATAATATAATATATAAAAATTTATTGAAATTTAAGAGCTATTAAAAATTAGGAAAAATCAGTTTAGAAAGGTACACCTTTTTAAACTGGTTTTTTATATCTAAAAATAAAGGATTAAAATGTTTATAAATTATATAAAAATATTTTACAAACGTTTATAAAAATGATAATATCTTTATAAACTAAACTTGGAGGAATTATTATGAAAAAGATATATGGATATGCAAGAGTAAGTTCCAAGGAACAAAATTTAGATAGACAAATAGAATCATTAAAGAAATATGGAGTAGAAGAAAGAGATATAATTACAGATAAACAAAGTGGGAAAGACTTTAATAGAGAAGGGTATATAACATTAAAGAATAGTCTTTTAAGAGAGGGAGATATCCTGGTAATAAAAGAACTTGATAGATTAGGAAGAAATATGGATCAGATAAAGCAAGAATGGCAAGAGCTTGAAAAATTAGGAGTAAATATAGTTGTTTTAGATAATCCAGTATTAAATACAGAAGGAAAAACTGATTTAGAAAGAAAATTAATAGGAAATATAATATTTGAATTATTGACTTATATGGCTCAAAAAGAACGTGAAAAAATAAAACAAAGGCAAAGAGAAGGAATAGATGCAGCAAAAGCATTAGGAAAGCATTTAGGACGTCCTAGAGCAAAGTATCCTGATAATTGGGATGAAATATATCCTAAATGGAAAAAAGGAGAAATAAAAGCTGTAGAAGCAATGGAGTTAATGGGAATAAAGAAGAATACATTTTATAATTTGATAAAAAGATTTGAGGATTAGAGAAATAGAAAAAGAAAAAGAGATTAATAAGAATGATATTTGATAGTTTATATAATAAGTTGGATGATATGCAAATTAAAATATAAATTTAAATCTATAAATGGGGAGTTATTTTATATAGATTAGGAGTTCCTAACAAATAGGGAGTTTATTGCAACAAATAGGGAGCGAAAACCTACAGATTAGGAAAAGTTCCTAACAAATAGGGAGTTTATTGCAACAAATAGGGAGCGAAAACCTATAGATTAGGAAAAGTTCCTAACAAATAGGGAGTTTATCGCAACAAATAGGGAGTGAAAACCTACAGATAAAAATAAAATGTTTTTGTAAACTCCAATAGTTCATTTTTATAAACTCCAATAAATACTTTTGTAAACTCCAATAGATACGTTTATAAAGATAAATAGTTGTTAATACAATAGTTATTAACTTATAATAAATAGAATTAAATGTAAGACAAAAGGAAATTTTAAGATAAATATAAAAGGAGTTGATTTTTTACTAACTCCTTTTAACTCAATTGATGTAATTATAATTCATAAAAAGATAAAGAAAAAATGTTAATCTAATAACAAATAACAATTAAATTATAAAACACTTAAATTTATTTGAAAATCAAATAAATTTAAGTGTTTTATAAATATATATTTATATATAATATATAATAAATTAACTATAAAAATTCCATCTGAGATTTTAATACAAGAATTTAAATTTAACTATATTTTTCATATTTTTATAACTATTATCAGAATTAAGTAGCAGTTGTAAAGGTAAAAATGATTAAATAAAAAAATATTAGCCTAAATGAAGCTAATATTTTTCAACGAATATAATTGGATTTTAAAATTAGAAAAATTCTATAAATTATTGAAGAATTATTTGTATATTTAAAATTATAATAAATTAACATTTATAATTTATCAAATTGTAAATGTTATAAATATTAAATATTAAACATTTTGATATTGAAATAATATTAAATAAAAATATAAAAGAATAAATAAATTTTTAGTTGAAAATGATAAAATTTTAAAAAATAAAAATAAAATTTAATGTGGGTATAAAATATATATTTGAAAAATAAAAATTTTTAAGATAATATTTAATTATAAAGAAAGACAATACTAAAAAATAATAATAGGTTATGAAGTTAACCTTTAACTGCTTATTAAAAGCTAATGACTTCTACAAATTTTGTAGGAGTCATTAGCTTTTTTATTTTAAGAAATTAATATAAAAAGTTTTTCTTTAGAATTTAAATTAGGATGGGAGTAGTTATTTTATAAATTTTATTAAAATAACAATATTTAAAATGAGTAATACAGGAAACAGAAGATTTAAAGAAGAAATGATTAATAAAAAAAGAATTAAATTATCAGAAATAATAAGAGAAGAAGAAAAGCTAGAACGTAAATTAGAAGGAAAAAAATTTAATAATAAAAAATAGGAGTTAATAATAATATGGAAGAGTTAACAAGTTTAGATATAATAAAATTGTTTGAAGGAGAAGATAATTTAGAAGAGTTCCATAGATATCTAAAAAAATATGGAATAGAAGATGATTTTAATGAAATAACATTTAAACATACTAAAAAGAGAATAGAAACTCTTTTAGCAATTGCTAATGAAGGAAAAGATATTAAAATATCTTCAAAGAAAGAATTACTTAAAAAGATTTTAAATAACTTAAATGATGTTAAAGAAAAAAGAGCTTTTGAATATGCAATAAAAGATATATATTCTAATGAAAAATTATTAGAGCATATGAATATAAAAGAATTAGACAAAGAAATAAAAAATCATATGAAGAAATATAAAAAATATGAGAAGTTTAAAAAACATGAAGAAAAAATTGCTGATAAATGGATAAGAACATTAGGAAAATAAAATATTTTAAAATAGAGGAAAAATAAGTGTAGCTACAGAATAAATAAAATGTGGTAACAAAAAAATAGGGGTGAAAAAATGTGGCTACAAAAGAAGTTAAGACTGAAGTTATAAGGGTTAGAGTAAGTTTAGAACAAAAAAATAAATTTAAAAAACTAGCTGAGAAAAAAGGAATAACAGTTAGTGAAATAATATGTGGCTACATTGAAAAAGAAATAGAGCTACAAGAATTCAGAAATAAATATAGTGAAAAAATAGAAAAAAGAATTGTAGCTACAGATAAAAAACTATTGAAATTAAAAGAAAAATTAAAATAACAAAAATGGATTAGTGTTTTTACTAATCCATTTCTTGTTTTAAAACATGTAATTTTTAATGTTGGCTATCTAATTATAACATATTGAGAAAAAATTTCATGTTTTTTCGCTAAAATACTATAATGCGAAATAAGTGTTCAAGAAAATTAAATAAATACAGCAAATGCAAATCTTTAAGCACCTTTTTAGGTGCTTTTTTTATGTTCTAAATGAGAATTTAAATAAAATAAATATAAATTTAATTGAGAATATTTATATGATTTTTCTGTATTTACATTTTATTAAATTTTATTTACATTTTGCTCATAACTTTTTGTATGAAAAGTAGCATATTTACTATGAAAGAAGATTTAAAATAAATAGTTTTACTAATTAATTAAATGAAAAAGTATATTAAAAATCAATTTGTAACTAAAACGCCTATTTATTTTACTATTTAGTTACTAAATGTTTAAAAAATAATTGCAAAAGTGCTTAAAAAATCTCCATATTATATATATGACCAATTTTTTTGCTTTATTTTTTATAAATGCAAACGCAAATATCTTGAATGATAAATTTTATTAAAATCAGTTAAATCTGAATTTGGAGGAATTAAAAAAATAAAATTAGAGAAATAAAGAAATTCGTTCAATCGAAATTAGTAGAAATTGAATTAAAAAATATTATTTTTATTAGTTTTATTGATTAATAAATATAAATTTATAATTGAGATTTAAAGACTTGTATGAAACAAAATACAAGATTCAAACTTGAATTTAAATTGCCTTAGAACTGTTGTTGTAGACAACCTTTAATTTAAAATTATAGATTTAAATTTAAAAAAATAATTGAACTAAAAAAATAAAGAATAAACTTAAATGTTTAAAATGAATTAATTAAAAAAAGAAAAAAATTAAATTAAGTTTATTGGGACAACTAACTTAATTTAAAAGAATACAATTTTTATATTAAATTTTATAA
>NZ_KB850960.1:0-43779 GCF_000371465.1 Clostridium thermobutyricum | reverse complement strand
ATTTACTAAAATGTGTGAATTTGCAGCAGCAGATAAAAATGTTTTAAAGCTTATGGGAGAAGAAAAAATTCAAAAAGCTAAAGAAGATTTTGGGGTAGTAGATGAAGATAATACAGAATGGTTATGTGAGATAGAATATACAACTAAAGGAGAAATTAAGAGTACAATTAATAACTTTAAATTAATAATTCTAAATGATCCTTTATTAAAAGGAAAAATAGCATTTAATGAATTTTCTAATAGAGCTACAGTCTTAGGTAATTTACCTTGGAGAAAGGAATATAAAGAGTGTGATTGGATTGATAGTGATGATAGTGGAGTAAGAGAATATATAGAAAAGTATTATGGTATAAATTCAACTTCTAAAATTACAGATGCTTTAAATTTAGTTTTTGAAATAAATTCATTCCACCCAGTTAAAGATTATTTAAATAGTTTATCCTGGGATGGAGAATATAGATTAGAAACTTTATTAATAGATTATCTTGGTGCTGATGATAATAGTTATGTAAGAACAGTAACTAGAAAAATGTTAGTAGCTGCAGTAGCTAGGATTTTTAATCCAGGAATAAAGTTTGATAATATGATAGTTTTAGCTGGAACTCAAGGAATAGGAAAAAGTACATTAATTGCTAGGTTAGGTCGTGAGTGGTTTAGTGATAGTTTAACAACTGTAACTGGTAAAGATGCATACGAGCAATTACAAGGTGTATGGCTTATTGAAATGGGAGAAATGATGGCCACAAAAAAAGCAGATATAGAGGCTACTAAACACTTTTTATCTAAGACCGAAGATATTTATAGAGTTGCTTATGGCAGAAGGACAAGCAGGTTCAAAAGACAATGTATTTTCATTGGTACTACTAATGATAGAGAATTTTTAAGGGATAGAACTGGTAATAGAAGATTTTGGCCAGTAGATGTAGGAATAAATCCTATAAAGAAACAAGTCTATAAATGCTTAGATGAAAACACAGTTAATCAAATATGGGCTGAAGCTATAGAACTATATAAAAAAGGTGAAGAACTATATTTAACAGGAAAAGAAGAAAAAGAAGCTAAAAAACAACAAGATGCACATAGCGAAGAAAACGCTAAATTAGGACTAGTGCAAGAATATCTAGAAAAATTAATTCCTGATAATTGGTATGAACTAGATATAGCTGATAGAAAGACTTTTATTCATGGTGGAGATTTTGGGGATAGTGAAGGAACAGTTCAAAGAACTAAAGTATGTGTTATGGAAGTTTGGGTAGAGCTATTCAATGGTGATCCTAAAAAACTCACACCAATTCAAAGTAGAGAAATAAATGATTTATTGAATCAAATTAAGGGGTGGAAAAAGGCTAAAAGCAGTTTAAGATTTGGAAAAGATTATGGCACACAAAGGGCTTATGTAAGAAAAATAGGTGTCAACAAAATAGAAAAATAATTTTGTTGACGCGTTGACGCATAGTGTCAACATTGACAACAAAAAAAAGGATTTGTTGACGCTATGTGTTGACACCTTTAAATATGATATATAGAGGTTTTAAGACTTATTATATACTATGTCAACAAAATATTATTTATAAGTATAAAAATAATAATTAGATACTATATATATGTACAATATGTTAATACTAACGCCTAATTAGCCTAATCTATATAGCTAATAGAAATTTTGTTTACTTTGATTAAAACAGGAGGAAAAATGGAAGAAAGTAAAATTGAAAGATATCTTAAGAAAAAAATAGAGTTGTTAAATGGAAAAGCTTATAAGTTTGTATCACCAGGAATTTCGGGAGTACCTGATAGAATTGTATTATTACCACATGGAAGGATTGTTTTTGTAGAACTTAAAGCACCTGGTAAGAAATTAAGGAAATTACAAGAAATAAGATTTAAGGAACTTAGAAATTTAGGTTTTAGGTGTGAAATGATAGACTCCATAGAAGCAGTAAATGAGTTTGTAGGTGAATTTAAGAATGAAGTTTAAAGCACATAATTATCAGAGATATGCAATAAATCATGTTATAAATAATGAAAAAGCAGGTTTATTTTTAGATATGGGATTAGGAAAAACTATTTCAACTTTAACAGCAATTCAAGAATTAATTTTTTTAGGATATGTAACTAAGGTTTTAGTAGTAGCACCTAAAAGAGTAGCAGAAGATACATGGAGTACAGAAGTAGAAAAATGGGACCATATAAATTTAAAAGTTTCTAAAATTTTAGGTGATGCAAAAAAGAGAATTAGAGCAATAAATGAGGAAGCAGATATATATGTAATTAATAGAGAAAATGTAGTTTGGCTTGTAGATCATTACAGAAATAATTGGATATGGGACACATTAGTTATTGACGAATTATCAAGTTTTAAGTCAAGTAGTTCTAAAAGGTTTAGAGCTATGAAGAAAATAAGAAAAAATTTTAAAAGAATTATAGGATTAACAGGTACACCAACACCAAACGGATTATTAGATTTATGGCCACAACTTTATATAATAGATGGCGGAGAAAGACTTGGAACTACAATAACAGGATATAGAGAAAGATATTTTACACCAGGACAAAGAAACCAAAATATAATATATGAATGGAAGTTAAAAGAAGGTTCAGAAGAAGCAATTCATAAAAAAATATCTGATATTTGTATTTCAATGAAATCAGAAGATTATTTGGATTTACCAAAACAGATAAATAACATAATTAAAATTGAATTACCTGATTCAATTAAAAAGCAGTATAAACAATTTGAGAAAGAATTAGTTTTAGAAGAAGAAAATATAATAGCATCTAGTAAAGCAGTTTTATGTAATAAATTATTACAATTAGCAAATGGTGCAATTTATAAAGATGATGGAAGTTTTAAAGAATATCATAATGAAAAGATAAAAGCACTTGAAGAAATAATAGATATTTCAAATGGAAAACCAATATTAGTTTTTTATAATTTTAAAAGTGATTTAGAAAGAATAAAGTCATCAATTAAAAACTGTAAAGAATTAAAAGATCAGAAGGATATTAAATTATGGAATGAAGGAAAAATTCCAGTTTTATTAGTTCACCCAGCATCAGCAGGACATGGATTAAATCTACAGTATGGAGGTAATATTATTGTTTGGTTTGGACTTACATGGAGTTTAGAGTTATACCAACAAGCAAATGCAAGACTTCATAGGCAAGGACAAACTAATAGCGTAATAGTGCATCATTTAGTTTCTAGTAATACAGTAGATGAAGATGTATTAAAAGCTTTAGAAAATAAAGAAGTTAATCAGAACTTATTATTAGAAGCAGTTAAAGCAAGAATAAAGGAGTTTAAAGCTAATGAAAAAAGTTAAAGATAAAATAAAAAAATATAAATCTATAAAAGCCGATATAACTAATATAGATATTAGACTTCAAGAAATAGAAGAAGAACTTTTAGGTGTAACTTCAATGGAGAATGGAGAGAGAACAAGTAAAACTTATAAGATAGTTTCAGGTGTAGAAGTACAAGCCGATAAATATATGAATGAGAAAGAAAAATTACTTAAGGAAAAAGTTGTATTATTGAGAGAATTAAGAAGAATTGATAATGCAATGAGTGTTTTAGATGAAATAGAAAAAGGTATTATTGAAATACTAATAATAGATAATAGAAGTTGTGCATTAGCACAAATGAAATATAATTTATCATATTCGAGAGTTAAACAATTACAATCAGAAGCAATTAAGAAAATGGCTAAATATCTATGATTATAAAAAAACTATAAAAAAATTATAAAAAAATTATAAGATTTTAGGAATTTAGGGTGCTATAATGGTACTATGAAAAAGATGTAGGTAGGGACTTAGAAGTTATTTTCTAAGTCCTTTTTTAGTAGATAAATTTATAGAAAGGAGATGTGGTATAATGTCTAATGTTAATAGTAAAAATAAAGGTGGCAGACCTTTAAAGTTTAAAAGTCCTGATGAATTACAAAAGAAAATTGATGAATATTATAAGTGGGCTAATGAAAATAGAAAACATATTACTGTTACTGGATTAGCTTGGTTTTTAGGTACTAATAGACAAACATTATTGAACTATGAAAATGAGAATAGTGATTTGTATAGGAATATTAAAAATAGCGAAAAAGCTAAGTTTATTGACTCCATAAAGTGTGCTAAGGCTAGAATAGAAATGGAATACGAAGAAAGTTTATTTTATAAGAATAGTTCTGTTGGTGCTATATTCACATTGAAAAACAATTATGGATACGTTGATAAGCAAGAAATAGTCCAAGAAAACAGGGAAATAAATGTAACTTTAGAAGACTAATTTTATGCATAAAATGCTTAAAAAATTGCATAATTAGTGTATAAAATGAATACTTGATTTAGCGAAATAAAATTACCAATTCAAAGACTTGCTATAAAGCTAGTGTTATCAACGGTTTACGGCGATTTTAATTATAAAAAAAGTATATTATTTATTTGCACTAAACCGTTGTTTAGCGAAATAATTTGAGAATTGGAAATTTAATGCTAATTAGAAGTTTGGGAAATAGTTTAGGAAATTAAATAAAGAAATAGACCTAAAATTCAAGGCTTTGGAATCTAAAATAGATTTTATTTTAAAAAATTTTTTTAAAATTTTTATTTTGAAACCACCCCCCTACCTTCTAATTAGAAATTTAATTTAAAATTTACGGTCTAAAATAATATTTTTTCAAAACAAAGGCCAAATATATTGAACCTCGAAGATTACTTTTGATATAATTATGTTATAATATGGTAAAAAGAGGTACGGAAGTGTTTAAAGAGTTTATAGGAAGTTTAATTAAAAATAATATAGGTAGTCTAATTAAAAGTATTATTGAGGTATTTAAATTTTTCATTGATTATTTTAGAAGAAATAAAATAATCAAATATATAATTAATAATAAAGATAGTCAATGTTTACATTTTGATGATATTGTACAAAAAACAAAGTTAACGCCTAAAATTATTTATTATCAATTAAAAAAACTTGAAGAAAATGGTGCAATATTAGATTTGTCATCAGATTTAGATGGTTGTCGAGAATTTGAACTCATAAGAATATTGAATATAGATATTATTTAGATTACAAGGAGGTGATTGGATTGGCACTAGAAAGTTTTAAAATATCAAAAAAGTGTTTTAATAAAGTATATTTAAAAGAATTAGAAAACTATAGTAAAAGATATAATGTATTTTACGGTGGTGCTGGTTCAGGGAAATCTCACTTCGTAGTTCAAAAGCTAATATTTAAATATCTAAAGTATAGTAATCGAAAATGCCTTGTTACTAGAAAAGTAGGAAATACATTAAAAGATTCTATCTATGCTTTATTTAAATCAGTCCTTGGGGATTGGAAAATATATGACCAATGCAAAATAAATAAAACAGATATGACAATAGAGTTGCCAAATGGTAGCTCTTTTATTTTTAAAGGCTTAGATGATAAAGAACGTATTAAATCTATAGCAAATATTGATGATATTATTGTTGAGGAATGCACCGAAATAGATGCAGATACTTTTGACCAGCTAGATTTAAGACTTAGAACTAGAAACCCTTACTTACAAATCCATGTAATGTTTAACCCTGTTTCAAAAGCTAACTGGGTTTATGGAAGATGGTTTGAAAAAGGATATAACAAGAAAGATACAGTAGTTTTACATACAACATATAAAGATAATAAGTTTTTACCACAAAGTTATATAAATGCATTACTAAAAATGAAAGAAAATAACCCAGTATATTTTAAGATATATGCCCTCGGGATGTTTGCTACACTCGACAAACTAGTTTATACAAACTGGGAAGAAAAACAGTTCGATTTTAGAGAAATAATTAAAACTAATAAGAATGTTAAAGCTGTTTTTGCTATAGATTTTGGATACACAAACGATCCTACGGCTTTTGTTGCTGCATTAATTGATGATGTAGAAAAAATTATATGGGTTTTTGATGAATTCCAACAAAAAGGAATGACTAATAAGGATATTGCAGAAAAAGTAATAGAAATGGGCTATAAAAAAGAAAGAATTACTTGTGATAGTGCTGAACCTAAATCTATAGATGAGTTAAAAGTCAATGGATTAGATAGGGTAAGGCCATCAATTAAAGGAAAAGATAGTATTTTAAATGGAATCCAATATATTCAGCAATATAAAATATATGTTTTACCAAAATGTATTTATATTTTAGAAGAACTTAAAAATTATACCTGGATTAAAGATAAAACAACTGGTGAATACATAAATAAACCAATAGATAAGTGGAATCATGGCCTAGATTCTCTACGCTATGCAGTTACTACTGAAGCAAAATCTGTTTCACCAGTAATAACATTATTAGATAGAAGATTACTAGGTATATAAGGAGTGTAATAGAAATGGTTATAGATAAAAATGATTATTATCAAGATGTAGAAATTACAGATAAGAGTTTTAAAATAGATGGGCATGAAATTAGAGGAATAACTAAATATCAAATTAATTATGATAGTAAATCAAGAGTTATATCATTAGATTTAAGTATAGATGTTAAATCTGTAAAGAATTTTGATGCAGTAGAAATCCACTTAAAATAAAATTAAGAAAGGAGCTGATAAAATGTCATTTGATTTAAGCGATCAAGAAAATTTAGAATTAGTTAAAACCCAGTATAGCACATATATTTCAAGTACAAATTTTAATTTGTTTCAGAAAATGTATGATTACTATAAAGGTAATACAGATGCGATGGCTAATTATAAAATGATTACTGACAGAAGTAATTTGAAAGTAAATTTAAATTACATAAAGAAATTTATTAAAGAAGAAGTTTCATATTCAGTAGGAAATCCAATTATCTACGAATCAAGAAGTAGCAATAAGAATTTTATAGATGATATAGATTATATATTAGGTTCTTGGCCAAGCAATCACGATAGTGATTTAATGAAATATCTTTTAATATTTGCAGAAGTTTACGAGCTTTATTATATAGATGAAGATGGAGATTTTAACTCAAAAATAATTAAACCTACTGAAGGATTTGGATTTATAAATAATGATGGTGATTTAGTATTTTTTATAAATATAAGAACTGACGTAATAACTCAAAAGCAATTTTTAGATGTTTATACAGATGATTTTATATATCATTTTGATACACAATTTAATCAATCAGAAGCTCCAACTAATAATATATTTGGAAAAGTTCCTGTATCAGTTGGTCAATTAACTTTTGAAACTACAGATGATAGTCTTTATAAAGATTTAAAAGGACTCCAAGATGCATACGAAACTAATTTATCTGATATTTCTAATGAAATAAGTGATTTTAGAAATGCCTATTTAAAATTTATAGGAGCTCAAATAGAAAAAGACCAAGCAAAAGAAATGAAGGCTATGGGTATAATACAAATGCCTGAAGGTGGTAACGCTGAATGGTTAATTAAGAATATAAATGATTTATTTATTCAAAATACTTTAGATAGATATGAGGATAAAATGTATCAAATAGCCTGTCATATAAATGCAAATGAAAAAATGCAAAGTAATACTTCATCATTAGCACTAAGAGCAAGATTAAATTCATTAGAAAATAAATGTAGCTTAAATGAAGGAGCACATAAAGATATTCTAAAAAATAGAATTAAATTTTTATGTAAGTTTTTAAGTATAAAACAAAATAAAACTTATGATCCAAAAGATATAAAAATAAAATATACTGCTAATATTCCACAAGATGATCTAATGATGGCCCAAATTTTCTCACAAACACCAGAAGGAACTATCTCAAAACAAACTGCAAGGGCTCAATTTACTTTTGTAGATAATCCAGTAAAAGAAGGCCAACTTTGTGAACAAGAACAACAAGAAGAATTAAATATGACGGAACCAATTCACCAAGGAGTTTAATAAATGGCTGATAATAATAAAATAAATTATGATACAGAATTAACTCCTGAAGAAAAAGAAGAAGTTCAAGCAGCATTAAATAATTTAAATGACCAAGATGTACAAGATGATGAAGATTTTATAAAAGATGTTTATGGGCAAGCTGATAATGATATGAATGAGGTTTATAAAAGTAATAATGAAAATAAAAAAAGCATTTTAGATAAAATATCTAAGGTGCTTTTATATTATACAATAGCAAATGAAACATTAAAGCTTTCTAATAGCGAATATAAGAGCCTTTTTTCTGACTTTAGTAAAACTATAGCCATTATGTTTAAAAGCCACGCTAAACTAACCCATAACGTTATGGAGAATACTTTAAATAATGTGGCTAATAAAATAATGGATAAATATAATATAAGAAAAACTCAAAAAGATAGAGAAAAATTGGTTAATCAATTATATCATGGAAAGCATTTTTCAGAGAGAATTTGGGAAAATGAACAAAAAGTAGCTAAACAAATTCAATTGGAAATTAAAAACTTACTAAAAGGAAAAGTAAGTGCTAATCAGATAGCAAAAAGAATTCAATTAAGATTTAATTCTAATGAATATAACGCTAAAAGACTTGCAGACACAGAAATATCAAGAATACAAAATGAATTATTCAGACAAAATTGTCATGAAACAGGGGCTAAGTATGTTTTATATAGGGCTACATTTTGTAGAAGTTGCTTAGAATGTTTAAGCCATCATAATATAACATATAAATTAGAGAATGCACCAATCTTACCTGTACATCCAAACTGCAGATGTTATTATTCAGTAATTAATAAGGAATAAAAATAATAGCTTTGGCAATAATTTAAATGTAATTCAAAAAAATTAACTTACCATAATACATTTTGAATCCCCATTCAAAATAATATTCACTTTCTAGGAGTAGCATTATAAATGTTACTCTTTTTTGTTACAAAAATAAGGAGTGATTAAATGAACGAATTAGAAAAATTAAGTAGACCATTAATTAGATATTTAGAGAAAAATTATAATCCTCATACTAAGATAGAGATTACGAAAAATGGAATAAAAGTTTTAACTGAAGAAATTTCTATTCCTAATATAGATAATAAACAGAAAAAGTATGAGTTAACCTATGATTATAAACTAGGAGATAGCCGTTTGGTGATAACTAATTCAGAAGCTATATATAATCAGATAGAAAACAAAAAATTATTTATAGCTCCTGATATTATAGATGATAGAACCTTTATTTTTTTAGTGAATTAGGTAAAATCGGTTTTGTATCATCTTCCCAAAGGAAACATGCAAAATAATTGATATCGGCTAGACTATAAGTTCTAATATATTTCCAACCAAGATCTTTGAATTCTTCAAAAAGTTTTTCACGTTCTTGATTAGACATATTTTCTATTGCGACACGATATTCTTGCATAGTTTATCACCACTTTTCTTTAGTAATTTATAAGCATAGTACAAACTAATTATAGCATTTGAGGAAAGTCTTAGATAACTAAGGCTTTTTATTTTGTCCTGGAATAAGACATTAAACTGTTTCAAAAAAAATAAGTTTCTAGTTCTTAGGAGTTAGAAGTTTAGGAGGAATTTATAAATGAAAAAATCAGAATTAATTAATTTATTAAATGATATTGCTGACGATGGTTCAATAGATGAAGTGTTACAGAATACTGATTTAGTAAAAGGTTTTATAGCAAATGGATTAACATTAGATGCATTTAAAGGTAAAGCATCTGAAAAAGAATTTAAAGCTTATATAGATAGTTTAAATGATAAACACTTTGAAAAGGCTTTAAAAACTTGGAAGGATAATAATTTAGAGAAGGAATTTGAACCTTGGATAAAAGAAAAATATCCTGATTTAATTAAAGATCCAGTACAGAAACAAATAGCAGAATTACAAGCCCAACTTGAAAAAGAAAAAGCGGCTAGTGCTAGAAAAGATTTATTGGCACAAGCTATAAGTTATGCAAATGAGAAAAAAATACCTAGCCAATTTGTAGAAAGATTTTTAGGAGAAGATTTAGAAAAAACTAAAGCTGCACTAGATGAATTTAATACAGTTTATTCTAAATCTTTAGAAAGTTTAGTAGATGAAAGGATTAAATCAAGTTCATTTAATCCTGGTATGAATTCAAAAGGATTAGATAATAATTTTGGTAAACAAATGGCTGAAAAAATGAATAACGTAAGTAATGAGCCTAAAGGTCCTAATCCTTGGGCTTAAATTTTTATAAAAAGGAGTGAAATTTAATGAATTTCAATGCAAATGTAAAACAATTTTATACATCACCTGAAATTTTAGCAACAGAAAAGAATTTAGTTTCTTTTACAGTTACAGTTTCAGATTCTTCTATTTCAGGGAATGCAGAAGGAAAAAAGGTAGTGCCAAGAGGTAGTTTATTAGCTTCTGATGGAACTATAAAAAATGATGGGACAGTTATAGGAATATTGGCCAATGATGTTGATGTTACTTCTGGTCCACAACCTGGTTCTTTAATAGTTGAAGGATATATATTAAAAGATAGACTTCCAGTAAAACCAGCACAACTTGCCATTGATGCACTAAAGAAAATAACATTTAGATAAAAAGGAGATGAATAGGAATGGCAAATATAGATGATTTATTTAATTCAAATGTATTATTAAATTACTATCAAACAAGACAAATACCACCAATGTTAGGAGAATCTTTATTCCCAACAATGAAAATTCAAGATATTGAATTCGATATGATTACTGGTGCTGATGGACTTCCTGTTTCTGCTTCAATACATGCGTTCGATACTGAAACAGAATTAGCAAGTAGAGAAGCAATTCAAAAAGGAGCAGCAACATTAGCATTAATTAAAAGAAAAATTAGAATTGGAGAAAAAGATTTAATTAAAATTAACACTCCAAGAACTAATGCAGAACAACAATTAGCAATTCAAAAGCTATTTAATGATTCTGATAAAATGGTACAAGCAGTTCAAACTAGAGCTGAAGCAATGAGAATGGAATTACTTTCAACAGGAAAAATAAACATCAATGAAAATGGTGTAGCAGTTGAATTAGATTATAAAGTTCCAGAAGCTAATACAAAAACTTTCGATTGGAGTGATCCTAAAAAATCTACACCTTTAGCAGATATTCAAACTTTAGCACAAGCAGTTCAAGAAACTTCAGGAGTATTACCTACTAGAGCCTTAACTTCTACTAAAGTTTTAAATCTAATATTGTCATCAGTTTCAGTTAAAAAAGCTATATTTGGAGTTAATTCAGATAAAATCGCTACTAGAAATGACTTAAATACCCTTTTAACTGCTATGGAATTACCAACAATAGCCGTTTATGATGCTAAATATAGAGTTTTAGGTGCTGACGGAAAATATACTACTAAGAGATATTTTAATGAAAGTTCATTTACTGTATTTGGTCCTGATAAAGTTGGAGATTCAGTATTTGGATTAACTGCAGAAGAAATAGAACTTATAGGTGATAATAAAATGTCCCAAGCTGAAATGGTTGGAAATATTTTTGTTGGAGTAGAAAAAGAAACAGATCCAGTTGCTAGATTTACAAAAGCAGCAGCTACTTTCTTACCTTCATTAGTAACAGGAAATACTATAGGTATTGCAACAATTCAAGAAGTTTCATCTCAAGCATCAACTTTAGCAACAGGTAAATAGTAATGACTAAAACAATAAAGCAGTTCTTAGAAGAAATTCAAAATAATTATCCTAGAGTTAATTCAAAAAAATTAGAACTTTATCTTAATATAGCATTAGTTAAAATAAAAAATTATCTAAATACAGATATGACAGACACTAGTTTAATAAGTAATTATAGAACGGCTATAATTGTAGCAATAGACAATGAAATAAATTTAGCAGATAAAAAGAATATATCAATGATTAAGGAGGGTAATATTTCTATAACTTATAAAGAAAATTCTAGTAAATTAAGTTCTGAAGTTAAAGCTTTATTACCAAGACCCTTTATAAAATTAATGGGATAGGGGCTGATAAAATGGTTTTATTCCCTAATACAGATATAACTATATATAATAAATACTTTAGGCCTGATGATGATATAGAACATTATCAAAAAAGTATAATTGAAGAAGTTGACTGGCAAAATAAAATAATAGCAACAGAAGGAAATAAGGGTGTTACTTTAAGTGATAGCACTCTTATTTTTATAGATAAAACACCTAACTATATTAAGCCCAAAAAATTTTTAAAGTTTGCAGATAGTGAAAGAAATAATTATTTCACTTTAACACCAGGAGATATTATTGTGAAAGATAAAATTGATTTTGAGTTAACAGGAAGAAAAGGAAATAATTTAGCTGCATTAGAAAACGAGTATGACGATGTAGTTAAAATAGTTTCTGTTTCTGAATTTACAGATCATTTTGAGGTAACTTGTAATTAATGTTTACTGTAAAGCTTGAATTTAATCCTGAACAAATATTATCAGCAAGAGGATTAAATCCAAATGGAAAAGCTCAAAAATATTTTACTAATCAATGTATCAATCACATGGATAAATATATCCCTTATCGCCGTGGTGGATTAAAAAATACTAGAATTGCAAATATAAATAACGTTGTGTATGAAATGCCATATGCAATAAGGCAATTTTATACTAATAGAGGTAATGGTATTGATGGAATTAATCATGGTGGATTAAGAGGACCACACTGGTCAAATCGTATGTGGAATAGTGAAGGTGACGAAATTCTTAGAGATCTTGCTGAGTTAGTAGGTGGCCATTTATGATAATAGATTCAATTAGAGATTATATAAAACAATGTCCAAGCCTTGAAAAATTTAATGGTGCTGTAAGAGTTAATGTAAATTATTTAGACGATAATTCAACGACCTATAGCTTAGAAGAAGTTCCAAGTAATCCACTTATTAAAACTTATTTAGATGGAAGCTCAATTAATAAGTTTGATTTTGTATTTTGTAGTAGAGAGCCTTATGGATCAGATGTATTACAGAATATAGATAATAGTGGTTTTTATGAAGAATTTTCAGATTGGATATATGAAAATAATTTAAAAAGAAATTTTCCTAATTTAGGTGAAAATTTAGAGGTACTTGAAATTAAAACTACAAGTACAGGCTATGCAATACAAGTAGATGAAGATACTGGGCGATACCAAATATCTTTATCGATAAAATATTTTAAAAAGAGAAAGTGAGGAATTTAAATGACAGTTAGATTACGTACAATGGAAGCAGATTATTTAAATGTTTCAACTACTAGTGGAACTCCTAAATATGCTTTTATGGGAGTAGGTTTTACAAAAGCTGATGAAAGTCCATCAGCTAAAACTACATCTAAACAATATATAAATCAAAAAAGTGCAGTACAAACTATAACTTCTTATGATTGGAAAATGGCAGTAGAAGCTGACCAAATAAAATAAGAAGAAGCTATTCAATACATTATGAATATTGGGAGAAATGAGTTAGTCGGATCAGATGCAGAAACAGATTATATAAAAGTAAATTTAGATAGCCCTATTTCAGGTCAGGCAAACACATATGAAGCAAGAAAAAGAAAAGTGGCTATCCAAGTTTCAGATTTTTCTAGTAAAGACGGGGAAATGGGATTAAAAGCTAACTTTTTAGCTAAAAGCGATATAATAATCGGAACTTTTAACACTTCAACTCGTACTTTTACACCTGGTCCTGCTAATACATCAGTACAAGCAGAATCTTAATTTTAATAAATAAGAGCCTAATATATAGGCTCTTTTAATTTAGGAGGAATATATAATGGCAAAATTTGAATTTGGTAGAAAAACAGTAACCCTAGAAATATGTAATAAAACATATACTATAGAAGATGATAAAAAACTAGATAAAAAATTAGTTGATTTTGGTGAATTTATGAAAGAAAAAGCTAATGAAATACCCCAAAAAGCTGATTACACTTATTATAAAAAAATAACTACAGATTTTTGTAATGATTGCTATAAATTTATAGATTCTTTATTAGGAGTTAATTCTTCAGAAGAAATATTTAAAGACAGAATGTATGATATTGAAGATTGTTTTAGTCTTTTAGATTTTATAAGAGAAGAATTAGAAACTCAAAGAGCTCAAAGAATGAAAAAATACTCAAATTCAAGAATTCAAAGAGACCAAGTAAAACAAAACTTTAAAAAGAGAAGATAATGTTTAGCTTATTATTAGATAAATTACCAACTACAGTAACCATAGATAATACTATATATAAAATAAATTCTAACTTTAGAGTATCCATTTTATTTGAACTAATGATGTTAGATAATGAATTAACAGAAGAAGAAAAAATAAATAATGCTTTAGAATTATATTATCCGGTAATACCAACTGATTTAAATAAAGCAATAGAAGAAATAATAAAATTTTATAGTTGTGGGGCTAATTCTTCAGATTCAAAAGGAAATGGAAGCTCTTATAAATCATACAATGACGTGTATAACTTTGAATATGATTCCGAATATATTTATAGTGCATTTATGGACCAATATAATATTGACTTAAATTCAATTAAATATTTACATTGGTGGAAGTTTAAAGCTATGTTTAAAAGTCTTAAAGAAGATAATTTAATTTCTAAAATTATTAGTTATAGAAGCTTAGATTTATCTGAAATAAAAGATGATGAAGAAAAGGCTAGATATAAAAAACTTAAAGAAATATATAAACTTCCTAATCAATATGAAAAAGAAGATGATAAAAAAATTAAAGAGATTGAGGCTATTTTAATGAATAAAAACTAGTAAACACCTTTATAATTGCTAAAAAATAGTATATAATTTGTATAAAAATTACTTTATACAAAAGATAAATAGGGGGATTAAAATATGAGTTTTTTTAGTTTACATGAGACATGTTCTTGTTGCGGTGGAGAAACAGGATTTAATAAATATAAATGTAAAGGTGGATACATTTGCCCCGAATGCTTAAAAAAGTCTAAAAAATTAAATATTCAGTTTATTCCTTTTACAATGACAGGAGAATCTCTAAAAAATAAATTTAAAGAAATAGAAGAAAACTTAAAAGATTTTAATGAAACATCTTCAATTTGTAATTCTTTTTCTATCGATGATATTAATAAGAAAGTTTGCATTAAATCATCTAACGGTATAAAGATTATTAAATTTAACAATTTATTAAGTGTTGAATTGCTAGAAGACGAAAATATAAAAATTTCATCTGGCGGATTAGGAAGAGCTGTAGCAGGTGGAGTTTTATTTGGAGGAGCTGGCGCTATAGTTGGTGGAGTTACGGGAAGAAAAAAAACAAAGTCAATAGTTAAATCTTTAAAAGTTAAGATAACTATTAAAGATAAAATTAATCCAGTATTATATATAGTGTTATCTAACTCTGAATTAAAAACATCATCTTTATTATATAAAGGTCTATTAGAAACGGCTCAAAAAATAATAGGCGCATTAGAATGTATTATTGATGAAAATAACATAAAAAATAGTGGTTCTAACAACTTATCTAAAGCAGATGAACTTATGAAATTAAAAAATTTATTAGATTTAGGAATATTAACACAAGAAGAATTTAATAATGAAAAATTTAAAATATTAAATAGATAAAACTAAATTAATCATATGTAGAACACTCAATTTATTTGGGTGTTTTTATTATGCAAAAAATTAAGAAAGGAGTGTGATTTATGAGCGATGGTCAAATAGTTATTGATACTAAAATAGATACAAGTGGTGCCGAAAAAGGATCAGAAACTTTAAGATCACAAGTTGCTAAGTTAGCTCATGAATATAAAAAATCAGGGATGGATGCTTCTGAAGCATGGAAAAAGGCTTGGCAAGATATGCAAAAAGAAACTACAGAAGCTACTAATAACACAGAAAGTAAATTAGAATCACTAAGAAGTTCCTTAATCAGATTAGGAACTGCAATTAGTATAGCTTTTGTTGTTGATAAAGCTAAAGATTTAGGAAAATCTATATTAGAAACAGGAATTTCATTTGACGCATTAAAAGAGCAATCTGAAATGGCCTGGACTTCAATTCTAGGAAGTCAAGAAAAAGCCATTGAAATGTTTAATCAAATAACTAATTTTGCCGCTACTACTCCTTTTTCTCAAATGGGAGTAGATGCCATGGCTAAACAATTATATAATGCTGGTTTTCAAGGTAAGGCTTTATTTGACCAATTAACTAAATTTGGTGATTTAGGATCGGCTCTTGCAATACCAGAAGATTCACTTAGAGAAATGGTTCGTCAATATGCTCAAGTTCAACAAGCTCAAGTAGCTTATACAGAAGATTTAAATATACTACAAGATAGAGGTATACCAATTTACAAAGCTTTAGCTCAAGTAATGCATACTAATGTAGCTAATGTTAAAAAACTAGCTTCACAAGGTAAAGTAACAGCAGACATATATAATAAAGCAATTGATTCGGTAGCAAAAAAATTTAATGGGGCTATGGATAAACAATCAACTACTTTCAATGGGTTAATGTCAACCTTAAAAGATAACTGGGAGGTATTATCTGGTACTTTATCTAGACCAATCTTTGATGTTTTGAAAAAACATTTAGTTGAGGTAGGTAATAAATTAGAGAAATTTAATCAGTTAGCTGGAAAAGATGGAATAATTAAAGCCTTACAAGAAATGTTTCCTCAATTTTATCCATTAATAAATGTTTTTAATGGACTAGGCAATATTTTAACTAATATAGTTTTGCCTGTTATTAAGGACTTTTTTACTTTTATCGGGAAAAATGCTTTTATAATCGGTTTGCTTGCTACAACTTTAGGTGGTTTACTACTTACATTTAAAGGCTTTATGATAATTAAAAGTATTATATCATCACTTCAAATTTTAGGAGCTGTTTTTGGAATTGTAGAAATGGCAACTTTATCAGAAGCCCAGGCACAAACAGCAGCTAACTTAGCATTTCTAGCTTGTCCTGCTTTTTGGATTGTAGGAGCTTTATTAGCTGTAGTAGTTGGATTTATATATCTTTGGAATACTTCAGAAGGATTTAGAAACTTTTGGATTGGTTTATGGAATGGAATTAAAGAAGCTTGTTCTAATGCTGTCAACTGGATCAGTAAAAAATTCGATGAACTTGGAAAATGGTTCGATAATCTTGGAAAATGGTTTAATAGTATTCCTGGAAAAATATCTAATTGGTTTACCTATATTTCAAATTCAGTATCTAATTTTTGGACTAATATTTTAAACTCAATTAACAACTGGGGAATTAGTGTATCTAATAAATTTAAAGGTTGGGGTAATGATATTTCAAATATGTTTAAAAGTTGGGGTAATAATATATCAAACTTTTTTACTAAAACAATTCCTGAAACTTTCAAAAAATTAGGTTTAGCTATAGTTAACTTTATTAAATCTATTCCTAGCTTATTAAATAAGCTATCAATAATAGGCCATGACTATGCTTTTAAAATGTTTGTTTCATTAGGTCATTTTCTAGGTTTAGCTTTGGGTTCATTAATAAAATGGGGTATTGATGTATGGAACTTTTTCACTAAAACAATACCACAATGGATTACTTTCGTAGGTGAGTGGTTTTCAAAATTACCAGGGCGAATAGAAAAGTGGTTGATTAATACCTATCATAAAGTTGTAGCATGGGGTAAAGATATGATCCATAAGGCTGTAGAAACTGCTAGTAACTTTATTAACAATTTTACACTTTGGATTTCTCAGCTTCCAGGAAGAATAGAAAAATGGTTAATTACTACTTATAACAATGTAGTTGCTTGGGGTAGCAATATGATTAATAAAGCCATAGAAACCGCAAGTAATTTCATAAATAATTTTATAGCCTGGATTTCTCAATTACCTGGTAGAATAGCTAATTATTTATCTACTACTTATAACAACGTAGTTGCTTGGGGTAGTAATATGATTAATAAAGCTATTGAAACTGCTAGTAACTTTATTAATAACTTTATTAATTGGATTTCTCAATTGCCTGGACGTTTTGGAAGTTGGTTAAGTCAATGCTTAAATAGCGTTGCAAACTGGGGCTATAATTTATATGTTGCTGGACGTAATGCGGCTATAAATCTAGTTAACTCAATAGTAGATGAAGTTAAATCACTTCCAGGTAAAATGATGAATTTAGGAAGTTATATAGTACATGGTTTATGGCAAGGTATTTTAAATGCTAAGAAGAAACTTATGGACGATATAAGAGGTTTTTGTGGTGGTTTTATTTCAGGATTTAAGGAAGGATTAGGCATACATTCACCAGCTAGAAAAATGATACCTATAGGTAAATATACTATTCAAGGGGTTTCAGTAGGTATGGATAATGAAATGCCTAACTTAAATGACCAAGTTAAAGACCAAATGTCTAAAATGGTTAATAAAATGAAAGCAACCGTAAAAGCTGAAACATCAGCACAAAGTTTTAAGGCTTCATTTGGTGCTATGACTATGAATAAATCATTTAAATTAATGATGCCCGATCAAAAACAAACTATACACCAAAATATTAATAATAATATTGTCATGGATAGTGATGTTATAGCAGCACATACAACACATAAAGTTATAGAAAATATAACAGAAAATCAAGATAGTTATTTAGTAGCAACAGGAGGTATTTTATAATGAATAAACCTGTTTTTTTTATATTCAATAATAAAAATTCATTTGATGATTTTGGGATAAAAATGATAGATGATATAACCATTCCCAATCCACAACCTAAAAGTGAAACTATTTCTATTCCTGGTGGAGAAGATTTAGTCATAAAAGATGGTGGATATTCTGATATTACTATTCCAGTTCCAATTGATATTTTGAACAAAGAAATTATTAAAAGAAAATATAGAGATATTAAGAATTGGTTATCTGATATTAAGGATAATAAACTTATTTTTTCTAATGATTCAGAAGTCTTTTATAGGGTTAAACAAATTAATTTAGATTCATTTAAAACTGAATTTATTGAAATGGGAAGTGCAACAATTAATTTTATTTGTTCCCCCTATACTTATTATTTAGATGGAATTTTAGAAATACCTTTAGTTCCTATTTTATTTAATGATTATGGGAAAGAAGCTAAACCTATTTTTCACATTAAAGCAGAAGGGTTAGTTACTCTTACTATAAATAACAGTTCAGTTGAGTTAAATGTTGGCCAAGAAATTACTGTAGATGTAGAAAGAGAGCTAATTTATAAAGAAGGAGTTATAAATAATTCAATAAAAAAGGGTTCCTGGGATTCTTTAGTTTTAAAACAAGGAAAAAATGAATTAAGTTATTCATGTGATGGAACTTTTAATAGCATTACTATAATTCCAAATTGGAGGTGTTTATAAAAATGAGTATAGAATTTTATAATTTTAATAATACAAACTATGAAAATGATGGTGATGTCACTTTAGCACCTTCAAAAGCTATTTTTAAAATTAAAATGAATGGTATTTGTGAAATAGAAATAGACCACCCATATGATAAAGAAGGTCGTTGGAAGATTATAAATAAAGGTGGAGTTATTAAAGCTCCTACGCCTTATTCTAATGGTCAACTTTTTGGTATATATGGAATAAAGAAAAATATGTTAAAGACAGGAATTACAATTCAAGCTAGACATATATTCTTTGATTTAATTCACACTACAGTTGATGATATTAGAGCTATAGATAAAAATGGTCAAGATGCTTTAAATATCCTTCTACAAGGAACTAAATTTAATGGCCATAGTAACATTTCAGCTTCTAATACTTGTTATTTTGTTAGAGATAACATAGTTTCTTTAATTAACAGTGATAAAGATAATACTTTTATAAAGCGTTGGGGTGGAGAAATATTTTTAGATAATTATGATGTCTATATAAACGATAAAATCGGTGGTAATTATGGAGCTAGAGTATCTTATGGTATAAATATGCTTGACCTTGGTATAAAGGAAAATAACGATAACATCGTAACTAGAATTAAGCCTATATCCTATAATGGTAGAACACTACCTAATTACGGGTATGTAGATAGTCCTTTAATCAATAAATATAGAATTATATACGAAAAATTTATTCAAATGGATAATTTAAAATTAAAATCTGATTTACAGGACCAATCTGATGATTCAGATGACGGAAGTGTTTTATTTGATACTGAAGAAGAACTTTATCAAGCTATGAAAGATAAATGTAATGAATTATTTGAAAATGGAATAGATAAGCCTGAAATAACAGGAAATATTAAAGTTGCTCCACTTGAAAATTCAGAGTTTTATAAAGATATAAAAGGTTTAGTTAATATAAGTCTTGGAGATACAGTAATAGCACATAGTGAGCTTTTAGATATTGATATGACTACTCGTTGTATAGGATATGAGTGGAACATATTAACTAAAAAATATAACTCAATTGAAATAGGTGATGTGGTTAAAAATTATTTTGAAAATCAATCAGATATTTCTAATGCAGTTAGTAAAGTTTTAAATGGTAATGGGAATGTAAAAACTGAAAGCCTAGAAGGAATAATCAATGGTTTAAAAACTAAGTTCCAAGCACAAAGGAATATAGCCCAAACACAACAAGTTAGAGCTATGCTATTCGAAGATAAAATAAAGGGAAGCTCAACTTATGGAGCTTTATCTATTGGAAGTATGGGACTAGAAATTGCAAGTGAAAGAACACCTGATGATAAGGACTGGAATTGGCAAACTTTTATAACTGGAACGCAAGTAGTAGCTGATTATTTAATAGGTAAATTAAAAACTGTTTTAATTGAAAATATAGATGGTTCGTTTCAAGTTGATTTAAGTCAAAGTGGTGGAGTAAACTTTTATAATAATGGGAAAAAAGCAATAAATATTTCAAATAACTCATTTGACTTATACGATTGGTATCATGATGGGAAATTTATAGGTAGCTTAGCATCTATGACAAGGATAGAAAATAAAGATATAGCCCTTATTCAATTAGCAAACAGTAAAAATAGTATTGTTAGTATTGCCTACCCTAACAACAATGAATATACATCATATATAGAATTCGATAAATTTAATATAGCTGGTAATGAATTTGATAAACCAATTCAAGTAAAAGAAGAAACAAATTTTAATTGGAACTGGTTATATAGGGCCCATCTATCTAATGATGATAAAACTGGCTGGATTTATGTAGATGAGGATAGAGCCGAAATTTCAATAGGAGATTATTTTATAAATTGTAAAAAAGGTCAAGCAACGATTGGAAGAAACGCTAGTGCTGGTGGAAATCAAATTATTATAAAAGATGATGGAATTCATTTTTATGGCCAACTTTTCAAAGGAGATTGACTGGTAAATAGCTTAGAAGAATTATTTGGAGAATCTACTGGAGGAAGTTCAGGAAATACAAATGGCCAAGCAAGTAATAAAGCTAGTGCAAATATTATTTATTATATGAAAGGTATCGAAGGTTTTGCACCTAACTATTATCATGATTCCGTAAATGTATTAACCCTTGGCTATGGTATGACTAGGGATGAATTAAATGGTGTTTCAGTTCCAATAAGTGAAAGTGAAGCAACAAGACATTTAAGAGATAATACAAATAGATTTTATTATACACCTATCTATAATAATTTGAGAAGTAAAGGCATTACTCCACTTCAAAGAGAAATAGACTCATTTGTTAGTTTTGCTTATAACGAAGGTGTTGGAGCTTTATTGAGTTCTACTCTTTATAGACTATATTGTCAAGGAATTAGGGACGAAAGAATTCATAATGAGTTTAAAAAATGGACTCTTGCAGGTGGTCAACATTTACCAGGATTAATAAGACGTAGAGAAGAAGAATGGAGAATATTTAGTAATCAAGGTAATGTAAATGGATATTATTCAAGACCTTATATAAATTATATAGATTCAAGAGGAAATTCAACTAGTAGATTAGTAGAAACTAATGGAGGATATGGTGCTAATCCATATTAGAAAGGAGTGATTAAATGACATTAGATAATCAAACTTTAATTTTTAATTTAGATAAAACATTCAATTTATTCAATTTATCAGCTAAACAATTTGATACTGATAATGCAAGAAGTTTTACTTTTCAGTTTATTCAAAACAATACTCCATTTAATCTAAGTAGTATAAATGTTAGTGTTGGTGGAATTAAGCCCGATGGTAAAAAAATATTTAATGATGTTCAAATTATAGATTCTACAAATGGAATAGTAGAACTAGACCTAACTTCACAGATGTTAGCTGTAAATGGTGTATTAAAACTAGAATTTATTTTTATGAAGGATAACATAAGACTTTCATCTTATCCATTTTAAATTAATATAGTTCCTTCAATTACTAATTTTAATGCAGTTATAAGTTCAGATGAATTTAATACATTAACTAATACTTTAAATTCAGTAGATGGAACAATTAACAACTTAACTAATAAAGTTAATGAAGCTATCGAAAAGACGAATGTGCAAGAAATAGCGAAAGAAGTATTAGGTGTTACTTTATCTTATATAAATCCTACATTTAGCGATTGTAATGACTTTAAAGACCCTAACAAGTATTTTACATGGGATACAGGACAAGGAGCATTTAATAATACACCTTTAGGAAATCTATCACAGGGGAGTGGAATAGTGTTCGAGGTAATTAACTATGGGGTTGAAGGAAAAGTACAACAAGAATTTATACAGACATACCCATTAAATTCTGTTAAAAAATGGATTCGAAATTATGCAAATTATAAAGATGGTGTTTGGTCAGATTGGCAATATACAGGTTCAGTACAAGATTCTATCAATACAAATACTAAACAGATAGCGAGTAATAGTTCATCAATTAATGACCTATATAACTGGGTAAATAAAAATATACAAATGGAGTATATAAGTGGTGCTACATCATTAACTTTACAACCAAATAAAGCTTATTATTTAGACCAACAACACGTAGCAGATATAACTAGTATAGACCATTCAGCATTACAGAATGGAGAAAAAGTATATTTCTATGTAGCTTCAGGCGACCCACTCGCACATATAGTTTTTAGAAGACAAGGACTATGTAACCCAAGTACTAGAGTTTGGTTGCCTTGTGGTCAAGATTTTTGGATTAGAGGGAATGAGAATGGGGATAAGATTTTCACTATGATGAAAATAGGTGATGCTATGAGATTTTTAAGTTAAAAGGAGTGATAATATGCACAGTAAAAATTTTATATTTTGGAAAACAGCATTTGAAAGAAATCAAGTTGATATTTATACTTTAGCTCAAATGACTGGTATAAATGGGGAATTAACATCTGATGAATTTCAGGAGATAACAGGAATGAATTATATTCCTGATGTAGCTGGTAATAAAGTTAATTTTGTATCAACAAGTGATATAATGCAGCAATTAGCAATGAGTAAAATTGCTAATATGCAAAAAGATAAAATGATTAGTGATTTAGCTAGTCAAATAGCACTAAATAAAATAAATAGTATGCAAAAAGATATGATTATAAACAACTTATCAAAACAAGTTGCAAATAATAAATTAGAATTAATAGAATTAAAAAATAAAGAAATGTAGTAAAGGCAGGTAATTAATATGAATAATGACAACTTTAATTTTTGGAAAATGGTATATGATATGAAGGCTATCGACATTAACACTTTAAGAAAAGCAGTAAAAACAACATCTAATCCTTATGGAGAAATATCAGAAGAACAGTTTAAAGAAATAACAGGAGTAGATTTTGAAGTTAAAGAAACTACAGCAACACCACAAACTACACCAGTAACTCAACCAGTTACACCAGTACAACCACAACAAGTTACTCAATAATAAAAAAAATAGGCAATAATTCAAGAATCTAAAAAGGTTCTTTTTTTTATTGCCTTAATTTATAGAAAGAGAGAAGTTTTATGAAGATAGATATAACAGTTTTAGTTGGTTTTGTTGCTACAGTCTTATCAATTTGGTGTATATTAGTCAAATGGAAAAAAGATGGTGCAAAACAAGAGTCTTTAGAAACTAAAGAACAAACTATTTTATCAACTAAGTTAGACTATATAAGTAGAAACTTAGATGATATAAAAGTAGACTTAAGGACTAGAGCAAAAGAAAATGCAGAACTAAAAGAAAGACTTATAAAAGTAGAAGAAAGCACAAAGTCAGCACATAAAAGGCTTGATGAAATAGAGAATAAATAGAAAGAAGGTAATTAATATGAATATAGGAGATACTTTAATAAATCAAATTGGACCAGTTGTTATTGCTGCGGTAATAGGAATTTTAGGAGTAACTATAAAAGCTGTTGGAAATGTTATTATTGAACTTATTCAAAAGAAAAAAGAAGAAGTAGAACAAAAATTAGAGATAGGAAAACATCAGCAAGAACTAGAAACAGCTAGAGAAGTTTGGGGAATGATTGATGAACAGTATAGAATTACTGGTAAGGTTGAAGATTTAATAAAATCAAAAGCAAATGATTTTGATAAATTACTTTTAGCAAAAATACCTTATTTAACTATTGATGAAGTTCAAGATTTAAGACAAGCTATTGCTGGTGAAGTTAATAAAGGTAAAAAGCTTCTTAATGAGGATTCTTTTAAAACTCAATTAGTAGATATTCAAAATAAAAATAACAAATTAGTTCAAGAAAATTCTGAACTAAAAGCTAAATTAAATCAAGTTAAATCAGTTTTACCAATAGAGCAAAGTCAATAAAATATTTTAACTGATTCTTTAAAAACTTATATATCTATAAATTAAGTTAAAAATTAGTAAATGTTTTCAAATAAAAATTGATATAAAAAAATATAGTGTTATACTAAAAAAGTAAATTTTTAAATTTTTACATCCCGACAACAAGAAACCTATAATTAATTATAGGTTTCTTGTTTTTTTTAGATATTAACATTAAACAAAAATTATGATAAACTAGATTTAAGTACTATTTAGTTTTCTTAAAATTATCATAAATAAAAAAAGGCTAGAACTTTTCTAGTCTTTTTTCGTTCAAAATATATTTTTGAACAATGATTTAAAATTTAAAATTATTAATTGTTATAATAAAATAACTTGATATAATTAAAATACATTCTTTATTATACACTTCAAAAAAAAATAAGAAATCTAAAATATTTTAGGATTCTTATCTTTTACATGTTAACATTAAACATAAATTTTGATAAAATATATATGAAAAGTATTAAGCAATTTAAAAACTCTCATATATGTTTTTAAAGTACATAAAAAAGACTCGAAGAAATTCGGGTCTTTTTTATGTTCAAAAATATAAATGAAAAGGAGAAATACAAATGTTAAAAGGAATAGATGTATCAGAACATCAAGGAACAATAGACTGGAATCAAGTGAAAGGTAATATAGACTTTGCTATTCTAAGAGCTGGTTATGGCAATAACAATATAGATAAACAATTTATAAGAAATATATGTGAGTGCAATAGATTAGGAATACCAGTAGGAATTTATTGGTTTAGTTATGCTTATAATTGCGATATGGCAAGAAATGAAGCTAATTTTGCAATACAAGCTATTAAAAATTATAAAATAGATTTACCTATTTTCTTTGATTTTGAATATGACAGTGTTAATTATGCTAATAAATGCAGAGTTGCTGTAAATCAAAGATTAGCGACTGATATGGTTAAAGCATTTTGTAAAAGAATAAAAGAACTAGGATATAAACCAGGTAATTATTCTAATCAAGACTTTATTTTAAATAAATTTTATAATAATGAATTAACTCAATACCCATTATGGTACGCTTATTATAATCAAAATAAAAATCGTGATTGTATGATATGGCAGTATTCTGAAAATGGAAGAGTACCAGGAATAAATACGGATTCAGTAGATATGAATTATTGCTATACAGATTTAGGAGAAATAAAGCCTGTAGTTAACTTTAATGCTAAAGCATTATGGGAAATTTCTATTCAAGGTGATGAAGTTAAAGCTCTACAAGAAGAATTAAATAGACAATGTGGAGCTAATTTAAAAGTTGATGGACTTTTCGGAGAAGATACTTTAAATGCTTGTATAACTATTTATCCAGGAGCAAAAGGAAATATAACTAGACTAATTCAACAAAGATTAATTAATAGGGGGTATAACTTAAATCCATATGGTGCTGATGGTGATTTCGGAGATACTACTGTAAAAGCCGTTAAAAGACTTCAAGATTGCTTTAATCTTATACAAGATGGAATTATAGGCAAGAACACATGGAAAGCGTTATATGGATTAAATCAAGGTAGTTTTTAATATAAAAATAAGGAGCTTACCTGCTCCTTATTTTTATATTATTTAACTTTTTTATTCATAAATTCAATTACACTAGGTAATATATTAATATCAGATGATTCAATTATTTTTTTATAATAATTACTTTTATTTTCATTATTATAATATTTTATTAAACTTTTGAAAAAAGGTAATTTTAAAGATACTATTTCATCTTCAGGGTTAATTTTCAATGCTTTTTCCAATAATTCTATAGATTTATTTAAATCGGTTAATAAATATATATCAGCCATATTATCATATATAACTGGTAATCTTGATCTTTCGCAGAGTGGTAATAATCTATACCTATATTCCAATGCTTTTTCAAATTCAAAATTTTCTTCTGAAAGTATGCTTAAAATTGTTAAAGTATCTATATCTGATTCATTGAAATTTTCCAATATTATTTCAGATACTAATTTACATTTATCATTTATATTTCTTGCATAATATATTTCTTGTAATTCTTTCAATTCATTTATATTTAGTTTTTTGAAATCTTCAACAGTATAATCATCGGTATTATTAAGTTTTTTTTCAGTTGTAACAATTGTAAAATCTTTATTTAACTCATAAATATAATAATTACATGCTAATGCTATTAAAGAACTTATTGCAAAAACTATAAGTATTTTTTTTTGTGATTTCATAGTTTCCCCCTAAAACCTATTTATATTTATATTTATCGAATGAAACTGAAGATAGAATCAATAAGATAAAAATGTTCGAAACGCATGGTAAAATATATCTTAAAAACATATGGAAATTATTGAATTGCCAAATTAATGTATATAATTCACTAGCGTAAAAGAATGAATACCTAGGGATAATAGATAATTCGTAAATTCCTCCAAACAACAATAGCATTAATGAAGTTATTATTATAAATATTAAAATAGCTACATTTTGTCTTTTAAAAATATATGCCAATGTAATAGAAAATGTCACTATCGCAATAATATAAAATATTGTTGTTATACCTATAAGTGATAAGTTTAAAATTAAACTCGAAGTTGTAATAGTTTCAAAGTTTACTATTACAGATACCTTATCTGAAGTTAAGAAAGCTATTATACAATATAAAATATAAGTTATTAAAAAACAAATTATTGTAAATATATTTATAGATAAAAACTTAGCTATAAGCATTTGAAATCTACTATATTTTGACATAATATAGTATTTTATTGTTTTATTTTTAAATTCATTACCAATATTCCAAATAGAAAAAATACCTATTGATAATGGAAATAACGTTGAAAAGTTATATTCAAAAAAACGATAGATATTGGATAAAAATTCTTTATCAAATGAACTTTCCGATAAAAATATACTTATCAATGGTGATAAAATCATAAATGTAAATGATAAAATTATTACATTCTTTTCTTTACCTTTAAGTATTTTAAACAATTCAATTTTTAATAAATTACCCATTCGCCCCTCCCGATATTTTTTTAAATTCATATTTTAAATCAGCATTCTTAGAAACTTTTTCAATTTTCAAATCTAATTTATCTAAGTTAGAAATTAAATAATTTAATAAATTAGATGGAATTCTTACCTGATTAGTTGATACTATTTCTAATAATTCTAAATCAATTAAATTTTCAAACATTATTTTAGTAATTTCTTTATCAAAAACTATATATGCATAATCATTGTCATATTTGTTATATTCATATGAAATCTCCCCATTAGACAAAATAAATATCCTATCACATATATTCTCTAACTCTTCTAGTATATGGCTAGATATAATGATCAACTTATTTTTAGTTTTTAAATCTTTTATTATATCATGTAATACTTGTACAGATTCTATATCTAATGAATTTGTTGGTTCATCTAATATCAATAAGTCATAAGCAGGTATTAAAGTTAATATTAATCCTAATTTTTGTTTCATTCCTAAGGAATAACTAGAAACTTTTTTATTTATATTTTCTACTAATTTAAAACTGTTAACTAAATAATCAATATAACCTGAATCCTTTATATTATATAATTGTGATATTATTTTTATATTATCTATTCCCGATAAATTTTCATATAAATTTACATTCTCTATTAATGCACTTATATAAAAATCTTTATATAACATTTTTTTAATATCATTCCCATTTATTAAAATATCTCCATTGTCTGAATTCCATAAATCCGAAAGTATTTTAAATAAAGAGCTTTTTCCAGCTCCATTTGACCCAACTATACCAATTACTTCACCACTTTTGCCATTAAAAGAAATATTTTTTAGAATTTCATTTTTTTTAATTTTTTTACTTAAATTTTGAACTTTTAATTCAAATTTATCTATCATATCAATCTCCTTATTTTGTGAATTAATTTAGTCTAAATTATAACAAATTTATTAACCAAATGTCAATATTATCTATTTTTATCATATAATTGACAATAATAGAAATTTACTTTAAAATTATTTTGTAATTATAATTTTTTTTATTTTAAGGGTGATAATTTATGAGAAAAAAAGCAATTATAGGAGTACTAACTTTAATGTTATCAACGAGCGTACTTCTTCCATCACTTACATCATTTGCAGCAGAAAATCCGACTGCTATAGTTCAAACTGAAGGAAATGAGATTTTACAAAAAAGTATTGAATTTAATGAAGATAATTCTATTAATTCCAGTAAAGAAACACTAAATCAAGATTTAAAAAACATAGAGCCTAGAGGTTTTAACTTTTCTAAAATAGCTGTAAAAATCAAACAATGGAAGCCAGGTTTAACTAACTTAGTTAAGAAATGGACAAGAGCTTCAACAGCTGATTGGATTGCTGACACTATTAAAGTTGCTTGGGATAAGCTTAGAGCAATAACTGTCGACAGAGAATATGTTGGGCCTGGTTATAATACTACTGGAGACCCTGTAAAGACTGTACAATCTGCATTAAATAATAGAGGCTATAGCGCTGGAACTGCAGATGGTATATATGGTCCTAATACTAAAAATGCTATAATAAGATTTCAAAAATCAAGAGGCTTAGCAGCAGATGGCATAGTTGGCCCTGCTACTTGGAGACAATTAATGGAACAATAACTTTATATGTTAAAAAGGTCTGGAATATTAATATTCCAGACCTTTTATTACATTATAAATAGTACCGACTGAACAGTTAAATATTTTAGATAATTCACGAATACTAATTCCCTGTAGTCTATACATTTTTATAGATTCTATTTCCATATCAGTTAATTTCTTTTTTCGTCCACCCTTATGTTTTTTATTTAATTGCTCTTTAAGTTCTTTATTTTCTTTAATAATTTTATCATTTTCAAATTGTAGAGCTTGTACTACACATTTATATGTTTCAAGCTCTTTTAATAAATTATCATATTTTTCTTTATCTATTATCATATAGCCCCCTTAGTGTTCATTTATTATTTTTGAACAGTTGAATTAGTTCAATAATTAATTTATGAACGTTTATAGTATTCAAGTTTCAATTTTTGAACATTTTATATAACTTAATTGAATGACTTATATCTAAAATTCTTAACTTTTCTATCTTAATTCCATCATCTTTTAGTTGTTCTAAAAGTTCTTTATACATTTCAATATTCATTTTTCATTTGCTCCTTTACAGAGCAACCCTAAAAGAGTTATACTAATATTGCGAGTATTAGGTGGTAACTCTTAGAGTTGCTGCTTTTTTTTTATTTACTACCTTTCGTGATAAATATGAATTTGATCTTTATCTGAAATCTTTTCTTTTTCTCTAATTATTTCTTTAAGTCTATTATTATTTGTTTCTTGTCCAGAATATCTAAATATTCTTGCTTCATTTATTCCACTAGGCATTTTAATTAATATATAATGAATTTCTCTCATATCACTACCACCCCATATCTTCCATTGCTTTTTTCTTTTCATCCTTATCTACGATAACTTCTTTAGTAACTTTATCTTGTAAATCATAGTTTTCCAGTATTCCAAGAACAATTTTTTTAATAGCATTTTTTTCTTTAGTGCTAAAAACATCTTTTTTAGTTTTTAGATCTTCAGCTATTAAATTTTTTATATAATCACTTCTATTTGGTACTTCATCTAATTTTTTAATTATGTCTTTATCAAATTTATCATCTAATGAAAAACTTTTTGTTACTCTTGCCATTAAATCACTTCCTATTTGCTTAATTTTAATTCAGCCATAGTTTTAAAATTGTTAGCATTAGAAAAATCAGAATTTTTTTCTATTTCAATTTGTTTTATATATTTAAGTAATAATTTATCAAGTTCAGTAGCTCCACCACCAATACCTATAACATTATCTACACTGCTAAGTTCAAAATCCCTTTTTATACTTGCTATAACATTTGACACATGTTCTTCAATCATTTTATCTACTACTGATATACTTTTCTTTTCTCCATCTACTGTAAAGAATCCACGATTTATTAAATTATATATATCACTTGCTGCATATTTAGTGTAATAAGTGCTATTTAAATATTGAGCTATTTTAGAATAAAGAATTAACATTCCTTCAGGATATGTTGCTTTTTTCACCATCTTATATCCGTCAAATTGTGAAACATCCCAAGTTCCACCACCAATATCAATAACAATAGTTGTTTCTTTTCCTAAATTCTTTTCAAATACAACTCCAGCTGATTGAGGTATAACTAAACTATCCTTTATTTTAATTGTTTGATTAAATCCTATTTTATTTATTTTAAATGTAGATCCATCTAGCTCTTTTATCAAACTTAAAAAATCATCTTTTTGTTTTGAATAGTAAGCTACTGGAAGTCCACCACTTACGATTAACTCAATAAATTTTTCTCCTGGATAGCTTAATCCAATTGCTGCTAAAGTAGTTATTTTTAATAACTGTTTTCCTTCTTCTGTTTTAAACTTGTCAGCATCAACTATATAGTCACCATTTGGCTCTCCTACAATATAATTTATACCTTCACATTCTATTTCAAGAATATCAGAATTGTATTCATCGTGTCCTTCTCTTATAGTACTTAAAAATTTAATTTGTTCACTTGTTTTTGTAAAGTGATAACCATTGTCTAACCCTAGCATTTCTTTATTCATTACAGTTCCTCCTTGTAATACATTGTATTAAATTTATTTCAAAATTATATTTTTTATCTTAAATTAACTTAATTTTTATTAATTTAAGTAACCTTATGTATTAATTGTAATACATTGTATTGCGAAAGTAAACCCTTTTTGCTATAATTTTCTTAGAGGAGATGATATTTAATGATAGACTTTTTAGAAATGAGATCACTTTATTTCATTAGATATATAAATAACGAATATTTTATTAGAAAAATTGAGCCTTTAAAATATTCTGGAATAATCGTTATATATTTAAGAAACCAAATTAAGCCATTTAAAATTTTAAATACAGATAACCTATATTTAAGCATTATAGAACTAATCGCTCTAAACCAAATTAAAATACCTAATTTATTTAAATTAGATTTTTACCTTACTAGTGATAAATTATTTAGAAACTTCGCTTTTTTAGATTTAGTTAGAACTTTAGAACCAACTAATACATCATTCAAAGATATATAATAAAAATTTATTATATAAAATATAAGAGCTATAACATATTTACCAATTAATAGACAAATTAATAAAAATTATGTTATGATAAAGGAAATAATTTTAAATAAAAGAATATATAAGAACAGCAAAAAACCTGTCATACTCAAAGTTTGGTCGCCGAGAGTAATAACAGGTCAACTCTAATAAAGGATTTCTATTATTCTCCTAACACGTAGATTAAATCTAACGAGTAGGATATATTAACTATATAGTAAATTAAATTATAGTTAATGTCAATAGGAATCCTCCTTGTTAGAACTGATTAATGTTCTTATATCAAGGGGGATATTATTATGGAAAAAAGCAGATTATTAAGAAAAAGTAGACCAATTGTATATGATATGGACTTAGCAGTTTTAATTGGAGATAGGGAGGCTCAAGTCCTACAACAAATTGAATACTGGTGTAATATTAAAGAACAAGCAGACTTAAGAAATGAAAAAACTATAGAAATGGGATATATAAATGGCTATTACTGGACCTATAATACTATAGAAGAATGGCATAAACAATTTCCTTGTTGGAGTCTTATGACTATTAGAAGATTACTAAAAAATCTAAGAGATAAAAATTTAGTTATAACAGGTAATTTTAATAAAAAAGGTTATGATAGAACTTTGTGGTATACAGTTAATCATGAAGAATTAATAAGACTTGAAAAAGAATCTGAAAATAAAAAACAAGAAAATAAAAATTCCATATGTTCAAAAAGAACAAATGAAGAAAATAACCCTTTAAAAGATAATAAAAACGAAAAAATTATTGAAAATATTCATGTGTTCAAAAAGAACAAATCAAAAGTTCAAAAAGAACAAAACAATATGTTCAAAAAGAACGAACCTATACCTAAGAATACTACTAAGACTTCTACTAAGATTTCTACTAGTAGTAGTAGTGATGAATTTGAAAGTAATAATTTAATTGATTATTTCAATGAAAATATTTGTGAATTGAAAAAAACAACTAGAGTTAAGTTTGAGAAATTTATAGAAAATAAATCTATAGAATTTGTTAAAGCTCTTATCGATTATCAAGCAGAAATTAATACAAAAAGTTATGCAGGATTTGCAAAAGCAATAGATAACTTTAAAGATTTAGAAACAGTAGAAGAGTTAAACGAAGCAATAGAAAAATTTAGAGCTTCTAAAAAACAAAAAGCTGAATTTGCAAATAAAACTAAAAAATCTAATAAAAATAAAGTTACAACTTTTGAAGAAACTAAAGAACAACAATTACAATCTTATAATGACGTAGTAGAAGATGATTTTAATAATTTAACTCTTTAGATACTATGCTAATTAAAATAGTACTATTTGAGTTAAAATACGGTCTATATGGACAAGATTACCCTATAGACGTATAAATACATTAGTCTAGAATAAAATCGCTTAGAATTGATTTTAAACGGTTTGGAAAAACGGAGTGATAAAATGGAATATTTTTCAAAGATATTAGATTATTATAGAAATAAATATGAGTTATATTCAAGTTGTGGTTTAGATAGGGAGGATTCATTATTTTTAGAAGATACTGAAGAATTTAATAGGTACATTATAGAGAATAATATAGGGGTTTTATTTTATAAAATAGACTATCCTATGAAAATTAAAGAAAATGGAATGATTACAAGAGATTTTCATAATCCTAAACAGTTAATTATTCGTTGTTGGGGACAAGCTAGACCAGTATATACTATATTTGAAAATAATTAATATATAAATTTTTAGGGGGCTAAACAAATGAAAATGGGAATAAGAACACCAAGTTTAAAGAAAAGTTTTAAGGCTAGAACTACAGGAAGAGCTAAAAGAGCAATTAAAAGCTCAATTAATCCTGCTTACGGTAAGAAAGGTATGGGGTGGATCCATGATCCTAAAAAAGCAGCTTATAATAAAGTCTATAATAAAACTACAGTTTCATTTGGAGAATTATTAGATTTTAATATTGAAACTAAAGCTAAAGAAGAAAAAATAGTTAAAAAAGCAACTAATGAATTCGGATTAATTAGATACTATGGATTAACTGATTGGTGGACTAATGAGTTAACTGAAGTTGATAGAAATTTAATTTTAGAATCTAAAAGTAATATAAGGGAAGAAATTTATATACAAGAAAAACCAGGAAGTAGATATAATGATGAAAATTTTATAGAAATAAAGGACTTTGAATTTTTAAATGATATTTTAATAAATATGTATAATGAATATACTACTGCTAAAAAAATAGCATTAAAGATTGAAGAACTTATATTTAGAGATATAGAAGATGATTATATAATCTCATTACATTTCACGTTAACAAACTTAATGGACTTCTATTATAGAAATAGAGATAAAGATGATAGTTTAGATAGAGCAATATTTTTTGGATATAAAGATATAGAATTTTCAAATATATTTGCAAAAGAATTTTACTCAAAATATGGTGAAGTAATGCCTGTTAATAAAGCTTATGAACAAATAGGTATAATTCTAGAGAGAAAAAAGAAATATATTGAAGCTATAAGAATTTGTGAAAAAGGTAAATCAGAAGGTTGGAGTAATGATTTTGATAAAAGAATAAATAGAATAAAATCTAAAATTAGTAAAAATAAGTAATAAAGTCAGTAAATTTATTAATTTACTGACTTTAGTTACAACTAACATAGTTTTTAATTACTTTAAAATAATTCTTTGATTGCTTCAGCAACATTTACAACTAATATAGTATTTAATTACATATTGATTATATAATATACTAAAGTTTATGTTTATTCAATTATTATAAAGTGAAATTTTATAGAATGAGGGCATAAAACCTCGTGGCTTTATGCCCGAGGTAGTTCAAGCTTAGTATTACTTAATATTATTATATACTAGAAACTCATTAATTTATTTATTGTTTTTCTAGTTCCTTATAAAAATATGAGAAGATTAGTTAAAATTGAATTTATATATTAAAATATAAGACTAGAATCTTTACCATTAATGTTTAGATATTTTAAAATATTATACATTTATTAAAATATTAAAATAATTTTATTTTAAAATAAAATTATTAATACTATAATTTAAGTGCTAACCGATATGTTAAGATGTTAAACCACTCAAAAGGAGCTACTAATTAGTAGCTCCTTTTAGCATTACTTTAAATTTAAAATAAAAATATAAAAAGAATAGTTTAAATCATAAATAGATGATTAAATAATAAAATAAATTTTTATTACTTATTTTATTAAATAATAAATATTAGGTTACTATTATGAAAACTTTAAACATGACTATTTTTAAAATAAAGTGTTTAATATTATAATATATTTTGATATAGATATTTTTTTTAAAGTGTTTTTTTTATTTTGTTGTTAACAAAAAGGAGTTGCTTTTATATAAGGTAGCTCTTTTTTGTTTTTAAATAAAATTAATAATAAAAATATGAGAAGAGCAGTTTAGATTATAAATATTTATTTAAATTATGAAATGTATTTATATATATTTTTAAATAAATAATAAAAGATATTTTACTTTTGTGAAAATATTAAACAAAAGTGTTTTTAAAATGAGTTAGTGTATATTATAATTTAAACATGTTAAGGAACAAGCAAAGTGATTTTTAAATGTTTTGTAATTTTTTACTATCAAAAGGAGTTACCTATTTGTAAGGTGACTCCTTTTATATTTTATTATGATTAAAAACATATTAGAAAAACAGTTTAAGGTATGAATATTTGCTAAAAATGTAAAAATGTTTTCAGCTAAATTTATATAAAATAATTAAAATTTGTTAATTTTTGTTATAATGTTAAACAAATATAGTTGAAAAATTATTTAATTAATACTATAATAAATTTGAATTTAATATAAATTTTTGCATGAATAATTCTTTGCAAATCGTTATGATTTTAATAAAAAAGGAGCTATTATATATGGTATAGCTCCTTTTTTATTATATTAAAACTTATAAAATACTTTAATTTTATAGCTTAATAAACACTAAATTTTAAACATTTGTTTAATTTAAACACAAATGTGTTTGAAAGCGTTTTGATTTATTATATAATATAAATGAATTAAACAATAATACCTTATAAAAATAGTTTTTTAACGTTTTCCATATTTTATTTTTAAAGGAGTTGCTATGCCGATATGTAACTCCTGAAAATTTTATATATGGCTTAAACTAAAAAGTTAATACTATCTATAGTATTTTTTTTATTTGTTACCAACAAAAAGAGCTACCTTATGGAAAATAGCTCTTTTTGTGTTTAAATGTAATTAGTGTTAAAATATAAATAATCCTATATAAATACATTTATGTATATTGTTAATAAATTTAACACTATTCCTAAAAAAGAAGTTACTTTTAACAGAGTAGCTTCTTTTGTTTTTATAGTAATAAAAATATGAAAATTTTAGTAAAAAATGAATATGGATATTAAAATAAAAATATGTAGCATATTTAATTATTAAAAATGAGATTTTCTTAATAAAGGGTTGTCTAAATTTTTATAATTTCCTTGACTTGAAAGATAGAACATAAGTTCCTAAAATGTAGGTATAAATCCTTGAAGATTGGGGGAATTAAATAATGGCAACAAAAGAAGAAATGAAAAAAGAAATAATAAAAACTATCAATAATTTAAATAATCCATATTGGATAGAACATTTATATAAATATATAGTGGTAATAAAAAAACAAGAGAGTATTTAATACTCTCTTATTTTTTTAAGATTTTATCTAACAATGAATCTATTAATACCAATGATTCACTATCTAGTTGTGAAAGCTTTAAAACCGTAGGATATAACGATGAATTTTCTTTACTGATCTTATATAGCAATTCTTCAAGTTCAACATTTTCTTTAGAATCATTAAACATATTCCCGCTACCATTTACTAACCAATCTTTATTTACTTTAAACGTATCACATATGGCATCAATTAGTAGTGTTTTAGGTTGAACTCGACCAATTTCAATATTTGAAATAACATCTTTACTTACGGCAAGTCGTTTTCCAAATTCAGATTGATTTAATTTTAACTCCTTACGGAGTTCTTTAAACCTTTCTTTTATTTCTTGCATTTTTATCTCCTCCATTAATAATTATACTATATTATTTATTCGTTGTAAACGCAAAAAGTATAATTAAAATATCGTAATTTACTAAAAGTTCATAAAAAAACAGTTGTAAACGAAAAATAAAGTGATAAAATTTAGTTGTAAACGAAAGAGGTGAAAACATGGAAACAAATAGACTAGAAACAATAAAAAATATTTTATTTAAATTAGAAAAAGTTGAATCAAATGATGATTTATTAAATGTTGAAAATGCTATTGATTCATGCTTAATAGTGCAAAACTTAAAAAAAAGCGCAACAGTCCAAAAAACAAATTAGTTTCGGTTATAAACATGATAGTTCACACCAGCACTTATTTTTTTACTTTAATTTATATATTACGTGATCCCGTTTTCTCCCTATAAATAAATAAGTGCTGCTGCAAACTATCATGTTTAATCAGAAATTAAAAACAAAGGAGGAAAAAGAAAAATGATTAAAGCAGAAAGTCAAGTGATTGATAATGAAAGTTGCGAGATAACAATGGAAGTAGAAGGGAAACTTAAAGATTTAGAAAGAGAAGGAGTAGCAATAATAAAAAATTTAATTATTGAATTATCAAAAGGTACAGGAGCAGATGAAAGAGTTGTATTAATACATTTTATTAAAAGATTATCAGATCAGTTTGAAGGAGTTAACTATGGAGTTATCGGATATAGGGAGAAAGATGAAAGTAGTATTAGTTAAATTTATCCGTAGTAGTTTTGATAATTTATATTCTTATAAAACTGATATTGATGATTTAAAAGAAAATGACTATATAGTAGTACAAGCAAATGATGAATACAGTTTAGCTAAAGTAGTTAGATATACTAATGATTCTAATAAAATAGAAAAAGCCACTAAGTGGGTTGTTCAAAAAATAGATATTGAACAATTTAAAAATAAATTATTTTTAGGAGAATTAGAATGAGGAAATTAAGTAAATCCGAATTCATGAAAAAAGTAATTAATGATCACTACAATAAGAAATATATTGAAAAACAGGCTTATTATCATGAATCAGAAAATGTTCAAAACATAAAATCAAAAACAATATGGAGGAGATAAATAATGAAGATTATAGCAGAATTTAATTCTATTGAAGAAGTTAAGGAGTTTTCAAAAGCTTTTAAAGCTAATGAAATTATTATGCCACCCATTCAAATTGATAATGAAGCTATTAATGCTTTAGTAGAAACTAAAAAGTCAGAAGATTATGAAATTAAGGAAGAAACTAAGGCTAAAACAAAGAAAGTATCTAATAAAAAAGAAGAAGAAAAAGTAGTTAAAGAAGATGTAAAGGAAGAAAAAAAGATTGATTTTACTGAAATAAGAGAAGTTGCAACAACTCTTGTAAAAGCAGGTAAACAACCTGAACTTGCAGAAATAACTGCTAAATATGGTGCTAGTAAGTTATCAGAGCTTAAAGAAGAAGATTACGAAGCAGTATTAAATGAATTTAAGGAGTTAATGTAATGCCTGATAAACACGCTAAACTTAGTGCTAGTGGTTCTAGTAGATGGATTAACTGCCCACCTAGTGTAAGATTAGAAGAACAATTTGAAGATAAAACTTCTATTTATGCAGAAGAAGGAACATTAGCACATGAATTAGCAGAATTAAAACTAAGATTAGAACTTAAAGAAATAACTAAGAGAACTTATACTTTAAGGTTTAATAAATCAACTAAAGATAATCCTTTATATTCAAAAAATATGGACGATTATGTAGATGTTTATAAAGAGATATGTATAGAAAAATATCTTAATTCAAAAGAAACTACAACTGATTCAATAGCAGCAGTAGAACAAAGATTAGATTTTTCTAATTATGTACCTGCTGGATTTGGAACAGGAGATTTTATAGTTATAGCTGATGGAACATTAGAAATATGTGATTTGAAGTATGGTAAAGGTGTTCCAGTATCAGCAGAAAATAATAGCCAAATGAGATTATATGCTCTAGGAGCTATTAATAAATTTAGCTTCTTATATGATATAGAAAAAGTAAGAATGACTATTATTCAACCTAGATTAAGTAACATTTCATCAGATGAAATAAGTGTTAATGAATTATTAAAATGGGCTGAAGAAGTTGTAAAACCTAGTGCAGAACTTGCAATTAAAGGTGAAGGTGAATTTAAAACTGGTGCCCATTGTAAATTTTGTAAAGCTAGATCAGTTTGTAGAGCTAGAGCAGATGAAAATTTAGAATTAGCTAAGTTTGAGTTTAAGAAATCTGACACTTTATCAAATGATGAAATATCAGAAATATTAGAAAAAGTAGATAGTTTAGTTAAATGGGCTAGTGATGTAAAAGAATATGCACTAGATAAGGCTTTAGAAGGACAAGAATTTAAAGGATATAAATTAGTTGAAGGAAGAAGTCAAAGAAAATGGAAAGATGAAAAAGCCGTAGCAAAAATATTAACTGATAGGGGATTTTTAGAAAATATCATATGGACTAAAAAACTTACTACTATTTCTAATATTGAAAGAGCAATAGGTAAAAAAGAAACTGAAAGATTATTTAAAGATTTAATTGATAAACCACTTGGTAAGCCTACATTGGTGCCATTATCAGATAAAAGAGAAGTATACAATGCTGCAAAAGCAGATTTTCAATAAAAAAATTTAGAAAGAAGGAATATAAACAATGATAAAAGCAAGTAGAAAAGGAACAAAAGTAGTAACAGGAGAAGTTAGATTAAGCTACGCTCACATTTGGGAGCCAAGTGCAATAGAAGGAAACGAGCCAAAATATTCAGTATCAGTTATAGTTTCTAAGAATGATAAAGAAACTTTAAGAGCAATTAAAGAAGCTGTAGAAGAAGCTAAAGAAACTGGAAAAGGTAAATGGAATGGTAAGATACCACCAGTTTTAAAAACACCTTTAAGAGACGGAGATGTAGAAAGACCTGATGACGAAGCATATGCAGGTTGCTATTTCTTTAATGCTTCAAGTAAAAATAAACCTGGTATAGTTGATGAAAATGTACAACCTATCTTAGATCAATCAGAAGTTTATTCAGGTTGCTACGCAAGAGTTAGCGTTAATTTCTATGCTTATAATGCAAACGGAAATAAAGGTGTAGCAGCAGGACTTGGTAATATTCAAAAAATAAAAGATGGAGATTCTTTAGGTGGAGCAACTAGAGCTGAAGATGATTTTGAAGCAGTTGAACATGAAGAAGATTTCTTAGGATAGAAAATGAGAATATTAAGTATTGATGTTGAAACTTATAGCAGTATAGATATTAAAAAAGGAGGAGCTTACAGATACTGTAGCTCCTTTGATTTTGAAATTATGCTATTTGCTTATGCTTTTGATGATGAACCAGTCCAAATTGTAGATTTTATGTTAGGTGAAAAATTACCAAGAGAAGTAGAAGAAGCATTAACAGATCCTAAAATATTAAAAACTGCATTTAATGCTAACTTTGAAAGAAACGCTATTAAAAATTATATACTACATGAGACATGTAAGCCCGAGGAATGGGAATGCACAATGATTAAAGCTTTAACTTTAGGTTTACCAGGAAGTCTAGAAATGGTAGGAAAGGCTTTAAAATTTCCTGAAGATAAACAAAAAATGAAAGTTGGGAAAAGCTTAATTAGATATTTCTGTATGCCATGCAAACCTACAAAAGTAAATGGTGGAAGAACTAGAAATCTTCCCGAACATGATATGGAGAAATGGAATTTATTTAAAGAATACTGTAAACAGGACGTAGAAGTTGAAAGAACTATAAGAAAAAAATTAAGTGTATATGAAACAACAAAAAAAGAAAAATTATTATGGAATTTAGATCAGAAAATTAATGATAGAGGAATTAATTTAGATATTAATTTAATAGAAAATGCTATTAGAATTAATCAAGAATATACAGAAAAATTAACAAAAGAAGCCATAAAAATAACTGGACTTGATAATCCGAACAGTCCAGTACAGTTAAAGAAATGGCTTTCTAATCAAGTTGGATTTGAAGTTACTTCATTAACTAAAGATAGCATACCACAATTATTAGAAAATGCAACTAACGATAATGTTAAAAGAGTATTAGCGTTAAGAAGTCTTATGGCCAAAACAAGTGTTAAAAAGTATCAGGCTATGATAGATGCTAGAAATGCAGACGGAAGAGTTAAAGGGCTTTTACAGTTTTATGGTGCTAATAGAACAGGTAGGTGGGCTGGAAGATTAGTACAAGTTCAGAATTTACCGCAAAATCATTTACCTGATTTAAATAGTGCTAGAGAACTTGTAAAGCTAGGTAATTTAGATTATTTAGAGTTTGTTTATGATAACGTATCTGATACTTTAAGTCAGCTTATAAGAACAGCTTTTATACCATCTAAAGAAAGTAGATTTATAGTTGCCGACTTTAGTGCAATAGAAGCTAGAGTAATTGCTTGGTATGCACAGGAAAAATGGAGAATAGATGTTTTTAAAACTCATGGGAAAATATATGAAGCTTCAGCAAGTCAGATGTTTCATATACCAATAGAACAAATAAAAAAGGGTTCTGATTTAAGACAAAAAGGAAAAATAGCAGAACTTGCTTTAGGATATGGAGGAAGTGTAGGAGCTTTAAGTTCAATGGATAAGAATAAAAGTATTCCTGAAGATGAATTACCTGGATTAGTTCAATCTTGGAGAAATGCTAATCAAAATATAACTAAGTTTTGGTGGGATTGTGATAAAGCAGCTAAGAAAGCTATAAGTAGAAGAACGACTGTAGAAATGCAGTTTGGACTTAAGTTTATATATAAACCAGGAGTTTTATTTATTCAATTACCAAGTGGTAGGAAATTAGCTTATTTAAGACCTAAAATTGAGGACCATAAAACTTTTAGCGGTACCAAGATAACTTATGAAGGAATGGAGCAAACGAGTAAACAATGGAAAAGACTAGATACTTATGGGCCTAAATTAGTTGAAAATATTGTACAAGCTACGGCAAGAGATTGTCTAGGTGAAACAATGATAAGGATAGAAAATAAAGGTTATAAAGTTGTAATGCACGTACATGATGAATTGATTTTAGATACACCAAATAATTTTGGAAGTTTAGAAGAAGTTAATAAAACTTTTGGTGAACCTATAGACTGGGCTCCAGGACTTTATTTAAAAGCAGATGGTTACGAGTGTAATTATTATATGAAGGATTAGGAGGATAAAGAATTATGATAATTTTAGATAAAAATATTACTAAAGACCAGGAGAGAATGAGAGATTTAATGGAATCTATATTAGATGTAAAAGATAGAATACAAGGCCTAGAAATAGATTTAGATAACTATAAAAATAATTTATTAGATTTAATGAAAAAGAATAATACTTACGAGATAGAGAGCTATACTGCTAAAGCTAATATAATTGAGTTTAATAGAGAGAGTTTGGATAAAGATAAAACAATAGATGCAATAAATAAAGTTAATAAAGGTCTAAAAGAAAAAGTAGATATTAGTGGATTAATTAATAGAAGTAATGTGTGTTTTGTTTTAGTTAAAGAATTATAGGAGTGTAAATAGTATGAAAGCTACAATAGGAAAATTTATTATAGAATCGGATACTAGACAATATGTTGTTTATGAAAAGTGTATTGTGAACGTAGGAACGGCTACCAAAGAAGAAAATATCGGTAAGGAATACAATAAGCCTATTGGATATTTCAATCACTTAGAAGAAGCCTATAAATTTATTGGAGAAAGAACAGTTAAAACTAATGATGATGTAGAAACTATTCTAAATAAATTACAAGAGATAATTAATGCTATAAAGGAGAAAAAATAAAATGAAAAGTACAGGAATTGTAAGAAAAATAGATGACTTAGGAAGATTATGTATACCAGCAGAACTTAGAAGAACTTTGAATATTAATGAATGTGATCCACTTGAAATATTTATTGAAGATGAATCAATAATATTAAAAAAATATAATCCAGGGTGTATTTTCTGTGGTGAGTTTAAAGATATTATTAGCTTTAAAAATAAAATTGTATGTAAGAAATGTATTAAAGAATTAAAATAAACCATTTTGCTGACATCACCAAAATGGTAGGAGGAATTAAAATGTTATGGATTATAGCAAAGATAGTGCTTATTACTTGGATAGGGCTTAATGTAGCACTTAGAATACTTACATTTATAGATAAAAAAGAAGAAAAGGAAAGATTACTGTAATGGGTAGAGAATATAGAATTTACTTAGATGGCAAATTAGATAATATTTGTTGTAGTGAGTATGTATTAATGTGTAATACGACTTCTTTAATAAATAAGTATGGAAAAGATAGGGTAGAAATTAAAGAGTGTGATGATACTTTAGATGAAGAAAAAATAGAATATTTAAAAAAGGTTGTGGAGGGATTACATTAAATGTTTATAAAGAAAATAAGATTTCAAAGAACTAAAGGGGCAAAAATTGAGAGTGGTTGGTGGATAGGAAAATATGAGTATGCAGAAGATTGTATCATATTAGATTCTAAATACAATCCAATTATCAAAGATAAAAATGGTTGTTTATGCTGGGATTATGTTACTGATTGGAAGAATCCAGTTTTAATACAGGTAGATAATAATTAATACAAAGGAGCTTAATTAAATGGATAAGGAAAAGATTGAAGCCATTAATAGATATATTGCTATAGTAGATTCATTATTAATACGTTTAGATGATGTTATAGGTAGTGTAGATGATGAAGCATATATAGAGCAGTGCCTAGAAGATGATATGAATTATATAAATCGTAGAGTAAGGATTATAAGGAATCAAAAGGAAGAATTATTAAACGCTTTTAAGGAGGAAAAATAAAATGAAAAAGTTATTTATATCACAACCTATGAGGGGTAAAACTGATAAAGAAATATTAGAGGAAAGAGAAATGGCAATTAAAAAAGCTAAGGCGATATTAAGAGAAGATGTTGAGGTATTAGATACATTCTTTGAT
>NZ_KB850959.1:75352-87304 GCF_000371465.1 Clostridium thermobutyricum | reverse complement strand
AATATATAATTATTGTAACTTTCCTCCCATTTATTTACTAAATGAATAATTATACATTAACCAATTATCATCTAACAATCATTATATAGTAATAAATTGTTATATAGCAATTATTATTATTTATACATTCTGTTAATAAACCTTTAACAAAATAACATATATGTTGTTTCAAAATAGATACTTCTTTATATATCAAATAGTTATTTTTACAATTATATTTACATCTAAAAAGAAAAAGCTTAGAAAACATTAGTTATCTAGGCTTTTTTTATTTTAAAATAAGTATATTTTTAAATCATATTAAAATAATTTTAATGTTCTTTACGCTTCATTTCATTCTTTTTACGTCTTGCTTCCTCAATTTCTTCTTTAGTATACATAGTTTTAATCTTTTTCACTAAATTTATCGCTCTAAAAATATTAAAAGCAAATATTATCACTAAAACAATTACTACTACTCCATTAATCTTACCTAAAAAACTTTCAATAGGATGCGGTTCAAATGAATTATTTATTGAATTTCTTAAACCTATTATAGTTATCATTAATACAATAATAAAAATAGATAATATCTGATTTATTTTCTTTATATTTTGAAATTTTTTATTTATAATCCTTGTTTCTTTTTTTCTTTCGTCCAATTTTATCACATCCTATCTATTGCTTAATTATTATTTAGTAAAATTATTATTTATGTGTTTTATAGATTTATGTCTCGTATCTTCTATCTCTTTTTCTGTGAACATATTTTTTAATATGCGTAATATATTAATCATTTTAAAAACATTAATAAGCATATATATAATCATAAATATAGACATTATCATTAGCAATACTACATCTAGTATAATTAGGAATTTTATATTTGTTCCTATAAAATTACTAGCAAATAAAGCAATTATAACTATTGATATTATACTTATTAATATTAATACCATATTCTTTCTATTCATTTTATCTCCTCCTTATTTTTAAAATAAATATATTTTTTATATTTTGTAATATTATTTTTCATAAAACTCTTCCTCTTATTTTATATAATAAATTCATTCTATCTGCTACTAATATATAATGACTCTATTTGACCATCATTATAAACATTAAATACAGAAATTCCATAAATATCTTTATTATTATCATCTATAGATTGATTTTTAGAATTTGAATATGCTAAGTATGCTACTGTTATATAATATCTATTACCATCTTTTATAATAACTTCAGACGATCTTGGTAATAGCATTCCATTATTAAAAGGAACTATACTTTTATCATTCAAAGCTTTATCTGTATACTTTATGCTATCTGAGTCTGAAATTTTATTTTCAAATTCTCCTGAGTTAGATTTATATTGATCTAAATTAGCCTGTAAAACTCCTTTTAATTTATTATTATCTATTTGATTTATTTGATTTTGTATTTTACTATAATCTTTATCCCCATAATATATTTCTTCTAATATTTGAGCTGGTAATACTGTAAAGTTTGTACTATATGTTGAAAGTTCTTTTATATTTTTTGTAACTAAACTTTTCGAATTATTACTATCAGGATTATAAAGTTTTAACCCTAATAAAATTATTATTAATATCCCAACAATAATAAAGAATGTTTTCTTCATTAGTTTCACCCCTATACATTATCTCCATTAATATATAATCTATATTGTAAACATGTCATCCATGGTCCTGTTGATCCGTCATTTAAATATATAATAAATTTCTCATCTTATTTTACCTTCACTTTATATACTGTTTTTATTACATCATTTGTAAAGTAAAATAGAATTTATTTCTTTAATATAAATTGTTCCTTTTTAGCAGAATTATTTCCATAATTACTATATGCAGTTATTTCTCCATCAGATTTTATTCCACAATACATTGAATTTTTATTGTCAACTAATTCAAATTTATCATTTATATTACCAACATTGAACTCATTAAATTTATTTGAATGATTAATCATAAATATTGCAAAAGAATCATTATAAACATCTAATAAAATATAATCAATTGTTTGCTTTTTATCTTTATTAATTTTAACATTTTCATTATAATATTTAACTAAAGTACTTTGATTTAAGATATTAGGATTATATTTTCTAATTACTATTTTCAATGGTTCAATATAATTTTTATGATTTATTTCTTTAGTAATTACTTCATCTGAAATACCTGGATATTTTGTATCTTTAAATATATCTTTACTTATTCCTTCATGTTCTAATAATTGTCCTTCATTAATATTTCCCACTCTTTTATTAAAAATTTCAGTTTCTTGATTTGTTTTTTGTGTATTTTTCAAACCTTCAGTTTGAACCTTAGAAATATTCTTAACTTCTTTACTTTCAACCTGCCTATAAACTACTATTACTCCTATAATTATTAACAATAATATTATTATAATTAGTATTTTTTTACTTTTCATTTGTTTTCCCCCTAAAAATTAAAATCATGTTAAATTTTAACATGATTTCCTATCTTTTTTTACTATTCTATTCATTATTCTAGTTTTATTAACATTTTAAATAATAAATATTATATATAAAATTAACTCTAGATAAATTTAACTTAATGTAGTATAGATAACTTTTATTCATCCTATATTGATTCAGAAACTAATAATAAATAAAGTACAAATTTGAACATATTTAAAAACTTATATATTTTTAACTATAAAAAGCCAATTTAAAAGGTATACCTTTCTAAACTGGCTTTTATAATATACTTTACATATAAATAGTAATTTTATTACTTAGTATTTTTTCTTATCTTAACCTTGTATACTCTCTTTAAAATTATATATATTATAATAATAAGTAAAAAATAAAAAATATTAAAAAATCCAACTCCTAAGTTATAAATTTTAATAAATTTAGGGACAATCTTATCAAATTCAAAGCTACTTGGTGTTATAATAGCATAATATAAAATATTTAATACTACAGTAGCATCTAAAACCCTTAAAATCCAAGTTAACCCTTTTAAAATTTTACATAATCTTTTTAAATTTTCATTTGAAATTCTTCTTCTCATCTAATATTTATCACCACTCTAATTTATTAAATAATTATATTTTATATATAATTTAAAATTTTACCTAACTTATAATTTTAATATTTATATAAACATTAAATACTGAAATTACATAAATTATATGCTCATTTCTTAACTATGATAACTAGTTAAACTTTTTACTTTATTAGCTAAAATAATTATTTCTTTCTTAATACTATCTTTTTTATTTGAAGTTTTTGATTCTTGATTAATGTTATCAATAATATTCTGTGGAATCCCCAATATAAATGGAGGTGTATTATTATTATTCATATAATATAATAATTTTACAATTTCATTTATATAAGTTATAGATTCCTTTTGATTTTCACTTATTGGATTCATAGAGTAAACATAATATTTTTTCATAAGAAAATTAATTATGTTACCGTGAATTTGATTTATATCTTCACTATTTTTACTATTACTCACTTCATTAATTACATTGTTAATAAACTTATTAGTAGTATTATTATATTCAATCAAATTATTATAAATCTTATTTTTATTTAATCCAGAATATTCTTTACTTGGTATATTGTAAGAATTTGGTATAGGATTTTTTAATGTTACATCCTCTCCATTTTCTTTTATTATATTATCAGAATTAAAATACTTTAAAATACTTCTATTTTCAATTGGCCCAAAATAAGTATTTTTATATACATATATTCCTCCAATTAAAATTAACAAAATACCTATTATTAAAATAATCCATTTTTTATTTATATACATAAATTTCTCCCAAAATATATTTTTATATATTTTAACAAATATTTATTAATAAATTATAAAAATATTATAATTTATTAACTCCTTGTATAATAACGACTCTAATCGTTCTTATTGGTTGATTAATAATAAAAAAATAATCACAAATTATTTAAAGTTAAATAATATTAATTACAAAAATTTTTTCAGTAAATTTTATGTAATTTTAAATTTAAACTTAGAATTTAATCTAAATTCTATAAAATGTAGTTGCAAAACTATTTTAATTCTAAATAAGAATTGAAATATAATTTGATTATGTAATTAAATAGAGATATTATTTTTATAGAGGTGATTGAAATGGCAGATATTATAGATATATTAAATAATCTTAATAAACTAAGAAAAAGCCAAGAATTAAGCACTTATGAGCTTTCAGAATTAAGTGGCATATCACAGTCAACAATAAGTAAATTAGAAAATAACAAAAAAAATTTAACCGTTGAAGAATTACAAATTTTACTTAATTGTATGAATAGCTCTTTAGAATCATTTTTTTCAATTGATACAGATTATGATAAAAATTTAATAAATAATTTCAACTTATTGTCTATATCAAATAAAAATTTTGTTCAGGATTTAATTTCAAAATTTTTGATTGAGCAATCTAAATTATCAAAAATAAAACCACCCAAAAATATATTAATTACTGGAGCTGTTGGAGCAGGAAAATCATACAGGATAAAACAAGATATTAAATCATATATATTAAACTTTTGTACTTCAGTTCCTAACATATACTTTTTCAGTAAATGTAATTTTGCGTATGATTTGGAAAATAATTTAGATGAATATTACCCATCTTTTTTTTCAAGTTTTTTAAAAGAAAAAGATTTAGAAAAATTTATCAACACTCCTATAAAGAATAAAGAATATTTTTTTGATAAATTGAAATTACTTTTAAATAAAGAAAAAAGAAAGTCCGTCATTATAATGGAATCCCTTTATATTCCAAGCATTAATGATGATGAAATTAAAATATTCAAAAATTTTCTTATGGCAAAAAACTTTAAAATTTATATAACATCACAGGATGATAATGTACTTGATGATTTTGGATTCGAAGTTAATTCTTTAATAGAGCATTGCTCTTTAATTAGACATTATTAACATATTATTTTATTAATATAAGTAAAGCTGATAGAAATATAATCTATCAGCTTTCTTTTGTTTTTAAACTTTTAATCACATAATTTTTGTTACACGCTTTTATAAATATTATAATACAAAAATTTCTACATTTTATAAATATGAAAATTTTTTACATTTTTTTCACATTAATATTTGTATGTTTTGATATAATATTGTTGTGAAATTTTTTCCTTAAAATATATGAGACATATTTCATATAATTATAAAATCCAATAAAAAAGCTATAAAATTAACATAATGATTTTATAGCTTTTTTATTATTCTTTTTTAAGAATAATATTTTATATAGAAAAATTTTATAGGATAATTAACCCTCTTATTATATAAATCCTATATAGCAATAATTTATTTTATTGTAGATTGTTCCACTTGCAATTAATATATATGATATTAGGGTTACTAAAATAAAAATACCTTCTAGTAATTTTCTTTTATGTAAGTTCATTTAATATAATCCTTTCTTAAATATCAAAAGATATAATCCAATTAATAGAGTATTTATAATAATTTACATATAAACATAAAGTTTATCAATAAGATAAAATAATAAACTTATTCCAATTCCAAATATCCCCATACACATAGCCATTTCTAATATTAAAATTATTATAGATTTTAATTCATTATTTATTCAATTAAAGTTATTTCTTCCTCGTTTGTCCCTTCTGCAATCTTATCTGAAATACTAAAATTTTCACCATCTTTACATCCTTCTGAATATACTTCAGAAAAACCTTCGAATGAAGTATTTGTATTTATTGTTTTGGCGAATTTTATTTGATTATGGGCATCAACAACCTCTGGATCTTTTTGTATCACTAACCCCCATTCTTGGTTTTTTCTTTTTTGTTCTTCAAACATATAGTCAAGACCTTCTATAAATCCTAATGCATAATCATTTTCTAATCCTCTAGTGCTATATCCATTTTTATTATAATCATATCTTAATTTTCTAACTTTGCTATTTATGCAGTCTACTGCATACTCTAAAACTATATTACATACCAATATATCCTCTTCTCTTCCAAAGAAAACTATTTTGTGAGTTCTTCTAGTCCTAAAGTAATAATAACATCCAAAGTTTTCAGCTATAACTTTTGCTAATTTAGCTTTCCATTTTGCCTTTGTAAAAGACACCTGGCTTATATGTTCTTTTATATTACTATTATATTGTCTAAACTCTTTTACTTCTTTTATAGATAATTTATTTTTTATAAGTAGCTCTTGAGCCTTAAGTAAAGCTGATTTAGCTTCACCTTCATTACTGCTTTCACTTAGAGCCAATAGTTTTTTTATTTTTAAAATAATTTTGTCATTCAATCTAAACACCTCAAAATATTTAAAATATTAATTTTAATATATTATATTTGTTTATAAATATTATTTATATTCTTACTATTTATATCTTCAAAAACTTATTTAAATCTATAAATAGATTGCTCAAATTTCATATTCCCTATTTTGGAAATATTGATGATATTATTATTCATTCCTTGTATTCTAGTGGCTTCCCCAAATGCTCTATTATGTTCTTCATTAGCTAACTTTAACAGTACACTTTCAATATCACAATAAGTTTTCTAATGATTTTGTATATTCTTCTTTATCTATATCTTGCATAATTTTCTTCCTTCACATTTTTAACATCTTGACTTTCACAATAAAAAACTCTATCACATAAATTTTATAAATTATTTTATTGAGATTGCATTATTTAATCATCATCATCACTGCAAGATGAGAATGAACTAGATGAGTTCTCCTCTTCTTCTGAACTTATACTAGATGATGAACTATTACTAGAACCTGAACTTTCTTCTATACTGGAAGAGCTTGAAGCACTATTATTTTCATCTTCATTTGAATTAGATGTATTAGATATATTATTGGAATTACTACTTTCAGCCTCTTCTTCTATATCTGAGCTTATTGTACTATTAGTATTTATATCTGGCTCTTCTTCTTCTCCATTGCTATTCTTATTATTATATTTATCTATAACGGTCCATCCTGAATTTCCTGAATATAGTGGTGTATCTGTGAAGTACAATGGTGTATATGAATTATTCATCCAAATATAAGCTAATAATATATCAAATCCACTTATATTATCATTAGATACTTTATATTGTTCTGACCCTTGATTTTGGTTAGCCTTATTTAAATAATTAATTACATTATTTTTATTTAAAAATACTATTTCTAGATATCCCCCATTGTAGTTAGGCATCTTAATCCCTTTTAGCATTGCTATTTTAGGATCTATATAAATATTTCTATTAGGTAGATTAGGCTCTTTATTTTTTACAACTTTAGCTGAAACAAAAATATCTTTTTCACTTTTAACACCTAACTCCTTTTCTATTGAAGGTATATTTAATTTAATATTTCCTTCATTTATATAATCTTCAAAGTTCTTTATCATTTTCATTTTTAAAGCATTATTTAATTTATTAGTAAGATTACATTCACTAGAAAATTCATTATTTACATTTTGAAATGCGTAAAATCCAGTAAAATTTAGATTTAAAATTTCATTTGCAATAATACCTTTTACTTGTGATACTCCTTTTATTACAATTGCTGCATATATATCTTTGTTATATTTATTATTTAATTGTATTTTTTTTAAATGTGGAGCTGTATTAATTTCATTAATTGCAATTTCAACATTTTCTTGAACTCTTTTGTTATATTCAGAAATACATTTATATATTGTAAATCCTATAACTCCTATTATTCCTATAATTACTATTACAACTATTGTTTTAGCTGTTATTCTAAATTTTCTTCTTTTATTTTCATGTTTTTTTTCAAAATTATAATTTTCTTCATCATACATTTTTTTAACCTACCTTATATTAATATATATTTATACATATATATTATCACATTTGTTTATTAATAAAAATAAACAAAGTTTTATTTTATCTTTTATAAAAAAAACTATTAAATATATCTTGAAAAAATATATTTAATAGTTTTTTATGTTATATTTTTATATTGTTTGTTCTAATATTATTTTTTAACTTTTTCTATTCTTATATTTAAAGATATCTATAACAATACATTTATCTACGTCATTATCCTCTTCATTATTTTCTGTGATTAATGTTTTATATAATGTATCATTTTCTGCAATTAAATTATTCTTTGCCTCTATTTCTTTAATTAATTTACTTATTTTTTCTGCCGCTACTCTCCTATCAAGTTCTAAATAATGATTATATCTATTATTAGTTATATTATTAGCTTTTCTATATAGTTTATTTAAATATCTTAATTGTTTATCTGTTGCCTTAATATATATTTTCCTGTCATATCTATATATTTTAAATAAGGAATCTAATTCTTTAGATAATGTGGTTTTATTAAAATTAGCAAGTATCTCTTCATTAGATAGAGGTTCTTCATTATATATTTCTTTTCTTAGACGGTTAAATGCTGATATTTGTAGTTCGGATATTGGACCTTTTAATTCAACTGTATTATCCCAGTTTAATTCAGAATATTTTTCTATTTTATTGTAAAGTTTATAATTTAGATATTCGTTTAATTCATCAACATTTTTATTACTTAATTTAAAATCTTTATAATATATATATCCGTTCTCTTTATATAAGTTATCTTTTTTCCATTCTTCAAAAATTTTATCTGAAACGTTTTCTTTCATTATTTCAATTATATCTATATATCTTATTTTTTTATTTATAAATAATGATATACTTACCTTTGCATTTCTTATTGCTCTTTTATTATCTATATCCATAATTACACTCCTTCTTATAAATATCATTTATTATTTCAAAATTTACATTTAATAAGTTGTGCTATAGAACTTAATAAAATACTTTAAATAATTATTTTAAATCTACAATTATTTTAGAATTTTCAACTTTATATCTAAAATTATTTCTATATAAGAAATCTTGTAATAAATCATTAGGATTTTTATTAACTACTAATGTTCTAGGACATGTTGGGTTTTTATATAAATACCCATCTCTTATTAATCTTTGAATGTGTTGATATACAGTAGAAGTTGAATGTAATCCTATAGCTTGTCCTATTTCTCTAACTGTTGGAGAGTATCCATATTCTAATGTATAATCATTAATGTAATTTAAAATAGAATCTGCTGTTTTTCCTAACTTACGTTTCTCCATTAATTTCACCTCATTTAGTTCTTAAAAATTTTATTTGTAATTATTATACACAGCTTTTACCTTATATTAATTCTTGTAATTTCAAATTTATTTCTTTTATTTTTTCATCTGATATATTGCTTGAATTAACTATAATTTTAGGTTTATCCAATATAACAACTGAATTATCTTCATTTATTTGTTGATTTATAACAGTTATTGCTATGTTATATTTTCTAGCATCATTCATTACGATATTTATTAAATAATAAAGTGTACTATTATATCTTAAAGGTATTTCTTTTTTCCCTTTACAAAAAAAACACTCAATTTCCTCTATATCTCCTGTTCCATCACATATAGGACATATCATTTTATCTATTTCTTTCCTAAATATTATTTTATTATTTTTCTCAACAAAAATAACCTTATCTCCAGTATCAATTCCTAACATCTCACATATTTCTTTAGGAATTGTTATTTGTCTTTTTCCTGTTACTTTTGCTGTTACTTTAATTTCATTTCCTTTAATATTTTCATTTATTTTCACAATTAAAAATCCTCCTAATCATCTTTTTAATAAATTTTTATTTGCTTTATATTTTTATAATAACACTTTCTCCTTGATTTTCAAGGAAATTGACTGAATTGTAAATTCTTATTATAAATAAAAAATAAATCAATATAATTGATTTATTTCTAAAAGAGTTTATTTTTTTCAATTTTCTGGTATAATAAGGGTATATAAACAAGGAATTGTTTCAAGAGTTGGTTTTAAAATTGTAATAAAAATGTTTTTAAGTAATATTTATGCCCGTAAATATTACTTATTTTTTATTACTATTGTTTTTTGATATACTATCTATTTCAAAAGTTATATTTGACTGTGATTTATCTTCTAAATCTTTATTATGTCTAAATCTCATTTCATTATCTTTATCACTAGCAACAACAATTTTTACTATTACTATTAATGAAAGCATTATAATTGCAGTTACTATTATGACTGTATAAGCAACCATTATATCATCTCCTAATCTGTTATATCCCTGTTTACTACTCGTTCCTATCCATATTGTAAAACATTTATTTAAAACAAATTATATGGAGATGATTAAAACCCTAAATAAAGTTTTTTACTATGTAAGCATATCATATTTTCACATTTATTATTTTAGTCTTTTCAACTATATAAAATTAATATAAAGCCATTATATTAAACATTGGCACTTTAATAATAATGGCTTTAAGAATATAGGGAGATATTCTATAAAAAGAATATCATTTTGTATTGAGTAGTATAAATTAAGTAATAAATTATGTCAATATATGTTTAATTTATAATGTTTTTTATATTTTTAAAAGGGGGATTAATTTAAAATTTAGAAAAATTAGTATAAAAAAAGACCTACCATTTGGTAGATCCAAGAAAAGATATTAATCATCGACTTTAAGCTACTATATATAGTATATTACTAAAATTTACCTTTGTCTAGTTCATAATTACTTAGTATAACTTTTAATTTTTTTCATAATATATAAATAAGTATTTATACTTAGCCTTTTATAAAATATTCAATTCGTTCTCGAAAAATAAAAAAGTCATTTATTTAAAAATGAATGGCTTTTTTATTTATTAATTTTGTATAAGTTATATACTAATGTTATAATATCTTTGAAAATGTTTACTTAAAAATTATTTTGGAGGTACTATCAATGAATAATCTGATTGTTAAAAAAATTAGTAAATGTCTATCTAAAGTTTTAGATGTATATAGATATTTTAATAAAGATTAGATTATATTATTTTTATATTTGATTAAATATAAAAGTAAAACTCATTACTAAAATTAATTTAGTAGTGAGTTTAAATACATATTATAAATAATAATAAAGCTTAGTTTATTTATTATAATAAAAGTTATAAAATTATTGTTTACCTTCATTTCTTTCATTTAATATATTACAAATCAAAGCAGGAGAACAATTAAATTCTTTTGCTAATTCTCTTACGGTTGGATACTTGCCATTATCTTTTTGCTGTAAGCTTTTATTTCTTATTAAATCTTTTTTATCTTCACTAAACTTAACTTTTCTTCCTAATTTTTTCAATTTTTTATTAGCACAGTCTAATTCATCTTTTAGTTTTTCTATCTTTAATTGTAAATATTCTATAGTAACTTTTGAATCTGGAGCTGTATATAAACTTAAATTTGGGATTTTAAGTTTTTGTTCTTCAAAAAGTGCTTTAATATCATTAATAAATTGTAAAGCATATTCTTCTTTCAAACCACGTGAACTTATTCCATCTCTTCTACACTTGTACTTCATTTTTATTATTTTATTTTCTATGAAATTTATAATATATACTAATAAAATATTACATATGTAAGTATCATTTTCTCTTCCTAAAAAAAATATTTTATTTTTTTCTTTATCTATATAATAACAACTAAAGTTTTCAGCAATAACTTCTGCAAGTTTCGATATCCATTTACTTTGTTTAATTGTAATTTTATATTCTTTTATATTGATTTTAAGGCTTTCTTCTTTTAAAGAATATTTATACTTTAAAAATATATCCTGTACTTTAATTAAGTTAGTCTTTGTATCTACATCATTATCTGATATAGTTAACAATTCATTTATTGCTGATATTATTTTGTTACTCATATATTAAATCTCCTGGATATTAAATATTTATTTTCTTATATTATATCATATTTGTTTATAAATATAAGAAAACATTTTTGCATATTATTTTAGTAATAAATTATATATTATCTATTTTTTCAATTATCAGTTATTTTTAGTTCATCAATTAA
>NZ_KB850959.1:70668-75331 GCF_000371465.1 Clostridium thermobutyricum | reverse complement strand
TTTTGCTACCTTTAATGCAATATACCAATCTGCTACCTTTCCCCAATTGGTTACCTTTATCTCCTTAATTTGCTACCTTTCATTTAATTGGGTAACTTTATAAGTATATAATTTAAAAATTAATGCCTATGAGAAATTCTCACAGGCATATACTATTTATCAATTTAAATTAGATATTTATATAGAAATACTTCCATAATTATTGTTTATCATTTTATACCAATATGTTCATATAGTTCTTTCGTTATAGATTTATCTTCTTCAATAAACTCTGAATCCACTCCATCAACAATTTGATTTATCATTTTAAATTTACTTGTTAATTTTTCAATCATAAATCCATCTATCTCAGCATTACTAGCATAATTATAAACTATAAAACAATTATTTTTTTGCCCTATTCTGTGAATACGTTGTTCTGCTTGTAAATGAGATGAAGGTATATAGTCAAAATCATTAAATATTACTATATCCGATTTAGTTAAAGTAATACCTGTTCCAGCAGCTTTTAAATTTCCTATAAAAACTTTTTTATCACCTTCTTGAAATTCATCTATAATACTTTTTCTTAATTGTACTGGAACACTTCCATCTATTAATACTGCATTTTCACCAAAATGCCTTTTAAATTTTTGTGCAGGTTCTTTATAATTTGTAAATATAACAATTTTTTCATGTTCTTTTAAATACATTTCGGCAAGTTTTATAGTAGAAGTTGTTTTCTCTTTTGCAATTATTAATCTTATTGCATTTAGATAAGCTATAAATTGAGTCAATGATTTATTTTCATTATCTAAGTATTCTTTTAATTTTAAATTATAATCTCTTGTATCAATTTCATTTGGTATAAACCTTCTTTGAATATCAGGCAAATTCAATATATCTTTTTTTAATCTTCTTATCATTTTAGAAGATAGCATTTCATTTAAACTTTTAATAGATTTTTCTTTGAAATATTCTTTAAATTTATCAAATCCTATAAGTACCTCCTTACTCTCAATTAATATTAAAAGATTCCAACAATCTTTAGAACTGTTACCTATAGGTGTTCCTGTTATAGCTACTTTATATGGAATATTCATCGATAAATCCAATGTTGCTTTTCCTCTTTTGCTTGTACAATATCCTTTATTATCTATAGATTTGATATAATGAGCTTCATCACATAAAAGAACTCCAACATTTAATTCTTTTAAAATATTTTTATATTTATGCAACTTCTCATAGTTTATAACTATCCACGTATTGGATAATTCATCTTTATTTAAATCCTTTATAGTACTCTTCTTGAACTTTGAGTTAACGATTACTATATTTTGTTTATCAAGAGTCTCCTCTATTTCTTTTTTCCAATTTAAAATTAAAGTTGCAGGACATACTATTAATTTTAATAATGGAATACTAGCGCCAAACAAGATGCTTTCAAATGTTTTTCCTAGCCCCATTTCATCCCCTAATATAAATCGTTTTAACTTTAACATTGGTTCTATAATTTCTAATTGATGTGGATAAGGTTTCTTTTTAAGTTTGCTTATATTAACTGGAGGATATGTTTTATTTCTTTCTATATATTCTTTAGATTTTAATAGATTTTGAAGAAGATTTTTAGCTGAATTATCTAATTCAAGCTTATCATTGTTGAAAATTTTATCTATTTCTGTTGCTGGGACAGTTACTTTATCGCTATTTAATATTCTAAACTCATCTAATAATCTCAAAAAATTACTGTTATTGCTAGATTTATCACATTCTATATCTATATATCCATTTAATTTACATTCTTTAATTGAGATTTTTACTTTGCTTAGTTCTTGTAAAATTTGTTCCATAGAGCTAGTATCTATAGGAATTTGTCTTTCTAGTTTTTTAAATCTATCTATTAGAAGAGGAATGTATTTTTGGCTTACTATCCAAGCTCTTTTTTTTACTAAATATCTTCTGTCTGTAGTTGGCAATCCTTTTATAACATCTATTATTTGTTTATCATAATTAAAATCTAACTTAATTACATCATCATTCAAGTTAGTTGCATTAACTTTAAATTTTACATTATCTCTTATATCTTTAGGATTAGTTATTAAATATATCAATTCTTCTATATTAAAAGATTTATAAATTTCATCTTCAATAAATATATTTAATAAAGCTTCTTCTTTTCCATATGATACAATCCATTTATGTGGTTCATAATGCCTATATTGAAAAGGTAGTTTTTTTATTGAGTTTATAACTTTTTCGTTATACTTGAACATAAGTACAATTCCATTTGCATCTTTTTTCACATGTATTTTAAATGTATTTCTTCTTGAAATTTTTAAATAAACATTATAATTTGAATTTATATTTTTTTCTGAAATTTCTTTTTCATTGTTATCTATTTTATTAAATGTTTCGTTAGATGAATTTTTATAATTATATTTTTCTTTTAAACTTTTTAGTTTGTACTGTTCTTTTTTTATATCGTTTTTAAATACATTAATTTCCTTCAGTAATACTTCATCAAGAATCTGTTTTTTATTTTCTATTTCATTAAAAATATATGCTATATCATTTTCATATCTGTTATCATTAAATATTTCACTTACCAATATTTGTAGCAGCATTAAAATAAAAGACATATATTTAATGTTTATTTCTATACAATTATCATTTATTATTATATAGTCTTTACTTTCAATATTTTTTACAATAGATTTTTTAATACTTGCCAATCCATAATAAATACTTAATTCATTAAAACTTATTAAACATTTATTGTTTTCTATCTTAGAGATAGCAAGTGATTTTAATAAGTGTTCTGATATTTTATACTCATCACAAATATCTATAAAAATTTCTACCTTGTTAAAAGCTCTCTTATATTTTCTAGGAAAAACATTCTTGTAAGGTTTCATTTTTTTTATTAAAAATAACATATCTGTATCTGTAGTATTTTTTCTAGATAATATATTAGATAAAATAATTGAATCATTTTTTGAATAAATATGCTTCTTTAAATTTTCAATATTTAATTCTATCATTAAATCAATATTTTTTGATATAACTTTATTCATACCTTATATCGCCCCTCATTTATTGCTTAGTATTAATGAAATAATTTCTAAAAATATAAAATTCTATTTAATAATTTTCAATTTAATTATTTCATAATATTTCTAATTATATTGTAGCATGTTTTTGTTTACAAACTAAAATTAACAAATATGTTTTTTGCTTTTATAATAAAAAAACTATTAAAATATCTTCTTCAAGATATATTTAATAGTTTAATTTTATATTATATTTTTTATTTTTAATAATTGCCATATTTTATATATATATTTCTTTTAATATATCTATATTTGAATTTGTATTGCTAAAATATCCATTTAAATCAATGCCATGAGTACTCATATTATTACTTTTAATTTTCCCTATTATATCTTTTAAACTGATAAATATACTATTAGCTTTTCCTAAATTATTAATTATTCCCAAAGTATTTTAGTATATTCTTTTACACATTCTCCGTCTTTAAAAGATTTTCTAAGCATATTTCCATTGTCATCTATAAAATCAAAGTATCCATCATTTATATATGGAGCTATACATTCAAATATTTCAATATCATATCCTCCAAATGCTTCAGTAGAAAAATAATCAACTATATATTCTCTATCTTTTAAATATATATCTATCATTAGTTCATCAAATACCTTATCTATATCTTTTGCATTTAGAACTTCTTTTAAATCTATCTCACTTTCATCTGTTATTTTTTTATCCAGTATTCCTCTTTTTATAGACCTCAAAATTTTGTCGCTATTATTTGCGTAAAATGAAAATGTACCACTATATAAATTAATCATTTGTATTCTCCTCTTTCATTTATAAATTTATGATAAATCATTTAAATGTCAAATAAAGTTATCCTTTCTTATACTTAATTATTCATTCTAAAATGAATTAAGTATATTCAAATATTATCACTATCACTTTAAAATTTCATATTTTAAAGAAAAAACTTTTATAAATAAAAAAATAAATCAATTATATTGATTCATCTCTAAAAAAGTTTATTTTTTTTAATTCCATGATATAATAAAAACAAGAAGATAAAAGACTTCTCAATGGTTGATTTTTTATTACCATTATTTTTTGATATAATATATTTTTCAAAAGTTGTATTTGACTGTTTATCTTTTGAATTTTTATTATGTCTAAATCTTACTTTATTATCTTTATCACTAGCAACAATAATTTTTTATTACTATTAATGAAATTATCATAATTGCTGTTAGTAAAACATATGTAAAATCACACTATATTAAAGTTAAATAGTGTGATTTTTATTATTTTAAATCTACAATTATTTTAGAATTTTCAACTTTATATCTAAATTTTATTAAAGATTTTGAGTTAAATATATATCATTATTATATTATGGTCCATAGCTTTTTAATATACTATAATGTACCGTGTCCATGTTGTGTATTCACAAATCTATAATTCCTGGTAAATTAATTAATATGCTATAATTATTTTTATAATATCATAATCATTTTATCAGCTATAGTTCCTAGTAAATTTTTGATATGCTATAATATAATATTAAAGCATCATCATTATCTAGTTGCTATAGTTCCTAGTAAATTTTTGATATGCTATAATATGAATTATAAAA
>NZ_KB850959.1:69374-70333 GCF_000371465.1 Clostridium thermobutyricum | reverse complement strand
AAGTTCAATATATTTATACAAACTGTTCTTTCTAGCTTATTATAATTTTCTCTATTTTGTATCTGTTCAGAATACATTTTACTCCAATAATATAAAGTTCTTTGTATCATGTTATATTCATTTTTTACCTGGATTTCTATATTTATATGTTCTTTATTATTAGTGGTGGCTTTTATATCTAACCTACTAAACTTACTTTCTAAATACTCTTTATCTATATCATTGTTTCTTATTTCGACTTCTTGTATTGGATTTGTTGGTTTAATTACTGCATTTAAAAAATTTATTAATATAGGTTTATTCTTTTCTGACCCAAATATCTTTTTAAATACAAAATCTATTTGCGGATTAAGTAATGTCCTATATACCATGATAATATTCCTCCTTATTGGTTAGTTTTTATAGTTAATTATATTATAGACTATTATATAATTTTAAAATACTATATTTTCCTAAATTATCTGAAAAAGAACTAATTATATTATCAAAATATTTACCTAAATTACTAACTTATTCTTTTAAACTTCTAAGTTAATTATTAACGCCTTCAGTAGGAGTAATATCTTTAATCTAAATAGTTTCATTGATACCATTGTTATTGCTATAGTTCCTAGTGAATTTTTGATATGCTATAATCAACATCTAAATCAAGTTGTTCTTGTAAAGGCTATAGTTCCTAGTAAATTTTTGATATGCTATAATAAAAATGCAGTAAATCCCCAACCGACACCTGCTATAGTTCCTAGTAAATTTTTGATATGCTATAATAAAAACGGAGTTGATTCAATGCCCCTTTTTGCTATAGTTCCTAGTAAATTTTTGATATGCTATAATCCAACCTTCTAATGATAATACTTTTATTTCGCTATAGTTCCTAGTAAATTTTTGATATGCTATAATCTTACGTGTCCGTGATGTGATGTCACAAAGCTATAGTTCCTAGTAAATTTTTGATATGC
>NZ_KB850959.1:54345-69364 GCF_000371465.1 Clostridium thermobutyricum | reverse complement strand
GTTCCTAGTAAATTTTTGATATGCTATAATCTTACGTGTCCGTGATGTGATGTCACAAAGCTATAGTTCCTAGTAAATTTTTGATATGCTATAATATGAATTATAAAACCCGTTGAAATTACTTAGTTTCAACGGGTTTTAACTTTCTAAAAAATACTCAATTGTGATGAATTTATAGTCTTTTCTTGTTTTTTTGGCATACCTACTAAGAATTTCATTTCTGAAAATTGTTTTTCTGTTATCTTTAAATATCTAACTGATCCTTTTGATGGTAAATTATTTTCTAATCTATTTAAATGTTTGTTTATCCCATCTATTCCATTACATATTCTTGTATAAACTGAATATTGAAGCATGATATATCCATCGTTTAATAAAAATCTTCTGAAATTTTGATAATCTTTCCTATCTTCTTTTCTAACAACAGGCAAATCAAAGAAAACTAATATTCTCATAAATTTATTACTCATAAGAATGATATTCTAAATCTTTTATAATAGGAACTTTTAATAATCTAAAGTCTTTATTATTTACTGCTGTCTTATAGGAAGATATCATTTTATCTATTGCATTTAAAATAGAATGGTTTTTATTTTCTATTATACATTCATAATTTAATAAATTTACTAATTCTATTCTATGTTCTTTACATAAAATATCATCTTCTTTTATATTTTTATATACCCATAAATCCACTATTGGTCTAAAAGGTTCTATAAAATCATCTGCCAAATTAAATTGATTTAATTCATTACAATGATGAACCCCTAAACATGGATTAAATCCATACATTACAAGTGTCCTAGCTATTGCACTTCTAAATATTGTATATCCATAATTTAAAGCTGAATTTATACAGTTCATATCATCTTCCCTAATAAATTTTTCTCCAAAAATATTTTTAAAATAATATTTTGCTCCAATAGCTTCTTTATTTCCTTTATCTCCACTTTCCACACTTTCAGATAATTTTTTTAAGAATTCATTGCCATGTAAATCTAATAATTTTAGACATTCTCCTTGATTATATATCTTTTGTTTTATTACTTTTTGCCAAATCCTTTTATTAAATGAAGCTGTTAAGTTTAGCTGTTCCTTTAATACTTTAAATGATTTATAATGAGTATTTAAAGGCATAACTAATGTTGTTGGTAAATGCTTATTATCACATATTATTGTGGCAACTCCATACTCACTTAATTTACTTAATAATCTATTTGTTAAATTAACAGAAACCCCTTCAATAACTAAAACTGAAATATCTTCTATTGGAATTAAAAATTCATTTCCATTATTTATTAATAAATTATTATTTTTTAAACTTAGACTAGCAGAATTAGAAATTATAATACTTCTGAAACTCATTTTATCTTTTTCCTTCTCTTACTTTATAAAATTTCCCTAATACATTTACTTCATATTTATTAAACTCTATAACTCCAGTTTTAACTCCTATACCTTTATATTCATCAGAAGAATCATGTTCCTTTATTTTTAAAGTAGAATTAGATCTATCAAATCCATCATAATATCCAAAATATCCTGGTTTCTTCTCATATCTAAGTTCTATTAAATCATTTTTATATAATGAAAACTTAAATTCATAGCTATCATCCATTTCAATCCATTCACTTTCTGGTTTTGATGCAACTGCCGCTTTATTTGGTTTAATTCTATTTGCAATATGATATCTATAAACTGGAACTATAAAATATTTTTTATCTTTCTCGTAAACATCTATTCTAACCATTCCTTCTTTTGCAACTACACCTTCATTGAAATCTATTCCATCTTTAAATGGAACATCTTTAACTATTTTTACACTCCTAACTATTGGTCCTAATTTTCCTGATTTAGTTGGTTTTCTAAATTCATCTGCAAAAGCTTTTTTAGCATCAAATTTAAATTCAGCCATTCTTTTTTCTATAGAATCATATAAAACTTTATCACATTCATAATTATAGAAATTTTTTAAATCTTTTTCTTTTAAATCAGTTAGATTTACTTTTGATATAAATTTATTTTCTTTAAAAGCTTTTTTTGAATATACAGTTTCTTTAAAAATTTTACCCTTACTTTTTCTAAAAGGAACTCTTGAAACAAATATAGGTTTTATGTTTGTTTTAATAAATTCATCATCATAAGTAGATATTTTATTATTCATAAGTTCTGCTCTTGGATTATTACTTAATCTTATTTTTAATTCTTCAGTAAACTCTTTCCATGGCCTTGGGAAAAGTTCTTTTCTTTCTTCTCTGTATTCTTCTAAATTTACAACTTCTCCTGTTTCTATATCTATAAATTAATCTGATTCTCTTATTCCTCGTAATTCTCTTGCCTTGCTATATTTAGATATTTTTTGAACTAATCCCTGTGTTGCAACTGCAACAACCGCTGCATCTAATGCATGATGTTTATCTCCATCTTCACGAATTTTAGTAAGTCCCCAATAGCCTCTTAAAATTGAAGTAGCTCTTCCATTTATAGTTATAACCTTTTGTTTTCTATCACTTTCCTTAAATTTTAGTTTATTATTTATATAGTTAGCTATATATTTACAAATATATTTAGTATCTTGAAGATTTCTTGCTTTCCATTCTCTCTCTTCTTCTTTAGAAACTTTTTTCTTTAAAAGGTTAGTTTTCTTTTTATAATTCAAATGGCTTCCTTTAACCCATACTTCAAATCTATTCCAACGTTCTATATTATCTCCAAAATATTCAAAAGGTGTTCTATTCCCTTTTCTTTGATTTTCTTTTCCTAAAACTAAAACTTTATTTGATAAACTATCATCAAAACATCTACTAAAAGGTATAATATGATCTATTTCACAATATCCTTGGCTAAACAATTCATTTATACCTATTTGTTGCTGTGAATAAGCACACTCACAATTTTGCATTTGCCATAAACGATATTTTAATACTTCACTATATGTTGGTTCTTTTCCGAATAAATCTTTTAGTTCTGTTCTTATCTTTTCTATCTCTACTCTGTTTTCCTTTTGTTCTTTCTCAATAGCTTTTCTATCTTTAAAATTTTTAGACAACTCTCTTGCTAATTCTATATTTATTCTTATAGGCGAATCATATTTATCAATAATTGCATTTACTACCTTTCTGCTTTGAGCTAATGCTCTTTTTACAACTGGATTGACTATCTCATGTATATCTATTACAGGTAACTTTTTAAATTTTTCTCCTTTATAAATTGCCTTGAAATCATATCCTGCCTTTTCACAAGCTTCATTATATTGAAAACCTTCTTTCATAAAAGGTAATATCTTATTTATTGCTTTTACTGATAAATTGTTAAATTTACTAAAGGATATATCTATAACACTTTCTATTATTTTTTTATCTATATTTCTTTTTATTAGCTGCTCTTCTATTTCCTTATCAGTTTTTCCTAATGTAAGAACATAAGCTATATTATTTAGCATATCTTTATTATTTTTAATTTCATTCCAATACTCTTTACTAATTCCTTTTTCTATAGCTCTTTTTATCTCATAATACCCACTTAATGATACAAATTTAGTATTTTCAGTCTTAGAAACATCCTTATCTATACTATAAGTTAGAGTAGAAAATCTACTATTTTCATCTAAATTTAATAATTTTCTTAAAGCTGAATATTTAATTTCTTTTTTGTTATATGCTTCTTTGACTATTAAATCTCTTTCTTTATTATTTAATTTTCTTTTTTCACCATCGCATACTATAGACAGTTTATTTATATTATCATATAATACAAACTCTTCTGCTGAAATACATTTTTTAGGAGCTCTTTTTACTCCTTTTTCAAATGTACAATATCCAACAAACTTTTCTAATTTATCAAAATCTGAATATGGTCTTTGAGAATCAAATATCTCTAGATACATATCTTCAATTTCAGAACTTGCAAATTCTGCTCCAAAACTTCTTTGTTTTTCAAATAATATATTTATCTCTTCTCTAATAATCCCTCGTGATGTACACATAGTATATTCACCATATTTATTTCTTAAAGCTTTATATGCATCATCTGATTCCTTAACTCTTTTATATATACATTCTCCTATTGTCCTTGAATTATTTTCTTTCATAATCTCAATATTTTTATTTATGCTACTTATTATTGCTCCAGCCTCTTTTTCTTTAGCTTCATTTTTTCTGTTAGATTTAAAACCTCTTCTTTTACATAAATTAATTAGAATCTTTGCCCATTCTTCATTAGTAAGTTTTGAATCTAATCCTTTGACTCTTGCTTCCCATACACTACATATATTATTATCTTTAAATAAATTATCTAGTTGATTTTGTGTAAGAATATTTTTTTCTACTATTAAACGCTTAACCCTTTTAAGTCTATAAGCTCTCCTTCTAAGCAAACGTCTTCTTCCCCTTGCTAGTCTTCTTGGTAATGCTAAAGATGCCCCATCTTTAGGATTTTCAGCAGCATTAAAAATTCTTACTCCTAAGTCTTCAATTCTATTTAAATCTAAATTAACAACTGCCCAACCAACTGATGTTATTCCAATATCCAGTCCAATTGCATAATTTAGTTCTTTATCCATAAAGTTGCCCCCAATCTATTCAAAAAATATATTTTTTTACTTTTATAAATAAAAAGATACCCCCTAAGCTCATTTATATGAACATAGAGGGATACTTTACGGCTTAATGCCTTGCTATAGTAACTAGTTAAATTTTTGATATGCTATATTATTTTCCTAGCTGTTTTATATAATTATATACTAAAATTGTAATTTTTTCAACAATATAATCTTATTGAAAAGTTATTGTATTTGCTCTGTTCTATAAATCATCCAGTAATTCTTCAACTATCGAAACTTTACCTTGTCCATATAATTCTAAAAAATAATCTAAATAATGAAAATAATGTTTTAAGTTACATTGCTTTTATTATTTAATATAAAAGTTTAATAGAATTTTTAATATCATTATTTGATACTATTTTACTCAATTCTTTTAAACTATTATATGATAATGTATTCTCTTTATAATCATGTATATTAATATTTGAAATATACTCCATAGTATTCTTAAAATAACCCTTATCTTTGTTATATGACAATTCACAGAGATTATTAAAATAAGTAGATATAAAATTTATATTATTTAAAAAAGATAATTTTAATTCATTGTTTACAACTAATTTAGAATTTTTAATATTAATATTATTCCAATCTTCATAATCAAGGTTTACATTGTTTAAATAAAGATTGAAAATTCCATTATACTTATAATTTTCATCTATATTATTCCCTTCAAATAAGCGAATTTTATTAATATTAAAATATGAACCTTTACCATCTATTATTTGTTTTTCATATACAATACCATTCCTAATAACTAATTTATTGTAATTTAAATTTTTTAAATTACTTGATTCATTAAATATTTTTTCAATAAAGCTTTTTAAAGTTATTTCTCCTTTTAAAATTTCTTGATAATAATAAATTAAATCATTGCGTCTTTTTACAAAAATATTTTTATTCATTGATTCTTTTAGCATCTCTACTTCAATCATTGATTGTTCTATTCCAACCCTTATAATTCTTTCAATATTTTCTTTCATTAATAAATCCTCCTATATAAATTTTATATGCTTTAATTTTAATATAATTTATATATTAATTTTGGGGTTTTATTGAAAACTATAAAAAAACTATAAAAAAACTATAAAAGCCGTAGAAATTAACAAGTATAATTATTATCTAATTTTTTCTGCATTTATATAAATTTCTTTTCCACTCCATAAACCTCTTGGCATTTTTACTACTCTTTAATCTCTTTTTCAACCTCTTTCAAAGAAAAAATTGTAAGAAACCAGCATATCAACACATTGCTCATAATAATTACCTCCAATTCCCTTTAAATGTAATAACTTTTTATATTATAAAACATAACCCAATTATATGAATAATCTATTTTTTATTTTTTGATATTTCATCTTGATTAGTTACAGTAAAATGTCCAACTGTATCATTAAAATTATAACCAGTAGGAGCGTCAATTTCTTTATATTTATGATTTATATTTTCATCTAAATTTGTTATATTACTATCCCTATTTATTCTTCGTTCCATTAAATCTAATTTATCTTCCCTCATGCTATCCCAATCTCTATCCATCATAAAAAATATGATGCTTCCTAATGATAAAGTTAATCCAATAACTATAACAATAGTTAGAATAATTAATGCCATTTCCATATTAATTCATCCTTTCTATTTTCTAAAAATATATAGCCCCTCAATATATTTATGCCTGTGAGTTATAATATTCAATAAATTTATTTAGGCTAATTTTCATTTCTGATACCTTTTCATTAATTTTATCAGTTTTATTATTTTTCAAATCTATAATTAAACTGTTTAGATTATTAAATAATTTTTTTAAATTTAAAGAATTACCTAAATCATTTATATTATTATTATATATTTCTTCTAAATTATATAATGTATTTTTAGAAACATTATTATTAATGCTAATTTCCTTATTTACTTGATTTAAGTTTTCATATAAATTAATCAATACTCCAAATTCGATTGAATTGTTTAAATTTATTACTTCTTCAGAAACACCTATAGGAGAAATTTTTTCTAGTAATATTTTTGAATCAGTAACTTGAAATATATCTGTTTCAAAAAAATTGTATGGCGTTGTAATAAAATTTGATGAAACTGAATATGAAGTTCCATTTTCTTGTTCAATTGTTTCTTGTTTAATTAATATTGCATTTTGATTTGAGCAGTAGCTATCAAATACATTTACCACAACTAAACATATTATAACAATAGATAAACTAATAATTAAACTCTTCGAAAAACTAATAATTAAACTCTTCTTACTCATATTGACTCACTCCATATCTTTATACTAATGTATAATTATTAATGCGAAACCTATTATTGTTATAAATATAGGTATTATTATTTTATTATCATCAAAATTAGCAATCTTTCCTATAATAGAACCAAATATACCATAAATACCTAAAACAAACATAATTAATCCTAAAATAGTTACAAGTATATTAACTAAAATCATATAATCACTCCATATTTTAAAATCTAAATATTGTCTATCCATTTATTATTTTTAAAATCAAACTCACTTAAATTTAAATCACTACATTTATCTTGTACATCCAATGGACATTCTTTACAATTCTGCTTAATAAGCATACATATATTCTCTCTAGCTTGTACAATACTTGCTAAGTTTCTTTCTATTTCTAATATTTTTGATTTACTTAAACTCATTTTAATCCCTCCTATATTTTTAGGCCAACGATTCTAAAAAACTTAGTTACACTATTATTCTTTATATCAACTGTTTAAAATTTTTAAAGTATCATTATTTAATCAATTTTATCCTTGGTCTAAATATTTTTGCTTTTCCATTATCAAATTCAACATTTCCTGCGAAATCTATATCAGTAATAGTATGTTCACCTTCATTGTCCCAATCCGATGAATATGATCCACTACCACCTTGCAAAACAATTACTTTATCACCTACATTAGCGCCCAAACTTTCAATAAATTTTTTAACTGCTTTTATGTTTTTTTTAGAAATACTTAATGCCAATAGTAATGTAACAAATGTATCGCCAATAGCATTAAATATATGCTTATTAGTATTATTCATAATTCAAATAATTAATATTATTTTGATAGTCAAATATAAAAATTTTTATAACAAACAATAACCTTTACACTCTATTAATAGACACTTATAATATATAGTATTATAATATATTTAACGTAGGGCAAAAGTTGATGTTAGTACCTTTAAGAAAAATCTCTGTATTTTTCAGGACTTTTTGTTAAAAATAATCTCAAAATTAATACTTTTTATTAATTCACTATTTTAAAAAGAGCTTTAATACTATATTTAAGTATTAAAGCTCTTTTTAATAAATTTATATTAATAATACATTTATAAATAATAACACAAATAATTATTTATACTTTTATTATATTTAATTAGAACTATTACCATATTCTTTATATATATTTTTTAAAGTATTTATGTTTGAATTTATATTACTAAAATCTTCGTTTAAATCAATATTATGTGTATTCATATTATTGCTTTTAATTTTTTCTATTATATCTTTCAAACTTATAAATATACTATTAGCATTTTTGTTGTTTTTAACATAATTTTGATTATAGTTATTATAATATAATGTACATAACTTCCCTAAGCTATTATTAGAAAACTTATTATTTACATAGTATTGACTTTGAATCTGATTTATGTCCTTTTCTACTTCTAATATCAATCCTGTATTTGCGTTAACAGGAGCTGACTGAAATATTCCTATAGGTGTATTATTTGAAAGTAAATTGGAATTTACTCCTTGTAAACTTTCTGAATCTTTAAATAAATTATATACATAAATACTTGCAAAAATATCTATTATTATCAGCAATGCTATACCAATCAAAGGGACAATTTCATACCAATTATAATAGCTTTTTTTATTTTTTAAACTATCCATATTTATACTCCTATAATTTTCTATACATTTAATTTTTTTCAATTATTACTCTATAATCTTTATTTTTACAAATATGAAGTATCTCATATTCTTTCCCATTTATATTAACCTTAGCACCTTCCTTTTGTTTAGATTTCATTAACCCATATTTCTCCATATCTTCTTTATGAATAATTAAACTCATTCTTATACTCTCCTTAAATAATTTAATATCTTCTTATATTAAATTTAATACTTTTTATATCTATAACTTTATTAAACATCTTTGATTTTTAAATTTACCTTTTTTTCTTTTATCTAACTTTCTTTTATATGCCTGAGTCGCATAATATTTTACCGTATCTTCTTTTATATTCATTTCTTTAGCTATTTCATATATAGTTCCTATGCTTAAACAAACTTCTCCCCTATACAAAGCATAAATTTTCATTTTATCTCCTCCTATGTATTTAAAAATTATTCAACTTATGTATAATTTAAGTATTTATGTATTTATTTTCTAAAAAAATTATACCACCTTTTGTTCATAAATAAAAATATACAATTATGTTTTTTAAGTTAATAATAACTATTTTTTATTGACTTATTCAAAAATCTCAAATATAATTTAATGATAATGTTAAAGAAGTTTTTTAAGGATAGAAAGGCTTCTATCACGCTACAATCAAGTAGTTGCCAGAGATGTAGGGTACGCCGTCCTACTATTTAACTTTATTTTTTTTGTACTAAAAAAGACTTGTGATATTATCACGAGCCTTTTTTTAATTTTTTATATTAAACTAGACAAACATAATTTTTGATAATATAATAATCTATAGCGGATTAAAGCAATGATTAATATCTTTTATAAGTCCTATCTAAAATGATAGGGCTTTTTTTATTATGTAATCTAACATGTTAATAAATAGTAGTTTAATGTTATTATTTATTATTATTAAATTGAGCTGCTCTTAATTTAGCTATATCATAGCAATTAGTTATGATTGCTTTTTCAATTTCTTGTATATCAATAACAGATTCTATTATTTCATGTTTTAAATTTTTCAGATTCATAGTTTTATCACTTATAAAGTCTAATTTCTTTTCAACTTCAGAAAGTTTAATGTCTAGTTTATCAAGTTTATTGTCAATTCCTTCTAATTTATTACTCATTTCATATAACTTATCTAAAATTAATTTTTCCATAACAATACTCTCCTTTATAATTTTCAATTATTATCAAAATTGTTTAAAATAAAAAATAAAACTAACTACTTTAATTTTTATAGTTAGTTTTAACATAGCGATTTTTCAGACACAGCTTTATGGAAAAATTTTTCCATATGTATATTATTATACTTTTTTTATATTTTGGTCAAATTTATTTCTGTTTATTTTTAATTTATATTTTAAACCATAAATATGAAATACAATAGTTAACATCAATATAAATATTAATACTAATGATTTTCCTATTTGTATGTTATTAAAGACTATAGTGCTGTATATAACACATATTCCAAATAAAAATCCTATTATTGATAATGTAAGTGTATATTTCCTATATTTAATTTTAATTTTTTCTGTTAAAACTGAAGCCATTATTAATATGAATACTAATTCAATTAATCCTAATATTATTTCTATTAAATATTGATTTGTCATTTTTTCACACTTTCTATTTTGATATGATCTCTTTTATAAATTTAATTGTAACACTTACAGTATTATCTCCATTTTTTAATATTGAGAATTTATTTTTATCTAAATAAAGCTCTTCTGGTAAACTAATTTCAATATCATTATCTAACTTAAGCTTAACTTTCTTAAATTTCTGTTCAACCCATTCCCTATCTACATTTATTTCAGTATCTTCTAATTTTTCTTTAATTAAATCATTAAATTCTTCCCTTATTTCTTTATCTCTAAATATTTCATCTGCAATATCTTCAGTATTTATTACATCTTCATCTTTTATTGTTCTTCTTAAATTATCTCTACATTGCATAACCTCTATTGGATTCAAATCTCTATTTTTTAAGAATTTTTCTGTTATTTCTATGAAATCTTTAGTTTTATCTCTATTATTTTGAAATATTTCACAATCTAAAAATGTATTTGTGAAAAAATCACTTCCATACTCTTCACTCTTACTCTTTGTTCTTTCATCTAAAACTAACAAATCACAATCAATAGCATTTCCTTTTAATATAAATGCTGCTTTCTTTATTTTGTTTGAAGTTAATCCTGTATCTTCAACTAAATTAACCCCAATCTCATTATTTTCATTATCAATTATATGCTTAAAATTATATATATAATCAATCTTCATTATTCCTATAATTGGACCATTCTCTGTAATTAAATTTTCAACTATTATATCACCAGATGGAATTAAGTTATTACTATTCATTATTGCTTTCATTTTTTCACTTATTTTCTTTCCAAGCTCAATAATATCTAATTTGTTTTCAAAATATTGATTACATAATTCTTTGATTCCGAACTCTTGTTCATTCTTCCAATTTGCATATTTTAATTTATCACTCTTAAGACATCTTTCTGTATGTTTATATATAAATTTATATATATTTTCTTCTGTGATATTTAACTTTTTATTATTATATATTTGTTCTGCTCCGTTATTTTCTACTACATTAATAACAGCCTCATTTATATTTATATCTTTTATCATATGCTTTTAATAGTAAATTATACTATTTCTCCTCTTCCTTTCTTATACCCTGTTAAGGGTATTTTTTATATTTATAATTATATAATAATATATTCTTTTATTAAAGAGTTGTCTTTACATGATTTGTTTTATTAAACATTTATTAATATTTATTCCATTTATTATGTACAAAAAAAGAGTATAATTTAAATATATGATAAATCTCAAGTTACCATTTTTTAATTAATCTTTTTTCAGGTTCTTTGTTTTTATATTTTTGAAAAATCCTCAAAAATCCTTATTACAAAAAATAACTAGGTAAAATTCTATTTTGCCTAGTTATTTTTTAATTTAGTACAAATATCTAATATTTTTGATTTATCTATTTTTAATAGAATAAATATCATTATATTATAATTTCCTATATATAATAATATTTCAATCTATTTTTAAATTTGTATAACTATAATTTATTTCAATTTTTTCTTATTTTAAAAGTTTCTTCCCTCTCATTCCTAATCCATAACTTCTTAAATATCTATCTTTTTATAATTGATTAAAATATTTCATTATTCTATTATTCTGATACCTAAAATTTCTTCCATAAATTTTTGCCAATGTACTTTTTTTATTAATCCATATTTATTTATCCTTTTTAAAATTTCCACATATTTTTTTTAAATTCCAAATATATCGTACATTTTATCAATCCCTCTTATTATTTCTTTTACCTTTTTTGGTTTTATCCCTCTTAAATTATACCATTTATCACAGTATTTTTTTGTTTATTTTTCTTTAATTATTTCTCTAACTTTATTACCTTTTTTACTTGATTGACTAAACTACTCGAATTTTTTATAAAAAATTTTTTTTAACTCTTTTAATCTAATACTTTATAAGATATTAAAAATGTCGACTTTATTTTTTTAAATATAAAAAAAGTCGACATTTTCAACTCTAAAAGTCGACATTTATTATTGCAAAAGTCGACATTCTTATCTCTAAAAGTCGACATTTTTTATTCTAAAAGTCGACTTTATTTTTTGATATTAAAATACCTTTTTATATATTTTTCTTCAACGATTTTTTTATTAATGTAACTCGCACAAGTTGTTTTTTTGAATCTGAATATTTGTAAATAATATCCAAATATCACTAGCATCATTCTTTAAAAATCCACTTAAAACTATTATATCAACATAAGGTTTCATAAAATAATTATCAAAATCTTATATCATTACCTCTTTTAATTTTTATAATTTAATTTTCTTTATACTCTATAACATTTTCCTCTATTTTAATTTATATATTTTTAATTATTTAATATCTCATTTTAAATAAAGTATACTTCATTGTTATTATGTTTATTTATCATCTTTTCTGTACTATAATTCCTAATTTATTACAATATTTATATATCTAAAAAGTTATGAACTAAATTTCAAATAAAAAAAATAGATATAGAGATATTCCCTATATCTATTTTTTTAATTAATATTATACTTATTTTTTAATAAAAATCTCTAGCCATATCTTTCATTACTTCTTCTGAATTATCTTTTTTAGAGTAATGAAATTCTTTTCTAATCTTAAATTCTTCATCCTCTTTATATTTTTTATATCTTTCTTTTATCATATGTTTAAATACTGTTGTAAAATACGCATAACAAGAATCTTGTATTTTATCTGAACCAATTTTCTTAAATGTTATTGCAATACTTTCACTTAATATTCTTCTCATAACTTCATCTTCAATAAATGATATTTTTTCCTCAAAACAATAGTCTATAAATTTATCATATATCTCATTATCAAAGTCTGAATCATATGGATTGCCTACAGCTTTATATTTTTCAGCCATAGTTATTGGTTTATCTTTTTTCTTATTATATTTATTTTTTGTTACATCTTCTTCATCTGATAAAAAGTTCAATATATCTACTGCAACTAATTCTTCTAATTTATCTTCTACCATTTTTTTATATTCTTTATCTAAAGATTCATCTTTAACTAACTCTTCTAATTCTTCTATACTTAAATTATCTATATTTATCGTCTTATCCTCTTTTAAGCTTGCTTTATCTTCATGAGAATTTTCATTATCTTCAAAATCTTCATAATCTACATCTACTATATTTTGTCTACTTCTTATCTTATCAGCTAATAACGTTAATATTTCTAACTTTACATTTTCATCATTTACTGTTTTATCATCTAATAGTGATTGTAATTCTCTTTCTGTAAGTTTATCCCCTTCACCGTTCTTTATTAACTCAATTGCATCATTAACATTATTTTCTTTCTCTTTATTTTCTCGTATATAAAAATTTAATCCTGTAACCTGTTTACCATTTTTTGAATATTCATAAGCAATTACAAATTCAGAAATTTCATTTATTTCCTTCACCGAAGGATCTAAAATTCTTCTTCTTATATTTGCAAAATTATTTTTATATGAAGCTTTCTCATGTATATCTAATTCCACTTTAAACCTATCTAAAGTTATATATTCTGATTTCTTCAAATTAGCCCAACTTCTTATAAATTCATATATTTTCATTGCATAAAAAGTTTTAAAATTATATACACTAGATTTTAATAGCTTACTAAAATTACTTTTTTGGCTCTGAACATATTTAAAAATATACTCATCTAGCTCTAATGTTACTACTGAATAATCTAATTCTCCTATAAGCCTATACCATTGGGTACTTACATATTTTCCATTTATAATTATATCAGGATGCTTTTTTTGTAACCCTTTAAGCATATTCCAAAATTGTTTTTTAGTTAAATTTTTATTTATTACATCTTTAAATTCTCTAAGCATATTATCAAACTCAAATACAATTTTATTTGTTTCATATTTATTTTCCTGTATATATTCAAATATCTTATATAAAAACTTCTGCTCATTAGCAGTAACAGTATAACTTCCTCTAACCAAATTATTACTTTTAACTATACTTTCATAATTTCCAATTTTATTTAAGGTTAAAATATTATTCTTCACCTCTATTTTATTTTTATTTTTCGAATTTACTTTATCTGCCTTATTCATAAAATTACTTACCTCTTTATAACATTTGTTTAAATATATCATAATAATGTAAATATGTCATTTCTTATTATCACGATATAAATATGCCATTTTATATTTTTATATCATATTTAAGTTCCCTTTTTGTACATATAAACTCCCTTTTTGTACATTTGAAATTCCCTTTTTGTACATTTTACATACTTAATATAACATTTTTATAGTAAATGTCATATTTCAATATAATTTTACTCCCTTTTTGTACATCTGAAAACAATAAATATAACATTTATTTTTTTAATGTCATGTTTGTGTAAAAAAACTCCCTTTTTGTACATTTGAAACTCCCTTTTTGTACATTCATTTTTAGATTATTCTTCCTTTTAATGAAATAAAAACTTGGTAAATATATTTTTTTTATTTTTGTATTTTAATTTAGAATAAAACTTTTTCAATTAAAATATACATAAACTAACTATTTTTATATTATCCACAGCTTATCCACATCACTTTTTACAAATTTCTCACTATTTATACAGTTTATTAATAACTTTAAAATTCGCTCCCTTTTTGTACATTTAAAACTCCCTTTTTGTATATATATTTCTCCCTTTTTGTACATTTAAAACTCCCTTTTTGTATATATATTTCTCCCTTTTTGTACATTTGAAACTCCCTTTTTGTATATATATTTCTCCCTTTTTGTACATTTGAAATTCCCTTTTTGTATATATATTTCTCCCTTTTTGTACATTTGAAACTCCCTTTTTGTATATATATTTCTCCCTTTTTGTACATTTGAA
>NZ_KB850959.1:0-54235 GCF_000371465.1 Clostridium thermobutyricum | reverse complement strand
TCGTATTTTATATAAATTTTGACAAGAATATATATAAAATTACAATCACTAATAAATTGAAATATACATAATATCTTTAAAAGCTTCTATTTTCGATTATAAAGGCATTTTATAGTTAAACAACAATTATATCTATGAAGATGACTTATAACCGTTATGGCGAGATTTAAGGCTAAATAATGATATATAATAAAAAACATGTTAAGTAAAAATAGAAAGTCTTAATTATTTTTACTTATTATTTTATATTTACTAGAATTGATTATGATATATATTTTTTTAAATCTATACTAAAAGGAATATTCCTACTACTGCTATTAAGTGAACTATTCTCTACTTATAGAATTGGGAGTTTCTTAGACAATATTCCTAATGGAACAAGTTCCCCAAGATTAGAAGATCGTCCCAAACTCAATATAATCAATAACCTATGCTATCAAACGTTCTAAGTTTATACTTGTATTTATATATTTATCATATTCTGTTTCACAGTTTGAACAAGTCCATTTTCTAAGACTTAGATTTTTTACTTCTTTATTTTTATAATCACAACAAAAACATAATTGAGAACTTGCATAATCGATAGGAGCAATAATAATATTTCTTCCATACCATTCTGCTTTATATTCAAACATAACTCTAAATTCGTGCCAACTAGCTTCTGAGTTAACCTTGCTTTATTTCTATTATTGCTACCTTTTTGTTTTCTTGATAAATCTTTTTGTAATTTTCTTAATCTTTTTTCTGATTTTCTAAGATGTTTTGTTAGGCACTCTATACCTATTAGAGTATATTGCAAACTCTTTTAATACGACATCATAACTATCTTTTTATCTACTCTAGGTAACTTTATATTTAAATATGAACTAATATAGAAACAAAGTATTGTCCCATAGAATTTTTAGATACAGTAATACTTTTAATATTACATTTGAATAATCTATGTTGTTTTATCCTTATCATAGACTTTAATTTATGTAATTTTATATACCAATTTTCGATATATATAGTTCCTTTTTGAATTTGGGGAAACCGATAGATTTATCTTTAAAGAAATTTTTATAAGCAGTATATAAATTTAATTGTGCATTAGCTAACGTTAACGAATCTACTTCTTTTAACCACTCATATTTTTTTTTGAATTTAGCAGGTGTTAAGTATGGTTTAGACATTTCTTTAGATGTTAATATATCATTGTTTTTTTCATAAACTTTTATTCTATTAGCTAACATTTGATTGTAAATAAACCTAATACAATTACAAGCATATGAGTAGAATTACTCTAAGTATTAATAATACTTGGAGTTTATTTTATATTTTTACTCTTATATTAAATAGAATTAAAAAGTCTAATATAATAAATTATATTAGACTTTTTAATTGCACAGTTTCAGTATATCTATAAAAAAATTTGTATAAAATTTAAGTTAACTTCATCTTCGCCTTGCAAATTCCATAAATTTAAATTTATCTGGTCTATGCCTTGATTCAGTATATTGAAATAATTCACCATTTTCTAAATATGTATAACTTTTGCATAATACTATACAATTAAAATCTTCAATGTCTAAAAGTTTTTTATCTTCTTGAGTTATTTGTCTAACGGTAATTTCTTTTTTGGCAAATGCTATTTTAAGTCCTAATACATTTTCAATATACTCATAAATAGAATTTTTACATATTTCTTTTGTTAAATTTGGTATAAGCCTACGATTTAAATAATCTTTATCTAATATTATTTTTTCATCATTTATTTCTCTAACTCTAAATATTTCCCAAATATCATCTCTGCAGTTTAACTTTTTTCTTATTGGATGATCTTCTGTTATTATATTAAATAGTTCTAGATGAGTTTCTACTTTTCCGTTCATTTTTTGAGATAATTCTTTAAAACTTACTACGCCTGCTAATGGAAAATCAAATCTTACCATTTCTAATACAAAAGAACCTTTACCTTTCTTTTTTATTATATATCCGTTTTGCTCTAATTTAGTTAAGGCTTTTCTTACAGTATCTCTTGAAACAGAATATTTATTCATCATTTCAGATTCAGAATCTAATTTTTCATTTGGCTCTAAAATTCCATTTTCTATTTCTGAAACAACTTTGTTATATATCTTTAAATATTTACTTTCCATATTCATCACTTTAGAAATATTTTATCATTGGAATATTTATTTAACAAGTTTATATACAATACTTTCATAAGGTCTTAATTTTATAAATTCAAAATTTTTACTTGGATTATCATAATTAGAAATTAGTATCTTTGAATTATACTCTAAAAGATTTAATTTTTCATATGGCAACTCAAAATTACATTCTTCTCCATAAAAATTATTTATAACTAATAATTTTTCATTTTTATATTCTCTAATATATGAAAAAATTTTCTTATTATATTTTAATATTATTTCAAAACTTCCCTCTGATATTATATTTTCTTTATGTCTAAGCTCTATAAGCTTTTTATAATGATAAAATACAGAATTTTTATCTTTAAGTGCATTTTCTACATTAATTTCTTTATTTTTACCTATTTCAATCCATGATATCCCTTTTGTAAATCCTGAATTTTTACTATTATCCCATTGTATAGGAGTTCTTGAATTATCTCTTGATTTTTGGCTTAATATTTTAAGAATGTTATCTTCTGTTAATCCTCTTTCTTTTAGAATATTATAATAATTTATAGATTCAACATCTTTATATTGACTAATTGATGTATAGTATGGATTAGTCATGCCAAATTCTTCACCTTGATAAATATAAGGTGTACCTCTAAGCATGTGAATTGCTGTTCCAAGCATTTTAGCACTTTCTATTAGATAATTTTTATCATCACCAAATCTTGAAACGACTCTTGGCTGATCATGGTTACACCAAAAAACTGCATTCCACCCTTTTCCTTTTTCCATTCCACTTTGCCAATTATCAAATATATCTTTTAATTCTAAGAAATTAAATTTACCATCACTCCATTTATTTCCATATTTATAATCTACTTTTAAATGATGAAAATTAAATACCATTGATAATTCTTTTTCTTTTGGATTTGTATATTTTATGCAATTTTTAATATTAGTAGATGACATTTCGCCAACTGTTATAACATCTTTAAATCTTCCAAAAGTTTTTTCATTTAATTCTTTTATATATTGATGTATTTTATCACCATCTGTATAGAATCTTCTTCCATCTCCAATTAAATCATCTTCAAATTTTTCTGGTTTAGAAATTAAATTAATTACATCAAATATTAATCCTTTAACACCTTTTTCAAGCCAAAAATTGATTATATTATAAATTTCTTTTCTAACTTCTTCATTATCCCAATTTAAATCTGCTTGTGTTTTATCATATAAATGTAGATAATATTCATCGAATTTTTCTACATACTCCCATGAAGATCCACCGAATTTTGATGTCCAATTTGTTGGTGCTTTACCATTTTTACCTTTTTTAAAAATGTAATAGCTTTTATATTTTTCATTACCTTCCATAGCTTTTTTAAACCAATTCGACTCTGTAGAAGTGTGATTAAATACCATATCTAACATTAAATAAATTTCTCTTTTTTCTGCTTCTTTTATCAATTCTTCAAAATCTTCCATAGTACCAAATGTTTTATCAATATTATAATAATCAGCGACATCATATCCATTATCTCTTTGAGGTGATATATAAAATGGAGTTAACCAAATATAATCTATTCCTAGATTTTTTAAATAATCTAACTTTTCAATAACTCCTCTTAAATCTCCAATACCATCATTATTACTATCTTTAAATGACTTTGGATATATTTGATATACTACTGCTTTTTTAAAATCTATATTTTTCATAACTATTTCCTCCAAATTTTTTATGAATTAATTGAAGGCAAATGTAATATCTAATTAAGATACTAAATTTGCCTTAATACTAGTTAAATTTTACTTCCATTAATTCATCATTATCTACATTTTCCTTTTCTTCTCTAATAGATATCTCTTTAAATTTATCTGTATTTGCTACTACCATAAATACAGTTGTTGAAACAGCTTCTTTTCTATCAAATCTATATCGAAATTTAAAAGTTCATCTCCAAGTTTAACTGTATCTCCAACTTTTACTAAAGAATCAAATCCTCTTCCGTTCATTCCTACTGTATCTATGCCTACATGTATTAAAAGTTCTACTCCTTTATTTGTAGTTAATGATAAAGCATGTTTTGTCCTAAATATCATTGAAATTACTCCATCTGCTGGTGAGATTATTTTGCCTTTTATAGGTTCTATTGCAATACCTTCTCCTAACATTTTACTTGCAAAAGTTTCATCATTTGAATCTTCTAATTTAACAAGTTTACCTTTAACAGGACTATATATTTTTTCTATAGCTCCTTTATTTTTTTCTATTAAATCATCATTATTTTGAATATCATTTATTTCTTTTTTGTCTGTTACAACAGATACTTCTTGTTGATTTGTATCTAGTTCTTTTTTAGTTTCTCTACCTGTTAAAGCATCTAAATTAAATTTAATACTTCCTTTTCCTTCATCAACAGCTTTTATATCTCTTCTTATCTTTGGAATTGCAAAGAACATAATAGGGATTAATACTAATGGACTAAAGAATGCTATAGCCATTCCTATGAAGTAAACACTCCAGAATTTTGGGAATATTTATAAAAAAGCTGGTAATCCTCCTACACCGATTGATGTAGCTAAAACTCCATGTACTGCTATATATGCAGATGCACAAGCTGAACTTATTAAACATGCTAAGTAAGGCCATTTATATCTTAATGTTACTCCATACATTGCAGGTTCTGTTACACCCAAATAAGCAGTAATACCTGCTGTAGCCCCTAATCCTTTTGTTTTTTTATCTTTACTTAAGAAGAACATTGCTAAAGCTCCTGAGCCTTGTGTTATATTTGATAAAGCAACCATTGGCCATAAAAGAGCCCAATGAAGTGGGGATGCTAACAATTGAAAATCTACAACTAAGAAAGTATTGTGCATTCCTGTAATAACTATTATTGCATAAGTGAATCCAAATAATAATCCAGCGAATAAAGCGTAATTTTTAAATAAATATACAAATCCTGATGACATTGCATTACCTATTGCAAATGTTACAGGTCCAATAATAATGAATGATAAAAGTCCTGTTACTAATAAAGCAATTGGTGCTACTAGTAATAATTTAAATGAGTCTGGTACGATCTTGTTCATAAATTTTTCTATTTTAACCATTATATAAGTTGAAACGAGAACAGGTAATACTTGTCCTTGATATCCTATCTTTTGGAAAGCATGTCCGAAAAGTGACCATGTTGGCACTGCATGTTTTGCTACGGCTTGACCATAAGAATATGCATTTAATAATGCTGGATTAACAAGTATTAATCCCAGAACTATACCTAATAGAGGATTTCCTCCAAATTTTTTAGCTGCTGACCAACCAACAAGTGCAGTTAAAAAAGTGAATGATGTATTAGCTATAACGTTTACCATTTCTGCAAAACCGGCCCATGCTGGATAAACTTGTATTAAAGATTTATTAGCATAAAAAATTCCTTGACCTGCCAATATGTTATTTAACCCCAATAAAAGACCAGCAGTTACAATTGCTGGAAGTATTGGGATGAATATATCTGATAAAGTTTTAATTGCTAATTGAATGGGATTTAGCTTCTTTGCCGCTTCGTCTTTTGCTTCTGATTTAGATACTCCCTTTATATTAGTAATAGATAAAAGATAGTCATATGCTCTATCAACTGTTCCAGGACCTATAATAACTTGAAATTGTCCATTTGCACTAAAATTACCTTTTACTAAACCAATATTTTTTAAGTTTAATTCATTTACCTTTCCTTCATCTTTTAAAATGAACCTTAATCTTGTAATACAGTGTGTAGCCATAGAAACGTTGTTTTCACCACCAACAGCTTCTAGAATTTCTTTTAAATCATCTTCAAACTGCTTTGTGTTTTCCATAAGTTTCCCCCTCCTTTAAATTCTATATATTATTTGAATAAAAAATAATTTATAGAAGTATTTTTATCTTTAAAACTTATACGTACAAATTATATTTTTGTAATAACCTGTACGTATAAGTTTTTCAATGATATATTTGTAAAATTTTACTTAACATATGAAAACATTTTCTTAATTCTAGGATAAATTATTTTATTTATATGTCTTATTTAAATTTTATATTTTTTTGAGTCATAATGTATTATAAATAAAATTGGTTTTCAAAATGTATAAAAAAATTATAAATATTAATATGAAAAGATTTTAATTAAATTTTTAAACATAGAAAAGATACAGAACACTAAAAATTTAAGCATTCTATATCTTCTTTATTTTTGTTTTATAAAAGAGTTTATTTTTTTTAAAATTCGTGATATCTTAAAAATAAGAAGACAAAATACGTCTAAAGGGTTGATTTTTTATTATTTTTTTCTTTACTATTTATTTTAAAGGTTACATTTGACTTTTTATTGTCCAAATCTTTATTATGTTTAAAACTCACTTTATTTTCCTTATCACTACTAACAACAATTTTATTTATAACGATTAATGAAATCATTATAATTGCAGTTATTAGAACAGATATTATATCAATTTTACATCATCTCCTATTTGTTATTACCATTGATTTTCATTTTGCTATTACTCATATTGGAAATGATTTATTTAATAAATTATAAGGAGATGATTAAAAATTTATTTCATTATAGTATCATTAGCATTTATTTCCCATTCATAAGAATGTTTTTCTAATTTTACTGTTCCTCTTTTAAACCAATAATAAAATCCGCATTATCAAAATTTATTATTTTATAAGCGAATATGTATTAAATGGGTTATATATAATTTTTTATTATAAAAAGTTAAATTTCTGCTTTTATTAACTTATAATATCATAAAAAAGCTATCGCTAAATTATTTTAAGCGATAGCTTCTTTTATTACTTCTTATCGTATATTTGCTAATTACTTCTTGCTATTTAAAATTTTTCCTTTGTTTATTAGTATTAATGTTGCTACAGCAAAACCTAATAATATTATTATTGGTAATTCACTTGCATCTCCAGTCTTAGGACTCTCAGTATTACTTTGGCTATTATTATTTTCTATATTAGTTTTACTACTATTTTTTGCAGCAACATTTTCAATTTTATTATTTTTGTTATTATAATTAGTTATTTCATTTTTAATGTTATTTAATTTATTAATATTATTTTCTTTAAAATTAGATTTATTATTTTTATTATCATAACTAGTTATAATATTTTTAGAGTTTAATTTATCTTTTATAGATAAGAATTGATAGGCATCTTTAGAATTTATAGTTATATTAAATACTTTATTATTTAAACTATAATTTTGAGGAGCTTTGATTTCCTTTATTGAATAAGTTCCCCATTGTAAATTATCTAAACTTGCAATTCCATCTATATTTGTAGTTACAATTTTATTAAATCCATTTGGACCAGTTACTTTAAATTTAGCACCTTCAAGTTTAACTCCATCTTTACCTATCTTAGTTATAGTTAACTTACCTAAAATTTGAGTATCATTGAAAGTTAAACTTTGAATTGTACCAACATTTTCACTTGTAACTTGAATAGTTTGGACTTTATCATTTAAATTATATCCTTGTGGAGCTTTAATTTCTTTTACTGAATAAGTTCCCCATTGTAAATTATCTAAAATTGCAATTCCGTTTTTGTTTGTAGTTACAATTTTATTAAATCCATTTGGTCCTGTGATATTGAATTTAGCTCCTTCAAGTCTAATCCCATCTTTACCTGTTTTAATTATACTTAATTCCCCTAAAATTTGAGTATCATTAAATGTTAAACTTTGAACTTGTGAAACATCACTTGAATTTATAGTTATAGTTTGAATTTTATCATTTAATTTATACCCCTGTGGTGCTTTAGTTTCTTTTATTTTATAAGTACCCCAAGGAAGATTGCTTAAACTTGCAACTCCTTCTTTATTTGTAGTTACAGTTTCATTGAATCCATTTGAACTACTTATGGTAAACTTAGCACCTTCAAGCTTAGCTCCGTTTTTACCTAATTTAGTTATATTTAGATTACCTAAAATTTGAGTATCATTGAAAGTTAAGCTTTGTATTTGTCCAACACTTTCATTTGTAACTTGGACAGTTTTAACTGTCTTATTTAAATTATATCCTTCTGGAGCTTTAATTTCTTTTACTGAATAAGTACCCCAAGGAAGATTACTTAAACTTGCGACTCCTTCTTTATTTGTAGTTACAGTTTCATTGAATCCATTTGGTCCTGTTACAGTAAATTCAGCTCCTTGAAGTTTAACCCCATCTTTACCTGTTTTAATTATACTTAATTTCCCCAAAATTTGAGTATCATTAAATGTTACTCCTTGAATTTGAGAAACATCATTTGAATTAATAGTTACAGTTTGAGTTTTATCACTTAATTTATATCCTATTGGGGCTTTAGTTTCTTTAATTGAATAAGTTCCCCATGGCAAGTTATTTAAAGTAGCTACTCCATTTATATCTGTTGTTATAACTTTTTTAAAGTTATTTGCACCAGTTATAGTAAATTCAGCTCCTGAAAGTTTAACTCCGTCTTTGCCTAGTTTAGTTACTTTTATGCTTCCGTTTAATCTTACATCTGTAAAAGTTAATCCTTGTGTTAAATTAACGGTTTTAGCATTAATATTTACAGTTTGTGGTTTATAGTTTAATTCATATCCTTGTGGTGCTTTAATTTCCTTAATTGTATAAGTACCCCAAGCTAAACCATTTAAACTAACGCTTCCATTATCTCCTGTTGTAACTTCTCTATTAAATCCATTTGGTCCTGTTATTTCAAAAATAGCTCCTGCTAATTTTTCTTTATTTAGACCTTCTTTTGTAATAGTTATATTTCCTGTTTCTTGTCCATCTACTACTGTAATGCTTTGAACATTTGAAACATCATTTGAATTTATAACTATAGTTTGAACTTCACTATTTAATTTATATCCTAGAGGTGCTTTAGTTTCTTTAATTCTATAAGTACCCCATTGAAGGTTACTTAAACTTGCAACTCCTTCTTTATTTGTAGTTACAGTTTTATTAAATCCATTTGGTCCACTTATAGTAAATTGAGCACCTGAAAGTTTAACTCCATCTTTACCTATTTTAGTTATATTTAATTTACCTAGAATTTGAGTATCATTAAAAGTTAAACTTTGTACTTGCCCAACACTTGCACTTGTAATTTGAACAGTTTTAATTTCATTATTTAAATTATATCCTAAAGGAGCTTTAACTTCTTTAATTGTGTAAGTACCCCATGGTAAGTTACTTAAAGCAGCTAATCCTTCTTTGTTTGTAGTTACAATTTCATTAAATCCATTTTGTCCTGTTACTTTGAATTTCGCACCCGCAAGTTTAACTCCATCCTTGCCTGTTTTAATTATATTTAACTGACCTAAAATTTGAGAGTCGTTAAATGTTACACCTTGTACTTGTAAAACATCATTTGAATTAATAGTTATAATTTGAGCTTTATCACTTAATTTATAACCTAATGGGGCTTTAGTTTCCTTAATTGTATAAGTACCCCATTGTAAATTATCTAAACTTGCAACTCCTTCATTATTTGTGGTTACAACCTTAGAAAATCCATTTGGACCTGTTACTGTAAATTCAGCTCCTTGAAGTTTAACACTATTTTTTCCTGTTTTAGTTATATTTAAATTACCTAAGATTTGAGTATCATTAAATGTTATACTTTGTATTTGTGAAACATCATTAGAATTAATAGTTACAGTTTGAGTTTTATTACTCAATTTATACCCTTGTGGTGCTTTAGTTTCTTTAATTGTATAATTTCCCCATGGCAAGTTATTTAAAGTAGCTACTCCATTTATATCTGTTGTTATAACTTTTTTAAAGTTATTTGCACCAGTTATAGTAAATTGAGCACCTGAAAGTTTAACTTCGTCTTTGCCTAGTTTAGTTACTTTTATACTTCCATTTAATCTTACATCTGCAAATTTTAAATTTTGTGTTGAGCTAACATTATTTGAATCAATATTTATAGTTTGAGAGTTATTATTTAACTCATATCCTTGTGGTGCTTTAATTTCTTTAATTGTATAAGTACCCCATTGTAAATTATTTAAACTTGCAACTCCTTCTGTATTTGTAGTTACAACTCTATTAAATCCATTTGGACCACTTATGTTAAATTCTGCACCTGCAAGTTTATATCCGCTTTCATTTAACTTCTCTATAGTTAAGTTTCCTAATACTTCACTATCAACAAAAGTTAGATTATTAGCTTTTGAAACATCATTTGAATTTATAACTACGGTTTGAGGTTTGTTATTTAAATTATATCCTTTTGGAGCTTTGATTTCCTGTACTGTATAAGTACCCCATTGTAGATTATTTAAAGTAGCTATACCTTCTCTATTTGTAGTTACAACTTTATTAAATCCATTTTGTCCTATAACTTTAAATTCTGCTCCAGGTAATCTATACCCGTTTGCTCCAGTTTTCAATATACTTAATTGACCTAAAATTTGATAATCATTAAATGTTAGGTCTTGTACTTGTGAAGCATCCTCAGAATTAATAGTTATAGTTTGAGCTTTATTATTTAACTCATATCCTTGTGGTGCTTTAGTTTCTTTAATTGTATAAGTACCCCATTGTAAATTATTTAAACTTGCAACTCCTTCTCTATTTGTAGTTACAACTTTATTAAATCCATTTGAGCCTGTTACTGTAAATTCAGCACCTTGAAGTTTAACACCATCTTTTCCTGTCTTAGTTATATTTAATTTACCCAAAGTTTGAGTATCTTTAAATGTTAAACTTTGTATTTGTCCAACACTTGCACTTGTGACTTGGACAGTTTGAGATTCATTATTCAAATTATACCCTAAAGGAGCTTTTATCTCTTTTACTGTATAAGTGCCCCAAGGAAGATTATTTAAATTAGCAACTCCATCTGTATTTGTAGTTGCAATTTTATTAAATCCATTTGGTCCACTTACATCGAATTCTGCTCCTTGTAAATTTTTGCTTCCTGTTGAGTTAGTTTTAATTATTTGTAAATCACCTAATATTTGAGTATCTTTAAATGTTACTTCATTTTCTTTAGTAGCATTTTCGGCATTAATAGTAAATGATTGTATATTAGGATTTAAACTATAGCCTAATGGTGCTTTAGTCTCTTTAATTGTATAAGTTCCTAATGGAATATCTGTTAATTTTACAATTCCATCTGTATTTGTAGTTACAACTCTTTTAAATCCATCTGGTCCTGTTACTGTAAATTCAGCACCTTCAAGCTTAGCTCCATTAGAACTTAACTTTTGGATTGTAAAACCACCATTTGTAGGTATTTTAGAGTCATAAATATAACCTAAATTAAGAGTTGTTCCTATATTAGATTTTTCAATGCTGAAAGGAATTGGAGTATTATTAACTAAATATCCTTTAGGTGCTTGTAATTCTTGTAAATAATAATTTCCTGTTGAATTTATATTTCCATGAATTTCTCCATTTTCCCCTGATGTAACCTTATATAAAAGTTTACCATCAGAATTATAAACTCCATAAACAGCTCCCTGTAAAGTTATTTTATTTGAAGTTTGAGAATTCTTTGCTGCTTTTATTGCACTAAAAGCATAACCTTTTTTAGTTTGAACAGTAGAAACTACATTGTTATTATATTTAAGAGAATTATATGTTGTAGTTCCATCTGGTACATCTTTTAAAGAACATTCTATTTTTATTACTTTTGTTTCAGATGATATTTTTGAATTTATTATAGTGTCATTTTGCACATAAATTTTATTTCCATCAATCTTATAAGAAAATCCTTTAGGAACTTCTATACTTTTTAAAATTACACCAACAGGTAAATCATCTTCTAAATTTAGATAATTTGCTGGGTAAATTCCATAAGCTTGAACATGAAGTTCATATAAAACATCATTGCTTTGTCCTGGATAAATATAAGATATATTTCCTTGGTCATTATCATTTGCACCTACAGTTTTCCATACCTGAATTAATCCAGAATTAGATGAAAAGTTTATAGTGCTTGAGCTTTTAGTAGTAAGATTATCAACACTCATTTCTGCTGTATTAGTTATTTTATTTAAAAGTTTATCTACTTTAGCTGTATAACTTAATGTAAAGCATTCTGTAGTATCTTTATTAAATTGTATTGTTAATTCATTTGTCTGATAATTTAATGTAATTACTCCATCAACACTTCCACTTTGTGATTCGGACATAGGATTATATGAAGGATTTAAAACCTTATATGTACCATCCTTAGTTATTTCACATATCTTAAAATTATACGGAATAAATTGATTAATAGAATTTGCCATATTTGCACCAACAAAAGAATTTAACTCTAATCCTTCTGGCATTTTATCTTTAATAATAGCACCAGATTTTATAAGATAGTTTTGAGGATTAACATTTAAAGTATATGTTTTTATATCTCCAACATTACTATAAAACTGATTATTTACAGTTTTACTAAAAAAGCCTTTTATAGTATTAGATGTAACCTCGGATATTTTGTCTACTCTAAATGTACCAAAAACACTAGAAGAATATTGATTTAATGTTGCATTATTTTGGGCAAATCCATATCTATTAGTAAAGTTATTAGCATATTTTAATGGAATAGTTCCTTTATAATAAATAATATAATTTTCATTTTGAGGAATATTTTTTATCTCAATTGATGTATTATTTATAGTAGAGTATTTCAAAAATTTATTTGTTACATTTACATTTCCATTTGGGGTAACCTTATATATAGATAAGCTTCCTTTAACCAATTGAAATGCTGCTAACATATTATCTTTAAAAGTACTTTCTCCGTTTATTCCATGAGTATTTATTTCAACTTTAAAATTGAATGTATTATTACTACTATTTAAATTGTTAATATTAAAACCATGCTGACCATTTACAGTTTTATTTATATGAACTATATTTCCTTGTCCTGTACCAGATCCTGAATCTGTTTTTCCAGAATCAGTATCTCCTGGATTTGGAGTTGCATTAGGAACATTTATATGAATAATTTGTGCTTTTCCATTTATGTTTATAGGAGTATCTACTTTTGATTTATTGCTAGTATCATTAAAAGTAGCTTCAGCACTGAAATATCCATTTACTACATGTGTTATGTTCCCATTAGCCACAAGAGTTAAAGTATTACCTTTAATGATAGGTTTTCCGAAACAATAATCAGGGTATTTAAGAACTTTTAAATCTTTAAATACTTTTGGCAAAGTGAAAACAAGCTTGTCTCCAGCTGTTAAAGTACCATTTCTTTCGAAATCAATTTTAAAAGTAACTTTACTATTATTGTTAATATTAATACTGTCTCCATTTTTAATTGGCTGATTATTTATAGTTATTTGATAATTAAAATCATTTTGATTTAAATTATCTGCATAAGCTTTAATTGGAATAAAATTATAAAACATTGTTGTAATAAAAAATAATATTGCTATAAAAGATATTTTTCTCGATAACTTCATTTTTTTTCCTTTCTTTATTTAGAAGCTATTAGCAAATATTACTTTATTAAAAAATGAATAAATATTATAAAAAATATTTACAATATCATTATTCCATATTTAATTTTAAAGTCAAATATTATAATATTAATATTAATTTAAAAATATAAAAACTAATATAAAACAAATATTTTCTATTAGATTTAATTTTAAATTTAAGGTTTTAGTAATTTAATATTTTTCTATATATGATTAAAAAACTATATAAAATAAAAAAGGTTGTTACATAAATTTATGTAACAACTTTTTTTATTTTTTGAAATTTTTTGTTTAAAAAGCATTTTGCCAATCGTCAAAGTCTTCTGAATTTATAGAATCAAATGGATTTTTATCTTCTGAAGTTACTTCTTCTAATCCTTCTTTTTTTAATGTATCTGATTCTAATTCTTTTAAATCTTCATCATTTAATTCATTTACGAATTCATCTTCATCTTCAAAGTAATCTCTAAAGTAATCTTCAAATTCATTTTCATTAATATCATTTTCACAAAAATAATTTTCTTTATTTTGAATTCCTTCAAAAACAGATTTTGCTAAATAAACATCTTTAATAATTATAATTGGTTCTTTAAATTTTTTACCATCAATTTCATAAGTATTAATAGTAAGTTTACCATGAATGTTTAGATCAGTCCCTTTAGTTAAATATTTATTTAATAATTCAGCTTTTTTACCAAAAGCAGTAAATTTTATAAAATAAGTTTTTTTCTCTTTTTTCACATAATCATCTACAGTTATTGTCCCGTTATATATAGCAGTCCCATTAACTATTCTAAATGTATATTTTTCTGTTGTTTTTCCACCTAGTGATACTTGATTAAACATATTTAAATCCTCCTATAGCTAAGCTATTTAATTTTGTTTTAATAGTAAATTGTAAATTAATCTAATTTAACTGTATAATTAATGCCATCTATAATAAAGCAATCATTAATCATTTTATTTAATGACTTATTACTAATTGCTTTTTCTAATATATCTTTAAAGCTAGTATGAGCTATTATAACAATAACATCTGAATTTTGTTGCTTAGTGAATCCAGATGATTTTATTGCATCAGCTAACTTGGAATAAGCCTCTTTTGCTCTTCCTTCTTTTTTATCTGCAACATTTCTAACTTTATTTTCTAAAACTAATTGACGTTCTTTTATAGTTTTAGTTAGTTTTTTCATTTTTAAAGCATTGATTTCTTCTTCAGTTAAACCATTATCTTTAGTTTCTTTTTTAGTTTCAGTTTTTTTAATTTCTTTTGTTTCATTAGATATATTTTCTGTTATGCAATTTTTATTTTGTGATTTCATAAATTCTATTGATTTCATGATTGCTATTTCTATTATTAAATTTTTAGACATTGCATTTTTAAGATTATTAAAAGCATCTTGGAATATTTCTAATAGGCCAATAATCTCTTTTGTTTCAATAAGCTCTGAAAATTTAGTAAGACCAAAAATATCTTTCTTTGACATTTCAATAAGATTAGTGCTAGCACCACTTTTTATAATTAGTAAAGCTCTAAGTGCATCTATTAAACTAGTACAAAATTTAGTTTCATCTGTACCATCTTCTAAAGCCTTAAAAAATGTTTCCATAGAACTTGCAGAATCACGTCTATTTAAGTTACCTAATAACTTAAATATTCTAGCATTTGAAGATATACCTAATATAGATATAACCTCTTTTAAAGATGTAATATTGCTGCTAATTAACTGCTCTAATATACTAACTGCATCTCTCATAGCACCTTTTGATACTTTGGCTATAATATCTACTATATTGTCTAAAGTATCAGGAATATATCCTTCAGATTTAGATATAAGCATAAGTTGTTTTTTAATATCATTAACACTTATATTTTTAAATTTATATTTTTGACATCTTGATAAAATTGTAATTAGCATTTTATCAGCATCTGTAGTACATAATATAAATTTCCCATATTTAGGTGGTTCTTCTAAAATTTTTAGAAAGGCATTTGATGCACTAGTAGTAAGCATATGACATTCATCTATTATATAAACTTTATATTTACTTATACTTGGAGAATACATCATATTTTCTTTAATAGCCCTTATATTATCAACTCCACCATTACTAGCTGCATCTATTTCAATAACATCTGGAGAAGTACCATCTTGAATAGCTCTACAACTATCACAGTGTCCACAAGGCTCACCATTTATAGGACTTGTACAATTAATAGCTTTTGCTAAAATTCTTGCAGAAGTTGTTTTTCCACTCCCTGCTCTACCTTCAAAAAGGTATGCTTGTGCAAGTTTATTAGAGATAACTTGTTTCTTTAATATCTCTGATACCATTTCTTGTCCTACAATATCTTTAAATTTACCTGGTCTATATTTATCATTTAATCTCATTTTTTATTCCTCCTTGGCATTGCCATTAAATTTAATTTAATTGTTTTTAGTTGAAACTATTTTTAATATTGATGTCTCAAAGTTAAAAACTTTATCAATATCATTTTTCATTAGTTCCATAACAGCCATATTTAAATCAATTACTGTGTTTATAGATGATTTCTTCATAAGCTGTAATCTATAAGGGTGTATATTAGAATATCCCCTTTTTGATAACTCACTTTTAAATGAGCTTGGATAACTTTTAATTATCCTTATCTGATCCAATTGTTTTAATACTATTCTATTTATAGCAACTGGATTTTCTTTTAGATGAGAGTATTTATTTAAAGCTTCATCTAAATCGCCTAAAAGAATTGAGTTTATTAATTCAAAAATATTACTATCAAATGATTCAGATATATATTTTTTTACATTAATAAGCTCTTCTTCATCTAATAAGCTAATTTTTTCAATATCATTTAAAACTACATCCATATTATCTGCATCTATAAAGGTAGTTGCAGAAACAGGAATATTTTTAGATTTTAAAATTTTATCTACTAGCTCCAAATTAACTTTGTCGCTTTTCAAAATAGTAAATCCATTATTTTTAAATAGGTTAGATAATTTTGTATCAACTTTATCTAATTTATTTTTCAAATAATATACCGCTATAATTTGTGTATTTTCATTTGAATTTGATAATATTTCTTTTAATTCTTTAATACTAAATTGTTCTACCTCAATTAGTAAAACTTTTTTAGTATCAGAAAAAGGAAGAGATTCTAAAAAATTAGTTATTAAATCAATATCAGTTTTTTCTGATATTTTTAAATAATTAAATTCTAAAAAATCAATATCCTTAATTTCTTTAGTTATAATTTCATTTACAAAGTAAAAATTATTACTTATTAGAAATTTATTCATTTTAATTCCTCCTTTGATTAACAATTACATTTAATTTAAATTTTTCATTTTATTTTTGGACATAGCCATTTATTTTAATTTATCTTTCATAGTAAATATGCTACTTTTCAGGCAAAAAGCTTTTAATAAATTGTAAAAAATAAGAAATTAAATTTAATAAAATAAAAATCGCCATAAGTTAGACACCTAACTATGGCGATTTGATTAAAGGAATGATAATTGATTAGTTCCTTTATTGATTTTAATTTTAAAATTAGAAATATTACAATCAATATCTCTATCAGTTTTTAAATTATTATTAGGATTTATACCATTAGAATCAGCTATTTTCATAGGATAACTACTATCAGAAATACTTAAATTTTTATTATTATCTTTTTCAGAACTATTAGAATTAGAATTTACTATTTGAAGAAGTGGTGTAACAGAATTTGAATTTGGATTAATAAATGTAGAAATGCCAACTTCTAAATTTAAACTCATTTTATTCAATAATTCATCAAAGTATATTTTTATTATATTTAAAAAATGTTCTGTTGTAGTAGGATAGCCTCTATCAATACTAAGTTTTGGTTTAGCAAAGCTTGACTCTAATTTTTTTATTAGAATTAAGTACATTTCCCATGTTCTAGCAAAAATTTCAGAAGTATTGAAATAGTATGATTTTTTATACTTTAAATAAGCCTTTGAGGGATGGGAATCATCTAAATCATCAACTTCTTTTAAAAATAGCTTTCTGTAATTAGCAACTATACTTCTAAAGCTAGATTTACTAGAAAGTTTTAGTGTATCATCTGTGAATGTATAATCAATACAATGTCCTATTTCATGAAAAAATGATGATGGAGCATTTAAATCAACACATACACAATTACAAAAAGGGAAATATAAGCCTAATGCTCTATGCTTACCTAATTTTCTAAAACGTAATGCTGGTTTAGTTTTAGAAGAAAATAGTTTACTTAAATCGATTTTATCTTTTAATATAGAATATTCTTCTTCTATTAAACTAAATTTAGATAGGTCAGTTTCCTGATCTAATTCTAATTCACTAAAATCTTTTAAAAATACACTATTATTCATTCTATCAAGCACTTTTTTAGGAATATTCTTTTTTTGAATATAAGATGTTGCATAAGATTTTTTTAGCATCTTATTATATTCTTCATCTAACTTTGCATTATATTGTTCCTCAGCTATAATAGAAAATGCTTCTAAAATAAGGGATAAACCTTTTATACGAATTGGATATAAAAAGTAATATCCGTAATCTGCCCAATTAAATAATGCATTTATTTGTTCCTGATTATACTCTTTAATTGCATAATCACCTTTTTTACTTTTGGAATTTGATTCTTTTAATAATTCTGACAATTTTCTATCAGTAACTTTAATCAAGTATAAATAAGCAAGTATATAGCCTATAGAAGCGGCTATATTCATTCCTTTACTAAAATTCCAACGAGATTTAATTATGCTTTTGGGTGTCTTTTGATTTAATACACATATTAAATTAACATATCCATCATTGTATGCAATAGTTATATCTTTTGCGCAAACCTCTGATGGATTTATCTTACATAATGATGCAATAGTATTAATATCTAATTTTCTTCCATCTTCATTTCTTATATCAGATACATCCTCAAAAGACATACAATTACTAATTTCTCTGTGTAATACAGTATTAAATAGATTCTCTACTTCTTGATCTGTCATATCCATTATTAACTTTTCATTAATAATAGCTTCATTAGCTACTATTTGTTCAAAATAATTGGTATACTTTGCAAGTAAGTTTGAATAAGTTTTTGATTCATAGAAATAATCAAACTTAAATTTATATAAGTCTGGTTTCTTTACCTCTTTAAAATTGGTATTTTGTTTAGTTTCTTTTTTTTCAATTTTTCTTTTTAATGAATTAACTCTTACATTATCCATAATTTTTATTTGTAAATAAAATACTCGTAAATGATGATTGTTTTATACAATATAAAATAAAGTTCATCATAAAATTTTATTTACTTCTCCTTTCATTTAATTCCTCAATGAGTAAAACTCAATTTTTTTTAATTATATTTTTCATTTAATTTTTGGACATAGCCATTTATTTTAATTATTCTTACATATTAAATATGCTACTTTTCTCAATAAAAGTTTTTGCCAAATTATTAAAAGTTTTTGAATAATAGGAAAACAATAAATTTAATAAAATAAAAAAAGTTTAATAATATAAAATTACTAAACTTTTAAAGGTGTATGATAAAATTATTTATCATAATTTTAATCTATCTCTAGATTTTTACTTAATGACTAATATAATTAATTAATTCTGGATATCTTTCAGAATATTGCATATAATTAGAAATCATATTTTCTAATTCTTTATCTTTAACTAAATACTTATAAATTTCTTTATAATTAGGTCCACAATGACTTTCTCTAGCTTTAAATAACTCTATAATAACAACATTTGCCTCTTCTAAATAAATGCAGCATTCATTATTGTTATGTGTATAATATTCATAATTACAAATATCAGTTTTATTTAATAAGTGTTTATATTCATCTTTAACATCTTTAACATTATAAAATTTTTTTAGTATATCTAATAAATGATAAAAATCAATATCAAAACTCTCATCAACTAATTCCTCAAATTTAAATTTTATTGCCACTATTATTTTTTCTAAAATATCTGGATCTAATTCACTTTCTATCAATAAACAACTTTCATTATTATTATAAAAATGACAATCATCTATTCTATATAATCTTTTTTTTATATTATTTTCTCTTTCCATAAAAACACTTCCTTAATATATATTAGGTTAATTAATCTAATACTTTCTTTTAGTCATTATTACTCTAAGAGGTATTAAATTTATACACTATATTTATTTATAATCTTAAAACTTCATCAATTGGCATTGCAAAAATTGAATACTCCTTAATTTCTATTTTTCTCGTATTTTTAATAATGAAATCTACATCAAAAAATGAATATTCACCATTTTTAATATATTTTACAAATTTCCTTATGAATTTAATTAAATATATATCTAAATTAGTATAATTTTTAGCTAATATCGAAAAATCGCATAAATTATTATCCCCATGAGTTATATAAGGGAACTGTCTAAATTCATTAAAATGTATTCTCCTTTTATCATCATATATATATTGTGACAATTTATTTAACTCACTCTCTAATTCAAAACTATTTTCAAATGTTTTTATATGTTTTGAAATATCTGTTATTTCGAATCCGTCATTTTCTATAATGCCTAAATCTTGAAAGTAAAAACTAACATATTTCAATTCTTCTGTTAATTTAATATTATGCTTTTTTTTAAACATTTAAATCCACCTTCTCTTAATTAAATTTAATAAATAGTAATATCATAGTCTATATTTTCTAGTTCCTTTAATAGCTTTTTTCTTTTCATTTTGATTGTTCTCTTTTGATTCTATATAATCTTCTGACTCTTTTAAGCATATATCCATCATTTTTGAGTTATGCTATAATATTTCTTTTTTCATATAAACCATCATTATGCATATTATTTAATTTAACCACTCAATTTTAGAAAATTCTTGCTTTAGCCATTCACTTTCATTTGAATAACCAACAGGAATAAAGTAGTTTCCTTTTCTACTTAGAACTCTAGCACAAACTATAAAATCATATTTTTCAATATCAAAGTATTCATTTTTAATTTTTATTTCTTTATCTTGAAATAGTCCCCAATATTCACCTTCTGATTTACCTAATAAGACTATTAAATTCTTACCCTTAAGTTTAGTTTTAACATCGTCATAAGTATAAAACTTCATAATATTTAACTCCTTTACTTATTTGTAATTAAACTTACTATGTTACCTTGTTCATCAAATTCTGAAATATCATCAAAAATTATACCTTCATTAACCATACTATCAACAGTTAAATCTAACTTTATATATTCTGTTTTTTCATAGCTATTTTTATTCTTATCTAGGTACTTACAATATAAATATTTACCATCATACATCTTTTCAGCTATTAATTTTGTTGACAATGTAATAGATTCATATATTTCTCCTTCAATAACCTTACCAATTTCATTGCTTTTTTCAGAAATATACCATTGAAATTTTGTAATTTTTTTCGGTAAAGCATGAAATATAAATATATCATTGTTATTTTTAGATTTAACACCATACTTCTTCATTTTTATCACTCCATCTAGCATTATTCAAAACAAATTGTTTTAATAATATTTTTTTCAAAATCTATAATAGTAAAATCGTAAAAATTATAATCCCCTAAATATTCTTCCAGGGAAATTGTTAACTTAACATTGCAGTTATCTAATATTTTTTTATTATTTTTAATGTATTTATTATAAAAATCAATAATATAATCTAATGTTTCTTTATTAGCTTCTCTTTCAAATCTTATTTGAATAGCACTATCTGTTACCTCATCTAAATAGGCATTTCCATTTAATTTATTTTTTAAAATTTCATAAAAATAATCATATGCTTCTTCACCATTAATTTCTTCTTTGTATTCAGATATTTCTAATCCTATTTCCTCAATTTTTATTCCTTTAAACTTCAATATATAGCACCACATTCAATTTACTCTAATCTATTCAATTAAATTTTTAAATATATTTAAAAAGCCTTACATAGTAAATATGCTACTTTTGACACTAAAAGTTTTTATCAAATAGTTAATTTTTTTAAAACAAAAAGGTTTAGTAACATTACTAAACCTTTAGATATATAATAATTTAAGATTTTATATTTATTCAAAATTTTTATTAAATAGATATTGAACTCTACTTTTACATTCTTCGTAATCTAGAACATCTCCAAAATCTAAATTAATTTTTATGGCCAACAATTTATTTCCTTTATAAAACTCTAATATTGTTGCAATATAGCCATCACTACCTGTTTGTATCATTGTATCATTATTATCTATTGCAAAAAAATATTCCGCAGTATCAACACCAATATACCTATCTTTAACTTTTATATAATTATAACAGCAATCTTTTTTTACCAATTCTATCAATTCATCATCAGCAGAACATACTAAATTAATAGAGTTAGTTTTATATTGAATGTTTTCATCTTCTGTATAAGTTTGTTTTAAAATAACATGACATTTCCAATCTAATTTACCTCTAAAAGTTTTAGTATATGTAAGCCTATCTAGTTTATATTTGCTTAGAGTTTCATCTTCATAATATGAAGGATCTCCAATAATTATTTTCTTTGGCATATTAACAGTTATAAGTTCTTCTTTTAAAAGTTTTTCTTTCATAATTTATCTTTAGCACTCCTTTAGTTCATAATAATATATATTATATATAAATTATAACATTTTTTTCTTTTTATGAAAAATTTTAGGAGAGAAAATTTAATCAAAATATAATTAGAAATTGTATATAAATAAAAAAGTAACAGACTTATAAATTCTGTTACTTTAGTAATGATTATTAAAATTTTATATTTATATTAGCTGAGGGGAAAATAATTAATTACACACATCAGCTAATATTGAGGAACGTTTACCTATCAATTATCCTTTAATAATATTATAAAATAATATTAAATAAATTATATACTGAAAACTTTTTTCAAATTTTAATTAGATTTTTTACAGAACTAAATTATAATTTGATTAAAATAAAAATTATTAAATTATTTTTAGTTAAAATGTTATAAGTCAGTTAGTTAAATAAATTTAACTTAATTTACATTAAATAATAAATACAATATAATGGAATAAAGAAATCAATTCAATAAAAGTTTTATTTTTCATTAATATACATTTAAATTCAAAAGTTTTTTACCCAATACCTATTTTAATAATAGAAATAAGAATTAATAAAGAGCTAAAAGAACTATTAGTAAGTATTAACTTAATAATAGTTCTTTTAGTTTTGAAATAATTATATTAATTATTTTCTGTGATAGAATTGGCATAAATAAAAATTTACATTGAATATTGGGTTTAAATAAATGTATAGCAAATTTTTATAATGATAACATAATTTGTTATAATAAAAGTAAAAAAAAGAGAAAGGAGTATTTATTTATGAATGAAAAATATGAAAAAAAATTAGACTCAATTTTTCAAGTAGTTAAATTTTTAGGAGTTTTTTTAATTGGGGTTTTTGGAATTGATATTAAAAGTTTATCAATTATTAGTCAAGAAGGAAAAATTTGGGTTACGTGTAGCATGATTGGTTTATCAGTATGTGCAATTTTACTTATAATTGTTGCACTTATGTATTTAGCTGAAACTAACAGAATTTATAAATAATTGATTAGTCTTTTAATACTAAAAATGTAAAATAAATTAGTTGTATTTAAATAATTTTTAAATACAACTAATTTATAAATATATTTTTATTTAAATTCTATTTTATTGAATATATATAACTATGAGGTGGAAAATGTGCAATAATAATTTAAATGATGAAAATATAATAGATATAATAAATGATTATGTTGAAGAAGAATGTGTTGGTGGGGCAATTTTAATTGATGGAGAATGGGGAACTGGAAAAACTTATTTTATAGAAAATAAAGTCATCAAAGAATTACAAGACAAAGGACAAAAGGTTATTTATATTTCCTTGTATGGAATGACAAGTATATTAGATATAGAAAAAGAACTACTAATAAATACAATACCACTTTTAAAAACAGGCAAAAAAGTTCCTAAGTTTATTTGGGAATTATTATCCTGTGGTATAAACTTAAAAACTGGAATTAATTTAGATGATTATGCACAGAAATTTGAAGAAGCTTTTTTAAATTCGAATCATGAATATACGAAATATGTGATAATATTTGATGATTTAGAAAGATGCAATATACCTATAAACTCTGTTTTAGGTTATATAAATAAATTAGTAGAACATGAAAAACAAAAAGTTATAATTATTGCTAATGAAAAGGAACTTAATAAGAATAACTTTAATGAAAATAAAGAGTTAAAGAATATAAATGCCTATGAGATATTCAAAGATACTAGAGAAGTTAATGAAGATGATAATAAAAATAAATTAGATAAGAAAGAAGTTTTAGATAAATTAGATAGATTAGTAAAAGATATATATTTTAATAATGATTATTATGATGAAGTAAAAGAAAAGTTAATATATCAAACAATTAAATATAGCCCTAATAAAGATGAAATAATTAAAAATATGATAAGTAGTTCAAAAGCAGATGGAGAAATTTTGAATATATTAGAATCTAATAAGGAACTTATAATAAAGATTTTTGATTTGAACCAATATTTTAATGCAAGAACTGCAAGGCATGTAATTATAAAGTTAAAATCTATTTTATCTAAAATAGATAACAATAAACTAGAAATGTATAAAGAAAATGAAGTAATAGAAAATATAATAAAATCTACAACACAATTAATTATTGAGATGAAGAAAAGTAATATAAACCATTTAGATAAAGCAATAAATGAGATTATATTAATTAAATTGGGAACAAAATATTCATTAAAAAATGCTTACATAGTTAAAAGTATAATTATATTTTTAAGCACATCATTTATTGACATAAGTAGTTTAAATAAGGAGCTAAATAGTTTATCCAAAGAATTAAGAAAGTTAAATGAGGACTTAAATAAAGGAAAAAACTTAATTCCAACCAATTATATATTAATGTCTGAAAATGATGTAAAAAATAATTTTAAAGAAATAAAAAGTAAAGTTGAAAATAAAGATGAAAATATTAATATAAATGAATTGAAAGTCAACATAGACTATTTTTATATGTTATATAAAGATATAAATATAATTACTAAAGAGGAATTAAACGAACTGGTAATAGGTATTGGGGAACTGATAGAGTCTAGACCAGATAATTTTAATGATATAATCCTTATTAATAGTAATTGTTATCCTGGATATGAAAATGATCAAGAACATATTGAAATGTTAAAAAAATTAAATTCATATGAGCCTAGAGGATTAAAACAAATAATTGAAGAAGAAACAAAGGAAATATTTGATGAGAATAAAGTTTTAGACCTTGCAAGATATATTTCAGATAAAAATGATTATTTTTTCAATTATAAAGGATTCTTAAAATATTTTGATATTAATAAAATTATTATAATGCTTGAAGAAAGCAATAATTTAGAAAAACGTAAGTTAGCGGAAGCAATTTTTAGTAGATATTCATTTAGCAATGTTAAAGATTACTTTGAAGGAGATAAAGAATATATAGAAGATTTAATTTCAGGATTAAATAGTTTAAAATGTGATGATAAGATTGGAAAATTTAATATAAAGATATTTATTAATTGGTTAAAATCAGTTTTAGAGCATTTAAATTAATTTAAAAATCCATATCTAAAAGATATGGATTTAAACTTTATCTATATAATATTTTTAGCATAATTAAAACGGCATATCTCCATCATCTACAGGAGTTAAATCATCATCAAACCCACTAGAGATTTGGCTATTATTTTGTCCGTTAGTATTGGTATTTCCTTTTCCGCCGATAAATTCAAAATTTTCAACTACTACATCAGTAGTATATCTCTTAGAGCCATCCTGTGCATCATATGAGCCAGTCCTTAAACTTCCTACTAATGATATTTGTCTTCCTTTTGTAAGGTATTGTGCTATAGTTTCAGCTTGTTTTCCGAATGAAACACAGTTAATAAAATCAGCTTCATCCCTCTTAAATTGTCTTGTAACAGCTAATGAAAATCTAGCAACAGCATTACCACTTCCAGCAGCAAATCTTAATTCAGGGTCTCTTGTAAGTCTACCAACTAAAATAACTTTATTCATCAATTAACACGTCCTTTTATCATTTGTTATTTCCTATATATACATTTTATAACACATAAATCCATATATCAAAAATTTACAGAACTATTTTGGACAGTTGAAAATATCCCATGCTGGAATTAAAGGGTACTGAGAATAAATTGAATTTATAATATCTATATTAACTTTTCTACGCCCTTTTATAAAATCATTTAGTTTATTTCTAGGAATACCAGTACTCTTCGAAATTTCTGATTGAGATAAATTAATTTCTATTAAAATTTCACTAGTTGTAATTGTTTTATCTTTAATTTTATGTAATAATTCAAAAGTCATTTTACATTGATAGATTTCAACTATATATATAGTGTCTAAAATTTTCAATATTTTATTGAATTCATTAAGATCTATTTCATTCTTAAATTTTAACTCTAATAGTTTTAAATTTCTTTCATATTCTATTTTATAATTATCAATTATAGAAATCTTTTTTAATTCATTTACTAAAGACTGTATATCAACATTATAGAATAAAAGAGTTATGCAATTATCAACTAAATTCTCTCTTTTATATAAAGTTATTAAATCATTTAAATACATCTTCAACATATCGTATTCTCACCTCTTATATTTAAAATTTTATTATCTAAGGATTGTTAAACTCTTTATATAAATACAATAAAATTATCCCCTTCAAAGGGTACTATGTCAATGCGTAGAAAATTTTCGTATGAAATGAAATCTTATTTTATTAAGCTTAAATTAAAAAAATAAAAACATTTATTACTGTTACTATTAAAGCCAATATGTTTTTTACTATCTAGTTTATAGAAATTTTTAAAGTTGGAATATATTCAACTCTTTATTATTTTTTTATATCTATAATAAAGTCTATCTTGGATTTTATATAAATATACTACTCTATTTTTGAAAATAAATTAATTATTTATATGAAATTTTGGTTGATTTAGATTTTTTATAACAATAAAAGAAATAGTTGTAGAATATAAAAATTTAAAAGATAAAATAATAAAAAACTTTATTTATAATTTATCCTAAAAATTATCTAAGTTTATTCAAATACATATTAATTTCTGAATAAACTTAGACTATACTTTCATATATTTAACATATATTTAGAATATACTAATAAAAACTTAACTAATATTAATTATAAAATAAATAAGACTTAGGTTTAACTTACCTAAGTCCTATCTTTTTATTGATTAAAAATCTATATCTTCATCATCTAAAATTTTATTTATATTATTTGTTCTTCTTCTATTTCTACTTATAGAATTACCATTTTCAGATAATGAACTCATTATTTTTTTCTTTCTTTCATCTATATCAAATTCTTCATCATCTAATCCTAGTTTTCTTTCTACTTTCTTAGCATTTCTAGTTCTTAATTCTGTTCTTAAATCATTAATTATATCTCTAGGGAAACTACAACCACCTAATAATATCATATTCTTATTTGGATCTTCTTTATCATGTGATTTAAATAATGTTTCATCTGAATTTATTAAACTAGCTACTTCCTTTAAATTGTATTCTTCATTTAATACTATTGCTCCATAACCACATTCCATATCTTCTGAATTACATACAAAAATATTATTTTCTCTTGCTTCTAATAAACTTTCTTCTATGCTATCACAATATTCTGGCATTGGTAATATTGAAAGATATCCTTTATTATTAAGAAATACTTTAGATAAATCAGATGTATCTATTCTTTCTTCTCTACTGTCTGTAGTTAGAGTTAATGCTTGGCTAAATCCCTTAACTATTTGTCTATTAATCTTAGCATAATTTCCACCTTTAACTTTACCGTTGTTAGCTACAGTAACACTATCTACTAATTCTAAAAACTTATTTGAACTTAACTCTTTAAGTGTTGTTAAAGCATTGTCTAAACTTAATTTATCTTCTGTTAAACTTGGCATTATTGATAATACCCCAACTTTAATGTCATATGTTTCTTTAACTATTCTACAGAATTCAGTTAAAGTACCTGCTCCTGTTCCCCCACCTAATGAAGAAACAACTAACATATACTTAAATTGTGAAAACTTATCTAAGAAACTTAATAATCTTGGCTTGTCCTCTATTATAAACTCTAATGCTTTATTTATATCTTTACCAGATCCATCTGCTCCATTAAAAATATGTTTATTATAATCTCTAATATGTTTGCAATCTAACATATCATATTCTGATGAATTGATATATATTGGTGTCAATTCTGGATTTAATGATTTAAAACCATCTGTTATTCTACATCCACATTGACCTAATCCCACTACTAATATATTATTTAACTCCATATTTAAAACTCCTTTTTTATAAATTATTTAAAAAGTCTATACCTTTATCAGTAATATAATAGCTTTTAGAATATCCCCTTTTTCTTCCTGCTCCACAATCTGTAATTTTAAGCCCTTCTGCTATCAACTCATTTTCGCAAAGAACTTTAATACTTCTATTTATTGTACTTGTTGAAAGATTAAGTTTCTTCATTCTATTAGCTATAATAGCTTTTGTAACTCCTTCTGTATATGAAGATAATCTCTTAATTCCAGACGCCTTTTCTTCTTCTGTTAGATTTGGAACTACACTAATTGCCTTTAAGACTTTAAAAGTATTTGTATTTAACGACACTTCCATTGGAATTACCTCCCTTATTAACTATAATAAGCTAATTAAAATTTGTTGTCAATAAATATTTAGCATATTTTATCAATATTATATTCTAAGTTTTTATATATTATATCTAATTTTATTCTAAGTATTATCAAATTTTATCCTTTTATAATTTTATTTTTGATAATTTATTGATAAAACTTAGAATAATTATAGATTTATTTAGAATAAATTTAGACTAAGCTAAGATAAAAGTATATACTTAATAAGTAAAGTTAAACCTAATACATATACATCTAAAGTTAAGGTAAAGTTAATACATTAATTTACTAAGTTAAGATAAGATATAAGTATATAATAAATTAAGTTAAGGTGATTTATTGTTGACATCCAATTCCAGTTATTGTAATATTAATGTACTAACTTAATATGTAAACTTAAGGTTATTCTAGTATTTTTCTTGATTAAGATAAAATTAATATATAAATTTTTAAAATTAAGTTAAGATATTAATTATATAAAAAAAGATAAGAATAAGTTAAGGGGAGTTGACTAATGGGAAACATAGATGAAACTAAAAATTATACTGATGTTGAATTCGAAGAAATAAAAGATGACGTTTTATCATTAATGGAAAAAAGTGATTATCACTTTAATGCTGTACAAATTGGTAAAGTTATAGGAGAATCATCACAGACAGTTAGAGATTGGGAAAGTGCTTTTCCAATTTTGCGAGAAGAAGGTTATGTTAAAATAAATCCAGATAATGGCTTTAGAAAATATTCTAAAGATTCAGTCCAAATTTTTGAATTTATAAGACAAATGAGGAGAGAAAAAAATTTATCTCTTGGAGCAATACGAGGATTGCTTGATAAAAAAATTAAACAAGGTCAAAATGCTTTAGAAGTTATAGATAAAAAAGATCCTTTAGCCTATGAAGCATTAGCAACTGAACTTATGATAAAAAATAAAGAAATGATGTCTGAATTTAGAAAAGAAATGATTGCTACAATGGAGAAACGTGAAGAAAATTTAATCAAAGATATAGTTGCAAATGTAAATGAATCAGTTCAAGAAGTCATAGAAGCTTCCTATCCAGAATTAGTTGGTCAAATTGTAGGAGATGTAATGGATAAAGTTACAACAGAATTATCTCAACAAACAAATTCAATTACTGATAATGTTCGTTCAATTATGACAGAAGAAAATAAAAAAACAATAGAAATGTATAATGAATTAAAAACGAGAATGGATAATAATAAAAAAGATTTTGAGGAAAAAGAAAAAAGAAAAGGAATATTTAGTAAGTTGTTTGCAAGATAAAAATATTGGAGAATTAAAAAATGGAAAAAGAAATAACATTAGAAGATGTAAAAGAATTTATAAGAAAATATGGATATAAGTATTCTATAGAAATTCGTGAAGAATTAGACAAATTAAGGACAATATCTGATGAAGATATAGAAAATGAATTAAATAAACACTATGATTTATATAAAAAGCTTGGTGATATGTAATGAAAACTATTATTTTGAGAAAAGCTGATATGATAAAGTCATTTGGTTACAATGGTAGTTTGAAAAACTTAGAAGAATTAGATGAAAAAGCATTAGGGACTGGAATAGAAATAGTAATAGTTAATAATATAGAAGATTATAAAGAATATTATCTAGTTGAATATTTAGAAAATGAAGAAGAATTTATAGAAAAGTTTAATGAATTATATTCTAAATCAGAAAAGTTAACTGTGACAGAATATATTTTAAAAAAAATAGAAAAGTATAAAAATTTAAATAGATAAAATTGATAGAAACAATTTATTAAATAAAGATTAAGTTAAAATAAAATTATGTATTGAAAGAACTATTTAAAGATATATTTAAATAGTTCTTTTTTATTAAAAATATAAAATAAATTCAATGAATGTAATATATATATAGTTAATACAGAAGATAGTAAAATTAAGTTTAAAAATATGAATGTTTATGATTTAAGTATTTTAATTGAAAATCTTAGGATTAAAAATAATTTTTATATATTATAATTATCTATTAAATTATAAATATAGGAGTTAAGAAATTAAAATGAAATAATATTCGATCAAAACTAGAAGCTTATAAAAGTATTATTAATTTTGTAATTAAAACTATAAATTATTTAGAGAATATATAATTTGTACATATGTAAAAGGTGCATTTTTAGTATTAATATAAAAGTCAATTAATGATAGATTTTTCTATATATTTTCTTATATATTGAGTAGATATTATATGAGTTTAATTTACAGTTGTTTATTTATATAACATAGAAAATAGAATTATGTTAATAGGTTTGTATTAATAATTTTTTAAAATCTATATAAAAGAACAATAAGAAAAAAATTTTTGATAAAGAACAAATATAATACAGTTTTCAGTATATATAAGTTGTGCAAAAAAATAAGTAAATGTTTTCATATAAAAATTTTAAAATAAGGATTTAATTATTAAAATATAAATAAAATATTATATTTTATAATAAATTATTTAATTAAAGAGAAATATTTTGAAAAAAATACTTTGTGCAAACATTTGCGCGAGTGTGGCGTTAAGATTTACAATTTGATTGCAAGGAGGTATAAAAATAATATTTCCAAAAGGAATTATAAAATATAATAAAAATAACAGATAAGGAGGATATTGTAATATAAGTTATTACAATCACATTATTATGGAAAGTGTTAATAAAAAATATAGTTTGCCAAACTTACCATTAGGTACGATTTGGATGATAAGTTTTGGATTTTTAGGTGTGCAAATGGCATTCCAATTACAAAGTTCTAATATGGGACGTATATTTCAAACTTTAGGGGCAGACCCAACTAAATTAGGATTTTTCTTTATCCTACCACCTCTTGCAGGATTAGTGGTACAACCTTTAATAGGTTATTTTTCAGATCGTACATGGATTCCAAAATTAGGAAGAAGAATCCCATATTTAATAGTAGGTTCTGTAATAGCAGTAATAGTTTTATGTTTACTACCAAACTCAGGTAGTTTTGGTTTTGGATTTGATTCAACAGCAGCACTTCTTTTTGGAGCAATAACTATATTATTTATGGATTTATCATCAAATATAGCTATGCAACCTTTTAAAATGATGGTTGGTGATATGGTTAACGAAAAACAAAAAGGTTTCGCATATTCAATACAAAGTTTTCTATCAAATAGTGGAGCTGTTTTAGCTAGTATATTCCCATTTGTTTTAACAATGATAGGTGTTTCAAATACAGCACCAAAAGGAGTTATTCCTCAATCAGTTGTTATTTCATTTTACATAGGTGCAGTTATATTAATAATTTGTAGTTTATTTACAGTTTTTAAAGTTAAGGAATATCCTCCAGAAGTATATGCAAATTATCATGGAATTAAACAAAGTAAAGTAAAAGAGAAAAAAGGTATTATAACATTATTAAAAGAAGCTCCAAAAGTTTTTTGGACAATAACAATAGTTCAATTCTTCTGTTGGATGGGATTTCAATATCTTTGGACTTATGGAACAGGAGCAATTGCCGCAAATGTTTGGCATACATCAGCACCATATAGTGCTGGATATCAAGCAGCAGGGAACTGGTTTGGAGTATTATCAGCAGTTCAATCAATTAGTGCTGTAGTTTGGTCATTAATACTATCAAAGATATCAAATGAAAAAAGAAAGGTATCATATGCTTTAAGTTTAGTATTAGGTGGAATAGGATTTGGTTCAATATTTTTTGTTCACAATGAATACGTTTTAATAATATCATTTATATTAATAGGTATTGCTTGGGCTAGCATGATGACTTTCCCATTTACTATACTAACTAATGCGTTAAGAGGAGAAAATATGGGAATGTATTTAGGACTTTTTAACTGCAGTATTTGTTTACCACAAATAGTTGCATCATGTTTAAGCTTTATATTATTCCCAATAGTTGGAGAATCAATGCCTTCAATGCTTTTAATCTCAGGTATACTATTAATAATAGGTGCTATATCAGTTCCTGCAATAAAAGAAACTTTTGCAAGTAAAGAAAGTTAAATTATATTTATGTAAAAATTAAAAAAGCTTTAAATCGCCTACTTGATTTAGAGCTTTTTTAACAGTAATTTATTAAGTTAGATAGTATATTAGCTTATATTTTTAATCTTATGATTTATATACTAATTTATAATTTTATTGAAAGTAAGTATATATGATTATTCATATAATTTATATTTTATTTGTATTTAGAAATATTTTTAGTTTAAACTTTTAAAGTTAACAAATAATAATCTAAAATCGATATGAATGTTTATATATAAGAAAAATGATATAATAAAATTATAAAGATTATTAATTAGAATAGATAGGTTATTTAAAATTTTATGATAAACTTTTCGTATTTTAATATTGATTTTCTAAATATAAAAATTTATTTGTGAAAAGGAGAGATATTTTTGAAAGTAACAATAAAAGATGTTGCAAGAGAAGCTAACGTAGCAACATCTACCGTTTCAAGAGTAATATCAAATAGTAGTAGAATAAGTGAAGAAACTAAAAAGAAAGTAAATGAAGTGATAAAGAGACTTAATTATAAACCAAATGAACTTGCAAGAAAGCTTGTAAGCAATAAGAGTAGGATTTTAGGTGTAATAATACCAAAAGAAGCGAGTTCTTTTTTCTCAAATCCTTTCTTTGTAGAGGCTATGATTGGGATGAGTATGGTAGCAGATGAGGAAAAATATTACCTTATGTATGCATTTTGTAAAACTGAAGAGGATGAACTTAAGAATGTAAAAGAATTTTTAGCTAATAACTTATTAGATGGTTTATGTCTTTTAACTGTTAGAGAAAATGATAGATGTATAGATTATCTAAAAAGATCAAAATTTCCTTTTGTAGTTATAGGAAATCCAGATAATAATAGAGGTATTCTTTTTGTTGATAATGATAATATTAAGGCAACATATAAAATTACTAATAAATTTATAAAAGATGGCTATAAAAAAATAGGTTTTATAGGAGGTAATAAAAATTTTAAAGTGTCTAAAGATAGATTAAAAGGTTATTTAGATGCATTAAAACAAAATAATATACCTATAAATAAGAATATTATAGTTGAAGCTGAAAACTTTACAGAGAGTTTAGGATTCAAAGCCATGGAAAAAATACTAAAAAAAGAAATACCCAATATAGTTATAACAGCAGAGGATCTTCTTGCAGTTGGAGCTAATAAATATTTAAATGAAAAGGGGATAAAAGATATTAAGATTATAGGGTTTAATAATACTCCAATTACTCAATATCAAAATCCACCTATATCATCTATAGATATAAATTCAAGACAACTTGGTTATGAAGCTGCAAAATTACTTATAAACTTTTTAAACGGGACACCATTAAAAGAAAAGCATAAAATGGTAAAAACTAAATTTATTGAAAGATAATGTGAATTTAGTTAAAATATTAAAATTTATAGAGTTATTTTTTTATATTTATGATAAAATTAAGTTTAATAATCTCTAATATTTTTTAGATTTTGAGCAAACGATTGCTCAAAATTAAAAGGAGGACGAAATGAAAAAAATATGGTGGAAAGAACTAGTTGGATATCAAATTTATCCAAGAAGTTTTAAAGATTCAAATAATGATGGAATTGGAGATATAAATGGAATTATTGATAAATTAGATTATTTAAAAGATTTAGGAATAGGACTTATATGGGTATGTCCTATGTATAAGACTCCAAATTATGATAATGGATATGATATAAGTGATTATGAAGAAATATGTGAAGATTTTGGCTGTATGGAAGATTTTGATAAACTTTTAGATGAATGTCATAAAAGAGATATGAAATTAATAATAGATTTAGTTGTAAATCATACAAGTGATGAACATCCTTGGTTTATTGAATCAAAAAGCTCTAGAGATAATGAAAAGAGAGATTGGTATATTTGGAGAGATGGAAAAGATGGTAAGGAGCCAAATAACTGGGAAAGTATATTTAAAGGTTCAGTTTGGGAATACTCTAAATCAAGAGAACAATATTATATGCATTTATTTACAAAAAGACAACCAGATTTAAATTGGGAAAATGAAAATATGAGAAAAGAAGTTTATAAAATGATAAACTGGTGGCTTGATAAAGGCGTAGATGGTTTTAGGGTTGATGCAATAAGTCATATAAAAAAAGAGGATGGTTTAAAAGATTTAGATAATCCTTTTAATTTAAAATATGTATCATCATTTTCTAAGCATATGAATGTAGATGGAATACAAGAATATTTAAAAGAACTTAAAGAAGAAACTTTTGATAAATATAATATCGTTACTGTAGGAGAAGCAAATGGTGTTTTATCAAATAATGCAGATGATTGGGTGAGTGAAGAAACTGGTAAATTTAATATGATATTTCAATTTGAACATCTTCATCTTTGGGATTATAAAGAAGGAAAATGGTTTAATGTAAAAAAATATAAAAATGTAATGACAAGATGGCAAAAAGATTTAGAAAACAAAGGATGGAATGCTTTATTTATAGAAAATCATGATATTCCAAGATGTGTGTCAAGTTGGGGAAATGATAGTGAATATTTAGATAAATCAGCAAAAGCTTTTGCAGTTTGTTACTTCCTTCAAACAGGAACTCCATTTATATATCAAGGGCAAGAAATTGGTATGACAAATGTTAAGTTTAATAGCATAGAAGATTATAGTGATATAAAATGTATAAATATATATAAAGATAGATTATTAAATGGAATATCAGAAAAAGAAGCTATGAAAGAGGTGTGGGCGACATCTAGAGATAATGCTAGAACACCTATGCAGTGGACAAGTGGAAAAAATGCTGGATTTACATTAGGAAAACCATGGATAAAAATAAATAATAATTTTAAAGATATAAATGTAGAAAAACAAGAAGAAGATAAGGATTCAATCTTAAATTTTTATAAGAAACTTATTAAAATTAGAAATAATAGTGAAACTTTAATATACGGGAGCTATGATCTAATTTTAGAGGAAGATGAAAATATATTTGCATATACAAGAAAGTTAAACAATGAGAAATATATAATAATAACTAATTTAACTGATAAAAATGCAAAATATATATATGATAAAGATACATTATCCTATGAAAATTTGGTAATAAATAATTATGAAGTAGAAAAACATGACGATATTAATGAATTTATTTTAAAACCATATGAGTGTAGAGTTTATTTTATAAAATAACAATTAAGAAAGACTAATATAGTCTTTCTTAATTTCTAAACAGTAAAATTATACAATAATGGAATAAAATTCATTTAGTTCATTACTAAATAAAACTCTATTTGATATAATGGTTTAAGCATATAGACAAAAGGAAGAAAAAACATATTATTGAAATAAATAAAGAGATTCGTGTATTAGATGTAGATTTTATATAAATGATTGGCATATAAATAATATTAATGCTGAAGATAAAAATGATTACTAAAATAAGATAATAAAACTACTATTAGGTAGTTCTTTTTATAATAATAAATACATAAAATTATCAAAAAATTAATGTGTATGTAATATTGAATTTGTATTATTAAATATAAAGTATAAATTTATACAATAATATAATTTATAATAAATAGACAATTGTTAATGAAAAAAGTAATAAAGTCGGTAGAGTTACATATGAAAACGTTTGTATAAAAGAAACAAAATATAAAATATATTTTAAAAAATAAATAAAAGAAGAATAAATCGTATTATTTGAAGGAAACGAGATAAAAGTAAAAACTAATAAAGGAGAAACACTAATAAATTTAGTACATACTGCTAAGTGCTGTAGAGTAGTTCAAAAAGGAAAAAGATAAGGAAATATAAAGATATATTGGAGAAGTTTAAGAGATAAGTTATCTAAAATAAGGGTACTAAAAGATATCACATCATCAAAATATATAAAAGAAATAAACTATATTTTTAATAAAATTGATGAAACTGATGCCATAACTTTAATTTATATGAGTATATGGTTAAGTAAAAGATTGGCAATGGAGTGCCACTAATCTAAAACTATGGAATATAAAAATTTTTAGTGACTTTAGGCGAAAAAAGAGAACTAGGGCTACTAACTAATAAAGTAGATAATAGTAAAATTGCTAAAATAGTTACAAAAACTATAAGAGGTGTATTACCAACACTAATAACATAAATAAGACTTTTGGTGAAGTTGTAAATAAATCAAAAGAAAATTTTGATAATATGACATAATTAATGCACTACCAAGCAACGGTTTAAGATGAAAATAGGAAGAAAATTAATAAATTAATAGGGTTTAAGTCTGCCAATACAAAATCTATATCATTAAAGCTGAAAGAAGCCTTACATAAAAAATATAATAGAAATATAAAGCATAGTGAGCCATTATATATAAAAGCTAAAAATAGAATATTTACTGAATTTTATGAAATTTAATAGGAATATATTCCATTAATAAAACAAGGCTCCGTGTATACGTATATAGAGGAATATTTTTTTGAGAATTAATAAAGTTATAGTACTAAATAAAATAAAAATTAAAAATTATAAAGTAAATTAAATGTATTGTGGTTAAGATATATTACAAAAAATAAAATAGAAAGAAAATAAAAAAGTGGGAAAAAATAAAAAATGTCAATATAAAAAGACTAATAAAGTAGAACTTGCTAAAAATATTACTTTATTAATTACAGGATTAATAAATTTAATTTTATTACTAATAAGATTATTTATTTAATCCTAAATATCCACACGTTATAAATTACAATTTTATTAGAAATACTCGTAAATAATATTTTAAATAAAAAAATAAAAAATCATATTATATATTAAAAGACGTATTAATAATCGTATAAATTATGGAATTAAAGATAAATATGTTTAATATAATATAATTTAATAAAATATAAATATAATTTACGGGAGGATTGACGAATGTCGTTTAAAAATGACATAGAAAATTTATTAAAATTAAGAAAAGATAATTTTGATAGTAATGGATTAATTTATTATGAAGAAGAATTAGTTTACACTATTGCATTAAATAAGTCATTGAAAGATTTATTAAAAAATTCAAGTCATGAGTTTATAAGATTTATAGTTAAAGATTTCAGTTAGATTAGAGTTACAGATAAAGTTATAGAAAGATTTAGATCCTTACTAAAAAAAGCATTGACAAATGCAGTATTATATATAATTAGTAAAGGATTATATCATGAAGAATAAATATTATAAAATTTTGAATAGATAGAATAAACAGGCATAGATGAAAGTATTGGACAAGAAGATAAAGTTAAAAAAGTTATAATTGTAAGAATAGTGCTAGAATCTTCAAAGCCAAATATTATGCTTAAATTGGAAATTGATAAGGTTAAAGATATTATAGGAAATGATAATACAGAAAAAGCATCTAAATGAATTGGGAATAGTAGGATATTAATAGATGGAGTACAGGATGTGTTAAAATATAAAAATGTTATAGTAAAAGCGTTTTTAGAAATTTAATAATAAACAACACGCTTATTTAGCAGAACAAATTGAAGGAAAACATCAAGTAATAAAATGCTTCTTACATAAAGAAATTTGCGTAACGTTTAAGATTTAATTGCAGGTAATTTCCTAAATCAAAGAATATAAGTAAAGACTTCAAGGACTATCCCATTCGATAGGATGTGAAATTCAGCAACAGTAGTAGGGATTCCATGAACTCTAAACGTAAGTTGGTTAAAATCGCTCAAATCGAAAAGGTCTGCCCTTAGCACAAAAATGTGAAAAGTGAAGAAATAGTCTTCTTTCATATGAAAGTATGAGTATATATTTACTTTTATTTTACTAAATGTTATCATAAAAATAAACATAATGTTTTAACTAGCGAAGAAATAGGGGGGTAAAACTGGTTTACATTATTCTGTAGATTTATTAGTTGTTGGATTTAGATCAATAATAAAAATATTATTAAAGAACTAAAATAAATTAAAGATGAAAGACAAAAAAATATTCTAAAAATAAAAGCATAATAAATATAAATTTATATACTTTTAAAGATATAGAACTCAAAGGTGGAATAGATGAAGGTTTATTTAATAGGATAAATAAATTAGGTCTTAATTATGAACCAGGACATTATAAAATGAAACTAATTCCTTGGGATAATGTAATTAGTTGTAATGTAAAAACAATAGAACAATTAGAAAAAGATATAAGTTTAGGGAAAGTTTTTGCAATGGGTATATTATCTTTAGCAAGTAAAAAGAAATTAAAAATTAATACTTTAATAGAAATAATAATTAAAGAGTATAAAGAAAAATTCCCTATATATTTATAATATAAAGAAAATACAAAATAAATAGTTAAACAAATAAATAAAATTAAAGAATTAAAAGAGTAATATTTACTTTTTTTATATAGTTTTAAGAAGTAGTGAGTCTTGAAATAAAAGCAATAGGTAAATATATTTATTGAAATGATGGAGAATAGTAAAGATTTGTTAAACGTATATAATACACATTCTCAAAATAGTTCAGGTAGTGCAATGAGACAACAAAATGCTTATATGAAATCTTTAGAAGATGTACTATAAATAGACTAAAAGAAAATTAATATGGAATATAATATTTGAATTATTTACTTATATTGATTAAAAAACGTGAAAAAATAAAACAAAGACAAAGAAAATATATTGTGTAAGAACTTTATGAAAGCATTTAATACATATTAGAACTATAGCCTTGATAATTGCAATAAAATACATCTTAAATATAAAAATTTAGAAATAAAAAAATATATAATGAAGTTATATAAAATTAATTAAGTATGACTATGATTTATATAAAAAGATTGGTTATATGTAATGAAAACTATTATTTTAAGAAAAGCTGATATATTACTGTCATTGAGTAATGCCTATATTTTGAAAAAGTAGTTTGTATAAAACAATTTAATAAAAATAAATAAGGAAGTGCTTTATGAAAAATTTAATAAAAAAATTATTAATATTAATATTAGTCTTAATAATAATATCAATTTTATGGTTTTCATTAATATTAAGTAAAAATACAAATAATTATAAATTTTCAGAAGGAAAGATATGGCCAACACATATTTTTGTTCCCTATGTCAATGAAATGCGTAAAATATCTGGATCATTTTCAGAGGATGGAGCAATGAATTTAGAAAAAATTTATAAATATACAGGTACTAAGTTTTTTTATTTGAGTTTTATAAGAGCTATACCATCTGATACTATAAATAAAAATGATGAATTAGACTGGGGATGGGGAGGAAAAAGAAAATTAAGTAATATTAGTCCAAATAATCTAGAATATAAGGGTATATTAAAGAGTATAAATCAATTAAGGAAAAGTGGAGGAGATGTAGCAATTTCTTTTGGAGGTCCAAAAGGTCAGCCTTTTTGGGTAGCAACTCAAAATGTAAATGTACTTTTTAATACTTATGATAGCATAGTTAAATTATATGGATTAAAGAATATAGATTTAGATATAGAAGGGAAAGGTCTTAATATAAAAGACAATATTGCAAATGCTAAAGCTATAAAAGAGCTACAAGATAAAACTAATATCAATGTATCGTTAACTCTAGGTGTTTTACCAAAAGGTATGATTGAGGCTCAATTAAATGTACTTAAGGTTTATTTAAAAGAGAGAGTAAAGATTAATATTATAAATCTAATGACAATGTGTTATCCAGAACATACTATATTATCAGGTGAAAATTATGGGACTGCTTCATTGAGTGCAATTGAAAACTCTGCAAAACAAATACAAAAATACTATAAAAAATATTTAAATATAAATCTAACTAGTCAAGAAGCCTATGAAAAAATTGGAGCGACACCTGCAATTGGTTTTTCAAGTAATAAATATCCTATATTTACTGTAGAATGGGCAAAAGAATTATTGAATTTTGGAGAAGAAAAAAATATAGGTAGAATTTCTATGTGGAGTATGAATAGAGATATTAAATCTACTAGAAATATAGGCGTTACAAGAATGTATGAATATACAAAAGTATTTGACAAGTATTAAATTTAGAGAAATTTAAAATGGATACTATTGTATTTTTATATATAAAAAATACATAAAATTAATATTTTAAATACTATTATATTGAATATAATCATTAGATTTTGGTTATAATTTAAATAGACCTTTTAAAATACAACTGATCAAAATATTAAAAACTCTTTTATAAGTTTCAGATTAAATTCATTCTAAAAACAAAAGGAAACCTAATTTATGGGTTTCCTTTTGTAATAGCAGTTTTAACAATAAATTTAAATATCTTTTAATTCTAAATCTTAGCAATTATATATTTATATTATAGATAATTCAAAACTTTATGTCAATGCTTTTAAAAATAAAAAATATTTCAAAAAATAATAAATATTGAAATTATTAATATGAAATAATTTTGAAAATATAAAATGTTTTAAAATAGCTACTCATTCACAAAGCAATTCATTTGACATAATTTAATTTATATCATATAATTTTAAATGAAAAAATAAGAAATAAAGTCGTTTTTTCATATGTAATTTGTTTAAAGTACCAAAAACTACGTAAACCCCTTTTCGCGTAGTTTTTGGTACTTTTACAATATGAAAATAAAAAACAGATATATTAAATATATCTGTTTTTGGGAATTTTAAAAATAATAATTAAAAACGAAAGCTTAATCAAAAGAAAATAAATTAAATAAATTTATTTAACGTATTTTATATTATTATATAAATATTTAAAGGGAAAATCAACTAAAAATACATAAAAACACGTATCAATTATCATATTTTCGCTAAATCTATATTTAGCGAAATAAAATAGAGGTATTTTTTATATAATATATATACTTATTTTTTAATTAATTAATGATTTTTGATTACATTTTTAAAAAGATATATGAATTTTACAATTTATTTATCTTTTTTATTAAATTACATAAGAAAAAGGATTTAAAAAATTTCTTTTCAAATTAAATTATAAACCATATTTTCATAATGACAATTATTATGTTTTTCATATCAATTTTAAGAAGTTTTAAAATTTTATTTTTATTCAAATATAGTAAATTGTACTTTTATATTTATTTGAAATATTTTTTTGTTTTAAATAGGTTTGAAAAAGTCATATTGGATATATTTATAATATAAAAAATAAATCCTTCATAAAAATTCGAACCAATGTAATTTTATTTATAATATTAATATTGTTTTTAGGAATTAATATTATAATAAATTAAACCATCTATTTTATTAGATCATTAATAAATTATCTCATCGGCATATTCACATAACTTTTCTATATCTTTTACTGTGATTTTTTTAATTTTTTATTCTATTTTTTTCTTATTTTTTATTCTTCAATTAATATTTATAAAATAAGTTAAATTTTACAAAGTACATAGTATAATAAATTTTTATAGAGTATTTTTCTTACGCTAATTATATTAAAATAAAAATAAACCTATTTTTATTAATAGGTTTATTTTTATTCTTTTTTTAGAATGAATTTAAAAGGGTTAAAATTTTAATAATGTTGGTTTATTGTTTTAAAGTCTATTTAAATTATAGCCGAAATAGAATTTTTACATTCATAAATTTCTAATTAAAATTAATATTTGAAATACTAGATTGTAATTTATCAGACTTTTATTAATTATTTGTTTAAATACTCTATCTTATTTTCAAAATGTGATTGTAAATCTTTTTTTAACTGATTGTATGATGATTTAGAAATTTTTATATTCAAATCTTTTTCTAATGTAGTAACTAAAGCATTCATAAGTAGGTGCATATCTTTAGGATAAATGTCATTAAAAAATACTTCATTATAATGCTCGTTATGATAACATCCATCTTCTTTGTGAATAAATTTAGTTATTCTAATCTTATTAGAGTTCACTTTATCTATCTGTAATTTAAATAAATATTTTTCAGTATCACTATTTAAACTTTCAGAAATTATAATATAATCTTCACCATAATTAAATTGAATTTGTATATCTGTATTAAGTTTAGAAGATAATTTATTGTAAAAATCAAGTCCTGTGTATTTATAGACTAAAAAATTACTATATCCTCCAGAATGCCTTCCTCCACTCCAAGAAATTTTTTGTATATGAGATAGTTTATAATTCAAACTATCTTTTGGTACTTTATAAGTTAATATTATATCAGCCATATGTTTCCTCTTTTTTTGCCTTAAAGCATCAATTTTTATATACCCAGGAAAATCTGATGATGCATTATTAGCAAGTTCAGGAATATTATTATATAAAACATTTTCTATATATTCTACAGCAATTTTTTCAGTTTTATTTTGTACATCAGTTTCATTTTCATTAAAATATAGAACAATAGTAAGCCAGTCATCAACTATGTCATGAGTTTTAATTATAAAGTGGCTAAAATTATCATACATTTCAGAAGTTTCATTTATAATTTGCTTAATTAAATATCTGTTATCTTCAATATCTCTTTTTAAAATTATCATCGTTTATTTATCCATCCTTATTTTATAATAGTTAGAATTATATCATATAAATGGTTAAAAAACCAGGAAATGTTTGAACTATTACTCCTTTTTAAAATAACCAAACTCTATTTTAAGAATTTATTTAAAAATAACATAACCAAATATCGATCAAGAATAATCTAATTACAATAAAACAGGATAGTATAATAAATAATAAAATAAATTATTTAGAGCATTTAAAAATCAATATATTGGCAAGTTAGTAATTCAATATTTAACATTATTCATTAATAAAAAACATTTTTGTATATTTTGAAAATTCTTTGTTATATAAAATAAAGAAGTGGCTTAATGCCACTTCTTTTGAAAACAACTAACTTGGAAATTGTCTTATACCACAAAGATCAATTTCATTATAATTATAATATAAACTTTATTCGTAGTCAAAATCATACTTATTTTTTACTGGTTTATCGTTATTATAAAAAACAATAATTTGGTACATTAGTAGGGTTTTAATTTAATATATAATAAATTAATTTTTTTTATGAATTTATTATCATTTAAGAGTATTTTAATTAAAAATAAATAAAATACTAAATCTTATTCTATTTCCTGATAATGATATCCCGCAATTTCGACATATTCAGTTATATTTATCTTTTCTATAAGATAAATTCCTTTATTAGTTATAGATAATACTCCTTTATTATCTGTGACATATCCGTATTTTTTAATATTTTTAATAAGTCCAGTTCTTGTAGCATCAGTTCCTATTGATATTCCCTTTTTCATATCTTCAATTTTCAAAGATTCATCTTCATATTCCTTATTTAATGGATTTTTTAATAATTTTACTAAAGTTTCTACAGTTAATTTTTTTGGTGGAGAAGTTTGTTTTTCTATTGGCCTAAAATCTATATTAATAAAATCTCCTTTATTTAAATTAGGTAATCTATTTGTTTCTTTAGATTTTGGAAGAGGTTCAAATTCAAAGAAACCTTTTTTTACAATAACCTCCCCTTTTAATTTATATTCTTTATTTGCAATTCCTATTGTTATTACCGTTTGATTCATTATAGTTTCATCAACTAAAAAATTACTAATAAATCTATTTCTTATAGTTTCATAAATAATTTTTTCGTTTTTATTAAACTTACTTATATCTGGAACTTTATCTGTTACTATTAATGCCGAATGACTTTCAATAGCTTCATTGTTGAATATTCTTTTAGTTTCCTTAAGCTGTAAATGTATATTTTCATTTGAATGGGCTTTTATTACCCTTTTAATCTTTGGAATTTCTTCAGTACTTAGATATTCAGAATTGGTTCTTGGATATGTTACATATCCTGATTCATATAATTTTTGTATTATATCTAAGCTTTCCTCCATACCTATTTTATATCTTCTACTTAATGTTCCTTGTAGTTCAGTTAATGAAAATAATTTTGGTGGTAACTTTTTTATTTCTTTTGATTGAATATCTTTCACTACAGCTTTGTTAGAATTAAGTTTTTGTGCTATTAATTTACATTCCTCTATATTTTCAATTGAATATTTTTCTTCATCTACTAATTTAATTATTTCTCCATTAGTTTCTTCTGCAGATTCTAATTGAACATACTTTTCAGGCTTAAATTTTGCTATTTCCATGTCCCTTTGATATATAAAATCAACTATGCATGTATTACATCTGCCTATACTAAATATATCTCTACTACCAGTTATTCTACTATTCATTAAAGTAAACTTTCGAGTAAGATTTATACCTAAAAGAAAATCCATACAAGTCCTAGTATATGCACTATTTGAATAACTTTTATAAGTGTCTACATCTTTTAAATTATGTAAACTTTCTAATATAGTTGTTGTTGTTTGGTCTGTTGACCACAACCTACTTCTTTTTTTATTTAACTTATCTCTTCTGAATATATCTGAAACAACTAATTTTATCAGCAGATCTCCTTCTTCATCTGCGTCCCCTGCTTCTATTATTTCATTTACTTTATTATCATTTATTAAATTTCGTATTATTTGAAATTGTTTTCTTACACCAGGGTCTTTTTTTAATCTAAATTTAAACGGTCTAGGTATATAAGGCAGAATACTTTCATCCCATTTTTTATCCTCTCTATTTTCATATTCCTCTATAGTATATAACTCAAATAGATGTCCGAACTGCCAAGTAGCATAATAATTACTACTTTCGAAATACCCATCACATCTAGTAAACTTTTCACCATTTGTTCTCAGAGCTTCAGTTATAGTTTTAGCATAGTCAGGTTTTTCTGCTATTATAACTTTCATTAAATTCACTTCTTTCTTGAAATATATGTTATATTATAACATAACATGTAAATTTTAACCGTTTAAAATATTGTAAAAAAAGATAAGATTAAATATAATTATTTTATTATTATAAAATACAGGAGAAAAAAAATATATGAAAAATAAATCAGTTAATGAATTAAATAGTTTAAAGAAATTGACTTGTGCTGAATTATTGAATCTTGCTAAAAATGCAAAAACTGAAGAAGAAATATCATTTTATATAAATCTATTTAACGAAAATTTAGCTAAAAAAGCTAGAAAAGTTATAGATGATAATATGTAATAAATGAAAAAATTTATACTATTATTAAGTATAAGAAAAATAGCTGAAAATTTAGGAAAATCAAAAGGAACAACAGAGAATTTATTAAAGAAATAAGAGTGTCCTAAAATATGCTCTACATATTATTATGTGCTTTAAACTTTAATAAAAATAGAGAATAATTAATTAGGAGTAAAAGATAATATGCATTTTATAGGATATAGATATGTATTAATGAAAGAGACAAAAGAGATATTAGATAGAATAGTATTTATTCATAATGGAGCTTTTTTAAATTATAAATATAATAATACTGAAAAACAAGAAGCCTTAGAATTATTAGAAAATATAGCGAGAAAGTTAGGAACTTCATTAGAAAAATATAAGATTAAACAAATAACTACAAGTGAAATGTATAATATATATACTGTATGTAAAGAAAATTGTAAAGATATAATTATTACATATCCATGGTTATGTAGATTTGATTTAAATAGTGGTTGTGGAGTTAATTATCATAACTATTTAAAAAGTATTAAAAAAATAAAATATGATTATTTTAAAGATAAATTAATAAAATAAGCAATATTAAAAGTTTAGTGATATGGAATGAGAACTATAATTTTAAAAAATAAATTTTTATTTGTGATGAAGTTCAAGTATATACCAATGATGATATGATAACCTTAGTTTCAATAATTCAAAATGGAAGTATATTTTTGAAAATACAGGTATGAGTAAATATTTTTCTTTATTAAATAAAAAAGGAGTTTAAGATTTAAAATATATCTTTAAAACTCCTTTTTTATTACTTTTTAATAAGAATAATTTCTAAAAAATATGTTATATGTATCATTTTGAATGTGTATGTTTAGGCTCTATAATTAGAGCCTAAACATTTTAATCTTTTATATATTCCCCATCTACTAGTCCTAAACTATTAGTATATATTCTTATAAAATCTATAGCGCGTGATAGGTGTTACTACAATAATTTTATTTATGGCTGATTTTTATAGTACAAATTAAATCATTTTTTTCTATACTATATAACATAGTCATACCTAAATTTCTTTTATTTAATAAAGCTTTTCTTATCCCTCTATTTCTTATTAATTCATTGCCTACTAATGAACTTAAAGCTTTTGCATCAGTTATATTTTCTTTAAGTATTTTTTCATTTATATTAGAAATTACTCCTCTATGCTCTGTAACACTTCTTGTAACTCTATTTGCATCTTCAATGTATATATCATTTCCGCCATTCTCTGCCACATAAGATTTTAAATTGTCTAAAACATCAAAAGCAAAATCAACTCCATTGTTTCCTTTTAAAATTTCATTAACACCTACACTATTTGAATTAGATTGGCTAGTTGGATGAGTGTTTATTTGAGTACTATTCACATTATTAGAACTATTGCTATTAGAAATAGAACTTGTATTAGTTTTAGTTGTATTGAACTTAGCCATATATGAAGGTCTTGTTACATAAAAAATTCTAATTCCAAGTATAATAGCAAAAATACATAATCCTATACCACAACCTATTATTACTCTATTGTAAAACTCATCATCTGTTAATTCTTTATTCTTCATTTGTTTGCACCCCTATTTCTATATAGAAATACAACAGATCTATATTTATAGTCCTTAAAGATTATAATACCTATATATCTTTTATCTAAAAGAATTTCCCCTAAATATAAACTGGATTAATTTACATTAACAATTTTTGCACATTTTTAATCAAATGACAAGATTATGCAAATAAAAATCCTCATATTTATTTTTATCATTTATATTAATTTGTTCTCTAATTACTTTATTTTCAAAACTAACTTTGTCTAATTTGCTATATAATAATTTATTTAATTCTTTAATAAAATTATTTATTGTTTTAATTGTATATGATTTTAAATACTCCTGATTTCTATATGCTAATAAAGTGCTGCTAAATTTAATATCTATAATTTCAATTAATTCTTTTAACTTATTAAGCTCCAATTCAAATAAATTAAGAAATGTTATTTTTAACATAGTATTTAAATCATCAATATCTTTTAAATAATTTAATTTATATTCCTCAAAATTGTTTTCTTTAAAATTAACTTTTTTTCTAAATTTATTAGTTAATTCAATTCTTATTTCTATAGCATCCTTAGTCTCTTCTCTATAGAGTTTATTGACTTCTTCTAGTACTTTATTCATTGATTTATTTATCTCTAGCTCATAAAACATTCTAAGTTTTTTAGTTCCTACTATAACTCTATAATTCTTCATAATTACACCTACTAATTTAAGTCATATTTTATCCATGCGATGGCTTCTTTTCTTGACATTTCTGCTCCTGTATATCCTTGGCTATCATCATTGTATATAGATACTAAATATTTATCTGAGCCTTTGCATTCCCAAACCTCTTTTTCATCCTTTTTATTAATTGTATATTTTTCTCCTCTATTTAAAATTTCAAAAATTCTATCTATCATTTTCACACTCTCCTTTTCCCTTATATGGGTACTTCTTTATGTAAATTATATTATAAATATTTTTTTAATTCAAAAATTATAGGTAATTTGCCATATCATTTTAAGAAAAAAAATAAGCCATATATTAATGACTTATTTTTTTTCAATATTTCTATTTGAAATAATTGATCGTATAATATTTTCGGAAATCTAGCTTAAATAAGTATACCCTTATTAGGGTATATCTTTACTATTATTATACTACATTCTAAATCTAATACAACATTTTTTTCTTAAGAATAAAAAAATAAGCCAATGTTTTTGACTTATTTTTTTTATTTATCAATCTTTCTTGCCTGGAATTTTCGATAAATTAATTTCTTTATTAATATTTCTAGTAGTTTAGTATTTTATACCCTAATTGGGGTACTGCCAGTATTATTATACTATATTTTCAAGTCATTGCAAAACTTATTTTATCTATACTATAAGAAATATCTGATCTAATAAAACAATTGTTAGATATTTATCTTATTAGATAGGATGTCCATTTTAATATATTGTTAAATATTTTATTATGTTCCACTTTATAATTCTTCTATTTCTATAGGGAACATTCCTCTTATAGCCAATAATTTTCTTTTATCTTTTATATCTCCATTAGATTCTCTTAAAATAAGATTGATTATCTTATCATTATACCATTCTTTATTTAGTCCTATTATTATATTGCAATTGCTAGTTATTTCAGCCAACTCATAATCTTCAAAGTTTAATAGCTCTGTTTTTTCAAAATATAATGTGAAAGCAACATTTCTTGATTTATCAACTCTTATATATTTACCAAGTTTATCACTTGGAATATTTAAATCTAAAATCATTTGCATATTATTTTCTAATCCCATATCTTTTGTATCAGCTATTTTAAACAACATTTTTATTAATAAATTTCTTATATATGATACAAGTTTTTTATCTGTTGAATCACTATAATTTATAATGTAAATAACTTTTGGCTTATCTTTTATTTCTAAATTAAAATCTTTTAATTCATCCAGTTCATTTAGTTCGTCACGCCTTGACAAGTTTGCATCTTTTCCAAATATATATCGAGTGTTGCAAAAGTTCAAAACTTCTTTTCCTTCCTTTGTTTCCAAGAATTCCTCTATACTTTGACCTGCAATTGATGTTTTATTTGTAAAGTTTATTATTTGAACTTCATAACTATTATCTTCTAATATATTCTTTATATTTTTATATATTGAAAAATTCTTATCCTCTATATATAAAGAACTATTATTTTTAATTAATTCTTTTATAAAATTTACTATAAATGAATCTTTATTATCCCCCATTATTAACATATTATCGTTAATATCAGTTAATTTATCATAATCCTTATAAATAACTTCTCCAGTATTTTTATTCTTGCACAATTTTATCTTATTCATAGTTTTTCTCTCCTTATTATTTTATTGTATTATAATTTATAATTCTTCTATATCTGTGATAGAGCTAACAGCTATATCATAAGTTTCATTGTTTTCTAATAATAAATGTAGAATATCATCTTCATATTCATCTAGTCCTAATTCAAGTTCTCCAATAAACCCTACAATAGATTTATCTCTATCATAATAAACTTTTACTTTAGACCCTAATTCAATATACATATCAACTCCACCAATATTATTTTCTTTTTCAACTTTTATACAAGGTGTAATATTTGTAACTATCATATTTTTACCTCCAGTCTAACTTAATTTTATTTTTTATTATGTTACTATTATAGCTTATTCCATAAGATATATTTTAATATTGGGTGCTTATCATCTAAGGTGCTATTCAGATTATATGTGTAGCTTATAAATATTATCATAATGTTAATTTGAGCTATATATAATTTAATTTTAGGTATATTATCTATTTTATAAAAAGCATTTATTTTTTTCTATATTTAAAAAATTTTTTATAGATTCTTCTATAATTTCTTTTAATGAATTATTTAGCTCAAATTTTTGCATAAATCACCTCCTTATTCCTTCATTCATTTTATTTGAGATTTATATTATTTTTTTATTCTTTTAAGAATATTTTTTTTTAAAATACTGTATTCAGGTAATGATAAATACCTACTTAGATGTAGATATTCTTTTTTAAATTCACCCTCTTTATATTTTATGAATTGGTCTTTTGTTATTAAATGTTTAAACCCTTCTATATGTTTATCTCTTATGCTTTGCCTAATTATTTGAAGATAAAGTGTATTGGTCTAATGCAGTTAAAAACATCTTCTACTTCTTTATTTGTGGTTATATATTCAAATTCTTTAGTAAATCCAAAACTTATATCTTCTTGGAAAATTACATTTAGAGAATTTGATATCGATTGTATATGAGATAATATATATTTTTCTTGGGATATTGTGGGATATTTTCTTTCGTATACATTTTCTATATTCTCCATAATATTAATTCCTCCTATTTTCACATTTTAAAATTATTACTATTCCAATTCGAAACCTATGAAGTTTTATATTTTTCTTCAATTTTATCCATCTATTTAAGAACTTCCTTTAATACCCTTTTAAGGGTATTATACTATATGTTTAGTTTTATTAAAAAAAATATCTGATTAAATACATCGTTGTAGGATTTAATCAGATATAATATATAGTCATTTTTATATCATATAATTATGATGGTAATAATATGGAAATCTTAGTCCTGATTGTCCATTAATTATTAACCTCTTTATTTCACTAGTTATTTGTGTTTTAAAGAAGTATATCTCTATTAATATTAATATTATTGCAACTATTAAATAAATGTGTTCTTTAGAAAATCCATTAGAAAATCCTATCGTTTTATATTTCAAAAATTTAAATATTGATTTATCTGAGATTTTATAGCTTTTATTTTTAAATGGGGCAAACCATTTAATTCCTGATACGGATAATCCATCTTCACATAAATGAAGAAAAAATCCTATTGTTATACCAAATAAAACTATAGCTGGTATATAAGTATGAATTATACCTAATATACTTAATAATGTTAATATAATAGTTATTACTCCTATTATTCCTGTAGCTGCTAATGAATGTACAGCTCCTCTATGCCCATATTTTTTTTCTAAAATACCTGGTAAAATTGGGACAAACTTAGATATATGACTTCCTTTCTTATCTATATCAGGAAGCATTGACCCTATTATTACTCCTACCAATATAAATACATTTAAGATATGTCCTATTATTAGGACTGGTAATGCTACCGCTGTTGTTGTTGCTACATGAGTTCTATATGTCATTTTCCCTTTATTTAGTGCAATTCACTAAATTCCTCCTTCTTTTGTTTTATATACTTATGATAAATTAACCATTTAGTACTATCAAATTAAAAACATATTTTTTTATTCATTAATAAATATGCTACTTTTAGAGGATAAAGTTATTAATAATTCAAAAAAAAATTTTGAATTTCTATACATAAGTATAAAAACTAATTATTAAGTAGCAAATTTTATATAATAAAAGACTAATAGAACATTAACTGTCTATTAGTCTTTATTTTTATTTATAGCAATAATTATTATAAAGAAGAAGAACACCTAAATAGGTTCTTTATGTAACTCTTGTTTTCTCTCTGAAATTAATTTCAACAGTTCTGCTAAATCCTCCTCTGTTGCTTTTTTCCTTATAAAGCTCCTTGCTTTACTTCTATCCTTTAAATAATTTGAATATTCTTTATTTTTTTCTTGCCACTTTTTATTTGCTTCATTTTGTGCTTGTCCCAATATAATCCCCCTTTTACTAGTCAATATATAGGAAAAAAACTCTTCTTTTGACTTATAATTATTTATAATTTTATTGCATATATAAAATATGTACTTATAATAATTTTATATATAGTTTACTTATAACTTATACTATACTATAATATAGTAAAGGAACTCAGTAGAGGCATATTTTAACGTTTAAAAGTAATATAGATTGCGACTCTATATTACTTTTTTTTATATATTAGGTTTATTATTCACCATCATTTTTATTATTCTTTTTTAAATCTATAGTGAAAATTTTAAAGAAAGTTATCTTAACGTTATAATTTTTCTTAACAGAAATATATATAACTATAATTATGCATATTATACAAATTAAAACTTCCCATCCCATCTTATCATCCCCATTTCTTAACCTCCACCGAGCTAAATTAACGTTAATAAGAGGATGACTATATAAAAATTTCCTTTACATTAATATTATACTACATATAAATTTTCTTCTCTAATTATGCCTTATTCAATTTATATTATCCTAAACAGAGTTAATATTTTATAAATTAAAGGTCATCATAGTATTTATTCCATTCATTATTTTCTCTCCATTCATCATCTTTAGATAATACTACTTCACCTTTCTCATTATATTTACTAGATTTTTTTGCTAAATCAATAGCTCTATTCATATCTAAATCTTTTATCCATTTATCCCATTTATTTTTAGACTCATCTATCGAATTAAATTTTTCCTTATCTTTATATTTTTTAAAACTCATAACCTCTTTCATTCCAGCTCTTATTGATTTTTCGGCTCTAGTTTTATTCATAATTAAATCCTTCTTTCTTTTATCTTTTTATTTAAATATTTGTCCAACAATATAATAAATAGTGTAAAAAATTATCTTTAATTATATTTTAAAACAATACTTTATATTCTAAAATTAAAGATGAACTTAGAATTTTTACAAATGCTAAGTTCCTTTTTGGATTACAATATTGTACTACTTTTATAATTATTTTCTATAGTTCTCTTAAAATGTTAGGACCTATTGAACTAACATTTCCATTATTACATTTCTTAAATCCACAGTAATAAATATCCCTTTATTTTTTACGTTCTAATAATAATTTTTTTAATAATATTCTGCCTTCTTTCATATTCTCTTTTATATCAATTATTGGCTCATGTGATTTATTATTTTTAGATTTTTCTATCTGTGAAATTAATATATCAGCCTCTTTTTTATCTATGAAAGTATCTCTCAAAAATGAACTGGTTGCCATAATAGCCCTCCTTTTGTAAAATTTATTTTTTATTCTATATAAAAGTAATTAAAATATTGTTAATTTTATTTCTATATTAATTTAATAATATATGTTTAATATTACTATATTGGAAACTTATGTGAATTAAATATGAGGTGAATAGATAATAGAAAATAATTCTAATTTTAAGCTGATTAACAAGTCAAAAGTATTCACCTCTTTTATTTATAGTTCTTTATTATAAAATTTAGTTAAGTATATTCAAATATTATAACTTTCGCCTAAAAAATTTATATTTTAAAGAAAAAACTTTTATATATGAAAAAGAAATAAATCAATATGGTTGATTTATTTCTAAAAGAGTTTATTTTTTTTAATTTCGTGGTATAATAAGGGTAAGAAGACAAAAGATGTCTCAAGGGTTGATTTTTTAAGTAAAAGTAAAAAATTTGTGTAAGTAATATTTATTCGCAGTAAATATTACTTATTTTTTTATTATTTTTTTCTTTACTATTTATTTTAAAGCTTATACTTGACTGTTTATTCTCTAAATCCTTATTATGTTTTAAACTCACTTCATTTTCTTTATCACTACTAACAACAATTTTAGTTATAACAATTAATGAAATCATTATAATTGCTGTTATTAGTACAGCTGTTATATCCACTTTACATCATCTCCTATTTGTTATTACCCTTGATGTTCATTTGTCCTTACTCATATTGGGAATAATTTATTTAACAAATTATAAGGAGATGATTAAAAATCTAATAAATTTTCCTTATTATATAATTATATCATATCTTCACATTTATTTCATTGTTTATAATTCAAATCTATATATTGAGATAAGTTTAATTTTAAAGTAAAAATCCCACTATTTAATTTTAATATAGTGGGATTTTATTGTTTTAAATTTATAATTATTTTATATTTTCAACTCTATAAAATTAATATAATAAAATAATATATAAATTAACTTTTATTTCTTTTAAATCTATAAATTATTTACTTTTTTTATTAAATATTTTTTTAAACCTTAATCTAACTAATGCTATTAATGCGACTCCAATACCTAATACTTCTGGTACCTCAGAAGTATCTCCAGTTTTAGGGTTATTTCCATATTTATTTGATATAGCATTACTTAAATCTTTGATTGCATTATTAACTTGTTCTGGTGTTGCATTGCTATTTTCCATAACATTATTTGCATTTTTAATTGCATTTGTAAGATTTTCTGCACTT
>NZ_KB850958.1:398518-422042 GCF_000371465.1 Clostridium thermobutyricum | reverse complement strand
ATAAAATTATTTGAAATTTAAAAATATTTTATTGTATTTTATAATTTTCATACATATTTTCCTAATAATAATACATATTTTCCTAATAATTAAGGTGTTATAATATAAAACATTGAAAAATTTTTTTATTTACATTTTTTATATTATAGTTTTAACAATAAGTTAGGAGGTTAAAAATGAATATTAATAATAAAAATAATAACAAAAACGAAAGTAAAAAAATAAAAAAGTTTAATAAAGGAGGAGCTATTGCTATTGCAACAGTATTATCTACAACACTAATTACTCCACTTTCAGTTCATGCTGAAGGATTAAATAATAGTGTGAATAGCACTAGTAATAGTATAGAAAATAATAACATAGATCATGTAAAAGTTGTAAATGAAATATCTAAAGGGGATATTGTTAAATTTGGAATTATTCATAGTAAAAATCTAAAAGATATAAAAATAATTAATAGCGAAGGATATATCAATGGTAAAGACTATACATACGCACCTATAGATAACAATTTATTAACTTTAAATATTAAAAAAAATATTAGTAATTTTAATGAAGCAATAAACAACTTTAAGATAGAAGGTATAAATAAAAATAATAACAAAAAAATTGAAATACCATTATCTCTTTCAAAATTACCTGAAATAAATTTAAGCACAACTAATGTAGAAAGTCCAGTAAGTTTAATTTTGAAATGTACAAGTACAAGCTCTAAAGAAAATATTTCAACTACTACAGGAGCTAATACTACAGATGTTATGTATAGAATATCTTATCAATTTAGATCTAACACAGGAAAATATTATAAAATAACAAATGTAAAAATAGTTCCAAACTATAAAATAGCTTATAATAATCCAAATGATATGAAGTATAAAAACTATTTAAACGAAGCTTTAAAATCACTTAATGATAATTTTTATTCTTTTAATACAACTATGGGAATCAGTAATTTTGATAGTACAAGCACTGGAGTTATGATTCTAGAATCAAATTATATAAAATCTGACTATAACACACATTTAGAAGGTACAGCAACTGTTTATTATACTATAGATGGTAAGCAATATAAAGAGAATGTATCTTTACCAAACGCTAAATTATTTGGAGGATATAAAAATGTTGTACAACAACCAAAATTGTATTATGGTGGTCAAGATAAGAAAAATAATGCAAAGTATGTTTCTGTAAGCATACAAAATCCTTTAACTAATTTAAAATATTATTATATTCCTTCACAATACATGATTGGTAATCCAATATTAAATATAACTGCAAGTGGTGGTGCAATATTATCAATAAATCCACAATATGCAAATGATATTAAATACTTAGGAAATAATAATTATCAATTAACTAATAAACTATATAATAGTTTATTAAATAGTTCTGGACTAAATTTATTTGAAGTATCAAATCCACATCCTGAAAAAACGCTACAGACTGATATTTCTATAAATGGTTGTAATTATAATTTCCCTAATATAAAATTTGATTCAAGTGCTACTTTAGGTAATGCCAATTTAAATCTAACATTTACGCCAGAAATAGGAGAGTATGCAATAAATAAGCATCTTACAGTAACAGGTTATTCAAATAATAATGATCAATGTATGCTTATGAGTGGGAAAACTACAAATAAAAATTTAAATAATTTAAATAAAAATTATAATTTATATTCAGTAATAATGGGTTATTCTCCTTTATTGTTAAAAATGAATTCAACTAAATTCATAAATCCAAACTACAGATATGTAAGTTACCCTGATGATTATATGCTTAACACTCAATACTACTACATTGAAAATGAGCAAAGTGGAATATATACAAAAGATGAAATAAATAATAGAATATATGATATTGTAACTGGAAAATCTGTTAGTGGAGTAACAGTTTATAGCGGACAACAGCTTATTGATATGGCTAACAGTGGAAAGCAATTACCTAACATTTATATGGTCATTGCTAAAGGTACATCTATATCAGATGTGGCTACAACAGGAGTTGCAAATATGGCACTAGGAATTACTCCTTCAAATTATGCAGATTATATATTAGTTGGACAAGCAAAAACTGATATGCATAACAGCACATTATATAAAGGATGGGATAAGCTAACAGATACAAATAGAGATAGTATAGTAAAAGACAATAACAAGTTAGAAGGATTTGTATTAGGAGGTATAGTAGATTCATATACAGGTGAAAATCAAGGTACTACAGAAACATTTGGACCTAGCAATGTTATGACTCAAACAAATCAATCATCAGCTATTATGTTTAATGATGTTAGAGGACCAGGGATAGATACTTCATCAGCTATGGTATCTCAATTAGGCATTGATCCTATTTATACTTTTAGTGGTCCAAATGGATATACTACATTTAATATGACTCCTGAAGAATTTTATAAGCCAACAACATATTCTCTATATTCAGATTATAAACTAAATCCAGGAAATAATGCTGATGGTGCTTATTATACTTTTAATATAGGAAATAATACTTTCACAAAAGATAGCTATATGGAATTCATTTATAAAGACAAATCTAATAATATAAAACATTTCAACGTTCCATTATCAGAATTTAGTAGAGATAGCTCTGGAGATTATTATTATCCATTAAGTAAATTGCCAGATTTTAAATCTTTTAATATAGAAATTATTAATTATGATCCACAACCTTCATTATTGCATATACAATTTACAACAAAAGAACCTGAGATTAATCAAAAATATTATTGTGGCATATTAACTGAAAGTGGATTAAAAAATGGACTAGTTAATACATTAACTGCTATAAATATAAATAATTCTTATATAAATAATTATATGATAAATATAAATAATAGAATGTACAATGAGTATCAATATTATGGAAGTGATCCTCAAGTTACAAACACTAATGTAAGTATTAATTCTCTAGCAAATAATAGTTGTTTTCAGAAGGTTACTAATGTAAATAGAGAAAATAACACTTTTACAATTAATAATTCAATTAAAAATAACTCTGGTTTAGCAACAAATTACTATGCAATTGGAAGAATACCAAGCAATAGAATTAAAAGTTTAGCTAGTGCTTATGGTTATAATGGAATTGGAAGAGATACTTATAGCACAATGGAATCAATAAATATACAAAATGGAACTGAAGTTTATTTAATACCTAAGACCTTAGAAAGTAAATATAATGATATTTTAAATACTCAAAGTATAAGTTCATTATCTAATCTTTCTAAATTAATTAAAGAAAATAATTCAGGATTAGTGAAGTATAAATCAGGAATGAGTTTAAATGACTATATAGGATATATTGTTAAATCTCAATTAATAAATCCTGGTAAAGAATTTAATTTCAATATTGGTATAAAGTGTAATGGAGTATTGAAAAATGAAAAAAATACAATGTATAGTGGATTTAAATATTATGATTCTGAACATAATTATGGGTCAATTTCTCCTATTCAAGAATTAAATTTACAAGATATATTCAAAAATAAAGTTATAGATAGTTTAATTCAAAGCACTAAAAATGGAGAAGAGCTTTCAGGAGTTAAATATGAAGTGCAATTTGAAAACGGAAAAACAGTTACTGTAACATCAGATAAGAATGGTTCTGTTAATATACCAACAGGTATTATTAAGAAAGTAAATATTGTAAGTGTTCCTTATGGCTGGAAAGTAGATTCAAATAAATTAGATACTGTAAATAATGAAAATGAAATATCAACAACTGATAAAGTAGTGTTATCTAAGTTAAATACTATAGTAAATGTTAGTGCTACTTGCAATAATCAAGATGTAAGCGGAGTTACATTTGATTTAGGTAAAGATGGAGATATGACAACTTCAAATAAAGATGTTAGTAAAACATTTGATTACAATTCAGTAAATTCAGCTAGTATTAAAACTATACCAGCAGGTTACAAAGCTGATGGAAATATATCAATAACAAGAACTACTGATAAAGATGGAAATCAAGTTATAAATATAGTTCAAAAATTAACTAAGATACCTAAAAACTCTATAACAGTTAGTATGGTTAATTCAAAAGGTGATGTAATAGTAAAACCACAAACAGTTACAGATTATGATGGTTCTAAAGTATTAGTCCCAAGTATATCAGTACCAAATGGATATAAATTAGTTAATATTACTGATAATGGACAAGTAATAGATAAATTACCATCTTCAATTACAAATAAAAATCAAAACATTGTGTATCATGTAATAAAAGAAAATACTAGCTTAACAATTAAATATATGTACAATGGGCAAGAAATAGGTGAGCCAGTTAATAAAGAAATAGCAACAGGTTCAATTATAAATAATAACTATATAAATGCTCCAAGTGGATATAAGGTAGATAACATTACTTTTGATGGAAAAACAGTAAAAGATAATATATTAAATGAAAAAGCATCTGTAGATCCTAATATAGTTATAGTTAATTTATCTAAATTAAAAGAAACAGTAAATGTATCAGCAATGTGTGATGGCAAAGAAGTGCCTAATGTAGTTATAAATGTAAATGGAAAAAATTTAACTACTTCTACAGGCGTAATATCCGAAAATATTCCATATGGCAGCTTTAAGGATGCTAAAGTTTCTAATATACCAAATGGTTATGAACTAAATGGTAATATTACTATTAATAAAACTGTTGATAAAGATGGTAATATTACAATAAATGTTATTCAAAATTTAAAGAAATTAGCAAAAGGTACAGTTACTACAATCGTAAAAGATACTAATGGTAATATTATAGATGCAGAAAAGAGTTATACAGGATATGAAAACACTAAAGATACAGCAGTAGTACCAACTATTCCACAAGGCTATAAAGTTATATCAATAACTAATAATAATATTAAATGTGATGGACTACCTAAATACTTTAATAGCTCTACTCAAAATATTGTAATAACAGTTAATAAAGAACAATTTAATGTTACAACAAAAGTTATTGATGAAAGTAATCATGTTATAGTACCAAGTAAAACTACAAAAGTTGATTATGGCTCAGGAGTTGATAAATTAATTCCAGCAGTTCCAAATGGATATAAATTAATAAAATATGTATGTAACAATAAAGATTACAGTAATATAAATGAAATACCTAAAACAGTAACTTCAAATGATAATATAACTGTAATTGTTCAAAAAATTGAAAAGGGAACTATAAATGTAGAAGTAAAAGAGTTAAATAATAGTACTCCTATATCTACTAAAACTTATACTGGAGATGTAAATTCAAAAGATACTGCAACTGTACCTAATATACCTAAAGGATATAGAATTGTATCAATAACTAACAATGGTCAAAAAGTAAATGGATTACCACAAGAATTTACAAAAGAAACTCAAAATGTAGTTTATCAAATTGAAAAAATACCAACTCCAGTTCAAAATACAAAATTAACTATTAAAGTAGAGAATATGCAAGGGCAAGAAATAGAAGCACCTATAAATAAAGAAATTAAAGTAGGAAGTAAATTAGATAATAATTATATGCCTTCAATTCCAGCTAAATATAAAATTGTAAATGTAGAAACTGATAATACAAATACTGGATTAAATATAAATGGTATTGCTAAAAATGGTGAAAATACAATCATAATAAAAGTTGAAAATAAAGTAATAAAAGAACCAGTTAGCGTTACTGTAAAAGATGGAAATAGTATATTAATTCCTACTATAACTAAAGAAGTTAACAAAGGAACTGTACTAAATGGAAGCTTTATTCCTAATATCCCTACAGGATATAAAGTTGATTCTATATATGTTAATAATTCTAATGAAGGTACTTCATTAAACGGAGAAGTAAATGGACCAACAAATATAATAGTTAATGTAAGTAAAATAGTAAAAGGTTCTATAAATGTTACAGTTAAAGATATAAATAATAATATTATAGTTCCAACTAAATCAGCTACAGGAGAAAAAGGAAGTAAAGACACATTAAATGCTCCTATTATACCATCTGGATATAAAATAGTTAGCATAACTGATAATGGTAAAGTTGTAGATGGAATGCCAAAAGAATTTACTGGAGAAACTCAATCAATAATCTATACAGTTAAAAAAATCAACACAAAAGTAACAACAGAAGTTATAACACAAAGTGGACAAGTAGTTACTCCAAAAAATAGTTTTGATGTCCCAACAGGAACTTCAATTAATAGCTTAGTTCCTAATGCTCCAAGCCAATATAAAGTTGTTGGTGTTAAAGTTAATGGTAAGGAATTTACTTCTAAGGCTGATGTTACAGGAATAACAAATGGTACAACAGAAAATATAATTGTAATTGTCAATAAAGTAGTTAAACCTGTTGAAAAAGAAGGAAAGGTAATAGTAGAAGTTCAAGGAGCTAATGGAAATATTATTGTTCCAGCAGTTTCAACAACAGGGGTATCTGGAACAGCAGATAAATCATCTATACCTTCAATTCCAGTAGGTTATAAGTTAGACTATATAACTAATAATGGTCAAAAGGTCAATGGATTGCCTGAAAAATATAATGATGGTACACAAACTATAATCTATCATGTAAGTAAAATAGTTAATAAATCTACTATATCAATAGTAACTAAATCTACTGATGGAAAAATATTAGTAGGAGAAAGTTCCGTTAGTGGAGTTCCTGGAACACCTACTGCATTAGGATTAGATATACCAAGTGGATATCACTTAGTTAAAATTATTGATAATGGAAAAGAAATTAAATCTCTTCCACAAAAATTTAATAATGAAAATCAAAATATAGAAATAATAGCAGAAAAGAATAAAGATAATATAATAAAACCAGTTAATAATACACCAAACAATATACCAACAACTAATAAACCAAATATAAGCAACAATAATTCAAATAATAGTCCTATAACTATAAGTCATAATAATAAAACAAATAATAATACTGCTAATATTAATGAAGATCAAAATCCAAAAACAGGAGATACTTCTGAACTACCTTTTGCATTAGGAATTTTAGCTGCTTTAGGAGCATTAATCGGAATAAATGTTAAAAAGAAAAAAACATCAACTGAAAAGATAGATAATTAATTTAGAATATAGAGGGAATTTTATTAATAATAAAACTCCCTCTTATTATATTAAATACAGATAAGATATAATTATAAATAAATTAATAATTATGAAAACTATAAAAAATAATTTATATACTAAAAGAACAGGAGTATCAAAATGCTTATAATCTGTTTGATTTTATCATATGTTTGTTTAATTGTAGCTTTTATAGCTGCATCATGTAAAGACGAATTATATGAAGCAACTATAAAACTTGATATAATAATTTTTTCATTACAAATATTATCAGCTTTATTTTGTTTACCAGTAACTTTTGGCTCAACTTCTGAAATGTTTTGTCTTATTATATTGATTTGTTATACATTATGTGGAATATATAGTATTGCAATAATATTTGATTCAGAAGGAGCTTTACGTTTTATTATTGCAATAGTTATATATGTTGGAGTATATAACTTTGTTGTATATATAATTCCTAATATTAACTCAAATGGTTATTATGTATTTATTTTTACTTATCTTATTATAATTGGAATTAAATTAATTTTTTCAATTATTAAATATTCAATCCAAAATAAAAAATATAAAGATAAGGAGAATAAAAAATATGAATTTAAAGAAAAATATAATGAGCTTGTAACAGAAGCTAATAATAAGATTAATACAAGTTTTATAAATCAAAATTATGAAGATTTGTGGCTAACTAATGATAATGCCATTAAATATTTAGATAAAGTACATTCAAATTTAGTCATTGTAAATGAAGCAATAAATAAAAGTATAGAGGACAAGGTGTTTTATAAGGGAGTGCCTCAATATATAAATTCTAGTATTGAAACTCTTTTTAATAAGATTGAAGAAGATACAAAAAGTGCTAATAATGAACTAAAAATACTAAGTCTAGGTATGAATGGAGAAGAATTAGTAAATAAAATTATAAATACTCATAAATATATAGAAAATTTACCTAATTTAATTATAAAAGATAATGATGGACAAAGAGTTGAATGTGATAATATTTTAATCACTGATAAAGGTATTTTTATTTTAGAAGTAAAAAACTACGAAAGCTCTGGGAATTTTACTCTTAAAATAGATACTAGCGGAAAATGGGAAAGAATCTATAAATCAAAGGCTTATGTTATGGATAGTCCTGTAGCTCAAAATAGTAGGCATATAGGAATAATAAAGAATATTTTATTTGATAATAATATAAGTGTCCCTGTATATGGAATAATAGTAATATCTAATGATACTGTTGATATAATTAATAATTCTAATAGTATAGTTGTTAGAGCAGGTTCCTTAATGGATACTATTAATAATTTAAAAGGGGAAGTTCTTTTAAATATAGATGAAAGAAAAAATATTTATAATTTATTTAATGGAATGAGAAAAGAGGAGGTTAAACATCCATTTAAAAATTATACTTTATATAATGATTATCTTAACGATATATTATCTTTGATTAACTTAAATAATGAATATAGAGAAAATGTAGTTAAATTATATAATGAAGTATTTCCTGATAATAAGTAACATAAGTTAATTTTTATTATTATTTTATAATATGTATATAAAACTCATTACTAAAATTATTAGTAGTGAGTTTTATTTTTATATTTGATTAAATATAAAAATAATATAATCTAATCTTTATTAAAATATCTATATATATCTAAAACTTTAGATAGACATTTACTAATTTTTTTAACAATCAGATTATTCATTGATAGTACCTCCAAAATAATTTTTAAGTAAACATTTTCAAAGATATTATAACATTAGTATATAACTTATACAAAATTAATAAATAAAAAAGCCATTCATTTTTAAATAAATGACTTTTTTATTTTTCGAGAACGAATTGAAAATTTTATAAAAGGCTAAGTATAAATACTTATTTATATATTATGAAAAAAATTAAAAGTTATACTCAGTAATTATGGACTAGACAAAGGTAAATTTTAGTAATATACTATATATAGTAGCTTAAAGTCGATGATTAATATCTTTTCTTGGATCTACCAAATGGTAGGTCTTTTTTTATACTAATTTTGCTAAATTTTAAATTAATCCCCCTTTTAAAAATATAAAAAATATTATAAATTAAACACATATTGACATAATTTATTACTTAATTTATACTACTCAATGCAAAATGATATTCTTTTTATAGAGTATCTCCCTATATTCTTAAAGCCATTATTATTAAAGTGCCAATAATTAATATAATGGCTTTATAATTATTACATAAATAAAAGAGCCTAATATTAGGCTCTTTTTATATTTGACTTTAATTTAGCTATGTCTTTCCAGTTACTAGCTGTTATAACTTCTACATTACAAATATCTTCTTTTATAGCTTCTACATTTCCACTTATACTTGATATTTGATGAATTAAATTATCATGCTCAGCCTTATTTACTTCTGCTAAATTTTCTAAAGCTTTAAGTATGTGTGTATTTTCATTAACCTGTGTTTTAATGTCTTTAACTTCATTTTCAATTTTATCAATTTTAGTATCAATTTTTTTTAGTAATTCTAAAATTTCTTTTTCCATATCAATAAGCTCCTTGATATTATTTATTTTCTTTTATTATATTATAAACTGTACCTACACTGCAATTAAACATTTTTTGTACTACTCAATACATAAACAGATTTTAATTCATCTAATTTATCTATAACACTAGTTTTAAATTCAGTTAAATCTGCTGTTTGGTCAAAGACCCCATCTAATTCTTTTTCCATATCAATACTCTCCTTGATATTATTTATTTTTTTATTATATTACAACCTGTACCTACACTGCAATTAAACATTTTTGTACTACTCAATACAAAATGATATTTTATTCTTAAAGCTATTATTATTAAAGTGTAGATACTTAATTATAATTAATTTATATTAATTTTATATAGTTGAAAAGACTAAAATAATTATAGATTTAAATAATGAAAATTATACTTATTTATATGCATATATTTGAATTATAAATAATGAAATAAATGTTAAAATATGATATAATTATATGGTAAGGAAAATTTATTTTAGTTTTTTAATCATCTCCTTATAATCTGTTAAATAAATATTCCCAACATGGGTATAAACAAGTGATTATCAAAGGTTATAACAGATTAGGAGATGATAAAATGATAGACTATACTGCTATTATAATAACAGCAATTATAATGATTTCATTAATTGTTATAACTAAAATTGTTGTTAGTAGTGATAAGGAAAATAAAGTAAGATTTAGACATAATAAAAATTTAAAAGATAAAAAGTCAAATGCAACTTTTGAAATAGATAGTATATCAAAAAACCATAGTAATAAAAAAAATAAGTAATATTTACGGGCATAAATATTACTTAAAAAAACATTTTTATTACAATTTTAAAAACTACCTTTGAAACAATCGATTGTTTCTATACCCTTATTATACCACGAAATTAAAAAAAATAAACTTTTTTAGAAATAAATCAATTATATTGATTTATTTTTTTATTTATAATAAAAGAAAACAAAGCGATATTTAGAGAATAAATCACAATCAAATATAACTTTTGAAATAGAGAGTATAATAAACAAAAAAATAAGTAATATTTACTGCAATAAATATTACCTATTAAAAATATTTTTTAAAATTCTGTTCTTGAAAACAATTATTCGTTTCTATACCCTTATTATACCATGAAATTAAAAAAAATAAACTTTAAAATGTGAGTTTTTAGGTGAAAGTGATAATATTTGAATATACTTAACTAATTTTATGCAGGTCTAATTATATGTACTAAAATGCAACTTTTGAAACAGATAGTATATCAAAAACAATAGTAATAAAAAATAAGTAATATTTACTCGCCGTAAATATTACTTATTAATAAAAATTTTTAAAACCCTGTTCTTGCAAACAATAACTTGTTTCTATAATATTATTATACCACTATAAAAAATAAAATATTTTATAAATAAATAGATTATATTGATGTGAAGAAGATTATATTTATAAAATTAGAACTGCTAAATGAAAAGATGTATAATAATTACAAATAAAAAGTTTAAGAGCTGAATGAGGTGGAATTAATGGAGAAACCTAAATTAGTGGAAACAGCACATGCTATTTTAAATTATATTGATAGTTATACATTAGAGTATGGATATTCTCCAACAATTAGAGAAATAGGAAAAGCCATAGGGCTAAAGTCAACAGCTGCGGTCTACAAACATATTCAGAGATTAATAAGAGATGGATACTTATATAAAAATCATACATGCCCTAGAACATTAGTTGTGAATAAGAATCCTAATGATTTATTGCGGGATTTCTTATATAGAAATGATTTTAGATATAAAGTTGAAAATTCTAAAATAATTATAGATTTGAAATAATTATTATAAGTATTTCATTAATGTATATACCAAAACTAATTAAAGATAGATTGGAAAAACAAGAAATAATATATAATAAATACTACTTAAGAACATTCTGGTTATCATTATAAATTAGATACAGAAATTAATGGAGCAACTATATGAAAGATTGGAGGATTAAAGAGATGGATAAAGAAATAACATTAGAAGATGTAAAAGAATTTATAAGGAAATATGGATATAAGTATTCTATGGAAATTCGTAAAGAATTAGATAATATAAGAACAATATCTGATGAAGATATAGAAAATGAATTAAATAGACATTATGATTTATATAAAAAGTTGGGTGATATGTAATGAGAACTATAATTTTAAGAAAAGCTGATATGATAGGTTCATTTGGTTATAATGGCAGATTGAAAAACTTAGAAGAGTTAGATGAAAAAGCATTAGGGACTGGAATAGAAATAGTAATAGTTAATAATATAGAAAATTACAAAGAATATTATCCGATTGAATATGTAAAAAAAGAAGAAGGATTTATAGAAAAGTTTAATGAATTATATTCTAAATCAGAAAAGCTAACTCTAACAGAATATATTTTAAAGAAAATAGAAAAGTATAAAAATAAATTAAATGAAATTTAAATAGATATCAAAAAGAAAATTTATAAAAATAGGAGTATAATTATGGAAGAACCTATGAGGAAAATAAAAAAGGAAATCGACGGTATTTATTATATATAAGAAAATGAAGAGTTTTATGAAAAATCATATTACAAAAGATAAAAAATACATTTATTTTAAAAATAAGGAGGAGATAAAATGAATAGAAAGAATAAAGTATTAATATTAATAAGTATAATATCAATAGTTATAATTTCTTTATTTGCTAGTTATTTTATGGGAACAAATATAAGATCTCTAATTATACTAGATGTAGTATTGCTAATGATAATGTCTATATTTATGATTATATATATGCTTATTAATGTTGTTAAAATGATTAGTATATTACGCATAGTAAAAAATATGTTCACAGAAAAAGAGATAGAAGATGCAAGAAATAAATGAATCATAAATAATTAAATTAAAGATATGCTTATTTTAAAATGAAAAAAAGCTAGAGAAGTTAATAATAGAAGATGAAAAATTATTTAAATTAAAAGAAAAATTTAAATGACAAAAAATGTATTAGTATTATTACTGATACATTTTTTTGTTTAAAATAAAAAATATAATTAATGGTATAAGTGATGGGATAACAATCAATAAAACCTTTATATTACTTACACAAATTTTGAAAATAAGTATATCTAAAATATAAAAAATATAGAAAATAATTTGAGATAGATATATTAAATCATATTTATTTATAGTAAATGAAAAGTAATTTTTATATATTTTAAAAGAAAGAGTAAAGCTAATTAAAATAAAAATTAAAAAAGAAATATTCATACTGATAATATATCCATAAAATATTGTTAATACTGCTGATAAAATTAGAATTAAAATTGTGACAATAAAAAATATATTATATTTTTTCATATATACCTCCTTTTTGGAAATGAAAATTAATTAACTAAATAAATTATACAATTCATTTAACAACAGCAGCAAATTATTCTAAAGAGATATTTCTACAATTAAGTAATATTTGTAATGCTTCAACAGTTAAAATTTTTTTGTTATTTTCTATTTTACTTATTGTAGATTGTGATATACTACTCAATAGTGAAAAATTTTTAAAATTAATATTATTTAGCTAATAAGGAGGATTATAATTATTATGATATATAGGACCTTACTTAATCCGCAAATAGATATTGTATTTAAAGAGATATTTGGGTCAGAAAAGAATAAACCTATATTAATAAATTTTTTAAATGCAGTAATTAAACCAACAAATCCAATACAAGAAGTTGAAATAAGAAACAATGATATAGATAAAGAGTATTTAGAAAGTAAATTTAGTAGGTTAGATATAAAAGCAACCACTAATAATAAAGAACATATAAATATAGAAATCCAGATAAAAAATGAATATAACATGATACAAAGAACCTTATATTATTGGAGTAAAATGTATTCTGAACAGATACAAAATAGAGAAAATTATAATAAGCTAGAAAGAACAGTTTGTATAAATATATTGAACTTTAAATATTTAGATAATGATAAATATCATAATGTATATAGATTGAAGGAAATAACAACAAATGAAGAATTAACAAACCTTCAGGAAATACATTTTATAGAATTGCCTAAATTTACTGAAATAGGTAATAAAGAAGAAATAGAAGATATAGAAAAAATAGATTCATTAGAAAGATGGTTAGAGTTTTTAATAGAACCTGAGAGTAATACTGTAAGACAGTTAGAATTAAGTGATGAAGCTATAAAACAAGCAAAAACAGAGTTGTATAGATTAAGTATGGATAGTAAAGAAAGAGAAATGTATTATATGAGGGAAAAAGCTATATATGATGAAATTTCAGCTTTAGAAAATGCAGAAAAAAAAGGACTTGAAAAAGGAATAGAACAAAGTAAAAAGGAAGTAGCTAAAAGTTTATTATTAGAAAATATTGAAATAGAAGTAATATCTAAATCTACAGGACTTACTAAAGAGGAAATAATAAAAATAAAAGAAAATTTATAAATATTCTTTTGAAGGAGCAGAAGATAAAATTAAACCAGTTTAGAAAGGGAAACTTTTTAAACTGGTTTTTTAATTAGTATATTATAATCTATTAAGTTGAAATTATCTATAATTGGACTTATATATAATATTTATTAGTAAATATTTTCTTTATAAATAAATTTTTCCTACAAGTTATGTTACTATTATTTATAGAATTAAGATGAAAAAAGGGGATTACAAATGATTAAAAAAAATAAATTAAATTGGTTAATTGTATTTCAAATAATTTTTATAGTTATTATTATACAAGGATTTATTAAAAATAATACAGGATATGATAAAGTTAATAATATAATTTTAGGTATAATTGTTATTCTTATATCATGTATCTATTTATATATAGCAAAGATTTTTTGGATGTTAAAAAAGTATAATATATATAAAGCATTTACAATATTGAATATTTTATATGTAATAAATATTTAAGGGAATTTTATTAAAGAGATATTGAATATTGAAATAAACCGCAATTTAATCCAATCTGCAATAATAGTATTATTTTTGATTGGAAATATTGTTTTAATTAGTATATATAATAAAAATGTACAAGCTCTTAAAGAGAATTAAAAAATTATTCTAATGATAAGATAAGTTAAGGCGGCGAATAATATGTATTGTGGCTTTTGTGGTAAGGAATTAGATAAAGGTGTTTTAATTTGTCCAGAGTAAAGAATAGGGTGGTAATGAATTTATAAAACTAAGATAATTAAAGTAGCAAACAAAAGAAAGGACGGATTAAAATGAATACTATTTACATAAGAGAAGTTATTTTATTAGGAATAGTCATAATAATTATGCTGATTATTTTAGGTATATATACAGTGAGTTATAGAAAATTATTAATAAGAAAAATTAAAACTTCATTAGAAGAAATGGTATTTATACACAATGGAATTTTTTTGAATAATGATAGTGATAGTGAAAACAAAGATGCATTAGAGAAAATTGAAATTATAGTTAAATTTTTAGGAAATGATTTAGAGAAATATCAACATTATGAGATTAATAATGAACAATTAGAGCTAAGTTTTAGTAAATCGCAAATTTTATGGGATGAACTATTTACAACATATCCATGGATATATGAGTATGGTTTATATAATGGAGGCACAGCAGATTATCCAGAACATTTGATAACATATAGACGTATAAAAAAACAAAATAAAATAATTGATAGAGAAAAGAAAGGTAAATAGTGAATATTTACCTTTCTTTTAATTTGATTTAGTGCTTGTACTGGAATACCTAGTATTAATTGTGATATTTTATAAGGAATAAAATTATTATGAAACTTAAAGTATACAATAAAAACCAGTTTATAAAGATGTTCTCTTCTAAACTGGTTTTTTTGTATATAAAAAATATTATCAATAAGTTATTAAAATAAAATTTATGCTTCACCATATGAATCTGCAAAATATAAGAAACCTACTTTTTTAACTTTAAAATTATTAATTAGAAAACCTTCTCTGTAAGTAGCATTAGTACCTGTAAATGTATATATTTTTGAGTTATCTTTCTCTAAAATATCTTTATCTAAGTTATGTTGAAACTCATTGAATACAATATCACCTTTAAAAAATTCTAAAAAATATCCATCAAAAAGTAACTTGGTTCTAATTGATAGAGAAGGTGTTGAATGAAGAGCAATGAATATTGCAATAATAGCAATAATAATTCCTAAAATATTTAGATACTTATTATTTAAAAATTTTTTCATATTATCTCCTTTAAAATAAGATTTACAATATAATTGTTTAAAAAAGCAAAGAGTTATAATTCTTTGCTTTTTTATTTATTGAACACATTTAATTAATGCCAAAATTTAATATATCTTATTTTTGTAAATGTTTTTGTAGGATATGCATTTGCTAAAGGAAAATCTTTTCTATCTGTAGTATGAGCTGTATAATTCCATGCTCCTGAACTTGATTTAGATGTTAAAATCATAGAGTGAGACCATTGAGCTTTACCACTATTATATAATTGTACAACATCTCCAACTCTAGCACTTGAACTTGAAGTTCCTCCATATGTGTATCCATTATCATTTATATATTTAAAGAAATTAGGAACTACAGTCCAGTTTTTATGTCCATTATACCAATATGCTGAACCAGGGACTCCACCTGCATAAACAGATTGAGAAACGAAATTTTGGCAATCATTATCAGGATAATAATTAAAACCAGGGTTTTTAGAAAATGCCCATTTTCTAGCATATGCAACAGCAGAACTTGCGTTATATCCAGAGTATCTACTATTTGGGTTTCTTTCTTCTACTTCATTATTATCATTAGTAATAACTTCTTTTGCATAATTATCTATATTTTTATTTAATTCATCTATATGAACATTTTCTTCTGATAATCTTTTATCATAATTTTCAAAAAGTTCTTCATTTGATTTAGTTTTAGCTTCAGCTTGTTCAGTTATATCTATATCATCAACTATATCAATCATCTTATTTATAGTAAATTTCCCGTTATTATCTTTAATTTTAAACTTATGAGGCTCATTTCTACTTTCTGATAATTCTGATGAAGTTTCATCTACATAAAAATTAATACTATATGAAGCATCAACCATATAAGTATTATTATCAGTCTTATAAACATTGTTTATTTTTACATCAGAGTTGAAATCTTTTATTTTTAAATTAACTTTTTCATACCATTTTGATTTAAAAACATTTTTTTTTGTTATATAGGTTTAGTAAATCCTTATTACTTATTAAATCTTGTCCACTTCTAGATTTCCAATCAGTCATTATGTGATACTCCGAATCTAAAGTAGTCTTTATTAAATCTTCGATTGGATTTAATATTTTTAAATCCGTTATTTTTGTACTTGCGGATGCAACTTTAACATTTGATGACATTATTCCAGTAGTTAAAACTCCACATAACATAATACTTAATACTGATCTAATTATTTTTTTCTCATAAATATTTTCCCCCACCCTTATTGGTTTTAAATTTAACAATTTTATTATACAAAATTACGAATAATTTGCAAATAAAGTAAATAAAACTTAAATTAGGGTTTTTTGTTAATTTTATTTAATCTATAATGAAAATTTAATGTATGATAAAAATATACTACATTTTAATAGTGGAATTAGCCCCACTATATATTAGAAGCTGATAGAGGGATTTTATTATATATAAGAAAAGGAAGATTTTTATTAAAAAGCATAGTTCAAAAGATAAAAAATATTAAATGAAAAATTTCAAAAAATTAGAATAAAAAAAAGAAGCAATGATTATAAATAAAAAATTCCAGAAAATAAAAAAATAAATTAGATATTAGCTATTTTTATTATTGTATTAATGATAACTTTGATAGGTTTAAGAAATTCAATAAATAAGTTATTTGATCCACATCCTATTGAAAATTTTTTATGTAAAATTAATTGAGTAGTAGCAATTATTTTAGTGATAATATTTTAGATCGATAAATTTAGTAAAAAATATTGAAACTACGCATACTAAAGAATAAATCGAGGAAACAAGACGTAAAAAGCATTAAAATTATTTTAAAATAAAAAGCTTAGATAACTTTATGTTATTTTATTCAAGTATTATTAACAAAAAATATAAATAATAATAATTGCTATATGGCAAATTATTACTATATAATGATTGTTAGATGATAATTGGTTAATGTATAATTATTCATTTAGTAAATAAATGGGAGGAAAGTTACAATAATTATATATTTTTTATATATTATAGTGATAAGAGAATATGATAAGAAAGAAATTTATAGCAATATTAATGGGTGCAGCAATGACTACAACAATCGTATCACCTGCAATCCCAGTGGCTGCACAAACTAATACTAGTCAAAATCAAGAAAAAAAGGAAATAAATAATCAGAGTAAATATTTAAAGTTACATATTAATAATTCTGATAATAAATATTCAAAATTAAATTACAAAAAAGAAGTTAAAAAATCAGTTGAAGTTAATTCTGATAAAGATAATAATAACTTAAGACATGATGTAGAAAGTAATAAATTAGAAAATAAAAAAATAAATAGCTTTGCTAAACTTTCAACATCTGAAAAAAATCCAGTAGATCAAGCATCTATTAAGCTTGAAAATGTTTGGAATTGGAATATTGGAGTATTATCTTTTAATTCTAGTGAAAAAAAGATTATTTTTACTCCAGGTGGTTCTGAAACAAATCCTTATGCAAATGCAAAAGAAACCCTATTTAAGATTTCTTTAGTAAACTCAAATGGATTAGTAACTAGAGAAGTAAGTATAAATGGTAGTGAGTATCCAGAAAAAGCTATATCTGAGGCATTCAATAATTTATCTTTTAATTATGGGGATAAGCTTTTAATAACATATGTTAATTCATCATCAAAAATTTATGCGACAGGACTAATTAACAATAACTCTAAAGAGTATAAAGTAGATAAAACAACAGCATTTAGTATAGAACCTAATGGAATTAGTATATTTAATAATCAAAAACTAACTGTTAATCCACTTCAAATAGAAGGAGCTAAAAATTTAGTAACTGATTGTACGGTAACAGGACAAACTGTTCCAGAATCAGAAGTTACAGTACTTGTTGATGGAAAAACATTTACAACTAAATCAAATTATATTGGAAACTTTTCAGTTCCTATAAATGATGAAAATGGTCTAAAGAGTAGTACAGCTATAACTGTTTGTGCAACAGGCCAGATTCCAGTAACGGTTTATCCAACAGCAATACCTAATCTTGGAATTGATAAAGCTAAGGTTTATACAATTTATAATTGTAAATTAACACAAGAAGGTTTAACATTCAACACAACTACTTTAAAGGCAAATATTAGTGAAACTGGAACAAATCAGTTTTCAGCAAACCTTATTGAAAATGGAAAGCCAATAGATAAATCTGAAACAGCTTATTTTAATGGATTTTCTGGAGCGTCAAATTTAAAAAATGTTGATTTTAAATATGGAGATATATTAAGTGTATATCAGACAAATCAGTCTAAAATAGACTGGGGAAATGTAAATGTTAATACTGGCACAAGTGTTAAGACATTAAATCCAGATGAGTTTGGATATTATGAGATAACACCTAATGGATTAGTACCTGTATCTAATAAAAATTTAACTGTTAATCAACCATATTATAATGGAGGAGGAAGTGTTGATATTTCAGGTAAGACAACTCCTAATACTAATGTTACAGTTAGTGCAGGAAGCTATTCTACAACTGTTCGTTCAAATTCAGCAGGTGAGTATACAGCAATTATTCCACAAAATGATATTAGCGTTGGTGATGTAGTATCTGTTTATGTTAATAATAAAAATTTTAAACAGATAATATATCGTTATTCAAAAAATTACGCTTTAGGAACAAATAAAATTCAAGTTTCAAATTATTATGGTCAACCAATTTTTTATGTAGGCTTTAATGCAAAAGATTTAAAATTTATAGCAGCAAAAAATATAACTTATTATAATTACAGTGGGGGACAACAAACTGGTAATAGAGTTGGAACTTTCTATAGTAATAATTTAGATTTTAAGCTTATAAACCATATAACAGGAGATATTATTTATAATTTTACTACTAATAAATTAAATGATAGTAGTTCTTTTGTAAATGAAATTAATGGGAAAACTTATAATGTTGGAGATATTTTAGAGGTTTCTTATAATCCAAATCTTTTAAACATTGATGTAACTAGTAATAATATTAATATTGGAAGTAAAGGAAGCAATAATCAATACTTTGAAATTACAAATAAAGGACTTGTAAATATAAGCAATAAATTTATAGAAATAAATCCAATTAATATTCTAGGTACTAATAAAACAACTATAAATATCACTGGAAAGGTTAAACCTAATAGTGAGGTAAATATTAAAGTCGGAAATAATATTTTTAAAGGTGAGTCAAATTCTAGTGGAAATTTTAGCATACCAATAAATGTAGTAAATGGTTTTGAGCCAACTACTAATATAGTTGTAAGTTCAGATGGATATATACCTACTAATGTGAATTTGGGATATGATGGTAAAGTAAATATACAAAATAGCCATATAAACTTTTATAACCAAGGGTCACCATCAGCAATTCAATCAAGTATTGGTTTTAATCCTGAAAATATGCAATTTACGGTACAAAATTATGTAAGCTCTTTTGGTAAAGGAAACGAAAATTACTTTACTTTTGGCTTTTATAATGCAGATGGAACACCTATTATAGAACCGACAGCTATTAAAAATGGATCAACATCAGTTTTAGCAAACTTATTAAGCGGTAAATCTTTCAAATATGGAGATGTTATAAGTATTTCATATAACCCTAAAATTTCTATACCTGTGGCACTTAATAATCAAACTGTTTTAGCCAATATAAATGGTTCTACAGAATATTTTGAAATTACGAAGGAAGGACTTGTTAAAGTCAACTTTGGTGAAAAAATTTATACAAACGAGGTTAATTGGAATGGAACAAATTTAGAATTAAATATTACCCCTTCTATTGGAAATAATTTAACTATTGAAAATAGCGTTGCTGAAATATTGGATTCTTCAAATACAGTTATAGCAAGTTCAAATATTTCTAATGGAAATGTAGAATTTACAAGTTCTCAATTATCCAAACTTACAAATCAAAAAGATTATAAGTTTGAAGTAAAAATAAACAACAAGCAGCTTCCTATATATGTAAATTCAAATATTCCTAGTAGTTCAATGTATAAATTATTTACAAATGCAAATAATCAACTTTCTATATCTTTAAATCATTTAAATTATAATATAGAAGATTCCAATGCTATAGCTTCTTATAGTAAGAAAGTTAATGATGGGGTTGTAGGGACCATAACAAATAATGACTCAATAGTTAATACACTTAATAACCGAAAGGCAATGAATGATGTAATTACCAATGCTTTTATAAATAGATTTGGAATATCAAATCTTCAAAAGTTTTATAATGAAAGCACAGAAAATGCAAACTTTATAAACTGGGTACTTAATAATGATGTAGGAATGAGTGAATATTTACAAGCCACTAATATAGGTGAAGCTAATATTGATAGTCTTCAGATTTGGTCAGATATATGGAATGAATATACAAACTCACACACTGGATTTAATTTAAAACTTGCAATCGCAACATCAATTGCAAATGAAACAACAATTCATGATTGTTTTAATGGTAAGCCTGTAGGAAGTCCTGTAGAGAGATATAATATATTTGAAAATTTAAATAGTGATGGTGGAATGGTTAAAGGCTTTGAGACCTTAAATGTTAAGCTTTTAGAAGCAGTTGTAGATGTTCCTATTACAAATTCACAGATTATAGAGATGAGAAGCTTACTTCTTCAAAATCACAATAATCTTATTAGTTCTAATAGCCTTCCTTCAACAGATTATACTATAAATTATACTTTTAACAATCCTTATAATGGCGCAACTATATTTGGAAATTGGAAAAAGTTTTATGGAGAAAATGAAACAGTTGCAGATGTATTTAAAATAGGTGGAGTTTGTGGAGCTATATCAAGACTTGGATCTGTTGCATGTAGAGTATTTGGACAACCAGCTCATCAGATGGGAGAACCTGGTCATGATGCATTTTATACTTATGACATACAAAATCACCAATGGTATTCTCAATATGGAGAAACAACAGTTGCAAATGCTACAGGATTTGATGTTAGTCATTGGTCAGATGGACTTGCATTAAATGGTAATATAGTAACTTATAATGCACTATATACTGCCGCTAATAATAAAAATCTTATTGAGTCAAATCAATATTTATGGATGGCGAACTCTACTATGTCATATAATTTAAAATTACAAGCAATAAATAATGCTATTCAAGCTCAACCATTAAATGTTGAAGCATGGCTTGCAAAAATTAATTTATTAAATAGTAATCCAAATGTTACAGCCAATGATTATATAAATCTTTATAATCAGTTAATAAGTGCATTAAAAGATTATCCAGAGCCAATGTTTGATTTGCTTGTTAAATTTAACAAACATATGATACAGGTTGCTACAAGTACAGAATATAATAACTTTGTAAAAGATGTTACAAGAGTGCTTCAAGAGGCTGAGAATAGCAATGATGCAAGTACAAGAACTCAAGCAAATAGAATATTAACAGATGGTTATATGACAAAGTATGGATTTACTTTTGATCAGCCAAAATCACTTGGTCAAATTAATATTAATACTTGGCAAAAAAATGTACCAACAGATGCAATTATTTTTAAAGATAATGGAAAAATAGATGTTAATGCCAATCATTGGTGGATTGGGTCTAGTTGGAGTAATAAAATTAACATTAATATATTTGATGACAATATGAATCCAAAATTAAATATACAAGATGGAGGTACAGATTTTGGTACAGGTAAAATTTATAGCACTTTTAATAATCTACAGTTCAAAATTGGTGATATTATAGAAATTAATTATAATCCTGGACAAAATTCACATGGATATTTGTCTTTAGGCAATATGAATTTATCAACAAAAAATATTCCAGATATAGTAGCTATTCAAATTACTAAAAATGGACTTAAAGTTTTAGATGGAGAATATACAGCTCCTGATGGAAAGATGTATAATTTCTATACTGGATTTAAAAATACGAAATATGGAACGAAATATTATATTTTTGGTGTTCCTCAGATAGGAATGCAAACAATAAATAACAAGGAATATTATTTTAATCAAGATGGAATAATGCAAACAGGCCTTCAAACAATAAATAATAATGGGTATTACTTTAATCAAGCTGGAGTAATGCAAACAGGTTGGCAGACAATAGACGGAGAAAAATATTATTTTGGTGTTAATGGGAAAGCTATGCCAGGATATCAAACTATTAATGGAACCAAATATCTTTTTGCAAATAATGGATTAGAAATACAAAACATAATTCCAGATTCTGATATGAAGGTAAGCTCATATTCAACTGAACAAAATAATACAACTTATTCAGCTAATAATATTATTGATGGAAATCTTAATAATAACTGGCAAAATGTATGGAATCACAGTGATAAAAATCCATATATAACAATTGAACTTAATCATATTTATAATTTAAAGACTTTATTGTGTTTCCCAAGACAAGATGGTTCATCAAATGGAAATATTGAAAAGTATAAAATACTTGTTAGTACAGATGGAAAAGACTTTAGACAAGTAGCTCAAGGAAATTGGGTATATTCAAATTCTAAAGAACCACAATTTGTTAATCTTAATGGAGTTAAAGCTAAGTATATAAAAATTGAAAGTGAGAAGGGCGTATTTAATTTAGCAACTATTGCTGAGGTTATTTTAAGTGGAACTTCTACTGAAACAGTAAATAAAACAGAGCTTTCAAATGAATTAGGTAAAGC
>NZ_KB850958.1:0-398013 GCF_000371465.1 Clostridium thermobutyricum | reverse complement strand
CTTTCAAATGAATTAGGTAAAGCAAATAATACTTTAAAGAATAAATCAGAATATACAAAAGCAAGTGCAGAAAATCTTACAAATGCAATTAAAAAAGCAAATAATGTTATGGAAAATAGTAATGCAACACCAGAGCAGGTTAATAATGCAATCAAAGATTTAAGTAATGCTATATCATCAAATAAATATAGAAATAACCCTAAAACTGGAGATACTTCTGAGCTACCAGAAGTACTAGGTATTGGAGTTGCATTAATAGCATTAGTTAGATTAAGGTTTAAAAAAATATTTAATAAAAAAAGTAAATAATTTATAAATTTAAAACAATAAAATCCTACTATATTAAAGTTAAATAGTGGGATTTTACATTGAAATTAAACATATATATATTCTAATTATAAACAATGAAATTAATGTGAAAAAAGAAAATAATATTAATTGTTAGTATTTATTTAATATAATGAATACAGAACATAAATTAGAAATTATGATAATATTAAACTTGGGTAATTTAGTTAAATTTGTAGTTTAGTTAGAATAAATTTAAAAATAAATATTCCTCTATTACAAATGCTTGTATTGAATTATAAAAATTTATTTGTAGTTAAATTAAAGCAAATTTAAAGTACTAAAAGAAAATAATAAGTTGTGTTAAATACTATATTCATTTCAACTATAAGGAGGTTAAATGTATGAAATATGATAAAGGAATTAATAAAATAAAACATATTATAAGTTGCATATTAGTTATTATAATTATATTTTGCTTGTATAAGATAATATATAAACAATATGAATATCATATTGCAAATGAGCAAACTCAAAAAATACAACATGTAATGAATTTAAATTCAGAAAATATAAAGGAACCTAGCTTTTTTAATAAGTTAGAGATAAGTAAGATTATAATTAATGCTAATAAGTTAAAAGATATAAATAGTGATTATCAAGGGTGGTTAATAGTAAATGGAACTAATGTAAATTATCCAGTTGTTCAAACAAATAATGATAATTATTATTTACATAATAGTTTTTATAAAGAAAAGAGTATTGAAGGTAATCCATTTATTTATGATAAAACTAATGTAAATGAATGTTTAAATTTAAGTTCTACAGATTCAAATAATATGATAATATTTGGACACAATATGAGAAATGGAACCATGTTTGAAAGTATATCTAATTTTAAAGATACTAAATTCTTCGATGATCACAAGTATATAGAGTTTATTAGAAATGGTAAAGTTTATGTTTATGAAATATTTGGAGATGCAGTAGTCCATGCAAATTATCCTTATATAGTGTCTACATTTAATAGTGATGATAGTTTCTATGGTTACATAGCAGGAATAAAACAACAAGCATATTTTTGGAGGGATATACCGGTTAAATATGGAGATAATATTTTAACTCTATCTACTTGTAGTTATGAATTTAATAATGCTAGATTTATTGTATTAGCTAAGTTAATAAAAGTAATAGGTGAATAACTTAAATTTTTATTAATATTTTGTTGATAAAAAGTTTATGAATAAATTATATAAATATAGTAAAGTAGCTTATTAATTGATATTTGATTTATAACTAATACATTAATTAAGTAAGTATAAGTGATAATATATAAATAATTAAGTAAATTGTTTAACTTTAGCTGAATAAATTTATTTAGTTCTAAATATTAAATTTATCTTAACAAAATATATATTATCACTTCAATAAATTATAGATATAATTTAAAGAGGACTGTTATTTTTTGATAAATATGATTTGATGTTACTATATAATAGAAAATTGGATACTGAAAATATAAGGAATAAAGTTTATTCTATAACATTAAAGAATAAGTTATTTAGTGATAAAGATAGTATAAAAAATATAGTAAACTATTTTATGAAGTAATTAAAAGATGAATTTTTAGAAATTGGTTGGAGATTTATTTTTGAATAAGTAAATAGGAACAGGGCGTTAAAATATTTTAATAAATAAATATAAACAACTTGTCTATCAATATTATATAGAGATTGTAATAGAAATCAATAGTACATTCATATTATAAAGAAATATCAAGCTCGAGTAATTAATGAAACAGTTATATTAGATTGGATACCAGATATGAACAATAATATCCTAAGTTAAGGATGTATAACAGGACAAATTATTAAAAGAGTAAATATATGCAAAAAGTTATTATTTACGGTAAAATGTAGGAATTTCTTTAGATATGAGTAGAATTTTACAATAGTATTTGCTGATTATTATTCTATCGTATTGGAAGTGTTAAGTGCCAATAGAGTTTTTATAACTATTAATGATAAAGGGAATATAATTGAAATATCAGAATAAGTTTGAGAAAAAAGGTCAAGAAAGTATTAAAAATTGTAAATTATGGGTGTCATATTTAATGTTAATAAAATATTATAAAATAATATTGAGTTTAATAAGAATATGTACATTCAATTCGAAAATGTATGAAAACTGTTAATTCTTTAGATAATGATTTAAATAACAATACAATTATATCTACAGATAAATAGAATATTAAATGTAATAATATATAATTCAGTAAATGAAAATAATGTTATTAATAATATGATCAACGACTTGATAAATAAAGATAATTAATTAAAAATGACTATAAATAATGATAACTATATAAATTTTAAACTTTTAGAAAATTTAAATTAAGTATTAAGCACATTTACTAGAAGTTAAGTAAAAAGAAAATATAACTAAACCTGAATTACTAAATAAATTTTAAAAATTATTATTTGGATATTATAATGAATATATTAATTGAATAAAATATTGACTATTATAATTTGGGTAGGATTAGAAATTTTTTATAGAACAACTAGAAAAGTTGATAATGTAGCTATAGATTTTATTATAAAAGGAAGTTGTAGGACATTCTTTACAACTCATAAAATATTAATAAGGGAAATAGCTACAATTAGATAAACTATGGGATATGGTTGACTATAAATACAGAATAACATATAAGCTTGAAGATTTAATAAAATTAATATAGAGAATTTAATTTTTTAAAAGACATGTTTTTACAATATGTCTTTTTTATATAAAAAATAAGGAGGTTTTTAATGTGAATTAATATAAAGGAGATATGATTAAATTATTATATTATGGAATTAAATATATTAGATAAATATACTATTTAAAAATGATAATATTCATTTAATATTTGATATAAAATCTGATGTAGTATCTAATAATTTAAAAACAGAAAAATTAAATGATAATACTACTAAAAATTAAATTTATATAGTTTATATATTTTTCAGTTGATTCTTTTAATATTTATATAATATTAGCATAAAATATGAAGTTCTTAAGCCTTGAGTATCAAATCAGTGCTTTATTTTATTTAAAATTAAGATTTATCAAATTTAATTTCTTATGATTGGAAGATTAAAATATTGGATAAATAATATATTAAATTAGAAATAAAAATATAAAAATATTTTAAAAAAGTTAATATAAGAGGCTTTGGTTGAAAGGAAAGGGTTTAAAAACTTAAAGAAGCTTAAATATATGTTATTCAGGATAAGTAATTTTTATAGTTGATTCTAATGTTTGTTTATATTAGTAATTAATAGCATTTACTTATAAATTATTAAAAATAACAAAAGAGTATAAAATATCAAGACAATTTTTTATAAATGAAAATTGTAATTAGTAAAAAATTTCTTATGTATGATAAAAATATTAAATACAAAATTATTATATTAACTAGAATATTATCTGGTATGTTTTATATACATTTAACTACTATAAATTGATATAATTTAATTAATATATCATTTCCAATGGTTATGTATTTTTTATCATATTAATATATTGGATTTTTAATTTAGTTTTTATAAGAAATATTTTTATCGATATTTTAAACAAATATATACCTAATTTTTAGCATTTATATTATATATTATTATATTTTCAATATTGTCTTTCATTGGATATCTAAAAATAAATCTCCAATAGAAATTGGGTTATATACAATATTATATCTATATTAAATTTTATATAATTTTAGTTATGGTAGAGTTTATTCAAAGGAATATAGAGAAAAAATCTAAGTTAAAAGAACAGAAAATTAAAGATAAAATTTTCAAAAAAATATAATTATATATCCAATATTTACTTAGCTAAAATTAAATTAGATTTCACAAATAAATTTTATAGTGATTTATTGGGAACAAATAGTAATGCTATTAAGTATTTAAATATATGTAAACATAATTTAGATATAATAAATAAAGAATTAAATACTGGAATTAATAGTGATATATTTAGCAATAAAACATATAGGTATATAAATAATAATATTGAAAATATAATAGATTTAATTAGGTTAAATAATAACTTTAGAAAGGAAATTGATTGTTTATATAATGAAATATATTAATTTAATAATATTATTATAACAATTGGTAGGTGATTGATTAACTTGTATATTTGGAAATTTATAGATAATAAAATCAAAAAGTAATTTTTATAATATAAATTACTTTTTTGTGAAATAAATAATTGTTAAGCAATAAATATATATACAATATATATATATATATATATATGAAATTTAATAATTATTTTTTATGTTATGATAGAAACAACTCATTAGTAATATTTTTCTAAATATAATTACAAGTATTCATATTATTATGTATAATAATTTAAATACTTTATAATTCTAATAATTAATTAATTAATTTTCTATTTTGTTATTATAAATTTATTGAAATTTTTAGATAAAATATTTTTATATAGAAGATATTAGCCTTGATAATATTTAGTTACTTAAAATATTGCTGATACAAAATCTTTAAGATTATTAGAAGTTAAAGATTTATAAAAAAATAGGTTAATAAGAAGAGTTTTATTAAATAAAAGAAATTTAGGATTGATTAAGCTTATTTGATAATTTATTTAATAGGCTCAGATGAACATTAATTTGTTAATTTACCAAGGAGGAATAATAATGCACTAAAACAAATATAAAAATAATTCTTGATGTTGAGTTAATACAAAAGAATTTTTTATAATATAACTGAATTTGTAGAAAAAGTTTTCAAGGCAAACTAAAGAAAATTAAAAGAGATAAGGATCAAATATATTTTGTAAAGAATGTGGAAAAGAATTAAGCGATAAGTCAAGAATATGTCCAAATTGCGGTATATCACTATCAGGAAATGGAAAAAGAGTAAGACAAAAGCTTTATTACTTTGTTTCTTTTTAGATGGGTTTGGAGCTCATAGATTCTATTTAGGTAGAATAGGTTCTGCTATAGCTATTATAATTTGCTTAATTTTTATTGTAGTAACACCTATCATGGTTCTTATAGATTTTATAAGAATATGTACTAATAGTTTAGGACCAGTAAATGGGGAATATATAAAAGATTAAAATGGTAAAGGCTATAATTATATAGCCTAAACCTACACATTTAAAAATGGTACATATAACATATTTTTTTAGAAATTATATCTATTAAAAATTAATGAAAAAGGAGTTTAAGATTTAAAATATATATTTAAAACTCCTTTTTTATTTAATGAATAAAATCTTTATTCATACATGGATTCTCAAAAAATATAATTCCATTTTGAATTATTGCAACTAAGATTACCACATCATCATTGTTGTATACTTGAACTTCATCGCAAAGAGATATTACTTTTTTTAAGTTTTTAAAAGAATCTTCAAACCTCTTCTTAATTAATTCAGGTGCAATGCCATGACCACCTTTAGTAACTCTCTTTAGAACACGTTCTATACCGATATTACTATTGCTTACATATACATATAGCATTATAACTTTATAGCCTTTTTCTTTAGCTTTCTTTATATTCGATAAAATACTTTTGCCAGATAATGTTGTTTCTTGATTAAATGATATTCCATTTTCAAAATAAAACTTAATTAACTTAACAGCCTCTCTAGCACATTTCATTTGAAGATTATTATCTTTCCAATCTCCTAATCTGGCAACCATTTCATCTGTATTTATTCTTTTTTCTAATTTATTAAGAGAATGATATTCGCTTGTATATAAAGTAGTTTTTCCAGCTCCATTGACACCTGCAAAAATAGTATAAGTTTTTTAATTCATTACATATCACCATCTATAACCTTTCTAGCTTTTTTAGCTAAATTTTCGTTAAATAGATGTATATAAAATGATATTTCTTCTTCAGTTTTTGCATTTTTAGCAAGATTCAATAATTCAGCACAAGTTAATTTACTTAAATTATTTAATTCATTAACTAATGTATTTTTCATATAGTTTTGTCCTCCTATATTTTATTAATATAAAATAATTATATCAAAAATCAATTTAAAAAAGTATTCTATAATAACTATTTAAAAAGTTTTGATAGTGATGTACAGATAGTATCTGAAAAAGGAATAGAAAATTATCAAGAATATTATCCAATTACAGGTATTAATGATAGTAAGAAATTCACTAAAAGAGCTTTAAATTACTTGAATTAGAGCAGTTTTCTGCTTTAAAAATAAATTATTTTACGATAGTTATTATATGAGAATTAATAGATATATTTGAATACATGATAAATTAAATTAGTTACTTAAAAACAAAGAAAAACACTTCAAATCTAAAAATAAAGACTTATATGGTAGCCTTAGATTCGGATATAAAAATAGATAACTTAGAGAATTCAAAAGAGATAATAAAAAACTAGAGGAGTATAGGGGTATAGAGTAAATAACGAAAGAGAAATTTATTTTTTTTCTTTTAAAATATTAAATAAATTTCAGAAAATGATTTTATATAATAATATGACAATTATAATTTTATTTAAAATACTATTAAATGATAATTTAAAACTAAAAATAACTAAAATACAAATAATTTTAATCCAATAGAAAAATGATTAGAAATTTTAATATTATTAGAATTAATATTAATAAAGATAAAGTTAATTCACCGATTGTTGGATTAATTCCTACATTAAGTAGATAATAAAGAGAGTGGTCTAATTTTATTGTCTTTATATTAAATCCTGATTCATTCATTAAAGGATTTCATGATGGATTTCAAGCAGGATTAAAATAAAAGTGATGAATAAATAACGGGTTTTTTAGATAATATAAAAAAGAAGAGAAGTAAATAAAAAAGGTGGATTAGGTAGAGCAGTAACGGGAGGAGCATTATTTGGAGCAACTGGAGCTATTGTTGGTGGAATAACAGCAAAACAACCAAGTAATCAAATATGTAATTTAATTAAAATAAATATAATAACTATAAATATTGATAACCAATTGTTACTATTTACTTGTTAACCAAAAAAGAAAAATGGATTCATTAGAAAGATGGTTAGAGTTTTTAATAGAACCTGAAAGCAATACTGTAAGACAATTAGAATTAAGTGATGAAGCTATAGAACAGACAAAAACGGAATTATATAGATTAAGTATGAATAGTAAAGAAAGAGAAATGTTATTATATAAGGGAAAAAGCTATATATGATGAAATTTCAGCTTTAGAAAATGCAGAAAAAAAGGGACTTGAAAAAGTAATAGAACAAGGTAAAACGGAAGTAGCTAAAAGTTTATTATTAGCAAATATTGAAATAGAAGTAATATCTAAATATACAGGGCTTACTTAAAGAGGAAATAATAAAAATAAAAGAAAATTTATAAAAATAATTATTATATAATTCACTTAATATGAAAATAATTGGCAAATAATAAAAATCACACTATATTAAAACTAAATAGTGTGATTTTACATATTTTCTACTAATAGAAATTATAATGATTTCATTAATTGTTATAACTAAATTTGTTGTTAATAGTGAAAAAATAATAAAGTAAGTTTTAGATATAATAAAAATTTAAAAGATAAATGATTTATTTTTCATTCAATAATCCATGTATTTTCAAGACATCACTATTAAAGGGCCTTATTGAATCTGATACTACATATGGTAGTATAATATTTCTAATAGAAATCATTACTATTTTTTAATATTTCATATACTTCTCCTTATCTTAATAGATTTATATATTTTAGAAAATTAAAAAATTGTTTATGAGTCAAGTATATAGAATAACCTAAATATTTTCAAATATCCTAAAATAGTAGAATAATACAATAAAATAGAATACAAGTAAAAATTTTAAGTTAATCTTGCTGTTTCAATTATTGGCAACCATATTGTAATTTCATGTTTCAATAAACTGAGAAGTAGAGAAAGCTTTATTTCTCTACTTCCTATATGTTAAATATAACTTATTAAATATAATAAAATCAAATTTTATTAGAATAAATTTAATTTTATTGTATTTAAGATTTAGATGGAACATCCGATAATAATTTATTATATAAATTTTGTGTTAGAGTGTTATTATCTAATCCAATTAAAAATTGATTAGTAGTTGTTTTTATATAAATAACTTTGCCTTTTGCATTATTTATATAACATTCTGTAAAACCTAAATTTTTCATATAATTATGACCATAAATTATATTTCCGTTTTGACCACCACCATTTAATATTATAGATGGAGCGCTATTTAAAAGATTCAATTCTATGATATTATCTAAATTTAAATTAACACCGTTTTTCCCGGTGATATCAAGTGTGTTTTTAGTTAATGTAATATCAAATTTTTTGTTTGGAACTACCATAATATTTATAAATACTAGAAAAGATAAAAAGAAAACAAAAGCACACGATAATAATATAACAATAGGTTTATTTTCTTTTATAATCATAACAATAGGTTTATTTTCTTTTGTAGTCATAAAAACTCCTTTTTATTTGGAATATTTTAACATAATTAATGGATTAGTGAAGCATAATATTAAATAATATATGCTTCAACTTTAAACAGGTTATATGAAGTTGTAAATTAGTCACCTTCAATAACAATACAAACTGTAGTTACTGCACCAGCAACTTCGAGGCATCTGTAGCCATACAAAAATTAGCATAAATATATACATTTGCAACACCATGAACTGCATCAATAGAGTTGGTATAAACATAAGGACTTTCTCCAACAGATATATCCAATAAGTCTGAATTAGATCCTACTTATTTAAATTATTAAAAATATTGTCATCAATTAAATCAACAGTTATATTTTCTGAAAAAAATAATTTAGGAAAATTTTCACTAGAAGTACCTAACTCTGAAATTGAAGTTATACTTTGTGATAAATCGTGAATAAAAGGAATTTTAAATGCTTTATTTAATCCAGAATTCCAATATTCTTTAAAAGAGTGATTTCGTATATTACCTAATATAATTGGTAAATATACTGAAGCAGTCAAGATTCCATCAGAGTTAATATAGCCATGAAGTGTAGCATCTAATAATTCTGTATAGCGAATTAAATGATCAATAGGATCTCCTCATTCAATTTTTTTAGGAAAACTTAAATTTTGAGAGTTATATTTATCTATAAAATTCACAAGCTCTCTATACTGATTTTCTGTATGTAGTATAGAGTTTAAAGAAGTTCTACCTAAAGACATAAATGGCTAAGCTCTAATTGAATGTGTTTCATTCCATGTTTTTTCAATGCTAAGACTTTTTCCTTAGTCATTAAATATCCATTACTAACCATATTGATTTTATGAATATGAGGACTTAAAATATCACACATTTTTAATAATAAATCATATCTTAATAAGGGTTCTCCTCCACAAAAGCAAAATGTGTGAAGATTGTTTTCGGATATTTATTTGGCAAGAATAATGAATTTACAATAACTTAGTTCATTACGAATTAAATCATTTCCACTTCTATTAAAGCAGTGAAGACAACGTAAATTACAATTATTAGTGATATCAATACTCATAGTTAAAGGAAAACTTATTTTACTAGAGTAATCAGTTTTATATTACATAAAATACCTCTAAGATTTTTAATTAGCAATAATTTAATTTTATAACATTTTATTATAAAAAAGACATAAAAACATAACATTTCTAAAAATTTAATAATTTTAAAAAAATTAATTTATTTAAAATGTATACAATAAAATGAATGTGTTAAATTAAAATAATTAGTTTGAAGTTTAAATAATATTTTATTCTAAAGAAAAGTATATTTTCAAAAAAATATTTATTATTCAAATTTTGGATATTAGTAACTGGTAAAATTATAAATATTAAATGAAAATAGAGGAACGCATTATTATTTTTTATTCTATCAACGAAAGTTTTTTTGGTATCTTCAATTCCTATTTTTACTGTTCTTGGTTTTTATTAAATTTTGACTTAATTAACATATCTTCTCTCATAGTATACTTTACAAATTTATCTATGTTCTCATTGATAGAATTTATATACTTGATATTTTCTTTTTCCATGCTTAAACTGATTTCTTTAATTAAGTCTTGTTTGAAGGATGATAATTTATTGTCTAAATCTTTTATAATTTCTCCTTTGAGTTCTTTTATTAAATTATTTTTCACCTTCGAAGATTTTAGTTATTTCTGAAATAGTTTTGTATTGGTCATATAGTTCTTTTATACTAAATAATAATATTCAGCAAGTGTATTTAAGAAGTTCGGAGAAAGTGAAGATTATAATACTATGATATTAGGTGGTTGTAGAATTCCATTTGAAGTAATACAACCATACAATGAAAAGCTTAAAGGAAATAATCAAAGAAGAAAGAGAAGAATCAAATAGAGAAGATTCACTTTTAACAGGTTTAGATTTAGATGTTTTAGAAAAATATACTAAGATAAAGAAGAAAACTAATACAGTTAAAATTTCTGGTAAAACTAAAAAGTATAAAAAAAGAAAAGATTAATTTATTAAATTATCCAGATATATGGTTATAAAAACAATACAAAAACTTCTGTAGATGCTATGAATGGTTCAGCAAATGCAATGCAACAAACTGGAGTTGTCGTACAAAGAGCAGATTATAAAATAGGTGAATTAAATAAAGAAGTAGATAGTTTAAACAATCAAATACAGGATTTAAAACAAAGTAATACAAATCTACAACAAAAGTTCGAAAATGCAAATGCTGAAAATCAAACTTTAAATACTGAAACGAGAAATTAAAAGAACAGATTCAAGGCTTAACAGAAAATAATGAAAATTTAACAAAACAAATAAATGGATTAAATACACAGGTTAAAAAATTGCAAGGCGAATTAACTAAATCAAACGCCAATAATGAAAATTTAAATTCTCAAATAAAAATTTTAAATGGAAGCATTGAAAAATTAAAACAATAAATACAAGACAATGAGAATATAATAGATCAAAAAAATAAAGTAATACAAGCAAATGAAAATATAATAAATCAAAATAAAGTTGCTATTAATAATCAAGATAATCAAATAAAAAAATTAACAAGTGAATTAACAAATACACAAAAAGATTTAAATGCTACTAATGAAAAATTAGTAAATCAAAAAAATGAAAACACAAGCAATTTACAAAACATTGATAATGCAGTTAAAAATCAAACAACACAAATAAATAATGCAAAAGCAAAATTAAATAGTGCAGAGAATAATTTACAATCAGAAGCATCTAATTTTGGCAATGGCTAATAAATAAATTAAATTTTATAAACGACAGATTTAAATATATATATTTAAATCTGTCGTGTATATATTATATCTTTCTTAGTTATAAAGTATCAAAAAAAAGTTATTGATGATATAGCTAAAAAGTTAAATAAATATTTTAAATATGATCTAAATATCCTAATTATATACAATATTGAGTTAACCTAATTAGAGAGTAATTCATTTAAATTTATTGTATAGTTAAACTATAAATTAGGAAATATTGATTATAAGTTATCGTTATGCTTAACGTATTTTTTGATTTTAAAATCCAGATTAGTTGTAAGAATAATATATCGAGTAAAATTCCAAAATGTAAACATACTTCTACTTGAATATTTCGCTAAATCCATATTATTATAATTTCTAATATTTAATATGTATTTTTCTTATTATAAATTTAATTTTAATTTCTATATTTGATTTTCAATTATCAGCACAAACACTATACTTTAAAGTAATTTGAAGTATAAAAAATACTAAATTTAGCACTATTGAATGAGCCTCGATAGATGACAAAACTGACAAGGGAGATAGTATAATATACTGTGTATATTACATTTTTCATTTGTACAGTCTAACTATTTCTCTCTGATTTTAAACTTCAAAATTGCTTTCATTATATATAAATTATTTTTAGTTATCTATCAAACTAAATACTTATTTTATAACTTCCAGAGTAGTAAAATTGACGTAAGCATAATTTAGAGATGTAAGCATTGTAAAACTTAAAAATTTATTTGAATGAACTTTCATCTATACTTGATATTTTGAAAATAAACTAAAAATAGGAATATCAATACTCTTTAATTATTAGGTACTTCTTTTTATTCAAAAGCATTCTAATTTCTTTAGTCTTTTCCTAATTCTTGCTGAACGTGATATATAGTATAGTCATGAAATTTATTTGTCATTCATACCTTGAAAATAGAGTAATAAAATATCACTATGTTATTCTCATACAATTTATATAAGGATATACAGATTTTTTATATTAAATACATAGAATATAAAATGTAAAAGTTCAAATGATATATACTCATAAGAATATTTATTAACAATTATATGTTCAATTTGGTTTGTTTTTGATATTTCACAAAACAACATTTTACTCTTAGAGCATCTTGAAAGCTGTCTTTTCCGATTGCTTAATTTACCTTTAATGACAATCAGAATCTAAGCGTTAAATATAATCTTACGATGTACTAGAAAGAAGATGTTCTCATAATCCAACCCACTTTATGTTGAAAGCCTAAATATATAAAATTAAATATTTCATTCGTAAAAATGGAAACACTATTTATATATTTCTAAGATGACTAAAAAATCTAGGACAAACTGTGTGTCTGTATGAGCTAAAAAGAATATATTTAATTTGAGGATTTAACTTTCAGTAAAAGTAAGATGAAGTTGCTCCATCATCAATCAAGAAGTAAGAACCATTAATAAAAGGCCTTTTATATATAAATAATAATTCTGCAATATTTACAATTTTATTATCAGCTCTAGGGACGATCAGAAAGATATTTTTCAAATATGTTTTTATAGAAATATTATCGCTTTATTAGAACTCAAGAATAAAGTGATAGACAATAACGATAAAGATATTTATGGAATTTCAATATTTAATGTTTATAGTTATGTTAAGATAGAGCTATTATATATTAGTAGCAGATAGAAGAAATTTATGATATATGATAAAGTATTAGTTTTATTAAAAATTATAGTTTCAAAGATAGTAAAATATTAAATTAAAAATTTCAAAAAATGGTGAGAAAAATAAGATTTTAGATTTAATAACTATAGTATTAATAATTATACTTGTTTTATTTGTTAATAGTTTAATGAATACAAGCATAAAATTTAAAGTTATAATAAATATAGTTTTGCTAATAATAATGTTTATATTTATGATTATTAATATTTTTAAAATATTTATTATATTATTTATAGTAAAAATATGTACACAGAAGAAGAGAAATAAGATGCAAGAAATAAACCTAATAAAGTATAGAAATAATTCTTTTACTAAATAATAGATAGGATATGAGAAAACTGTACGAAAGAAAAAAAGAAGAAAGGCGTAAAATATAATAAAATGTAAAAAGCATTAAAACTATTTTAATATAATTTAAAACATATTTATTTTAAAATACAAAAAGCCTAGATAACTAATGTTTTCTAAGTTTTTTCTTTTCAGATATAAAACTAATTGCAAAAGTAACTGATGGCAATAGAAAAAGAAAGTTAATTTTATCATGTAATATAAGTGAATTTATTACTTCTTATATAGAATATAATGAACTTCAAAATAAATTAGATAAAGAAGAACTTAAAGCTGGAAATGCTGTAATTTATAATTTAACTAATATAAGTAAAGAAAGTACACTTTTTAATTTTAAGGTCAAAAAAATTGGAATATTATATTTTGCATCAGGATATGGAGAAGCTTAATATAAATGAAAGACTCTAAATAGAAATAATATATAAATCTATTTAGAGTCTTTTTTATTTATATTATTGTAATTACTTTATTTTCTTTAAGAGATTTTTTAACATCTATTACTCTTTGATTAGAAGAGCCTCTATATTTTAAGCTTATATTTCTATTAGCTATTTGAAACTTTCCATCTATTAAAACATCAACTTGATTTAATAATTCTAACTTTTTAGGATCACTTATAATTTGTTCGTAAGTATATCCAGACCATAACCATATAGGTTTAGCTGTTTCTTTTTTTATTCTTTTTAATAAGTTCAATAAAGTATTATCTTTTGTTTGTTGCATTGGCTCTCCACCAAGTATATTAACACCTTTAATTTGTGGATTTAAAGTATATTTTATAAACTCATCTTCAGTTTCTTTATTAAATTCATTACCATAATTAAAGTTTTGTTGCTCATCATTAAAGCATCCATCACATTTATGAGTGCAACCACTTACAAATAGAGTTGTTCTAACACCAGGGCCATTTGTAACATCAAACTTTCTTATTTGTGCATAATTCATAAATTTTCACCCCTTGTACTTTTCTAAAAATTCATTTAAATATTTAACTTTTGTTGATATGTAAAGAGTGTTTGAAATACTCAAACACTCAAAATGTTTATTAAAGATGTAAAACTCTTTCTCCAATTTCTTGAGTTCTACCTTTATTCCAGAAGTTAGTTCCAATATAACCACAAGTTCTTCTCATAACTTGCATTTCATCTTGGTCACTATTTCCACAAGAAGGACAATGCCAAGTTAAGTCTTCTTTATTTAATTGGATTTCACCTGTAAATCCACATTTGTAACATACATCTGGTTTTGTATTTATTTCAGCATATTGAATATTGTGATAAATAAAGTTTATTACATCTTCAATAGCTTCAACGTTTTTGCTCATATCTGGCACTTCTATATATGAAATACATCCACCAAGAGATATATTATGGAATTGTGATTCAAATTTTAATTTAGAGAATGCATCAATTTCCTCACATACGTGAACATGATATGAATTTGTATAATATAATCTATCAGTTACATTTTCTATTTTTCCAAATCTAGCAGTATCAATTTTACAGAATCTATATATTAAACTTTCAGCTGGAGTTCCATATAAACTGAATCCTAATCCAGTTTCATTTTTCCATTCATTACATTTGTTATTCATGTGATTCATTACTTCTAAAGCAAATTTTTCTCCTTCTGGAGTTGTGTGGCTAACTCCAAGCATTGCATAAGTTAATTCACATAATCCAACATATCCTAATGAAAGTGTAGAATATCCATTTTTAAGTAATTTATCTATTTTTTCACCTTTTTTAAGTCTAGCTATTGCTCCATATTGCCAGTGAATAGGACTAGAATCAGAAGTTATTCCAAGTAACATTTTATGTCTAGTAAGTAATGCTTCTTTACATAACTCTAATCTTTCATTAAATATTTTCCAGAATAAATCCATATTACCTTTAGCTAATATTCCTATTTGAGGAAGGTTAAGACTTATAACACCTTGATTAAATCTTCCATACCATTTATAATTTCCATTTTCATCTTTATAAGGAGATAAGTGTGAACGACAACCCATTGGAGGGAATGCATTTCCTTCATAATTTTGTCTCATAATTTTAGCTGATTGGTAATCAGGAACTAATCTTTTAACTGTACATTTAGCTGCAAGTTTAGTTATATAATCATATTTACCACCTTCAAGGCAGTTATGTTCATCTAATAAGTATACTAATTTAGGGAATGCTTCACCAATTTCTTGTCCTTTATAGTTTTTCATTCCTTCTAATCTTTGTCTAATCATTTCTTCACAAATTAAAGCCATTTCTTCTTCATAAGGATGACCAACTTCTATTTCTAAATAAATTGTAGAGAATGGTGCTTGACCGTTAGTAGTTTGTAAAGTTGATAATTGATATCTTATAGTTTGTATACCATCTTTAAGTTCTTTCATTTTAGCATCTAAAGCTAATTTCTTAGCTAATTCTTCATCATGTAAAAGTTCTAAATAATGATTATATGCTTTATTTTCAGTTACTTTAAGATATTTAGCTAAATGTTTTATAGTAATACTTTGTCCCCCGTATTGGTTAGAAGAAACTTGAGCAATAATTTGAGTTGCTACAGTACATGCAGTACTAAATGATTTAGGCTCTTCTACTAATTTTTCATTAATAACAGTAGAGTTAGAAAACATATCTTCTAAGTTAACTAAACAGCAGTTAAACATTGGTGATAAACTATAATCCATATCATGCCAATGAATAGCTCCTTCATCATGTGCTTGAACTATGTAAGCTGGAATTAATTTTCTTCTAGAAATATCTTTAGATACTTCACCAGCAATTAAATCTCTTTGTGTTGCAGCTACTACTGGGTTTTTATTAGAATTTTCATTCATTACATCTTCATTTTGTCTACTTAATAAATTTAAGATACTTTCATCTGTAGTATTAGTATTTCTTTTAAATTCTTGTACAGCTCTATAACCTTCATAAGCTCTAGCGGTTTCTATTTGACCGTAATGAACTAATCTATCATATACATATCTTTCGATTTTATAAATTGTAGCAATATCATTTTGCTCAATAAAGTATTTTTCAGCATCATCAGCTATTAATTTAGCTATGTCTGGTAAGTAAATTCCACTACCATTTTTCATTGCTTTTGTTATAGCTTCATTTATTTTATCTTTGTTAAATTCTACGTTACTTCCATCTCTTTTTATTACGTCCACTTAAAACCACTCCTAAAATTATCTTTAATAAAATGTAAGTCTTTTCACTACAGTTTGTTTATTATGTCCTGAAAGACACAGAATATTGTACTACTAAATTTATTTTCATACAACATATTGAATTTTGTTATTTTAAAGGAATTATCGGCTTATTCTTTAAACAACTTAATTTTTCGACATAAATTCTTAATTTTTTAAAATAATATGCTTCTTGAAATTTTCAAAAAATATTTTTCATATTAAATTATAAAGATAATCTTTTAGTTTTTTATAAGTTAAATTGTTTTATAAATATAAAAATATTAATATAAAAATTGAAAACAATTTATTATTATATTATTTGATAAATTAAAAAAAATATTTTAATAGAAGTAATTAAAATTTTTATAGGAAATAATAATAGAGAAATATAAAGTAAATAAATATAGAATTAAAAAAATATTTGAGATATATTAAAAAATAATATTTTTTGAATCTATTATATATAAATTTAATAAATATTAAGGTATATAATAATAAAAGTAAAAATTTAAATAAAAATTAAGTTTATATTGAAATAGATTAGTGTAAAATATAATAAAAAATAGGAGGTTTTTTATGTATAATGATGAAATAGACTTTAAAATTTATGGCGATGATATGCAGTTTGTAGAAATAGAACTTGATAGAGGTGAATCTGTAATTGCTGAGGCTGGAGCCATGATGATGATGGATCAAAATATTCAAATGGAAACTATATTTGGTGATGGAAGCAAAAAATCTGGTGGACTTTTTGGTATTCTTGGTGGAGCTGCTAAAAGAGCTATAAGTGGAGAAGGTCTTTTTATGACTTTATTTACTAATGGTGGGCCTCTTAGAGAAAAAGTTGCTTTTGCATCTCCATACCCCGGGAAAATTATTCCTGTAGATTTAAGAGCATATGGTGGAAAAATTATTTGCCAAAAAGATGCGTTTTTATGTGCAGCTAGAGGTGTAAGCGTAGGAATTGATTTTAAAAGAAAGCTTGGAGCTGGATTTTTTGGAGGAGAAGGATTTATTCTTCAAAAATTAGAAGGTGATGGTATGGCTTTTATACATGCTTGTGGAACTATAGTTAAGAAAAGTTTATTTCCAGGACAGGTTTTAAAGATTGATACTGGATGTTTAGTTGCTATGACTAAAGACATAAATTATGATATACAATATGTTGGTGGAATAAAGAATAGTTTATTTGGTGGAGAAGGTATTTTCTTTGCCACAGTAACAGGACCTGGAGATGTTTGGATACAAAGCTTACCTTTTAGTAGGCTTGCTTCTAAAGTCTTTGCAGCAGCTCCTCAAGGTGGAGGAAAAGATGTTGGAGAAGGAAGTGTTTTAGGTGGGCTTGGAAATTTATTTCAAGACAATAGATTTTAATAAAAACTACTTATTATATATATAAATATAGAAGCCTTCTTTAGAGGGCTTCTTTTTATTTAGAAGTATTGGAAAATATTAAATTTAATTTTTAAGAATAAAAAACCATTCTTAGAGACAAAATAAAATCGTAATTTAATTAAAGGAGGGGATTTAAATGGAAAAGAATCCTTCAATAAAATGTTCAGTTCAACAATGTAAATTTAATAACAATTCAGAAAAATATTGTACATTAAATGCAATTGAAGTTGGAACTCATGAATCAGATCCAAAAATGACTGAATGTACAGATTGTTTATCATTTGAAGTAAAATAATCTAACATAATAAAAAGGAATTAGAGAAATCTAATTCCTTTTATTTATTATTAGATTTAATATAATAAATTTTATACTTTACTTTTTGTAAGTTAGTAAACAAAAATTGCGTACTTGTAGATAGCTTATTAGATAATTATAATAATTAATATCATTAAGAAGAAAACTTTTAACTTGAAAAATATATATTTAAAATATTAATTTAAACAAAGGAGAAAATAAGATGAAAAAGATTTTAGTAGTTGTAACAAATGTATCTAAATATGATAATTATCCAAGACCAACAGGATTATGGTTAGGAGAAGCTGTTCATTTCGTAAATGAAATAGAGAAAGCTGGATATGATATTGATTATGTAAGCCCTAAAGGAGGATATACTCCAATTGATCCTCATAGTTTAGAAAATGATTTTATGACTGAAGTTGATTGGAAATACTATACAGATAAAAACTTTATGAATAAATTAGGAAATACACTATCAGTTGATGAAATAAAAGTAGAAGATTATTCAGCAATATATTATACAGGTGGACATGGTGTTGTTTGGGATTTTCCAAATGATGAAAAGTTAGCTAAGATAGCTATAGATATTTATAATAATAATGGTATAGTAGCATCAGTTTGTCATGGAGCTGCTGGACTATTAAATATAAAAAATGAAGATGGAAGTTATTTAATAGCTAATAAAAAAGTAACTGGATTTTCAAATAGCGAAGAGATAGCAGTTCAATTAGATAAACTTGTTCCTTTTTTAACAGAAGATGAGCTTGTTAAAAGAGGTGCAAAATATGAAAGAGCTGAAGATTGGGCTCCATTTGCTATTACAGATGGACGTTTAGTTACAGGACAAAATCCTGCTTCTGGTGCTGATGTAGCTAAGCAAGTATTAGAATTATTAAAATAATTAATAGATAAATTAAATATTAAAAAGGACAGAATAAATTATATTTTAATCTGTCCTTTTTTATTATATTTTTTATAGTTGAAAGTTTATTAAAAGCTTATAAATTGTTGAAAATTTAAATAAATTATATTGAAAATAGATAAAGTTTTAATAAAAATGGAGAAAATGAATGAAATATTTACATAATTATGGGGTCATTAATGAATTAATAGTTAAAAATGTCTTTCTATATATAAAACTAGTGAATAAACAGATTTTAACTAAACAATAAATCAGATCAGAGTATAATTTTATAAAAAAAATATATATTTTGGGGTTAGATAATATATAGTTATGTATCTATAATTAGCATATGAAGGTTTTCGAGGAATCTTCAGATAAAAAATTATATATGAGTGGGAAGGATGTCGTTACTATGGAGAAGAGTAAAAAACTTAGTCTAGTACAATTAATTGGTATTACTATGGCTTTCTTTGGTACTGTAAGAAGTGTTCCTACACTAGCAGCAACTGGTTGGACACAAATTTCTTACCTTATCGCAGCAGTAGTATTATTCGCTATTCCAATAGCATTAATTGCAGCTGAACTTGCAACTGCATATCCTAAGGAAGGAGGTCCTCAAGTTTGGGTTAAAGAAGCATTCGGAGAAAGATTTGGTTTCGTAACATCATGGCTTTTATGGGTTCAAATGTTTTTCGGAATGGTTATGATAGCTTCAACAGTTGGAGTTATGATTGGATACGGAGTTGGTAGTCCAAAACTTGCTCAAAGCAACATATTCATATTCATATGTATAATAGTTGGATACTGGTTAGTAACTTTACTTAACATGAAATTTGATATGGTTAAAGTAGTTGGTAACTGGGGAGCAATCATTGGAGTTTATATTCCATTTGCTTTATTAATAATCTTAGGATTAATTTATTTAGCTAAATTTGGAATAAACCCTCATGGATACTTAGCTGGCGGATTCTCAGCTAGTAAGGTAGTACCTAATTTCCATAATAGTGGAACATTAACTTTATTCTCAGCTATTGTATTTATATTTGCTGGTATTGAAATTTCTTCAGTTCACGCAAATAATATTGATAATCCAAAGAAAAATTATCCAGTAGCTGTAATATTCACATTAATAGTTATCATAATTTTAAACTTAATTACTGGTTTAACTATGGCAAATGCTGTTCCAAATGGAACTATGGAGTTCTCAAACATTTTACAACCATTCTCAATATACTTTAAAGCATTAGGAATTCCAATGATATTCACAAATATCATAGGATGGATGATTGCTATTGGTATATTAGCACAATTATCTGCTTGGGTTCTTGGACCATCAAAAGCAATGATTAAGGTTGCAGAAGAAGGATTATTACCAAAAGTATTCCAAAAAAGAACTAAAAAAGGTATACCAGTAACTTTCGTTTTAATTCAAGCTATTGTTATTTCTTTACTAGGTTTTATTTATGTAATAGTACCAAACGTAAACACTGCATTCGTAATGATTACAATTACTACTACAATAATTTACTGTTTAGCATACATCTTAATGATATTTGCAATTATCAAATTAAGATATTCTAAACCAGACTTAGAAAGACCATTTAAATTAGGTGGAAAAGGAACAATGTGGTTTGTAGCAATTCTTGCATTAATTGGTGTTTTCTTAACAATAATAGCAAGTTTAATACCACTAAAAGGAATAAATCCATTAGGATATATTGCATTCCAAGTAATAGCTTCAGCAGCTATGTTCATAATTCCATTAATAATTTATGCTTGCAAAAAACCAAGCTGGAAGAAGGATGCTTAATTATTAATAGACGAATCTTGATATATAAAATAAATTTTTAGCCCAAAATGAAATTTATTTAATATATTTAAACGACAGACTTACTCAATAAATAAAAATTTTCACTAATAAGAAGAACTCTTTAAAATTTTTTAAAGGGTTCTTTTTATAGATTTAAACAATTTAGTAAAGAAGAGTTATAATTATATAATGATTGTACAAAAAAGATTTTATAAAGAAATTGTTTAAAAAATTTTTTATACTGTTTTACTGATTTATAAAAATATAATAAAATACGTTAAAGTTTGAGGTGTTAAAAATGGAATTTAAAAAAATAAATAATACATGGATTTTAAGAATAGATAAAGGTGAAAAAATAATAGATTCTATCAAAAAGTTCTCTAAAATAAATAAAATTAAGCTTGCATCTATTTCTGCGATAGGAGCAGCAACAAATATAAGAATAGGATATTTTAATTTAGAAACAAAAGTTTATAATGAAACTGTATTTAATAAAAAATATGAAATAACTAGTTTAATTGGAAACTTAACAACTAAAGATAACGATCCATACCTTCATATGCATATAAATTTTAGTGGTGAGGACTGTATAACTTATGGAGGACATTTTGTTGAAGGAACAGTAACAGCAGTATGTGAAATTATTTTGACAGAAATAGAAGGTGAAGTAACTAGATACTTTAATGAGGATTCAGGATTGAATGTAATGAGTTTAAACTTATTATAAAATTTACAATATTTTTAAAAAAAGAAAAAAATGATATATTAAGGATAATTATAGAACATATAATAAAAATAAACTAAAAGCTTTGAGAGTAATAATAGAACTTTCAAAGCTTTTAGTTTATATATAATTTTAATAAATAATCAAAAAGTAATTCAAATAGACAACATATTTTTAAATTTTGAATTGTAAAATTAATAATTTTAAATAATAACTAAGTTTTGTAGTAATATATTTGGTCTATAAAATAGTATTTTAAATATTTATAATATTATTAAAAAAATGAAAATCATAAAATTAATAGTGTTTTTATAATGACTAAATAAAAATTGACTATTTAAATAAAAAAGTATATATTAAATAATGCGTGAAAATATTTACATAAGATGAAGGGGGATTAAAGTGATTAAGCATAAAATAATTACTGGATTTTTAGCAACTTCATTAGCTATTTCTGGATCAGGTATAGCTATAATAAATGCTTCAAAATTAAATAGTGAAAATCAACTTGCTATCACAAATCAAAATGTATCAAACTATGTTGATAAAGTAAACAGCACTATAAGACTAAATGAAAACATAATAAATAATATTAAAAATGAAAATGATAAATTAACTAAAAAAAATAATGTTCTTGAAAAATCAAATTCAGAAAATATAGATAAATTAAAAAGTGAAGAATCTAAAAATGAAATTTTAGAGAAAAAGCTTATATTACTACAAAAAGAAAATGGACAACTACAAAATAAAAATAAGGAATTAGTTAATGAAAATGATAAATTAACAAATGAAAAAAATTTACTAACTAATGAATTAGGAAAATTAAATAAAAAGATTAAAAATCTATTAGATGCATTATCTATAATTAAAGGAAATTCTGATTATAAAGATATGAGTTCTAAACAGCAATCACAAATAATAGCAACCTTATTACATTATTGGGGATATAAGACAAAGACATCTAAAGCAATTGCAAGTATATTACAAAATCCAACTAAACCTTGGGATTGGGATTTGAAAGAAAATAAAAGTAATATAAACAATAAACACGAAAATACAAGTGATAGTAAAAATACTATTACAACTTAAAATTTAATAATAAGATTAAATATATAAACAAAGGAGAAAGATAAGATGATAAGAGCAAAAGCAATTGCACTGAGTGCAGCTACCATATTAGCAGTGGGGGGAATATCAATAGCACTATTATATGCAAATAAATATAATGGAGATCAGGCTTTGAAAAAAGCTCAGTCTGATGTACAAGTTTATGAAGTTAATTCTGTAAATGCTATGAAAAGTGCAGAAAATACAATAACTACATTAAAAGGAAGTATAAGCACTTTAAATGAGAAAATTTCTTCCTTAAAAAATCAAATAGATACTATTAATAAATCAAAAATAGCTTTACAAAATCAAATAAATAAGCAAAATAGTGAAATAAAAGAAGATCAAAATACAATTGAAAGTTTAACTAATCAATTAAAAAATGCAAAAGGATCAGAGGCAACACAAGCTTCAGAAATAGAATCATTAAATAAACAAATATCAGATTTAAATAATAAAATAAAAAATTTACAATCAAGTAATTCAGATTTACAAAATAAATTAAATACTGCAAATGCAACAATAGCTAAATTAGAAAAAGAGTTAACAGATGATCAAAAAGAATTAGAAACTGATAAAAATAGTCTAGAAAAAGCTCAAAATGATTTAGCTCAAGCAAATAAATCATTAAATGATAAAAATACACAACTAGATAATTATAAAAAAGCTTATGAGACAGAATATAATCAAGTAAAAATAGCTAACGAACAAATTGCCCAAGCTAATAGCGATGTAAAAAAATATACTACAAGTATAGATAATACAATAAATGCTGGAAATAAAGAATTAAATCAATTTAATAAATTTTTAAATAACAATAAATCAACTAGTAATAGTTCAACTACTAATAATAGTACAACTAAATAAATCAATTAAAATAAAAAGTTCTAAGTATTATATTTAGAACTTTTTTGTTTTTTATTTTATATTTAATTAGATTAATAGTATCATATAATTTAAATTAAGAGTATATTTTAAAAGAATAATTATGTAGAAATTACTAGGAAATAAGTAACATTTTAGTTAAAAATTTATATAATATAATATAAGTTAATTAATCTAATGTTTTGTTAGATTAATTAATAAAAATTATGTATAGAGGTGTTTTTATGTATTATTCAGAAGATGATAAATGTATGAGCAGAAGAAATCTCTGCAAAGACTATAGATGGGAAAACGAAAGAAATTACTGGGAAGATGATGAATGGGAAGACAATGAAAATTGGTTTGATAGAAAAGATAAATGTAGAGATAGAAAAAATCACTGCAAAGAAGATAAATGGGAAAACAACGGAAATTGTTGGGAAGAAAATAAATGGGAAGACAATGAAGATTGTTTTGACAGAGAAGATGAATGCAGAGATAGAAGACATCATTGTAAAGAAGATAAATGGCAAAACAGAAGACATTTCTGTGAAGATAAATGGGAAGACAAAGAAGATTGTTTTGACAGAGAAGATAAATGCAGAAGAAGACATTGCTGCAAAGAAGATAGATGTAGAAAACATTGTCGCATTTATGTATGTAAATGTAGATGTAAATGTAGAAGATGGTGCTAGTAGATAGAGAGTATACCAGTAAATATAGAAATTTTAATTTTGATATAGCACTTGATATAAATTAGCAGTAGAAAAATATATAATATAGAATAAAAACTATAATATTTTAAATATTCAACTAACCATATTTTTTAATATGGTTAGTTTTTTAATTTTAGCATTTAAAAAATTATTTATAGAGAAAAAATATTGGAACAAGTTGATAGTAAATGAAGTTTAAAAATCTAAAGAAGAAGAAATTTTAGTTATTATAAAAATTATAAATTAAAAATATAGTAATTTTATTATATAAATATCTAAAATTTAATATAATAGGTTTATTTTTGGGAATAGTTTGATATAATATAAATAAGAAAAGCTTAGTGCTGGTAACACTAAGCTTAGTCTCAGAACATTTATTTTTGTTTTAGGGCTACTGAATTAAATTAATCGAAAATTAATTTGAAGAAAAAGTGCTATTCTTTGTCGGATGGGGCACTTTTTTCTTTGCTTTTAATTTCAATATCAAGACCAACAAATTTAATTGTAATCTTTAAATAATGAATAAAAAGATTATTATTTAAAATTAATCTAACAATATAGATTGTGACAAAACTTAATATAAGTAAAAATAATAAATCTTGCATATCCAATACCACCTCCTTGCTATGATGATATATCATCAATAGTCCAAGGAGATTAAAATGTCCAAAACCTCCGTAGCCATCCACTACTATTTGAAATATATAGAAATTATACCATAATAATGAAAATAATTAAATGGAAATATAAAATAAAATTTATGAAAATTACATATAGATTTATAAACTTATGTAGATAAATATATGAGCTTAATTAGATAAAATAAATATAGAAATAATTAGTTTTTATATTTATTTTGATAGTATAAACAGAACAGTAATATTTATAGAATATAAGAAATACCACTATTTAAAATAGTGGTATTTTTTTATAAATAACTTTTAAAACCAATAATACTTGAAAGTATTAAAGATATTATAGAAAAAAGTAATCCTACTGATAAAAATGATATAAGTAAGCAATTAAAAGTAATTACATATATTAAAATACTATAAAAGTTTATTTTAAGTAAAACGAGTATTATGCTAATAAATAAACTTAATAAAAATAGAAATCCTATACCATCTAATGAATTATTAATATCAGCTTTGCTAAGTGACATATGGTTACTAATTGAAAAAGATATAATTATAAAAATCCAAAATTTAAATGATGATAAATTTTCTATAGAAAATAAAAAGTTAATTATTGTAAAGAACTCATGTCCTAATTCCTTAAAAAATCCAATAAAGTTTAAATTACTTATAGAATATGAAATTTCTTTTATAGCTATATTATTTGTTATATTGAAATATGTATTTGGTAATAACAGTCTTAAAATTACTATTATAATAAGAGTGCCTATAAGGATTGGAGCTACTCCTATAAAGAAATTACCTATTCTTTGATATATATTTTTAGGATTGAATGTATGTTTTACATGTCCTAATTCTCCTCCAATATTTAATTTTAAAGAAAACCATTTAACTTCCACTACTCTATGTAAAAATATTTTACACATTATATAATGGCTAAATTCGTGTACTGTAGTTCCAATAATTCCAGTAATAATTATTCCATATCTTCCAAAGGTTCTGTATATTAAATTATTACTTTTTCTTTCTATTTGTCCTATTATAAGTCCAAAAATTATTAAAATTAAAGTTATTCCTATAGTAAATACTATACTTAGCTTGAGTATTTCAATAATCATATTAAATTCCTTTCACTTTTATGTATTATTAATTTCTATAATTATAACTCATAAAAGAATACTTTCAAGTAATAATACTTTTATTTAACTAAAATGAAAAATTTAGTTGAATCAATATAAATAGCTATATTTTTTCAATTAAGAGTCTATTAAGTTTATATAAGATAGAATTTAAATATTAATTTTTTTATATTTATAAATTTAGTAACAAATATCTACAATTTGTATATTATGTATTATAAAGAAATATAGGAGTTGATTTTATGTCAAGATGCGAAAAAGAAAGACAATTTCATGTTCATGAATTCTTAGGAAGCACAAGACTAGCTGAAAGAGGTTCAGATGATGTTCATAATCATAGATTTGCTGGAGTTACTGGAGAAGCTATAAGAAAAGGAAATAGTCATGTTCATAAAATAAAAATTAAAACAGACTTCTTTGATCATTATCATATTATAGATGTTTGTACTGGACCTGCAATTCCTGTAGGAGAAGGTAGGCATATACACTTTGTTTATGCTGTTACAAGAATGGCAGATGGACATAGACATGAATTTATAGTTGCAACTTTAATAAATTCACCAATATTTGAAGAAGAAAGATGTTAATATAAAAGAGTAGTATTTAATACTGCTCTTTTAAAATTTATTATTATTGATAAATAAATTTAAATTGGTTTAAATTAGATAGTAGGGTATACATAATTTAAATAATAATTTAATATAAAGATTTAAGTTTAGGGAGTAATAAAAATGGATTTTAATGATTTATCTAGGCAATGGGACAATTCACGGAGAATAGAAAGAACAAAAATAATTTCTAATGAAATAAGAAAGAATTTAGGAGAGGTTAAGATAAGAAAAGTAACTGAAAGTGATATAAAAGATATTTTAGATATTTATAATTATGCTATATTAAAAACAACAGTAAGTTATGATTGTAAACCATGTACTCTTGAAAGGAGAAGTAAGTTATATAATGAAAAATATAGTTTTTATAAAAGATGCTAGTTTTTAGAAAAGATAGCATCTTTTTATATTAAATTGAAAATAAATAGTAAATAAATATATAAGTTTTACAATATAAATACAATATGATATATACTTTAAAATAATAGATTAATAATTTAATATAAATTAAGTTATATCTATAATTTTAAAATATAATTTTAAGGAGGTAATAAAATGAATGGAAAACCAATAACAGGTCCAATATACAGCATACATGATATAATAATTAGACTTGTTCTTGCTGGAATATTAGCTGGAATTATAGGAATTGAAAGAGAATTAAAATCAAAAGATGCAGGACTTAGAACTCACTTTTTAGTTGGTATTGGTAGTGCATTAATAATGATAGTATCTAAATATGGATTTACTGATGTTGTTATATATAATAATATAGCAGTTGACCCAAGCAGAATAGCTGCTCAAGTTGTAAGTGGTATAGGATTTTTAGGTGCAGGAACTATAATAATAAATAAAAAAGTGGTTAGAGGATTAACAACTGCAGCTGGGATATGGGTTGCAGCAGCAATTGGTCTTGCATCAGGAGCAGGATTATATTGGATAGCAATTATTACTACTGTTGCAGTATTAGGGGGACTTGAAATATTGCAGAGAGTTTTTAAACTTAATTCTCATAAAGTTATAGAATTAAAAATAATTTTTAATTCTAAGCCTAAAGATGATTTAATAGAGTTATTAGGAAGAAACTCATTACATATATTAAGTTTCAACACAGAAACTGAAAGATTAGAAGAAAGCAAGCGTTATCATATAAACTGTAGGTTTAGATGTAAGAAAAATGTCAATACATTGAATTTGTTAAATCAAATAAATGAAATTCCAGGTGTTAATTATGTTAACATAGAAAATGTATAAAATTAGCTATCTTATTTTTAAGATAGCTAATTTTTTTTGGTTATTTTAGAAAATATCATTAAAATATGTGATTAATAAAAAGTTATAAATTGAATATTTATACAAAAAAAATTCTTTTTCGAAAAAATGGTAAATAAATGTATATAATTTATAAATTTCTAATTCAATAACTTATAAAATTATACATTTTCATAAATTGAAAATTTATGAAAAAATAGTCAAAAAATTAAAAATATGATGTATATGGTTACATTTAAAAAATAAATAAATAAAAGTATTAATAAAAATTGAAAAATAAATGGTATATTTTTGAAAATGATAAATAATATACAAAATTTTGAATTAAATAATATCTCCTTTGTATAAATATTAAATTTGAGAAATATGGTAGATAATTAAAGAAAAATAGAGATATTTGGATTTAAATTATAAAAATTAAGTTTAATTCCAATTAGATAAAATTTATTTGAATTTTCGGAAAATTACTTATGGGAATACAATGTGGGTATGGACAAGCTTTCAGAAAAGCAAGTAATAAAGCTAATGTAAACGATAGATGATTTTTAAGATAAAAGTTGTTTACATAATAATTTAAATTGTTTTACTTTTAAAGCTATTTCATAAAAAAATTTAAAAATGAGGTGATTGTTATGAAAAACTGTTTAAATGTTACATCAGAAATTGGTAGGTTAAAAACGGTTTTACTACATAGACCTGGTGAAGAAATTGAAAATTTAACACCTAGTCTATTAGAAAGATTTCTATTTGATGATATTCCTTACTTAAAACTTGCACAAGAAGAGCATGATGCTTTTGCACAAGTTCTTCGTGATGCTGGAGTAGAAGTACTTTATTTAGTTGATTTAGCAGCTGAAGCTATGGGAACTAGTCAAGAAGTTAAGGATGCTTTTATTGATGAATTTATCAAAGAAGCTAATATTCAAAGTGAATCATTAAAAGAATCACTTAAAGAATATTTTTTATCTTTTAAAGATAATAAGTCCGTAATTTCTAAAATGATGGCAGGAGTAAGAAAAAAAGAAATAAGTCACTATCATAAAGATTCACTTTGTAATCAAGTTCACAATGATTATCCATTTGTTTGTGATCCATTACCAAACTTATATTTTACAAGAGATCCTTTTGCAACTATTGGAAATGGAATAACTTTAAATCATATGAGAACAAACATAAGATCAAGAGAAACTATATTTGCTAAATATATATTTAAATATCATCCTAGATTTAAAGATCAAGAAATACCTTATTGGTTTAATAGAGATGAGGATTTTTGTATTGAAGGTGGAGATGAATTAATTTTATCAAAAGATATAGTTGCTATAGGTATTTCTCAAAGAACTGATGCAATATCAGTAGAAAAGGTAGCTAAAAGACTTTTATTAAGTGGAAAAACAAATTTTAAAACTGTTTTAGCTTTTAAAATACCTGTAAGCAGAGCATTTATGCACTTAGATACAGTATTTACTCAAGTTGATTACAATAAATTTACTGTACATCCTGAAATAGTTGGTCCGTTGAATGTTTATGCATTAACTGTTGATGAAAATGATAAAACAAGATTAAAAACCACACAAGAAGTAGATACATTAGAAAATATTTTAAGCAAATATTTAAATAGAAAAATAACATTAATAAGATGTGGAGATGGAGATAAAATTGCTTCTGCAAGAGAGCAATGGAATGATGGTTCTAATACATTAGCAATTGCTCCAGGAGAAGTTATAGTTTACTCAAGAAATTATGTAACAAATGAATTACTAGAAAAGAATGGTATAAAAATTCATGTAATACCATCCTCAGAGCTTTCAAGAGGCAGAGGAGGCCCAAGATGTATGAGTATGCCTTTAGTAAGAGAAGATTTAGATTAATAAGGTTTATTAATTATTATATATAAATTACTACAAGTTAAAAATTGAAAATAAAAGAAAAATTGAATTTAAATAAAAAAATTTTTATAAACTTAGGAGGAGATTATTATGCCAGTAAATTTAAAAGGAAGAAGTTTCTTAACATTAAAGGATTTTACACCAAATGAAGTTAGATATTTATTAGATTTAGCTCATAGTTTAAAAGAAAAAAAATTAGCAGGAATAAAAGGAAATATATTAGAAGGTAAAAATATTTGTTTATTATTTGAAAAAACATCAACTAGAACTAGATGTGCATTTGAATGTGGAGCAGAAGATGAAGGAGCACATGTTACTTTCTTGACTAATTCTCAAATGGGCAAAAAAGAATCAATAGAAGATACTGCAAAAGTATTAGGAAGATTTTATGATGGTATAGAATTTAGAGGATTTGCTCAAAAAACAGTTGAAGATTTAGCTAAATATTCAGGAGTTCCTGTATGGAATGGTCTTACTGATGATGATCATCCAACTCAAATTTTAGCTGATTTTATGACAATAGAAGAACATGTGGATAAGCCATTAAATAAAATTAAATTAGTTTTTGTAGGGGACATAAGAAATAATATGAGTTATGCATTAATGTATGGAGCTGCAAAAACAGGTATGCATTTTGTAGGGTTAGGACCAAAAGCATTATTCCCATCACAAGAAAAATTAAATGAAATTAGAGAAATGGCAAAGGAAACAGGAGCTGTTATTGAAATAACTGATAATATAGCTGAAGGTGTAAATGGAGCTGATGTTATTTACACAGATATTTGGGCTTCAATGGGAGAAGAAGATAAGTGGAAAGAAAGAGTTGATTTATTAACTGATTATAAAGTAACTAGAGAAATGTTTAGTAAAACTAATAATCCAGAAACTTTATTTATGCATTGCTTACCATCATTCCATAATTTTGAAACAAAAGTAGCTAAAGAAGCAAAAGAAAATATGGGATTAGATATAAGAGAAGTTGAAGATGAAGTATTTAGAAGCCATAATTCAGTAGTATTTGATGAAGCAGAAAATAGACTTCATTCAATTAAAGCTATAATGGTTGCAACATTAAGATAAATTATATTTTTAAGTTAGAAAGGAGGAATAATTATGAAAATTGTAATAGCACTTGGCGGAAATGCTTTGCAAATGGATAAAAATTCAAAAGACTCAATGGCACAACTAGAAAGTTGTAGAAAGACAGCAAAAGCAGTTGTTAATTTAATTGAAAAAGGACATCAAATTTCATTAGTACATGGAAATGGACCTCAAGTAGGACAAATAGTATCAAGTATAGAAACAGCTCATAAAACTGATGAAGGGAATGTATTATTCCCATTCGATGTATGTGATGCTTTTTCACAAGGATATATTGGATATCATTTACAAAATGCAATTTTAGAAGAACTTTCTAACCGTAATATAGATAAGAATGTTGAAACTATAATAACTCAAGTAGTTGTTTCTGAAAATGATCCAGCTTTTAATAATCCAACTAAACCTATAGGCTCATTTTATACTAAAGAAGAAGCAGAAATTCTTGAAAAGAAAAATGGTTATATTTTAAAAGAAGATTCTGGTAGAGGATATAGAAGAGTAGTTCCATCTCCCAAGCCAATAGATATTGTAGAGAAAAAGTCCATTAAAAGAATAGTTGATGCTGGAGATATTGTTATTGCTTGTGGTGGAGGAGGAATCCCTGTAATTAAGAAGGATTCTAAATTTGAAGGAATATCAGCTGTAATAGATAAAGATTTTGCAGCTGAAAAATTAGCAGAAATTCTAGAAGCTGATGTACTTATGATACTTACTGCTGTTAGCAATGTATGTATAAACTATAATAAAGAAAATGAAAAAAAATTAGAGAAAGTCACAGTAGCTGAAATTGATAAATACATTGAAGAAAATCAATTTGCAGAAGGAAGTATGCTACCTAAAATAGAAGCATGTAAAAAGTTTGTTACTTCTAATAAAAAAAGCAAAGCTATAATTGGATTTTTAGATGAAGCGATGGAAGTCCTTAAAGGAGAAAAAGGAACAACAATAATTTATTAATATATATTTTTTTAAAAGCTATATTTTAAATATGATTTTACAGTAATTTATATTTAAAATATAGCTAAACTTAAATTAAAATTAATTTATTTAAATTGGAGGTGAAGAGGTTGATAGATCTTAAATATAAGTGTAATTTAAATATAATTAGTAAAATTTAAATAGATTAAAAAATATTATAAAATATATATAATTTATAAGGTGCAAGAAATAATTTAATAAGTTTGGAGTGAAATTTAATATATTTATAGGTTTTATCAACCAAATATTATGGGAAGCACGAAAACGAAAATGAATGTTTGGCAGTTAACAATGATAACTGCTATAAATATGATTGGTTCAGGTCTTATAATGTTACCAGCAGATCTAGCACAAGTTGGAACAATGTCAATTTTATCATGGATTATAACAACAATAGGAGCAACAGCACTTGCATATGGATTTGCAAGATGTGGAATGTTTAGTAAAAGAGATGGAGGTATGGGTGGCTATTCAGAATATACATTTGGAAAATCAGGAAATTTTATGGCTAACTATGGATATGCAATAGCCTGTACCATAGCTAATGTTGCAATTGCAGTAACAATAGTTGGATATGCTTTAACTTTTTTAGGAATTAAACTTTCACCAGCAATGAATACTGCATGTGTAATATTAGTTGTTTGGTTAACTACTATTCCTAATTTTTTCAGTGCCAAAATAACAGGAATAATTGGTTCTTTTACAATTTGGGGAATAATAGGTCCAGTAATTATATTTTGTATAATAGGATGGTTTTGGTTTAGTCCATCATTATTTGCAGCTTCTTGGAATCCACATCATTTAGGATTATTTCATGGTATAAGTCAATCAATTTCCATAACATTATGGGCATTTTTAGGCTTAGAATCAGCTTCAGCTAATATGGAAGCTGTTGAAAATCCTCAAAGAGATGTTCCTATAGCATGTTTAGGTGGAACTATTGGGGCTGGAATTATATATATAGTATCTACAAGTATAATACAAGGAATTGTTCCAGGACATTTATTAGCTAATTCTAATGCACCATTTGGATTAGTATTTGCTACAATGTTTACTCCACTTGTAGGTAAAATAGTTACAGGAATAATGGTACTAGCATGTTTTGGTTCTTTATTAGCTTGGCAATTTACATTAGGTCAAGTTTTCAAAAGTTCAGCTGGTCAAAATTATTTTCCTAAAATATTTAAAAAAGTATCAAAAAAAGATGTTCCAGTTGTAGGGTTAGTAATATTATGTATTCTTCAAAGTTTATTTGCGTTACTTACAATAAGTCCAACATTGAATAAAGAATTTGAAACAATAGTAAACTTATCAATAGTAACGAATATGATACCATATGTATTATCAATGGCAGCAGTGCCAGTAATACAAAAATGTGCAGGAATAAAAGGAAAGAGTGCTTTAATTCCAAGCATAATAACATTTTTAGCTGGAGTATATAGTCTTTATGCAATGTATACATCAGGGGCACAAGCTATGTTGTATGGTGGAGTAGTTGCATTATTTGGTTGGACATTATATGGAGCATTAGCAAATCGCTTTGAAAAAGAAAACGATTTATTAAATAAAGATTTTAAATAGAAAATTTATTTAATAATTGTTTTATTAAATTATAAAACTATAAAAGCTTAAATATTATTTATGAAATCAATACAATATTAGAAGTTTTATAATAGAGATTATTTAATTTATAAACATTTATAAATTTTATAATAAATATTCATAAGGTTTATATAATACAAGTTATATAAATAAAGATATTTCACAAAGGACATGTAATCTTTAGATAATAAGATTACATGTCCTTTTATGTTTACTTTATTTTTAAACATTCATCTTTAAATTCAACTATATCTACAAGAGGAATATTTCCTAATATAACTTTTGTATTTTCAGGTACATTTTCAAATTTAATAGTGAAAATATCATTTCCTTCATCAATTATAGTTGGATAATTTCCAATTCCGTAGGATTCTTTAGTTTTTTCGTTATAGTTAAAAAGAGAATATCCCCACATTAAATTATACTTATTTTTATTATGAGTTTTATATTTTAAAATAATAGTTTTGTTTTCTCTTTTTATATCAATAACTTCTCCTTTTGTTCCATTAGAAAACTTATGAGCTTTTGAATAAAATATATTATCTTTTTCAGATAAAGGTTCATTTGATTCTATCCATTGGTCTTTACTATTCTTAGCACCTATAGATATAATTTCAATACTCTTTGAGTTTTCAATTTCTTCTTTTGTATATCCTATGTTATTAAATATAATGCCATTTTCTTCGTTTTCAATACCATTAAGCCAAGGTTTAAATTGATTATTTACTTTAATAACTTTTATTCCATTAGATTTTTCAGCATCATAATTTGGATCCTTATAATTTAAATAAGATTCAACTTCTGAAAATTTAAAGTTAAAGTCTATATCATTATTATTTATAGTTAAATTTTTTGTTTTAGAAAATCTATCTGTTTCATCAACTTTTATATTAAAACTTATATGGTCTAAAGATTTTTCTTTTGAAGTTACATCTTTTATACTTTCAACTATATCTAAATTTACATCAGAGACAGGATTTATACTATATGAAGTTATAAATTCATAATAATACATTACTGTATTATCATTTAAATTATAAGATGAATTAGAGCTACTAGCAGAAGGTATTTTACCTAAACCATCTAATCTTATTTTTATATTATAATCTTTAGCAGCTATTTTATTTTCACTAGTTGCTAAGACTCCAACGAGTATTCTATGTTCTGTAAAAACTAGTTCTTCTATTTTAAAATTTACACCATTAAGATCTTTTTCTTGTCCTATATATTGAGTATAATCTTTATAATTTTTGCTAATTCCAAGTTTATTTAAAGTTGATTCTATAAAAGGAAAATCTTCTGCTAAAGTTGGATAGCTTAACATACCAGCACCAGTAAATATTCCAAAACAGATTGTTGCAGCTAAAGTTTTTTTTATAAATCTACTTCTATCATTTTTTGCTCTCCTAAAGCTTTTTTCTATAACTGAATCTAAAGATTTAGGTATTTCTATATTATTAAAATCATTATTATTCATTTAAATAGTCCTCCTTTAATATTTCACCTAAACTTTTTTTACCTCTATGAATATAATTTTTTACTGCACTTACTGTACAATTCATAACAATACTTATTTCTTCTAAAGTTAAGTTATTGTAATATTGAAGAATTAACGCTCTTTTGTATTTAGGATTTAATTTATTTAACGCATCTTTTAAATCTAATTTTTCCTCAATAGTTAAATTCTTGTTTTCAACAGCAAGAGATATAAATTCATCAGTAAGGATAAGTTTATTTTTAGCTTTAATTTTGTCTAATGAAATATTAATGACTATACGAGTTATCCAAGTTTTAAAATATTCTGGATTTTTAAGTTTTCTTATTTGTTTATATGCTTTATAAACAGCCTCATCTATAACTTCTAGTGAATCAGTTTCATTTTTCATATAAATGAAAGCAGTTTTATAAAGATATTCTTTATTTTCTTTCATAATCTTTAAAAAAGATTCATCATCTCCTCTAATTGCTTTAAGAATAATAATCTCTTTTTCATCATATGATTTTTTTATATTCCCTAAAATACCTATTAAAGTTCCCATATTTCCTCTCTTTCTAAGTGTACATCTTCATTTTACATCAATTAGACTGAGAATAAATACAAAAAGATTCATATAAATATACATTTTTGGAAAAAATATTAATGAGGTGATTTTTTGAGGATTAAATTAAAAAGAAATACTATTATAGTTATAATTGTTGTTATTTTTATAGTTCTTACATCTATGATAATTTAAATGTTATTAGCTATTTTAGTATTAAGAATAGCAATTTAAAAATTATTAAAATGAAAAAGTATTTTTTAAATTAAATTTATATGAAATTGATTTAAATAAAAAACCATTTAGATAGTTTCATTATGATTTTAATATTATAATATATGTAATGAAAGGACCAAATTTAAAAATTAAAATTCTTATATCTATGGGGTAGGATAATGTTTTAAAAGTTAATTAAGGAGATGGTCAATATGCAAATAAAAAATAACAATAAAAAAGTTATTTTTGGCTCACGAGAAAATGAAAATCACATTTTTGAATCACTTACCCTTGAAGAATTAAATGGAGTAATAGAATTGAGGAAACATATTAATTTAAAAAAAGGAGAAAAGTTATTTTTAGAAGGTGAAACTATTGAAAGTATATTTATTGTGAGTAAAGGGGCATTAAAATTAATAAAAAGCACTTCAAATGGAAAAGAGCAAATAATTAATATACTTAATTCTGGAGATTTAGCAGGAGAAGTAAATGTATTTGGAAAAGAGAAAAATAGTAAAGTATCTGCTATAGCAATTAATGACAGTGAAGTATTTGAGATAAATAAATCTGATTTAGACAAGCTTATTAATAATAATCCATCTATTTTAATTAAATTATTAAATGGACTAAGTAATAAAGTAATCCATTTACAGAACTTAACAGCAAATTTATCTGAAAATAATATAAATTCTAGGATTGCATGTATGCTTCTAGAGTTTTTAGATAAATATAAATCACAAGAAGGTGAAAAAATATCAATAAATCTTCCTATAAATCGTGGTGAAATGGCCAATTATTGTGGAGTTACTAGAGAAACGATTAGTAGAAAATTATCTAGCTATGAAAAAGAGAAGATTATTAAATTAAAAGGAAAAAAATTAATTATTTTAAATAAGGAATCATTAGAAGGATTTATATTTAAAAATAAATAAATGGAATTATACAATAAAATATTATAGATATAAGAGTTAGAAATTAATTTTGAATCTTAGTAATTGAAAACTAAAGTTCCTATCATATTGTAGAAATGCAATATGATAGGAATTTTATTTATAGGATTAAATTTTTAGACAAATAAAGTAACAATAGGAGAGTTTTTATTATATATAAAATATAAAGGTTAATATTAAAGGGGTTTAAGGAGAGTAAAATATGAAAAGTTTAAAAGGAACAAAAACAGCAGAAAATTTAATGAAAGCATTCGCAGGTGAAAGCCAAGCAAGAACTAGATATACTTATTTTGCTAGTGTAGCTAGAAAAGAAGGATATGTTCAAATGGCAAATATATTTTTAGAAACTGCTGAAAATGAAAAGGAACATGCAAAAAGATTTTATAAATTTTTAAAGGATGATTTAAATGGAGAACAAATTGAAATAACAGCTTCATATCCAGTTGAAGTTCCAGAAGATACAAAAACAAATTTATTATTTGCAGCTGCAGGAGAACATGAGGAACAATCAGTTTTATATCCTAAGTTTGCTAAGGAAGCAGAAGAGGAAGGATTTTTATCTGTTGCAGCATGTTTTAAAAAAGTAGCAGAAGCAGAAGTTAGACATGAGAATAGATTTAATACTTTAGCAAAAAATATTGAAAAAGGAATTGTATTTGAAAGAGAAGATCCAAATACTTTATGGAAATGTGAAAACTGCGGATATATATTTGAAGGAAAAAAAGCTCCTCTTAAATGTCCAGCTTGTTTACATCCTCAGGCATATTTCTCTTTATGGAATCAAACATATTAATAAAATAAATTATATTTAATAGATAAAAAGGACTTTAACTTTTAGCTAAAGTCCTTTTATATGAATTGTAATAAAGTGTTTTTGAATAAATGATTAGAATCACATAAAAAATAAAAGAGTGTTGATAATATAATAATATAAGAAAGGATAAATGTTTAAATTAATCTAATATTAATTCAGAGCGATTTGCTAAGAAATAAAAATGGTTTAAAATAAGATTAATGAATAACAATTATTCAAAATATAAATTCTTTATCAACTTATATTTTAAAATCAGACTATTTTGATAAAGATTTATGAATTAAATTTTATAAAATTACTAAATTTAAGATAAGGAGAAATAAATAATGAACGAAGTTTTAGATAGAGTAGAAAATTACACTTGGAATGGATTTAGAGATTTTGTTGTATATAAAAAGGTTTATGAAAGCAAAGGCATAATATCATTATATTTAAAGGGGAATGATGATTTAGGTCTTGCAGAAATGAAACCAGGACAATTTATTGGAATAAAAGTAAAAACAGAAGATGCTGAGCTTAAAAAAGTAGTAAGAATGTATAGTTTATCATCAACACCAAAAGATGATTTTTATAGAGTAACTATAAAAATAGTTGAAGGTGGAAAGTTAACTACATATTTAGATAAAAATTTAAAAGAGGGTGATTTACTAGAAGTAATGATGCCTAAAGGAAATTTTAAATTAGAAAAAGAAAAAATTAATAGACCTATAGTTCTTTTAGGTGGAGGAATTGGAGTTACACCAGTTTATTCAATGTTAAAAGATATTGATGATAGTAAAGATACATATTTTATATATTCTTTAAGAAATAAAGATTCAGAATGTTTTTTAGAAGATGTAAGATCATATAAAAATTCAAACAATACAAAAGTAAATATTTTCTTTACAAGACCTTTAAATAATGAAAAATTAGGTATAGATTATGATTTTCAAGGAAGAATATCAGAAGAGTGGATTAAAAATAATCTTCCGTTAGATGGTGAATTTTTCTTCTGTGGAAATAAAGGATTTATAGATACAGTAAAAGAGGCTTTAGAAAATTTAAAAGTAGATAAAGATAGAATACATTATGAATTCTTTTAAATAAAATTTATCTTACATAGTAATAATAAAAATGATTATTATACTATTTAAATAATAATTTATAAATTAATTTAATTTTAGAAGATTTAAATAGTTTTATAAATAATAAAGTACATATTTCAAAATAAAAGGAGGAGTTTATTATGAAACAATTTATTGAAATTACAAATATTATAGGAAGACAAGTGTTAGATTCAAGAAGTTTTCCAACAGTAGAAGTTGAAGTTCATTTAAGTGATGGAAGTTTTGGAAGAGCAATTGTGCCATCTGGAGCATCTACAGGTATTTTTGAAGCTCTAGAATTAAGAGATAAGAATGAAAAAGAATACTTAGGAAAAGGTGTAAAAAAAGCTGTAGGTTATGTTAACAACGAAATTTCAAAAGAACTTATAGGAATGAATGTATTAAACCAATTAGCTATTGATAAAAAGTTAATTGAGTTAGATGGAACAAAAAATAAGAGTAAATTTGGAGCTAATGCAATACTTGGAGTTTCTTTAGCCGTAGCTAGAGCAGCAGCAAATGCTTTAGATATGCCATTATATAGATACATAGGTGGTTTAAACTCAAAAGTATTACCAGTTCCAATGATGAATATTTTAAATGGTGGAGAACATGCTGATAACTCAGTAGATTTACAAGAATTCATGATTATGCCTGTAGGGCTTGGAAGTTTTTCAGAAGCATTACAAAGCTGTTCTGAAGTATATCACAAATTAAAAGGAATATTAATAGAAAAAGGATATTCAACTGGTGTAGGAGATGAAGGTGGATTTGCTCCAAACTTAAAATCAAATGAAGAAGCAATAGAAGTGATTCTTGAAGCTATAGAAAAAGCTGGTTATAAAGCTGGAGAAGAAATGTTTATAGCTATAGATGCTGCTTCATCTGAATATTTTGAAAATGGTAAATATGTACTAAAACATGAAGGAAAAGAATTAACTCCAGAAGAAATGGTTTCATTCTACGAAGACTGGGTAAATAAATATCCAATCATCTCTATAGAAGATGGTATGGCAGAAGAAGACTGGGAAGGTTGGAAGCTGTTAACTGAAAGATTAGGAGATAAAGTTCAACTTGTAGGAGATGACCTTTTCGTAACTAATACAGAAAGATTAGAAAAAGGAATTAAATTAGGAGTTGCTAACTCTATTCTTATAAAATTAAACCAAATTGGTACTTTAACAGAAACTTTAAATGCAATAGAAATGGCTAATAGAGCAGGATATACAGCTGTTGTTTCTCATAGATCAGGAGAAACAGAAGATACAACTATTGCTGATTTATCAGTAGCTGTTAATGCAGGTCAAATAAAAACAGGAGCACCTGCAAGAAGTGAAAGAGTTGCTAAATATAATCAATTATTAAGAATTGAAGATGATTTATGTGATTTAGCTGAATACAGAGGAATTAAATCTTTTAATAATATTAAATAATTATTAGGATAAGTAATATTATAAGTGATAAATTAAGGATTTTTATAATAACTAGAATTAGGTAGAGTTTACTGAAATTCTAATCTAACTAAACAATATAAATTAAAGAGGCATCTAGATTAGTAGTTCTAGATGCCTTTTATAATTAAAAATAAAATTATAAAATTATATAGCTAATTAGTTAAAAAATTAACTTTATATTTTATTTAAAATTCAAAAATTTTTATATAAAATAGTCGCTCAAAGTCTTTAATTTTAAAAAGAATATGAAATATAATAAATTAATTTTAGAAGTAATAAATTAGGACTAGCTTTTATATTTTTTTCACTTATAATGTATGAGTAGTAATTACAAAATAAATAAAAATATAGAAGATAATTGAATAAAAATTTAACAATGAATATATTTTATTTATTTCATATAAAAATTAAAGAAGGGAGAATATAATTTATGAAAATACCATTTTTCAGTTTAGATTACATAAAGGATATGTGTAGAGCAAGTTTAGCTCCTACAATTATATCAATTATTTTATTGCCTGTTTTATACATATATTTTGGTATTGATAATGTGCTTATTGCACCTTATATGGCTTTAATGTATATAAGAATGAAAGGATATGTTGATGTAGATAAGAGCCACATAAAACCTTTCTTTCTGCATTTATTTATAGGAATTATAGCATCTATTGCAGGGCTTACAGTTTTAAACGCTTTAATTATAAATTTAATAGGAGGGATTGTTTTAACTTATCTTTTAACTGATGAGTATAATCCAAGTAGTTATTTTCCATACTTAATGGCATTTGTATTTTTACAACTGTTCCCAACTACTTTTGATAAAATTCCTTTAAGATTACTTGCAATAACTTTTTCATATTTAGTTTTATATATAGTGCTTAAGATAACTATGCCAAAGTTTGTTACTTCAAAAATAGTAGTATTGATAAAAGATGGTTTCTTAAATGTGTCTGACCAATTTAAAACTTTATCAAAAGGTGAAGAAATAGACTTTAATAAAAGTAAATATGAGTTATTTGAAATATGTAGAGATATGAATAGAGTAATTTATTTAAGTGAGAAATCAAAGTTTTATGCTTTTGTTATACTTTTCCAACATTTAAATAATATTACGAATGATGTTCTTCAAAGAAAATATCTTCTAAATGATAATAAAGAATATTTTAAGAATTTATCTGATTTATTTATAGATATTAATGAGAACTTTTCAAAAAATGAATATGATGAAATAATATTCTCAATAAATAAATTTTTGATTGAAGAAAAATTTTCATATGAAGATTTAAATAATTATTTTGTATTTTTATTAGAATACGCTATTGAAATATTCCAATATTTCAAAGATAAAAGTAAGAAGTCATTAAAGGAAACTTCTAAAGATTTCTTTATAGATTTTAAGAAAATTAATCATTATAGAGTAAGTTTAAATAGTTTTAAATTGAGATTTGCAATAAGAATGGGAATTTTATTATCTTTATCATTTACATTTATAAGAGCTGTTCATCTTGAAAAGAGCTATTGGATTCCTATGACTATATTTCTTCTTTTAATGCCTTTCTATGAGGAAAGCAAGAAAAAGGCAGCTCAAAGGTTTAAAGGAACTATAATGGGAATTATATTATGCTCTGTGCTATTCTTTATATTTAAGTCAACAGTATCTCATATAATAATTATAGGGGTAAGTACCTTCCTTATGTATTCATATGCAGATTTTACTCTTTTAACAACTTATATAACTTGTTATGCTATTGGTATTTCAACACTTGGAGAAACATCTGGTGACTATAAAGTTATATTTTTAAGACTTTTATATACAACTATATCAATACTTATAGTTTTATTTGCCAACAGATTTATTTTAAGAAATAAAAATTATTATGAGATGGAAAATATGATTTTTAGGCTTATAGATATTAATAGGCAAATGGTAAAAGAACTTAAAAATATATTAGATGGAGAATATAATCCTATAAAAGTAAGAGAACTTGTATATTTATCTTATTTAATAAGTGGTAAAATGCAAATTCATAATGACCCAACTTGTAATGAAGAAGAGCTAAGGATATTAAAAGCATTTATATTCAATAATAATAAGCTAACTACTCTTTTAGGACATGAATCAGTTTTATTATCAATAACTAATGAAGAGAAAATAGATAGGAGATTTATTTTAAAAAATATTTCTAAAATAGAAAAGATATTAAATCAAATGGAAGAAGTATTTAAAAGTGGAGCTAAATATAAAGACTACTATTCAGAAGGAAGGCTTGAGACAGTATTATTAAAAAATACATATGTAAATATTCAAATGTCTAATTGTCTTATAAAGTCAGAGGATTCATTAAATGCTTTAAAAAGGTTAAATAAGTCTATAAAGAGAAACTTATAAAGTTGTAGATATTATATAAAAAACTATTTCAATTGGGAAAAATTTCTATTTTGAAATAGTTTTTTTATAGATTAATATAAATTATTATTTTTTTGTACCATATACTATATAAATATGTTCTTCTTCTATTACACTTTTAATATTAAAATGAGAACTTATTAATTCAGCTACTTCAGAAGCTGGTTTAAGACCTAATGAAATTTCATTAGCAGTTCTTTTATGATGGTCGTTTAGATGTTTTCTTCCCATACCGTGACATATTACAAATTGACCATTTTCATTTAATAATGTTGAAATATGTTCAATAAATTTTTCAGGTTCTAAGAAATGTGGAAATGCATTATATACAATTATAAAATCAAATTTTTCATTTTTTAAGTTAAATACATTTTCACATAAAAAAGTTATTTTTGGATCCTTATATTTGCTTTTAGCTTTTTCTATCATTTTTTCTGATAAATCTACAGCTAAAATTGAATGGGGATTATGTTTTAATAAAAACTCTTCTAATACACCAGTACCACAAGCAATATCTAATATTTTTGAATTATCTTTAAGTTCTGCTGTCTTAAAAATTCTTTCCATTTTTTCAGGATCACCTTTTGAGTGATTATCCCAATCTTCTGCTAAATTGTTAAAAAAATCTTTCATTTTATCCATTGTAAATTCCTGCTTTCTTTAAAACTCTAGATAAATAAGGAACTATAATCCATTGTAGTATTATTCCAGGTAAACCAATAACGAAAACTACAAAAAGTAAGTGGTAGAATTTATGAGTAGGTAATCCCATAAATATTACGAATAATATTGCATAAAGGAAGTTTCCTATAATTTCTGCAATAATTAAATTAAGTAATCTATTTACTTTATTTCTAAGTAGTCCAGTTATAAGTCCCATTACTCCTAATTGGAACATCATAGTTACTGCTATTGGTAATGGAGGCATTCCTGTTAAGAAACTAGAAATTATAGGTGTAATTATACCTAACACTAGACCATATCTCCATCCTAATATAAGTCCAGCAAGTAATACTGTTAAATCCATTGGGGAAAATATAGTTCCCATTTCTCTACCAAAAGCCGTAAAAAAATGTGGTAAAATTAATCCGATAGCTAATAGCAATCCAGCTGATGTAAGATTTCTTGCTAAGCTATTTTTTTGTGTTGTTGAATTATTCATGTGTTTCTCCTATGTACTTTAAATTTTTAATGATAACTATCTGTTGTTAATCTATTTATGTATTTCTTATATGTATTGTTAAAATTTTAATGATAATTATCTTCAATTAATAGTATATTACTAATAAAATTTGGTTCAATAAAATAAGACCAAAATTAATTGAATCTTTGGACAAAATTCATAGGATATGAACATAATTAATTAAACTAACTAAAACTTAAAAAAATATTTTTATAAATATTATAATGTTATAATTTTTTACTTTAATTTAAAAAAATAAATATTTAAGGGATATATATAAAATAAAAAGGGAGATTTTTAACAAAATCACCCTTTTGAATAGTAAAAATATATTTAGTAAGTTAATTATAATCCTTGACCTTCCTGACCAGAAACAAGCCAAGGAGAATTTTCATTTTCTCTAGTTAAAATTTTTATAGTTGATATATTTCCTTCATTAGAACTAGTTAAATTCTTATTAAAATCTACATTATAAAAAACTTCAAACTTTGCAATGTTAGATTTATCAAAAGTTTTCCCATTAAATTCTGTTGAACTATTAGGAAGTTCTTTTATTTTTATAAGTTTAAACTCAATAATATCATCATATACATCTTGTCTCAATTTTTCTTCTTCAGAATTCTTAGTTTTAAGTTCATTAATAACGGATTCGTTGTATAATTTAATATCTTTATTTTCATAAGAAGTATAGAAATTTTTTAATACAGTTTCTTTATCAAAATTGTTAGTATTTGGTTTATTATTTAAGAAAATAAAGGAAATTACAATTATACAAATGAAAATAGAACCTATAACAATTATTTTTTTTGATTTCATGTATATGCCTCCATTTATTATTTAACTAGCAAATTTAATTAAGTCAAAATAAGTTTCATATCCACCATGAGGAGGAATTCCTCCACGATTAACCCAACTTCCAACATAGTTGTCAGTTCTTTGAGCTATATTAAGATCATTAGATAATTTTTGAGTAACTATTAGACTATGATATCTTAAACCAGTTGCGCCTTCTTTATATTGAATTATATCTCCAGCTTTTGCTTTAGGAATTATATCTGTTTTATATCTTCCACTATAAGAACCAACTTTACCACGCCAGTAGTTACCAAATTGATTAGCACCAGTCCAAGTAGCTGATCTTTGAGTTGAAGTTTTATAAAACCAACCATTAGTTCCATAATTTGAACCAACAACTTGCTTAACTTTTCCAGCATATATAGCTTGAGAAACAAAATTAGTGCAGTCACCACCTAAGCTAGTGAAGTCAGCATAGTTTCCATTAGGAGATTTTGCATGTTTTTTAGCATATGATATTGCAGAGCTAGCAGAATAACCAGAATAAGATTTAGATTGGTATAGTTTTTCAACTTCACTAATTCTATCATCTTCTTCAGTTATATCTTTTACATCACCAACAGTAAGAGAATCTAAAGATTTAGAATCTAATAATGATTTTTTTACTATATTATTGTTATTATTATTTTCAGAATCTAAATAATCACGATTTAAATATATAGCAGCATATGCTCTAATTTGTTTTATTGTTTCAGTATCTTTTATTGAATAGTTTTCATTAAGTAAGAAATTTCTAAGAAAAGATTCATATTCTGATGTGTTCTTCTCTAAATTTAGATTATTATCGAAACAGTATTTTTCAAAAATGTTTTCTAATTCATATACAGTATAATTAGAAATATCTTTTGTAGAAGTAGTTAATGGTTTAGCATTAGCAACTAATACGTTCGTTGATAAAATTGCAATAGTTGCAAAAACTGATAAAAATTTTTTCATTATATTTTCCCCCTTAAAATAAATATACAAGCATATCATAAGTTATAAACGAAAATATATACAAAAAAAGTAAAAAATGAATAAAAATATATAAAAAATGCAACTATAATTAAATTATTATATATTATTGTAAATTATTTTAGATAGTTATATAATAATTAGAATTTTATTATAAACTGATGTATAATAATTAAAATACAAATATATTTAGGTTATATTGTAATTGGTAAAGATATAGAATCAAGGCATATGGACATTATTTTAGTTAGCGTAAAAGATAGAAAAGAATATATAATATTCACTATTTTAGGAAATATAGTTGTTTTAATATTAATACAATTTGTGATGTTATTAAATTTACTTGCAATTATTTTAGCACTTGATTTAAAGTTGATTTGGGGAGAAATTTTAAGTTTAAATATAAATTCACTTTTAAATATGCTAGTAATTTTAAGTATAAGTACATTTTTTACGATTGTTTTTAAAGGAGTTATTGGAGTTATTAGTGGATTTGTATCACTTATAATTTTTAATATTCACACATATTTAGTTATTCCATTTGTGAATTTAAGTGCAAATTTAAATTTAAGTGGAAGAAGAATTCTTATGAATATAGTTCCTATATATGATATTCCTGTAGAATCTGTAGTAGATATGGGATATCAAATAATTTCACAAATACCAGAGCCATATTTTATAAAAAATATAATAGCATATCAAATTGTTTTTATAATTTTTATGGGAATTTTAAGTGTTATTGCATTTAACAAGAAAGATTTATAAAATGAATTAGTAATAAAATAAAGAGATAGTAGATAAATTTATAGAAAATATAATTTTATCTACTATCTCTTTTGAGTAAGAAAAAATTTTTTTATGAGGTATAATTATTTAATAAATAATAGCATCTATCACGGGTTAATTCCGTTAATTTTGTATAATAAATCATTTTATAATTAGTAGTTGCGCCACATGATTGGGCATATTCTTTTGCCTTACTCTTTTTATTATTATTCCAATTTGTTTCGTCATCTTTTAATTTTAGAAAATCTTCATTAGGAAGAATAGTTTCTAATCTTTCATATATATAATTAAGTTGTTGATTCCATAAATCATAAACTTGTAAGCATTCATTATTTAATTGATTATTATTAGGATTTCCATCATATTCATTATTTATTTCAGCTGTTTTTCGATAAATTAAATTAAAATTATTATAACACTCACTTCTTAATTTATTAATATCATCAATATTATTTTTATTAGCATTTAAATAAGTACTATTATAGTTTTTGGATAGGTTATCTTCAGTATTAGCTGCCTTATTAGATGTTTCTTTTGTATTAGCTTCTGAAGCACATGAAGTATAAACAATTACAGGTGTGACACATACTAAGGCAATTATTGCAGCCGGAATAAGTAACTTTAATGATTTATTTTTTTTCATTGAATCACATCCTTATAAGATATATGATAGTGCATTATTATGAATAAACTAGGAAATAAGTGTTTCTAATAAAATAAAAATATTAATATATAAATAGTAAATCATATTATTTAAGAATATAATAATAAACTTTTAATTAATTATTAAATAAAATAATAATGGAAATTTTTTTTTAAATAAAAAAGGATGTATTAAAATACATCCTTTTAATTTTATTTAATGTAATTATTATATAAGTAATAACATCTTTCTTTAGTTAATTGAGCATCTTTATAATAGTATCTCATTGCAGCACCACCACTTCCAGCAACATCAGAATATTTACTAGATTCATTTGTTTTATAATTTATCCAATTTACTTCACTATTATTAAGATTTTCAAAAGTTGAATGTGGTAAAATAGTTTCTAATTTTTCATACATATAATTTAATTGATTGTTCCATAAATTATAAATATGGTTTTGTTGTTCAGTTACTTGATAGCTATCAGTATTAGGCTCATTATTTATTTGATTAACTTGATTTTCAATACTTGAAAAAGCACTTTCACATTGAGTTTTTAAGCTTGCTAATTCAGCTGAATTATTAACATTAGAAGTACTAGTATTACTACTGTTAGGAGTATTATTATTGCTATTAGTAGTATTTACAGTATTAGTATTAACTGAATTATTACTATTAGTACTATTGCTAGTAGTATTAGAAGCCTTATTCGCACTTACTGGAGCTGTTTGAACTTTATTTGAAGCATTATTATTAGATATATTATTATCAGTTAATGGTTTTGAATTAGTTTGTGTACTAGCTTTTTCAGTTTTCTTTTGTTCATCTTTTTTGTCCTTTTTATTATCATTTGTAGAATCTTTTGATTTATTTATATTATTACTAGCTTGATTTAAATCAGGCTTTGTTTGAGTTGAAGTTTTATAGTTTGAATTATAATAAACAAAACCTCCAACGCACAATAATAACACTACAATTATTGCAATAATTAATTTAATTATTTTTGCCATTCAATCACTTCCTTATAGATAATAATAATTGATAATTATTAATAAAGAAGAAACTATTGATTTCAATTAAACTAAAATAGAATTACAAAAAAGATAAATTTTCCATATTTTATCTATTATCTATTTTTTCAGGATAAAGGTCATGATTAACTAATCTATCAAAAGCAACTTTTTCCCACATAGTACCTTTTTTACCGTAATTACAGTATGGGTCTATAGAAATTCCACCTCTTGGAGTAAATTTACCCCAAACTTCGATATACTTAGGGTCCATAAGCTTTATTAAGTCTTTCATTATTATGTTCATGCAATCTTCGTGGAAATCTCCATGATTTCTAAAGCTAAATAAGTATAGTTTTAATGATTTACTTTCAACCATTTTTATATTTGGAACATATGAAATATGAATAGTTGCAAAGTCAGGTTGTCCAGTTATAGGACAAAGACTTGTAAATTCAGGAAAGTTAAACTTAACAAAATAATCGTTGTCAGGATGTTTATTATCAAAAGCTTCTAAAACATCTGGGTCATATGAATATTCATACTTAGTTCCTTTATTCCCTAATAAAGTTATATCTTTTAATTCTTCTTTACTTCTACCATTTGACATTTTAATATTCCACCTTTTTATTTATTATATCTTCTTTTAAATTCTTCAAAACCATGACTTCTTAACTTGCAAGAAGGACAATCTCCACATCCTTCACCTTTAATTCCGTTATAGCAAGTTAAAGTTTCATTTTTTACAAGGTCTAATACACCTAAATCATCTGCCATTTTCCATGTATCTGCTTTATCTATCCACATTAAAGGAGTGATTATATTAAATTCATAATCCATAGAAAGGTTTAATGTTACATTTAATGATTTTATAAATACATCTCTACAATCAGGATAACCACTAAAATCACTTTGAGAAACACCTGTTATTATGTTTCCAGTTCCTTTTTGTTTTGCTAAAACTGCAACAAAGCTTAAGAATAAAAGATTTCTTCCATCTACAAAACTATTTGGAAGAGAATCCTTTGGCTTATCTTTATCAACTTCTATATCAACTCTAGTAAGAGAGTTTGGAGCTAATTGATTTAATAATCCTAAATCTAAAATATAATGTTCAACAGAATATTTTTTACATATTTCTCTTGCACAATCTAATTCAGCCTTATGCTTTTGACCATAATCAAAAGAAACAGCAATAACCTCTTTAAATCTTTTCTTTGCCCAAAATAAACAAGTAGTACTATCTTGACCACCACTAAATACAACTACAGCTTTATCATTAACCATAAAAAATACCTCTTCTCTAATTATTTAATAAAAGTTCTTGTCTTAATAAAATATCTTCTTTAAATCTTCCTTTAAAGCAACTAGTTTTAGTAAGAGAACCAGTTTTTTTAATTCCTCTTGCAGTCATACAAGAATGTTCTCCACTAATAAGGACAGCTACATCAGAGCTTCCAGTTGCCATTTCTATAATTTCAGCAATATCAGTTCCTATTTTTTCTTGAAGTTGAAGCCTTTTTCCTACCATATCAGCTATACGAGCAAGCTTACTAAGTCCAATGACCTTTTCTTTAGGAACATAAGCAATAGTAACTTTCATGTTATACATAAGAGCTAAATGATGCTCACAAAAACTAAAGATAGGAATATCCTTCATAATAACCATTCCAGAGTTACCTGAAGCTTCATAATCAGCAGAAAAACATTTTCCATACTTTTCTGCAATTTCTTTATTAGTTAAAGTAGTTCCTTCTAAAACTTCTTTAATCATACTTACAGCTCTTTTAGGAGTTTCTTTTAAGCCTTCACGGTTTGTGTCTTCTCCTATAAGAGTTAATAATTCTTTAATTAATTCTTCAGCTCTTTTTTCTTTTTCTTTTGATGTCCAGATATTCATTTTAAACTCCTTTCATCATAGGGTCCCAAATAACTTTATGCATTTGAATTTGGACTCTAACTTTTACTAATTTTCTTTTTAATAAGAATTCAACAATTTCTTTTGGTTCAATTTCCCCAAAAACAGGACTTACAAAAATTTCAGCTTCTGCTTTGTGCAAGTTTGTATTTTTAATTACTTCTTCCATTTTTTTTAAATCTTCTAAAGAACCAACAACAAATTTTACACAATCTATATCTCTTAAAATATTAAAATTTTCCATATCCATAAACTTTTCCATATTACTAGAAGGAGATTTATAATCAACTATAAATGATACAGAAGGGAACTCCTTAATATAATTTTTTAAGTTTATAGAACCATTAGTTTCAACACTTACATTAAAGCCATTAGAAACTAATTCTTTTAAAAGTGGTTTAGCATTATCTTCATTCCATAAAGGTTCACCACCAGTTAAAGTAATATTTTTAATATCTTTATCTAATTTGCTTATAATTTCATTTATAGACATTTCTTTTCCATCAGTTTTATTTAAAGCATAATCAGTATCACAGTAATTACATCTTAAATTACAACCAGCAAGCCTTATAAAGTTAGTCAGATTACCAGCTCTATTAGCTTCGCCATCAATACTTTGAAAAATTTCTACTACATTCATTAATTTATACCTCCATAAGTTGCTGCATTATTTGGAGTTTCATAAACAGTAACATAGTGAACATTAAAATTTTTTGATGGGATTTTTTCAGATAAAACTCTTTCAAGTTCATTAAAGAAAAATTTAGACATATTTTCAGCAGTACTTCTAAAAGGAACATGTACAATTCTAAATTTCATATCTTCACAAGCTTGAATAAAATTCTTTTCTTCTTTTGTAAGAGTTTCTTCCTTATAATCAGTTAGAATTAAGGCATGATCATAAACTTTAAAATATTCTTTAATTAAAGATTTAATATCTGAAAAGTCAATTATCATACCTTCAGAACTTCCAGATTGGATTAATTCATTTGCTTTTAATCCATATTTGATTCTCCATCTGTGACCATGGAGATTTCTGCATTTTCCTTTATGACCTTTAAGAAAATGACTTGAATCAAAACTTTCTTCACATTCTAATAAATAGCTCATATTTATCTCCTTACATAAAAAAATCTGAACTAAATAAGACGCTGCTATACTAAAAAAAGCAATAAAAAAAGGACGAATACCGTCCTTATAAACAATTGCATAACAAATATAAGTATAAAATAAAAAATTTTATACAAATTCCTATAGTTTTGTTTATAGACAGGATAGTTGCGAACTGTCTTATTAAGTTATAAAAATAATATCATATAAAAAAATAAAAATCCAAATAAAATTTTGTTAATTATTTTATATAAAAGGAAAGATATGAGAACATAATTATATATTTTCATATCTTTCCTTAAAAATTGTAGAATAATTAAATTTTTAAATAGTTTTATTTACAGAAAAATCTTTTGAAAAATCCTTTTTCCTTTTTAGGAGAAGAACCATTTACTTCATCGATAATAGCTTGTATAGAATTTTTACAGTTACCGCATCCAGTACCAGCTTTAGTAACTTCTCCAACTTTTTCTACAGTATTAGCTCCATTTTTAATAGCATCAATAATTTGAGCTTTAGTAACTTTATAGCAACCACAAACTATTTCATTACCTTTAACTTCATCAATAATAGCTTGTATAGAATTTTTACAGTTACCACATCCAGTACCAGCTTTAGTAACTTCTCCAACTTTTTCTACAGTTTCAGCACCATTCTTAATAGCATCAACTATAGTATTTTTAGTAACTTTGTAACAACCACAAATAATTTTATCTTCCATGTTTATTCTCCTTAGTTTGGATTATTGCAAAATGAAAAAATTTTAGATTCCTATATTTCTAAAAAGATTAGAATTTATAATAAAAATTTATAGCTTTTAAAAAACTCTTTCGCAATAATTTATTATTTAAATATTTTATCACTAATTAGTGATAAAAATAATATAGCACTAATTAGTGATATGTACAAGTGATAAAATATTATTTTATATTTTAATTTATATAAAGTTCATTGATTTAACATATAGTTATAAGAACATTTCTAAATAATATATTAATCTTTAAATAATGTAAGAGTTACGAAAGGTAAATCGATATGTTAAACCAAAGCAAAAGAAAAATTTAGTAAAAGAGGGAAGATAGCAAATAAATAATCTTGAAGTAGTTGCTCAACTATTTTTATCAAAAACAGTATATTCAGTTTTATCATGTGTAAAAATAGCAACCGCAGATTGTCTAATTATGATTTTAGTTAGTTTTACTTCAATACTATTATTAAGGGCAGTATATTTTATTAAAAAGAAAAGCGTAAGTATTATAGTTAAGAAAGAATTAAATTGGAGAGTGGAAAGTAAAGCTTATTTTATTGATAAATCATAGAATTAATAATACAATTGCTATATAAAATAAAATTAAAAATTTTTTTATTAAATATGAATTTTGCATAATTACTAAAAATTATAATGCTTGGAGATATTAAATATGGATATAGGGATTAGATTAGAAAATAAAGAGGATTTTAAAGAGGTCGAAAATGTGATTAGAGAGGCATTTTGGAATGTATATAAATCAGGATGTGATGAGCACTTAATTGTTCATAAACTTAGAAAATCTTCTGAATTTGTTAAAGAATTAGATTTTGTAATATGTGATGAAGAAAAAATTATTGGTAATATAATTTATTCAAAAGCAAAAGTTATAAATGAAGATAAAGAAGAGTTTGAAGTCTTATGTATGGCTCGACTTGGAGTATTGCCATCTTATCAAAGTAAAGGAATAGGAACTTTACTTATGAATCATTCCGTTAAGATTGCAAAGAATTTAAAGTATAAAGGAATTATTATTTTTGGAAATCCTAAATATTATCATCGTTTTGGATTTAAAAATGCAAAGAATTATAATATTCAAACTTCTTGGGGAGAAAATTTTGAAGAATTCATGGCGTTAGAGCTTTATGAAGATTCTCTTAAAGATATTTCAGGGAAATTGCATTTTAGTCAAGCTTTTGAGATAACTGAAGAAGAGATAAAGGAATTTGAAAAGAGGTTTCCTTATAAAGAAAAATTATTAACTGATACACAATTGAAAAAATTATAATTAAAATTAAGGAGTGTAGATATTTTTACACTCCTTAAAATTATTAGAGAAATTTATAAAACTAAAGTATTATATTTAAAAAGTTAAGTGAATATAGTATCATTTAATATATAGTTAAGAAAGGAGCTGAAATTTTATGAGAAAAGAACCTATTGAAGAGATAAAACTTGCCGATTTAAAGGGGATAAAAAATAAAAACATAATTTCACTAGCTACTTTTGGAAGTTTTAATACCAAGTATTGGCGAAACGGATTTAGTGATATAGATATATTAGTTCTAATTGAACATAGAAATGATGTTATGGAAGAATTTGATATTGAAGATGAAATAATACCTATATTAGAAAAACATTTTGAATATAATAAAATTCACTTAACATTTTTAGAAATGAAAGAATTTGATACCGTGTTTGCAAGACAATACATAGATTCAAAAGATAAATTGATATTAAATGAATTAAAAGAAATGGATTTTAGAATTTATGTAAATAAATATATAAGAAATAATAAAAATTTAAGTAGAGGTTTAAAAGGAGAATAGATATGTCACCTTATTATAAATATAAAAAAGAAAGCTTAAATAAAAAATTTAATACTGCAAAAGATACTCTAGCTTTAATGCAAGGAGCTATGAAAGAATATGAAAAAACAAATTCAATATATATAAAGAGAGGAATCATAGGATATTATCAAGATTTTACTGAATATATAATAGATATGTGTGAGACATATTTAGCAATGACTGATAATTATGAAGATGGATTATCTGGATTACAAATAATAAAAAAAGCAAATATTTATGGATTTATAGACTTTGAATTAGAAAAATATTTATTAGTTATAGTTAAACTTAGAAATAGATATACTCATGATTATTATAAAAGAGAAAGAGTAGAGGAAGATATATTTTCATTTTGCTTTAAGAAAATGGATACATTAAAGTTATTTTTACAAATAACTAATGAAAAAATTAAAATGGATTATGAATTGTAATTAAAAAGCTGATTTTTATTTTTAAAATAGAAATCGGCTTTTATTAATATATTCTAATAAATATATAGTTTTTTATATACTTAAATATTAAAAGTATATATTCAGAATAAGCATATATAAAACTTTAATTATTATATTATTTTTCAAAAATAAATATGATTTTATTAATTAACTTAAAAGGAGAATTTTATCTTTGGGGGGAGAAATATTGAGAATTAGAAGAGCTAAAATAGGAGATTCAAAGAAATTTTTAGATATGTTACTTAAATTAGATAATGAAACAGAATATATGCTTTATGAAGCTGGAGAAAGACCTAGAGATGAGAGTAGAGTAAAAGAGATTATAAGAAATAGTATGGAAGAAGATTTAGTTTTAGTAGTTAAAGATAATAAAGATATAGTTGGTTTTATATCAGCTCAAAGAGGAAGATTAAATAGGATAAGGCATTCAGCTTATATAGTTGTTGGTTTAAGAAAAGCATATAGGGGAAAAGGGATAGGTACAGAGCTATTTAAAAAAGTTGATTTATGGGCAAAAGAAGAAGGGATTACAAGATTAGAATTAACAGTATTGGCTAACAACTATATAGGAAAAAAATTATATAAGAAAATGGGCTTTGAAGTAGAAGGCTTAAAGAAGAAATCAATGTGTATAAATGGGGAATATGTTGATGAATATTGTATGGCAAAACTATATTAATAGGAATATCTATATTTTTGATAATTATTTATTATAAATATACAATTGTAGGTATAATAAATTGTTGTTTATTATTTTAAGAATTTGGAATAGACAATATATGCTTATATTTTTAAGCTTTAAATAAAAATACTTCTTTGAAAAACATAAAAGTTTATTTTATATTTAAATAAACAGCTAAAATAAGGTGATTTAATGATGAATGTGAATTTTTATAATTTAAATGAATTTAATAATGATATGCTTAAATTTGTAGTTATAATAGCTAAATATAAAGGAAAATTTATATTTGGAAAACATAAAGAAAGAGATACTTGGGAATTATCTGGTGGGCACATAGAAAAAGGTGAAATAGCAATTAATGCAGCAAAAAGAGAGTTGATGGAGGAAACTGGTGCTAAAAAGTTTGAAATAGAACCAGTTTGTATATACGGAGTTGATAACGGAGAAGGTGAGGATTTAGGTGCTTTATTTTATTGTGAAGTAATAGAACTTGGGGAATTACCTCCTTATGAAATAGGGCAAATAAGATTATTTGATGAGTTTCCCAAAAAATTGACTTATCCTTTTATATGTAAAAGTTTATTAAGAAAATATAGAGAGTATTTAGAACATGATTATAATAAAATTGGGTTAAGAAGAGGAACAGTTAGATTAGAAGAACATTCTTTAGTATGGGAAGAAAATGCAAAATTATGTATACAAGAATTAAAGGAAATATTTAAAGATAAAGCGATTGATATACAGCATATAGGAAGCACATCTATAAAAGGATTAAAAGCAAAACCAATAATAGATATTATAGTTGGAGTGCAAAACTTTAATATATTACAAGAATTAATTCCTTTGTTAGAATTTAACGGATATATACATAAGGAAGAAAATGATAATGAAGAGCATATATTTTTTTCTTGTGGAGACTTTGAAAATGATATTAGAACACATCATATTCAGATTTGTATATATGGTGATAAGAGATGGAATAATTGTATAAAATTTAGAGATACTTTAATCAAAAATGAAAATATGAAGTTAGAATATGAATCTTTAAAAATAGAGCTTAGTAAAAAATATTATAATGATAGAGTAAAATATACAGAAGAAAAAGATAGTTTTATAAAGAAAGTATTAATGATTTAAAAAATTAAATATATGTAATAGTCATTATACTGAATATTTATATAAAAAGCTCTTGTTAAATAATAAAAAATAAAGGCATCGTTTAAGATGCTTTTTTATTTTAAACATAATATCCATTGATTGGTTTTAATTTGCTAAATCCTATAAGGAACATATCTACTATAACTCAAAAAACTAAAATATATAGTAAGGAATAAAAAGTAATAGAATAGGTCTGTCTGCTAAATCAATTTTAAAAATGCAATTGAAATAATTTATATAATAAAATTTCAAACAATAACTGGATAATAAATTTAGAAAAAATTGTAAATATATATTTTGTATTATATAATAAATGTATAAATTAATTATGGAAGTTATTGGCAAATATGAAAATAAAAGATTATTTAGGTTTTTTTACATCTCTTGTTGGGGATGAAATAGATTATATTATTCATTTTAAAGATGAAAGGCCAGAAATGAGTAAGTATCCAAATTTACTTAAGTTAGGGAATTGGAACAACTATGGAGATAAGGGATATAGATTAGTTTGTAAAATAGGTAAAGAAGACCTTTTAGAACTTATATCTATTGAAACTGAAATAGATAAATCTAAAATAGAAATAGTTATTCCAGCAAATAATATTTGGATTAAATAGAATTTATATATACTTCTAAATTTCTATAATTATAAATTTATTTATATTAAAGCACTAGGATATTTAAGAAATATATTTTACAAGTTTAGATAAATAAAAGCATTAATGTTATACATTAATGCTTTTTTATATTTTAGATTTATAAAGATAAATATATTTTTATATTCCAGATTTTATATATAAACTCTTTAAAAATAAAATTTCTGGTTCTATTATTTTATAATTTGAAAGGTATAATAAAAGAGAATCTATTACAAATCTTCTTGGTTGCTCTTTTTTCATTTCCTTTTCAAGTTCAGAAGTAGCATCTAATAAGTCATCTTTATTACAAATACTATTGCATTCGTTTAATTTATTTTTTATCTTAGAGATATTATTTTTCCATTCAGTCAATAATACATCTTTATTTATACTAGATTTATCTTTAAAAAATTTAAATAAATCTGGTTTAACTAATGGAGTGTCTTTATGATGGAAATCTATAATAGAAATTATTGATTTGACTATAAAACTCGCCATTTCATTAAAATTATGAGAAATTGTTTCCTTAATTATAAAAATGTAATTAAACTCTTTTATTATTCCAGTCATAACGAGAACTATATCCCAAAGAATAGGTTCAATTTTTTCACCAAAAGCATCTAATAAAATTGAACTATACCAATTTAAAAGGAATTGTCTATTTTGTAAAATTATATTTTTAAATTTAGGATTTTTCATTAGACTTTGATTTTCATAGATCATTATTGAAAAATTTTTTTTATCATAAAGATGTTCAAAAAATGCATTTAATTTTGCTTTTAAAATATCAATTTTATTATCTTTTGCTTTCAAATCTATATTTTCAACATTAACAATCATTTGTTTATTAACATAATCTATTATATGAATTAAAATTTCTTCTTTAGACTTAAAAAACTTATATATGGTTGCTTTAGATATATTACATTTAGTAGCTATATCTTGTACAGAAGTTGAAGCAAAACCTTTATTAGAAAATAGATAAATAGAAGCATCTATTATATCAATTTTTTTATCATATATTTGTTCCATAAAACTATCCTTCTTAGAGCAATTATTAATAAAACTTAATTAAATTTGAGCTCTTAATTATTTTTTTATTATTATATTATTTGAAAATATTAAAGTCAAACTATGCTAGACTAAAATTTTTATAATAGAATAGGTAAAATTAAATTAAAAATGTTAATTTAAAGTTCATTTTAATTACATTGACTTAAATAATCAATTGTAATATAATTTTTCTTACAAAACTTAAGAGTTTTATAGAAAACTAATAAGTTTTCAACATAGCTATTATAGACATTGGTAAATTTTATATGGTAAAAATTTTATTTATAAATATTGAAATTTATAAATAAGGATTAATAAAAAGTATAAAACTATAGATAAGTTTATTGATACACAACAAGATGAGGTGATTTTATGGAAAACGGAAAGAGAGTAGAAAAAAAAGAGTATAATAGCGTACTTATATCAGCAGTAATGCTACTTGGAGCATTCATAGCTTTCTTAAATAGTACTTTTATGAATGTTGCAATACCAGACATAATGAAAGATCTACATATAACAGTATCTACAGCTCAATGGCTAAGTACTGGATACATGCTAGTTCTTGGAATAATGATTCCATTTACAGCATTTTTAATTGATAGGTTTAAAACAAGAACTTTATATTTTGCAGCTATGGGGATTTTTACAATTGGAACAATTATAGGTGCTACAGCAACAGGTTTTGATACACTTATTACAGCAAGATTATTACAAGCAGCAGGGGCAGGACTTTTAATGCCACTTATGCAAACAGTATTCCTTATAATTTTCCCAATTGAAAAAAGAGGATTTGCAATGGGTGTTGTAGGTTTAGTTATTGCATTCGCACCAGCTATAGGACCAACACTTTCAGGATGGATAATAAATAGTCATCCATGGAGAGATTTATTCTATGTAACTTTACCAATTGCTATTTTGGATTTAGTATTATCAATATTCTTAATAAAAAATGTTACAGATAATAAAGAAGTAAAATTAGATATATTATCAGTAATAACATGTATATTAGGTTTTGGAGGACTATTATTAGGATTTAGTAATGCTGGAAATGATGCATGGACTAATGTTAATGTATATGCACCACTTATAGTAGGGGTTGTTACACTTATAATCTTTACTTGGAGACAGCTTACAATGGAAAAGCCAATGCTTGATTTAAGAGTGTTTAAAAGCAAAGTATTTACTTTTTCAACTATAATAATAATGATTGTATATGCAGGACTTATATCTTCAGAACTTATAATACCAATGTATTTACAAAATGGAAGAGCATATTCTGCTTTTGATGCAGGACTTGCATTAATGCCAGGAGCTATAATAATGGGAATAATGAACCCAATTACAGGTAAATTATTTGATAAGATAGGACCAAGAGCACTTGCATTAATAGGACTTATTTTATTTACTGGAGGAACATTTGCTTTCTCATTCTTAACAGAAACTACTTCAGTTACTTATATAGTAGTAATGTATGCAATTAGATTACTTGGAATGTCAATGTTCTTAATGCCACTTACAACATCAGGATTAAATACATTAGATAGAAGTCTTTATGCACATGGTAATGCTGTTAATAATACTATGAGACAAGTAGCAGGAGCTGTTGGAACATCAATATTAGTAACAGTAATGTCAAAATCAGCTGAGAATTCTGGAATAGCTAATCCATTAAAAGCAACTATTCATGGAATGAATTCTTCATTCTTCTGGGCTGGAGTTCTTGGAGTAATAGGACTTGTTATTGCAATATTTGTTGTAAAGAAAGAAGATAGAACAAAAACTATAAAAGCATAATAAATTTAAGAGAACAGTTTTAAAACTGTTCTCTTTATTTTGTTTAAATAGTATATTATTGATGGTATACTTTAAATAAAATAATTTTTAAATAGTATATTTTTTTATATACGAAGGAGAAGATATATGGAAAAATTAAATAAAGCTGATATAGAAAGAATTGAAGAATTACATGATCTTTTTAGAGATAAGTTAATAGACTTAAGAGAGCATTTAACTAGCACTAATGATTCAATACATTCAGATCAATCTAAAGAGCTAAAATTAGCTATGGATAGCTATATAAAAGAATGTAAAAGTATATTAATCAAAAATAAAATAAAAAATGAATTTGAATTAAAAGAAATAAGCAAGAAATTTTTTATTCCAGACTTTTTAAATTTAGTATTTGATATTGATTTATTATATGTTGAAGAAGATGAAATAGATTGCGGATTATAAAAAATAAACCACTACAAATAAATTTGTAGTGGTTTTTATTTTAGTTAGCATCTAGTCCATTAAATAGATTAAATTCCATAACTATAGGTAATTTATCTAAATCAGAAACTAGTTGTCTGTTTCTTCTACACTTAAATGTGTGAGAATTCCCATTTTTTAAGACAATTTCTAAATTCATATTTTTAATTGATTTATCTTCATTTATTCTTACTAGTTCTATATCAGAAGGCTCATAATAATGAATAAATCCAATTATTGAATTATCTGATATGTATACAAAGGTCATATCTGTCAATATAACAAATAAAGAATAAAGAAATCCTATAGAGAAAATAGACATTGTAATAGAAGGAGTAATAATACAAGTAGTTTGTATTATTAAATCTATAAATAAAGCAATACTAATAGTTATCAATTTAAATCCTAAAACAACTTTTCCAGAGCTTTTAATTTTTGCAAATATAACTCTACCTAATATAAGAGCAATTCCAACACATGAAATTAAAAAATTTCCAACATAAAAATAATAATTCTTGTTCATCTTAAAACCATCCTTTGTAATTCAATATAATTAAATTTTAACATAAAAAAGAAAATAATGTTAATAAATTTTAAATAAAATTAATGAAAAATGTCTTAAAGAAAGATTTTATATGTAGGATATAAGAATATCAAAAGAGATTATATAAAGAAATACGATTGTATTTTATAATTAAAAATTGACTTGAAGTAAACTCTAAGTGTTAAAATATTAAAAAGAGGTGATTTATATGACAATTTCAGAAGTTAGCAAAAAATATGATATTTCAGCAGATACTCTTAGATATTATGAGCGTGTAGGACTAATTCCTAGAGTAAATCGTAACAAAAGTGGTATTAGAGACTATACAGAAGAGGATTGTGGTTGGGTAGAGTTTATTAAATGTATGAGAGCAGCAGGACTTCCTATTGAAACCTTGATAGAATATGTTACTTTATTTCAACAAGGAGAGGATACTTTAGAATTGAGAAAAGAAATATTAATTGAGCAACGTAAACAATTAATTGAAAAGTTAAATGAAATAAAAACTACAATAGAGCGTTTAGATTTTAAAATAGAAAGATATAATAATTTATCAGTTAAACATAAAATTTAATGTAAAATTCCAAATAAAGGATTGAAAAATAAGTGGAGTTATTAATGATATTTTAAAGTGGTGAATAAAATATTAATAAAAATAAAAAGCTATAGATCAGATCTATAGCTTTTTATTTTTTTATGAAACAATTTTAAAAATATATCTATATATTTAAAAAAATATACAATAAGAATAAATTGGTGATAATCATAGATATTACAATGGATTAGATAACTTTTAGTTTAAAATCTTTTTAATTATTAAATTAGGAAAAATAATATATTTTTATGAACTGTAAAGTAAAAGAATAAATGAAATATAAGATATATAGGTAATTTGATGAGGTTATTAAAATTAACAAAATGAAACAGAATTATTAAAAGATTTATATTATATTGAAATGCCTAAAGAATAGAAGTATTCTTGTAATTGACAAATACAAATTTGTAAAATTGAAAAATTAAAATCAAAATATTAAGTTTTTAAGTCATATTTATAATAATAACTATTAAAATTTAATAATTATTATTATGATAAATAAATGACTAATAAAAACTTATATGTAGGGGGAGGGATTTTAATATTTTAAATAATAATAATAATGAATAATCATGAAAATTCATGAACAAAATTTTTAAGTTATCATCAATATAAAGGTCAAAAATTATATAACCTAAATTGGTGAAAATTTATTTAAGGATTTAACTTTTCTTAAATTATAAAAGTTAAATGCTTACATAAATACTTTATACATAGAGGGGATAGATTGTATGCATATACCAGATAATTACTTGAGTCCAAGCACTTGTGCTGTAATGGGAGCAACTATGCTTCCAGTATGGAAATACTCAATAACAAAAGTAAAACAAAAAATAAGTAAAAAGAAATTACCAACACTAGGAATTTGTGCAGCATTTTCATTTTTAATAATGATGTTTAACATGCCAGTTCCAGGTGGAACAACTGCTCATGCTGTTGGTTCAGTATTAATAGCTTTAATTTTAGGACCGTATTCAGCTACGATTGCAGTAACAATTGCATTATTAATACAAGCTTTATTATTTGGAGACGGTGGTATTTTAGCTTTTGGAGCTAATACATTTAATATGGCTTTTGTAATGCCTTTTGTAGGTTATTATTTATATAAATTTTTGAAAAATAGATTTAAATTTAAAAATGGTGAATATGTAGCTGCTTTTATAGGAGCGTATTTAGGATTAGTAGCTGCAGCATCTTGTGCAGGAATAGAATTAGGAATACAACCATTATTATTTAAAGGGCCTTTAGGACATCCATTATATTGTCCATATCCAATAAATATTTCTTTACCTGCAATGGCTTCAGTTCACCTGATTGTAGGCTTAGTTGAAGGTATAGTTACAGTTGGAGTATTTGCTTATATAAAGAAAGTAGCTCCAGATGCAATTGTAACAGATGATAATACCCAAAATATTTCTTATGAATATGAAACTAAAAATAAAAAATCTAAATGGTATATTATAGTTCCTTTAATTATAATGATAATTTTAACTCCATTAGGACTTATAGCTTCAGGTTCTGCTTGGGGAGAATGGGATCCTAGTGAATTAAAAGATTTAGTAGGATTTATTCCTAAAGGTATGGCACATGGAATAAATTACTCACCTATAGGAAAAGATTATGGCTTTAGTGGATTAGGTGCAGTTAGTGGATATTTACTTTCTGCTGTAATAGGAGTTTTAATCTTAGTAATAATATTCAGAGTTATATCAAGTTTAAAAAAGGAATAATGTCATGGAAATAAAAGATTGGATGAAAAAAAAGGATACTTATGAACCGGAAAATGACAAGCAAAAATTTATAGATAAAAGCATAATAGACTTTATGAAGATATTATCAAAAATAAAAAGAAATAAAGTTGATGATGTTGGAATATTAGGTAAGTTAAATCCTTTAATAAAATTAATAGGAACTATATTAATAGTGATACTTCTTTCGCTTTCTAGAGAAAAATTTTATATATCAATAATATTGCTTTTTAGTTTATTATGTTTGTGTTCATTAAGTGGGGAATTACTAAAAAAGATTTTAGGGGTAAGTATTATAATTCCAATTTTCACTTTTATAGTTTTACTTCCATCTATTATATTTATGGGAAATGTTAATAATTCGTTATACTTAATATTAAAAGTATTTATTACTATAGTTTTAGTTAACATATTGTCTTATACAACCAAATGGAATGATATAGTAAAAGCTTTAAAAGTGCTTTTTGTACCAGATTTATTTATATTGATTTTTAGTATAACGATAAATTATATTTACATATTAGGGGAAATAGCATTAAATATGTTGTATGCTCTAAAGTTAAGATCTGTAGGTAAAAATAAAGAAAAAGGAAATTCTATTTTAAGAATAATCGGAAATTTATTTTTAAAATCTAAAATTATGGCAGAAGAGATGTATTCTGCTATGGAATGTAGAGGATTTACAGGAGAGTATAAATCAACAACTAAATTTACTATAAAAGGAATTGATATAGTATATATAATAATTTTAATTATTATTTTATTGATGTTTTTTGTAATATAAGATAATAAGAATATAGGAGTAAATAAGAGATGATAGAGCTTAAAAATGTTTCTTTTAAATATAAAAACACTTTAGCTTTAGATGATATTAGTTTAAATATCAAAGATGGAGAAAGTGTAGCCTTAATTGGAGAAAACGGAAGTGGTAAATCTACTTTATTAAAACTTATAAATGGAATTGTAAGTCCAGTTAGTGGTGAATATATTGTAGATAATGAAGTTATAACAGAAAAAAGATTATCTGATAGTAAATTCTCAAAAAAATTTCATAAAAAAATAGGTTTTGTTTTTCAAAACAGTGTAACTCAATTATTTTGTGCTACAGTTTTTGAAGAAATAGCCTTTGGACCTATACAATTAGGAATGAGTGAAGAAGAAGTTGAAGAGAGAGTTAATGATTGCTTAGAAATGCTTAATATAGATAAGCTTAGAGATAGAGAACCTTACAATCTAAGTGGAGGAGAAAAGAAAAAAGTAGCAATAGCAAGTGTTTTAGCATTAAATCCAGAAGTTATAGCATTTGATGAACCTTTTAATGAAATTGATCCAAAAAGTAAAAGATTCTTGAGAGATTTAATTCTAAAGCTTAATGAAAATGGAAAGACAATAATTTGTGCTACTCATGATTTTGAGTATATAGAAGGAATTTTTAATAGAGCTATAGTATTTTCGAGTGAAAATAAAATAATAAGAGATGGAAATTATGAAGAGGTAATTTCAGACAGAGATTTCTTAAGAGAAAATAATATAATATAATAAATTTGTTTTAATTACTTAAAAAGGAGTATAGTTTTTTATACTCCTTTTTATTTATTTAAAAGATAATTTTATTTATACTTTTTTACAATTGATTTATAGTTATCCTAAATTTTATGAGATAAATTATAATGATAAAAATAATAAAATAAATGATTAATTTTATTATTTTAAATATATAAAGTTTTATAATTTATTAAATAGAAAAATATGATTTTTTTTTTAATGAAAAAAATGGAATACTGTTAAAAGCTTTGCGTATATAAAGCTTATGTGAATTTTAGAATAAATTAACAAATTAAGACGGAAATGTTAAAACAATAACAATGTCTTGAAATGTTAAAAAAAGAGAATTATTCTAAAAACAAGAAACATAAATTTATGTTATTTAAAATTAAAAATTTATAATCTTAAGATTTTATAGAAAAATGTTAATAGTAAGTAGAATTTAAAATTAAATTTAGAAGTTTTCTAAAAGAAAATTTTTATTGGGGGCATAAAATTATGGATAATTTAAACAAAAATAATCATGAACATATAAATGAACATCAGCATGATCATAATCATGAACATCATCATCAGCATGGAGGAGTAAAAGATTATATGACAGCAGTTGCTGAATATAGAAAAACTTTTGCTTCTAAGCAGGATGTAATAGATAAAACTCCTGATCCAGCAGTAAGAGATATGATATTAAGAATGGAGCAAATAGGATGTAGTACAGCATTTGATAGATTTGATACTCAAAAACCACAATGTAGTTTTGGTCTAGCAGGAGTATGTTGCCGTATTTGTAATATGGGACCTTGTAAAATAACGCCTAAAAGTCCTAGAGGAGTATGTGGAGCAGATGCAGATCTTATAGTTGCAAGAAATATGCTAAGAAGTTTAGCAGGTGGAACAGCTGCACATGGAGCTCATGGTAGAGAAGTTATTTTAGCGTTAAGATATGCTGCTGAAGGAAAATTAAATTTACCTATACTCGGAAAAGATATCTTAATAAATAGTGCTAAAAAATTTGGACTAGAAACAGAAGGAAAAACAATAAATCAAATTGCTATAGAACTTTCAGATGTTCTTTTAGATGATATGTCAAGATCACTTCCAGATGAATATAAAACAATAAAAGCATTTGCTCCAGAAGAGAGACAAAAAGTTTGGAGGGATATGGACATATTACCTATAAGTGCATATCATGAAGTTTTTGAATCTCTACACAGAACAAATGAGGCAACAGATGGTGATTGGAAAAATATAATGAAAGAGTTTGGAAGATGTGGGCTTACTTTCTTATATTCAGGAGTTGTTGCACCAGCAATTGCAACAGATAGTTTATTTGGTCCACCAATTAGGAAAACTTCAAAAGTTAATGTTGGGGCATTAGAAGAAGGATATGTAAATATAGCAGTTCACGGGCATTTACCAATACTTGTTAGCGAAATTGTAAAACAAGGGCAAAGTGAAGAATTTATTAAATTAGCTAAAGAAAAAGGAGCAAAAGGAATAAAATTCTATGGTATTTGTTGTACAGGCCTATCATCAATGTATAGATACAATGGAGTAATTCCTTTATCAAATTCTGTGGGAGCAGAATTAGTTTTAGGAACTGGAGCATTAGACCTTTGGGTTGCAGATGTTCAAGATGTATTTCCTGGAATAATGGATGTAGCTAGATGTTTTAAAACTACTGTTGTTACAACAAGTGATTCAGCTAGATTACCTGGAGCAGAACATTATGCTTATGATCATCATCACTCAAATATTTCAGAAACAGAAAATTTAGCTAGAAAAATAGTTACTAGAGCAATAGAAAGCTTTACAGAAAGAAGAGATATTCCTGTATTTATTCCTCCATATGAAGTAGATGCAGAAGTTGGTTTTTCTTATGAATATCTTGAAAAAGAGTTTGGTAGCATGAAACCAATTGCAGATGCTATAAAGAGTGGAAAAATATTAGGTATAATAAACTTAGTAGGATGTTGTAATCCAAGAGTAGTTTATGAAAGAGCAATAGTTGATATTGCAGATAAATTACTTGAAAATAATATACTTATATTAACAAATGGATGTGCATCATTCCCATTATTAAAATTAGGTTTCTGTAATAAAAATGCATTAAGAAAAGCAGGAGACGGATTAAAGAGTTTTTTAGGAGAAAATTTACCTCCAGTTTGGCATGTAGGAGAATGTGTTGATAATACAAGAAGTAGTGAAATATTTGGAGGAGTAGCACAAGAGCTTGGAGTACAACTTAAAGATATGCCTTATGGATTAGCTAGTCCAGAATGGGCAAATGAAAAAGGTATAGGAGCTTCATATAGTTTTAGACTTATGGGTATTAACTCTTATCACTGTGTTTATCCACCAGCTCATGGCTCAGAAAATGTTATGAACTTCATATTAGATTCAAGTGAAACTTTAGGATCAAAAATGAATATAGATGTTGATCCTATAAAATTAGCAGATAAAATAATATCAGATTTTAAAGAGAAAAGAGCTGCCCTTGGTTGGGATAAATAATTAAAATAAAAAAGAACTAGGAATTTATATCCTAGTTCTTTTTTTATTGAGAATTAAACATATTGATTAAATAATTCGTCTTCTCCTATCATTTCATTTTTTTCTCTCATAACTCTTCTATGAGTGATATGGTTTCTAGTATAGCCAACTAAGAATCCTACTATTGTTGAAATAACTATAAATAGAATTAATATTATTAAGTTATTATAGAAAGTAGTATAATTTATTCCACTTATGGCCATTCTCATATCATTTACACTATGAGTTAATATCATGAAAGGACTTATAGCTCTAAAGAATGATGGTAGCATAACAACCGGATATGATCCTCCACAAGATGTGAATTGTAAAACCATAAGAACAGTAATTGCTCCTTTCATTATTGGAGTTATTATATAATGTAGACCATTCATCAAGCTAAATATTGCTATCATTGAAATTAGATTTATTAAGTAGAACCATCCAGGTGTTTTTGAATGAATTCCTAATCCAAAATATACAAATGTGCTCATTAATAATGATTGAGCGGAACAAATAAGAGTTCCATATCCATACATTTTGATAAATCTTTTCTTGAAGCTTCCTTTGAACTTTCTAGATAATGCACTTATCATATAATATACATACATTGCTCCAACCCATGAACCTATACACATAAAGTATGGTGCAAATCCTTCTCCATATGAAGAAACTGGATTTATAACTATAGTATTTAAGCTTATTGGATTAGAGATAAATTCGCTCATATTTTCTGCTGAGAAAGTAACATTCTTATTAAGACTATCATATCCACTATTAAGTCCAGTACTTAATTTAGAAGCACCAGAACTAGCAGAATTTAATCCATCAGTAAGTTGATTACCTCCAGCACTAGCTGAAACAAGACCATTATTTAGTGAATTCATACCATTAGATACTGTTCCAAGACCATTATTTAATGCAACAGCTCCTGTTGATGCTGCACCAAGACCATTATCTATAGCATTTGCTCCATTTTTAACAGAACCAAGTCCATTATTTAATGCATTAACTCCATTTCCAACTGAATTTAATCCATTGTTTAATTGAGATGCTCCATTACTAACTGAGTTTAATCCACTATTTAATTGGGAGGCTCCATTACTAACTGAATTTAATCCACTATTTAATTGAGATGCTCCATTTGAAGCATTATTAATACCATTACTTAAAGAAGAAACTCCATTTCCAAGTGAAGATAATCCACTATTTATTCTATTAGCACCTTCTGAAGCATTATTTATTCCTGCATTTAAAGAATTCATACCAGCATTAAGTTGAGCACTTTGTTGAGCAATTTCTGCTGAAAGTTTTTTAGCTGCTTCTATGTCACCTTTAGCCATTAGAACATTAAGATATTTTAACTCTTCAGTTATACCTTCTTGTCCTTTTTCTATTCCATTAGCTCCAGCTTGTAATTTTTGCATTCCGGACACAAGTTTAGAAGAACCATCCTGTAATTGTTGAACTCCATCTTGTAATTTTTGAGATCCACCTTCAAGTTTTTGCATTCCAGATACAAGTTTAGAAGAACCATCTTGTAATCTTTGAACTCCATTTTCAAGCTTAGAAGAGCCATCCTGTAATTGTTGAACTCCACCTACAAGCTTAGAAGAACCATCCTGAAGCTTATTAACTCCAGATACAAGTTTAGAAGAACCATCTTGAAGTTTATCAACTCCAGATACAAGTTTAGAAGAACCATCTTGAAGTTTATTAACTCCAGATACAAGCTTAGAGGAACCATCTTGAAGTTTATCAACTCCATTATCAAGTTTTTCAGAACCATTTTGAAGCTTTTGGATTCCACTATTTAAACTTATAGAACCATCTTTTAATTTTTCTAGTCCAGAGTTTAATTGATTTGATCCATCCGCAGCTGTTTTAAACCCATCTTTTGTTTTATAGATAGTTTGTACTAAAACACTTGAAACACTCTTTGATATTGATTGAGCAACATCTTCCTGTATATTTTGTGCTGCTGAAGTAGATATCTCAGAGAAAATAAAGTTTTTACCTTGGTTTTGATAAAAATCAATTTGAGGCTTCTTAAATCCATCAGTAGTTGCATTAGCAACTTCTTTAGAAAAATCTTTTGGAATTACTATCATTGCATAATATTTTGTACCATAAAGTCCTGCATTACCTTCATTGTAATTAACAAATTTCCAATCAAGCGTATTATTATTCTTTAAATTATCAATTATAGTTTTTCCTATATCATATGTTTGACCATCTTTACTGTAAGGTTGGTCAAGATTAACTACTGCTATAGGAACTTTGTTAATTGCAGTGCCATTATTCCAATAAGACTTTAAATATGTATATCCATAAAAAGAAGGAATAAACACTATACTAAGCAATATTACTAAAAGCCATATCTTTTTACTATTTAGTTTTTTCTTTTGTTTTTCCATTAATCTCCCCTTCTAAAAATTTTAAAATATTTAGAAAAATATTTTTTGAACTATTAAAAAACAATTTTCTAAACTATATTAATTATAATAGTTATTATGTATAATTTGAAATATATAAATACTATATAGATATATATTTAAATATATATAGGAGGTAATAGGATTGGAATTATTACAATTAAAATATTTTCAAAGTGTTGCTAAATATGAGAATATAACAAAAGCAGCAAAGGAACTTCATATATCACAACCTTCTCTGAGTATAACTATAAAAAGATTAGAAGATGAACTTAATGTCCCATTATTTAATAGAAAGGGAAAGAAAATTGAACTTAGCGTATTTGGAAAGAATTTTTTAAAGCATGTAGATTCAATAATGAGCCAAATAGAAAATTCAAAATCAGAAATTTTAGAAATGTATGGGCAAAAAAATACTCACTTATCAATAACAACAAATACAAGTTTCTTTTTAAGTGGAGTATTAAAAGAATTTCTAATGGTTAATTCAGATATAACATTGACACAAAGTATAATAAATGAATATGATGAAATAAAAGGAAAATTACAAGATAGAAGTATAGACTTTGCTATAACATCTCCAAGTTTAGATGATCCTGATGTTGAAACTATAGATTTAATAGAAGAGGAAATTGTAGTTGTTATTCCTAAAACTCATCCTTTAGCACATAAAAAATTTATTTATTTAAACGAAGTTAAAGATGAAGATTTTATTGAAGTTGCAGAAAATAATTCATTTAAAAATATAACAAATAAACTTTTTGAACAAGCGGGATTTAGTCCTAATGTAATATTTGAAGGCGATTCATACATAATATCAGAATTACTAGAAACAAAAAGGGTTATATCTCTTGCTCCAGTATCAATTTGCTTAAAATCAAAAAGTGATTTTTATTCTATATTAAGACTTAAAGATAAGAATAAAACAAGAAAAATATCTATATCTTATAAAAAAGGAATACATTTATCAGAGTTATCTAAAAAATTCTTAGAGCATACAATAGATTATTATAAAAATTCTTGGTACACAGTTGAAAATAGTGATAATGAACATATAAGATACATATTTAGTGATGTGTTAAATAAAGAATAAAAAGTCAGAAAGCTTATTTCTGGCTTTTTTTATTTTTGTTTTTAAAGATGAGATATATTTTGTATAGGAGCTAAAATTTATGATTTAAATAATAATTTATAATTGTATACTTTTTTAGTGATAAAATTGTTTTTATTTTTAATTACAATAATGTTTACATATATGTAAGTAAATATATTTGTGATTAATTTATATAAAATTTCTATTTAATATAGAAATAAAGAATAATTATAGATAATAGAAAATTAATATTATAAAATTAAATTTATCAAATAAAAAGGAGGTGAGAGTTAGTGAAGAAGATTTTTTATGCAGCGATTTCTTATTTGTTATTAGGACTTGCTTCAGGTGTGTTTTATAGGAAATTTACAGTGTTAAATAATTTTACCGGAAATACTCAATTAAAGGCAGCGCATACCCATATTTTAATTTTAGGATTTTTAATATTTTTAATACTTACTTTATTTGAAAAAGTATTTAATGTAAGTAAAAATAAGTGGTTTAATAAATTTTTTGTAGTTTATAATAGTGGCTTAATATTAACTACGGTTATGATTTTTATAATTGGAATAGCTCAAGTTAAAGGGACAAATATAGGACCAGCTATGAGTGGAATTTCTGGTTTAGGACATGTAATACTAACAGTAGGTTTTGTATTTTTATTTATGGTTTTAAAGGGTCAATTATTTTTAGAAAATAAAAATAAAGAATTGATAAATAGTTTATAAAATAGATATAAAAATATTATTATGAAAATTAGTTTTTAATAAGAATATTATATTAAAAATTAGTTGTATAAGATATTTTGTATGGAAGGAGTACTTTTATATTATTAAAGTTACTACTTAGAAGGGTCATAGGTATCAATTTATAAAGATAAATTATTAAAGGTATTAGCTATAAAAAATTTTCAAAAAATGAAATATATTTTCAAAAAATATATTGAAAATGTTTTTGCAAGACACTATAATGAAATTACAAAGAAGAAATTTTATAAAATATATTAAAATTTAGAGTGTATAAAAGGTAAATTAATAGAAATTCAGAGTTTTTAAAAATTTAGAGAATAAAAAGTAGACGAGCTTATGAAAACATAAAAATGATAACATTAGATATTATGAAAAGAAAGATTCCTAATGATGAAAATGTAAAGGATTTAAATTTTGATATGGTTAAATAAAGTATTTTATTTAGGTAAATATTCAAAAGTTTTTGATATAACTGTAATAAGTAAATATCAAATAACTAAGAAATTTACTGATATTTAAAATAAATTAATTATAAGATTTAGGGAGGAGAATAATAATGAGAGGTATTTATTCAGCTTTATTAGTTTCATTTGATAAGGATGGAAATATTAATGAAAAAGGGTTAAGAGAGATAATCAGACATAATATTGATGTATGCAAAGTAGATGGGCTTTATGTAGGAGGAAGTACTGGAGAAAACTTCATGCTTTCAACTGATGAAAAGAAAAAAATATTTGAAATTGCTATAGACGAAGTAAAGGGACAAGTTAAATTAATAGCGCAAGTAGGTTCAGTTAATTTAAATGAGGCTGTAGAGTTAGCTAAGTTTACTACAGATTTAGGATATGATGCAATATCAGCAGTTACACCATTTTATTATAAATTTGATTTTAATGAAATAAAACACTATTATGAAACAATAATAAATTCTGTTGATAATAAACTTATAATTTACTCAATTCCTTTTTTAACAGGAGTAAATATCTCAATTGATCAATTTGCTGAACTGTTTGAAAATGATAAGATTATAGGAGTTAAATTTACAGCAGCAGATTTCTATTTATTAGAACGTATGAGAAAAACATTCCCAAATAAATTAATATATGCTGGATTTGATGAAATGATGTTACCAGCTACAGTACTTGGGGTTGATGGAGCTATAGGTTCAACATTTAATGTAAATGGTGTTAGAGCAAGACAAATCTTTGAAGCTGCTAAAAAAGGAGATATAAAAACAGCTTTAGAAATTCAACATGTAACTAATGATTTAATAACTGATATTTTAAACAATGGTTTGTATCAAACAATTAAGTTAATTCTTCAAGAGCAAGGTGTTGATGCAGGATATTGTAGACAACCTATGAAAGAAGCTACTGAAGAAATGATTGAGAATGCTAAGAAAATTAATAAAAAGTATTTTAAAGGGTAAGGAGAATTGTTATGCAAGGGTTTACAAAGATTGATTTAGTTGTACTAGTTGCTTATTTAGGTGCTGTACTTTATGCAGGATTAAAGTTCTCTAAGAAAGAGATGAAAGGAAAAGAATTCTTCAAGGGGGATGGGACTATTCCTTGGTGGGTTACTTCAGTTTCAATATTTGCAACTTTATTAAGTCCCATATCATTTTTATCATTAGCCGGTAATTCTTATAAAGGAACTTGGATTATGTGGTTTGCTCAACTTGGAATGTTTGTAGCAGTTCCTCTTACAATAAAATTTTTCTTACCAGTATATAGTAAATTAGATATAGATACAGCTTATGAGTATTTAGAGATAAGATATAAAGATAAAGGTCTTAGAATTCTTGGAGCTATAATGTTTATAATTTATCAAATAGGACGTATGGCAATTATAATGTATTTACCATCAATGGTATTATCAAATCTTACAGGAATAAATGTTTATTTACTTATAGCAGTAATGGGTGTAATAGCAATAATTTACTCATATACAGGTGGATTAAAATCAGTATTATGGACAGACTTTATTCAAGGTTGTGTTCTTATAGCAGGTATTGTTTTTTCATTAATATTCTTAGTTGTAACAATAAATGGTGGTTTTGGAGCTATTATGAGTGAATTAACTTCAGGAGGAAAATTCTTATCTCCACAAGAACCAATATTTGATGTAAATATATTTAAAACAAGTGTATTCTTATTAATAGTTGGAGGAGGATTAAATACTTTCTCATCATATATATCAAGTCAAGATATAGTACAAAGATTTACTACAACTACAGATATAAAGCAATTAAAGAAAATGACTTATGGTAACTTAGTATTATCATTATTTGTAGCAACTGTATTTTATTTAATAGGAACAGCTTTATTTGTTTTCTATAAGCAAAATCCAGAATTAATACAAACTGTTCAACAAGACCAAATTTTTGCTTCATATATAGCTTTCCAATTACCAGTTGGTATAACAGGTATAGTCCTTGCAGCTATATATGCAGCAGCGCAATCAACACTTTCAACTGGATTAAATTCAGTTGCAACAAGTTGGACTTTAGATATCCAAAACTTTATAACAAAAGATATGTCAATGGAAAAGCAAACAAAAATTGCTCAATATATATCTTTAGGTGTTGGTATAGCTTCAATAATTATGGCATCTATTCTTGCAGGTGGAGGAGTAAACTCAGCTTATGAATGGTTTAATGGATTTATGGGACTTGTTCTTGGAGTTTTAGCAGGAATTTTCGTATTAGGAGTATTTTTCAAAAAAGCTACAAAAGCAGGAGCATATGCTGGATTTATAGCATCAGCAATAGCTGTTATAGTATGTAAATATGGTGGATTTGATGTAAGTATATGGTCATACTCAATTATATCAATAGGTGTTTCAATCATAGTGGGAATGATAGTTTCATTAATGACTCAATCTCAGTTACCTGATGAGAAAACTTTAAACGAAGCAACAATAAATTTAAATAAAAAAGTTAATGTTTAATTAGAGAAAGCATTGATTTTTCAATATTTTCTATTATCTATTTAAATAGAAGTATTAGTTTAATATTGAAAGTTTTGGAGGTGAATTAAATGATATTTGGAAATTTAATGAATTTAGAAAGTTATGACTATTTACCAAAGCTTGTTAAAGAAGCTTTATTACATGCAAAAAATAACAAGGTAATAGAGTTTGAGTTAGGTACTCATGAAATAAAAGGTGAGGAGCTGTTCTTTAATAGAGTTGATTATACTACAAAAAATAAAGAAGAACGTTTTTGGGAAGGTCATAAAAAATATATAGATGTTCACGTTGTTTTTAGTGGAAAAGAAAGAATAGATCTTAATTTTAAAGAAAATTTAAAATTTAAAGAGTTTATTGAAAAAGATGATTTTTTATCTTTTGACGGAAATGAAAATTCTACAGTTATATTAGAAGCAGGTGATTTCCTTATTTGTTATCCAGAAGATATACACATGACTTGTCTAAAGGCAGATAATGAATCTTCGGATATTAAAAAGGCTATTTATAAAGTAATTTTATAATATTTTAGAGGTTGTATTACAAATAATTAAGTTAAGAATAATTGGTTTTATAATTCTTATTTTAAGTTATTTTGATACAGCCTTTTTATCTTTGATAATTTTTATAGAACATTAATTTTAATAGAGGTGATATAGATGGAGCTATTTGCAGTTATAGATATTGGGGGAACTAGTATAAAATATGGAGTTATAAATAAAGAAGGAGTATTAATAGAGAATAATGATAGAGATACTGAGGCATATAAAGGTGGATTAAGTATAATAGATAAAGTTAAAGAGATAATTAGAGAAATTATGATTGATAATGATATAAGTGGAATATGTATATCAACTGCTGGAATGGTGTGTCCTAAAGAAGGAAAGATTACTTATGCTGGTCCAACAATACCTAATTATACTGGAGTTGAAGTTAAGAAGATATTAGAGAAAGAATTTAAAATACCTTGTTCTGTAGAGAATGATGTAAATTGTGCAGCATTAGGAGAGTTTTTTGATGGAGCTGGAATGGGTACTAATTCAATGGTCTGTTTAACAATAGGGACAGGAATTGGAGGAGCAATAATATTAGATGGAAAAATACTTCATGGATTTAGCAATTCAGCTGGAGAAATAGGATATATGATAGTTAATGGAGAACATATTCAAAATATTGCATCTACTACTTCTTTGGTTAGAAATGTAGCTTTGAGAAAAGGTATTGATAATAAGTCTATAGATGGAAGATATGTTTTAGATAATTATGAAAAAGGAGATTTAATATGTAGAGAAGAAGTTGAAAGGTTAGTTGATAATTTAGCTTTAGGAATTTCTAATATTGTTTATTCAGTAAATCCAGAGGTAGTTGTTCTGGGTGGAGGAATAATGGCTAGAGAAGAAATTTTTAGACCTTTAATAGAAAAGAGTTTAAAAAAATATTTGATAGAATCAGTTTATATTAATACTAGAATAGAATTTGCAAAGCTTAAAAATACTGCTGGAATGAAAGGCGCATTTTATAATTTTAATTTATAATTTTTATTTTGAAGAATTATGTATTTAAAATATTAAGTATAATAAATAAAAATAATATGATCTAAAAATTTTTGCCTATTTAAGTTTAAAATAATATTATTAAAAAATTAAATTAGTAATATAGTTAGTTGACTTGAAATTTATGTAGAGCTATAATGAAAAAAATAAAGTAAATCTTTTGATAAGAAAAAGTAATTTAACTTAGGTTCAATAAAGAGAGCTGAGGATGGTGGAATCTTAGCAAGAAAAAGTTTTATGAATGGGTCTTTGAAGAACGAGGCGAAATCTTTTAATAGAGAGTATCTAAGTGGTGAGCCACACCTTACAGTGGATAGAGTATGTTAGTACTTGAAAATGAGAGGTGTGATTTTTTTACACAATTTAGGTGGCAACGCGGAATATTATCTCCGTCCTATTTTTTATAGGACGGAGTTTTTTTTATATAAAAAAATAGTTTTAGGAGTGATTTATATGACAAAAAAAATAATTTTAACAGGTGATAGACCAACAGGAAAACTTCATATAGGACATTATGTAGGTTCTTTAAAAAATAGAGTAGAACTTCAAAATACAGGCTTATATGATAGTTATATAATGATAGCAGACCAACAAGCATTAACAGATAATGCAAGAAATCCAGAAAAGATAAGAAAAAGTTTAGTTGAGGTAACATTAGATTATTTAGCAGTAGGATTAGATCCAGAAAAATCTACAATTTTTGTTCAATCTCAAATACCAGAATTAAATGAATTAACTATGCACTATTTAAATTTAGTTACAGTCTCAAGACTTGAAAGAAATCCAACTGTAAAATCAGAAATAAAAGAAAAAAATTTTAATTTAAGTATACCAGCAGGTTTTTTAATATATCCAGTAAGCCAAGCTGCTGATATAACTGCTTTTAAAGCTGATTTAGTCCCAGTAGGATCAGATCAACTTCCTATGTTAGAGCAAACAAGAGAAATAGTAAGAATCTTTAATCAAATTTATAATAAAGAAATTTTAGTAGAACCTGAAATATATCTTGCGAAAGAAGGTTCAGGTAGATTGCCAGGAATTGATGGAAAATTAAAAATGAGTAAATCATTAAATAATGCAATTTATTTATCAGATGAACCAGAAGAAATTAAAAGAAAAATAATGTCAATGTATACTGACCCAAATCATATAAGAGTAGAAGACCCAGGACAAGTGGAAAATAATACAGTATTTACATATTTAGATGTATTTTGCAAAGATAAGGAAAAGTTAGAGGAGATGAAAGCTCATTACATAAGAGGTGGCCTTGGAGATATGAAAGTTAAAAAATATTTAAATGAAGTAATCCAAGATGAGTTACAACCAATTAGAGAGAGAAGAAAAGAATTTGAAAAAAATATTGATTATGTATATAAAGTTTTAGAGGAAGGAAGTTTAAAAGCAAGAAAAATTGCGGCACAAACTCTTTCAGAAGTTAGGGAAGCTATTGGAATTGAATACTTTAATCGTTAATAAACTTTTATAAAAATAATATGTAACTAAATCTAAAGAAAGAGAATATATTAAATTATAATATTTATAAATATAAAATTTTAGATATATAGATATTTTTATAAAAATTTCAAAAGAAAAATAGGAGGATATAATGTTAAAAGGAATAGATATATCAAAGCACAATGGAAATGTAAATTTTACAGAAGTTAAAAAAAGTGGAGTTGATATAGTAATAATAAAAGCTACTGAAGGAGTAGATTATATTGATCCGTTATTTGAACAACATTATAAAGGAGCATATAGAGTTGGAATATCAATAGGCTTTTATCATTTTATGAGTGAAAAAACAGATCCAAGTAAACAAGCTCAAGATTTTTGGAATTCTATAAAAAATAGAAAATTTGATATATTACCTTGTTTAGATATAGAAACAAATACTTTAGGAAGAAACAGGAAGCAAATATCTGATAGATGTATAGAATTTTTAGAAAAATTTAAAAGCTTAAGTGGATATGATTGTATGATATATACTAGTGGATACTTTGGAAGAGATAATTTAGATGATAGAGTTAAAAAATATAGTGGTTGGATAGCTCATTATGGAGTATCAAAGCCTATGGAAACTGGATTTAAAATTGTTGGACATCAATATTCAGATAGTGGAAAAATACAAGGAATTAATTCAAATATAGATTTAAATAATTTCACAAACGAAATATTCATAAAGAAATTAGAAGAATCTCCAAATCAAAAACCAGTACAAAAGCCTTCACACAGACCAAGTGTAAAGCCTAAACAATTATGGGAGATTTCTATACAAGGAGAAGAAGTAAAGGCTCTTCAAAGAGAATTAAACTCTCAATTTAATGCTGGATTAAAAGTTGATGGTTATTTTGGAAGTGAAACTTTAGAGGCTTGTGTAACAGTTCGTATAGGAGCTAAAGACAATTTAACTAAATTAATTCAAAAAAGATTAATTAATAGAGGATATAATTTAGGTAAATATGGTGCAGATGGCACCTTTGGACTAGATACTGAAAAAACTATTAAAAATCTACAAAATGTTTTTAACCTTATTCAAGATGGAATAGTAGGTAAAAATACTTGGAAAGCTTTATATGGATTAGATAAAGGAAGATTTTAAGAATAATAATTAAAAATTAAAACTGAGAATATAATTTTTAATAAATTGTGTTTAAAATATAAAAAGAGTAAGTAAGTTATTATAATAACTTACTTACTCTTTTTTATACCTAGTTTTTGTTTATTTAGTTTTAAAATAGAACTTGTTTTCCAATCATATAATACGATCAGTACAGCAATAATTATTGTTATTTGATGATTAGGTATGTTGGGAAACAAAATTTTAATTATAATTCCAAATATAAAGCTTTTAAGAAAAATATTTTTTATAATTTTTAAAGTTTCATTAATCACATAAATTCTCCTTTATTTTTTATACAATATTAAAAGGTATACACATTACTATATAACTAAATAATATTATTAATAATTCAATTTATATAATACAATAAAGTATATACAAACATTATAACCATAATTTTACATAAAGTAAATTAAACACCAATATGTGATATAATGGATATTGATTAATAATTAGCTTTATAATAGAAATTAATAATGAAAAAGAACAAAACAGAAATTAATTATCTGTTTTGTTCTTTTTTTTATTATTCAATTTATTTATTATCTTTTTTTAATGAACCATAAATAGTTAAATGGTCCAAATCTTCTCTTTCAGATCCTTTTTCATCTTTAAAAAAGAAACTTGCTATATATCCAATAATTAGGACAGAAAGAATGCTAATTATTGAATATGCCCAGAATGTTACAGAAGTGAAATAGTTTACAAAGATAGATATAATTAATCCTACTATGAATCCAATTATAGCTCCTTTAGTATTAGCTTTTTTAGTTAATATTCCAAGTACAAATAATCCACCAACTAATCCTAGTATTATTCCTACAAATCCATTAAAGAAAGCAAAAATTGATTCTATATGAGAATTAGCAAATATTATTGCAAGTACTATTGAAAATAAACCTACTAATAAAGATAGAATTTTACCGTATCTAGTAGCTTGTTCATCTGAAAAGTTCTTTTTAAAAGATTTAGTTAAATCTAGTGTCCAAGTAGAAGCTATTCCATTTATTCCAGATGAAAGACTAGATTGTCCTATTGCAAATAATGCAGCAATAAGTAATCCAGATATCCCAACAGGTAATTGATTTACAATAAAACTTGCGAATATTTTATCTTCAGTTGCATGGGCATGTATTAAAAGATTAGGATTTTGTTTATAAAATACAAACATACCAGTACCAACGAAGAAGAATAATGTTGCTATAGCAATGGACATAAATCCATTTAAGTAAGTCATTTTTTTCATTTTTCCTAAGTCATCAGTTGTAATATAACGTTGAACCATATCTTGGCTTGAAACATATGAAGAAAGAGTTGATAAACCAGCGCCAACTATTACAACAGGAAGACCTTGTTTAAATATACTTAAAGACATCATTTGAGATGTACTTAAAAATTTATGATGTGATAATCCATAAGAAACTATATGTGAGAATCCTCCTTTTACAGAGAATATTAGGTAACAAACTACAAAAATAGCACCAACAGAAAGTACTAAACCTTGGATAAAGTCTGTCCATAAAACAGCTTTAAGCCCACCTAAAGTTGAATAAATAACAGCTATAACTCCAAAGATTAATATAAGAATATTTATATTCATATGAGTTATGTAAGCTAACGCGATTGCAGGTAAATACATTATTATAGCATTTCTTCCTATTTGGAAGATAATAAACATTGAACTTCCTAAAAAACGTAATTTTTTATTAAATCTTCTTTCTAAATATTCGTAAGCAGTATCTAACTTCATTCTTTTATAAACTGGTAAAAACCACATTATTGTAAGTGGTACAGCTATAAATACACCAAGTTGACCTAACCAGTCTTCCCAGTTTGTCATAAAAGATCTACCAGCTAAGGTTAAAAACGAAATTGGACTCATTAAGGTAGCAAATAAACTAACAGCTGCAACCCACCAAGGTATTGAACCATCATTTCCTTTAAAGAATACTTTACCACCTTGTTTTTTTCTAGAGAAACCTAAACCTATTAAAAAAACAGCTATTAAATAGATAATAATAACTAAATAGTTGATTGGTGAATATGATTTCATAAAAAAACCTCCATTATAAATTTATTTTGATAACGTTTTCCTTTGTTCACCTTTATTATATTCTTAATTTTTCAAAAAACAATACAAATTTCCGTTAAAATAAAAAAATTTTTTATTAACAATCAAAAAATAAAAATTAATTTCAAAAAAAGAAAATTATAATTGAAAAGTGAAAAAATAAGTTTTATAATTAAATCATAAAGTAAAATTATAATTAAATAGGAGGAAAAGATATGACGGTGTTAGAGAATTTAAAAGGAAAATTAATTGTTTCATGTCAAGCATTAGAAGATGAACCATTACATAGTTCTTTTATAATGTCAAAAATGGCATTGGCTGCAAAAGAAGGTGGGGCTTCTGGTATAAGAGCGCAAGGAGTAAAAGATATATGTGAAATAAAGAAAACTGTAGATTTACCTATAATAGGAATAATAAAAAAGAAATATGAAGATTCAGATGTGTTTATAACTCCAACTAAGAAAGAAGTTTTAGATTTAATAAAAACAGGGTGTGAAATAATAGCTATTGATGTTACAAATAGAAAAAGACCTTATAATGAAGATATATCAGAGTTAATTAAACTAATAAAAGAAAATAATATATTAGTTATGGCAGATATATCTAATTTTGAAGAGGGAGTTATGGCAGAAAAATTAGGAGTAGATTGTGTTTCAACTACATTATCAGGATATACAAGCTATACACAATCTATGGAAGGACCAGATTTAAAACTTATAGAGGATTTAAATAAAGTTTTAAAAATTCCTGTAATAGCTGAAGGAAGAATACATTATCCAGAGGAATTAAAGAAAGCTTTAGATTGTGGAGCATATGCTGCAGTAGTAGGTGGAGCTATTACTAGACCAAAAGAAATTACAGAAAGATTTATTTCAGCATTATAGAAATATTAAAAATAAAATTAGGAAGGTGTTTAATTATGAAAGGAATTTATTCAGCATTATTAGTATCATTTAATGAAGATGGAAGTTTAAATGAAAATGGACTTAGACAAATTGTAAGACATAATATTGATGTTTGTGGAATTGATGGATTATATGTAGGAGGAAGTACAGGAGAAAACTTTATGCTTCCTACAGAAATGAAAAAAAGAATTTTTTCAATTGTTGCAGATGAAAATAAAGGACAAGTTAATCTAATAGCACAAGTTGGTTCATTAAATATTGAAGAATCAGTAGAACTTGCAAAATATGCAACAGATTTAGGATATAATGCATTATCAGCAGTAACTCCTTTTTACTATAAGTTTACTTTTGATGAAATAAAACATTACTATAATACAATTATAAATTCAGTAGACAATAAAATGATAATTTACTCAATACCATTTCTTACAGGAGTAAATATGTCAGTTGATCAATTTGGAGAGTTATTTGAAAATGAAAAAATTATAGGAGTTAAGTTTACAGCAGGAGATTTTTATTTATTAGAAAGATTAAGAAAAGCATATCCAGATAAACTTATATTCTCAGGATTTGATGAAATGATGTTACCAGCAGTAGTTTTAGGTGTTGATGGAGCAATAGGTTCAACATTTAATGTTAATGGTAAAAAATCAAAAGAACTATTTTATTTAGCTAAAGAAGGAAAGATAGCTGAAGCTTTAAATTTACAACATGAGGTAAACGACTTCATAACTGATGTATTAGATAATGGATTATACCAAACATTAAAAGGTTTATTATCTTTACAAGGAGTAGATGCAGGATACTGTAAACGCCCAATGAAGAGCCAAACAGAAGAAATGAAAAAAGGAACAGAAAAGATATATAGAAAGTATTTTGCATAATGAATAAAATATTTAATTTAAAAGATTTTAATAAAAGAGATGATTATGGATTTTTAAGTATGAATATTTTAGGTGACAGCATTTCGCATGGAGCTAACGCAATAGATATATATTTAGATTCGTGGTCTAGTTTATTAAGAAAAAAGTTTAATGAGGATTTAGATACATTAAATTATGGTTTTGTAAATTTACTTTCTCCTTTATCTAATGAAAAAGGAATATATAAAGATATTTTAACTTTTGAAAATAATGGGTGGAAAGAAATAGAATCAAAAGAGACAATAGGTTTTTTTCAGATAAAAAGTTGGTTATCTAAAGCTTATTATAAAGGAACTTTTCAAAAAACAGTTCAGTTAAAAGAAATATATCTTAAAGTTAATAATACAGAAAATTCAGGAAAGATAAAAATAGATATATTAGATGAAAATAATAATATTATTAAAGAGGAGATTATTAATCTTAAAGAGAAAGTAAAAGAAAAATTAATTTCTATTAATATAGATACAAATAGGAATATAAAGATGATAAACATTATAAATATATCTGGTGAAAATACTGTAAGTGGAATATTTATTATGTTTGATAAAGATAAACCTGTTTTAAATAATTATTCAAGAAGTGGTGCTAGAATACATGATTTAGAAGGGGATATTATAGAAAAAGCTTTTAACACTAATATTTTGATATTTTCATTAGGACACAATAAATGTGAAGATGATAGTATATATTTAAAAAAATGTGAGAGAGCATTTAATAAATATAAACCTAAATTAATAGTTTTAGATTTTTGTTGGAATGAAGAAAATGAAAATACATCTATTAAATTAAAAAATTTTGCTAATAGCTGTAATTCAAAATATATAGATTGTAGAAGTTTTAAAGAATATGAATTGTTTTTAAGTGATAAATCTCATCCTACAGAAGAAGGGCATAGATTATTGTTTGAAAGAATATTAGAAGCTCTAGAGTAGTTAAAAGTATTATATTTGAAATATAAATAATCCAACAGGTGTTGATAGTAAAAATGCATCTATTCTTAAACTTATAAAAAAATAGTGATTTGGCCAGTTTAAAGAAAGATAATTTATGCTATATCTACTATTCCAAATTATATAGGGACTGGATTTAAATCATATATAAAATCAAAATGTAATTTAAGAGGTGCCGTATATAATTTTAAAGAATATTACAAGGAAAATTAAAAATTAAATGAAACATGAAAAGTGTTGTATCTTTATATTTGCTTTAGGTTAGTATATTATATAGATATAACATTTTTTTATTTTATAGTAAGGTTAGGAGCAAAAATGAATATTATTGATAGGATAAAGCTACAAGAGTTTAGAGTAAGTAAAAGTGATTTGATACTTATGAATTATATAAATGAAAATCCAAGCGAATGTGTAGATAAATCTATATCTGAGCTTGCAAGTATAGTTTCTATAGGTGAGGCAACTATAACAAGATTTTCAAGAAAACTTGGGTTTAGTGGCTACCAAGAGTTAAAAAGAAATATAGCAAAATATATGTTTAAAGAAAATGAGGTTAACAGAATAAATTCAAAAGTAGACTTAAGAGAATCTGTTCATGAAACGGCTGAAAAAATATTTTCTGATAATATGAAGGCAATTGAAGAAAGTATAAAAATCCTTGATGAAGAAAAAATTTTAAAAATAAGAGAAATGATATTAAATGCAAATAAAATATTCTTTTTTGGAGTTGGCGATTCTGGTATAGTAGCAACTCAAACAGGATATAAATTTATGAGAATAGGTTTTGATATAGCATCTTCCACTGATGCACATACAATGGTTATGCTAGCTTCTTTAATGAAAAGAGGAGATTTGGTATTTATATTTTCTCATAGTGGAGAAACTTCAGAAGTTGTAAAGGTCTGTAATATAGCTCAAAACAATAAAGCAAAGGTAATATCTATAACAGAAAATACAAATAATACATTAGAAAAAATATCAGATGTAAATATAGCTTATGTGTCAAAAGAAACAGTATTTGAAACAAGCACTGTACTTTCAAAATTTACTCAACTATTTTTAGTTGAATTAATATATGCTGAAGTTATTAAAGAAAATTATGATGAATTTATTCAAAATAAAGAAAAAACAACAAAGGCTCTTAAATATATAAGGGAGTAATTGAAAATAAAAATTTAAAATGAATATAAAAAGAGACTTTATGTATTTAAAATTACATTAAAGTCTCTTTTATTTAAAATAAATTATTGTATATATTAAACAATATAAATTTTTTCATGCATATCTATAATATTTAATTAAAAGATTTTTTTGTTTTAGTAACTGATATATCGGCAAAAATTAATGCTGAAAAAGCTATTATTATAAATAAAAGTATAAAACTCCATGCTGCAGTATAGCCTAATTTATTAACAATAATAGCAAAGAACGTTGAGCCAACTGAAAAACCTATCGCAAACATTAAATTTGTTATACCTAGAATTGTAGTAAAGTTTTTCTTTCCAAAAAAATGACTTGTTAAATAAGCTGGGCCCATCATATATGAATATACAGATAATCCTTTAGTTATAGAAAACACATAAGAGAGTGTTGGAGAATTCTTAGTAAATATTAGAGATATACAAGAAATTACTGATAAAATAAATGCTATGATAAGAGAGTTAGTTACACCTATTTTATCGAATAATATTCCACCGAGTAAATTACCTATTAATGAGAATATTGCAAATAATGAACCAATTGTTCCAATAAAGTGAGGAGTTATTCCTATAAAAGCAGAGGAATTTTTTATTAAAATTTTTAAATAATTAGGATATTGAATTGATAAGGCAGCTATTGCTAGTCCAATAAATACATATCCTATAGAAAAAATCCAAAATATCTTCATTTTTCTCAATTCTTTAAATGAAAAGCCATTAGATTTATCTAATTTATTAGTTTTAGAAGAGGGCTTTTCTTTAATTGATATAGTATCTTTATCAGGTAATTTTAAAAGAAATAAAGTAATAGGGACTCCGACTATAAGAGATATAACACCATATTTAAAATAAGTTTCTCTAAATCCAGAACTCATTAAGGAATTAACAACAAGTATTTGAAGAACTATATTACCTATAGAACCACCAGCAAAAGCTAAACTAAGAGCTTTTCCTCGAACCTCTTTATTAAACCAGGAATTTATGATTAAAGGAATTCCAATTGAAGAGAATATTGTTGTACCAATTTGAACAATTGCTGCTATTAAGTAAAATTGCCATAAGTTTTTTGCTAAAGCGAAAGAAGCGAAACCTGCTCCAGAAATAATACAGCCTATTAGAAAAAAGAGTTTCACATTTACTTTAGAGTATATATAGCCTATTAAAGGTGATGCTATTGCTGAGGCTAAAGTTCCTATTGTAAATATTAAGGAAAATGCTGTAAGAGTAAATCCATCTCCTTTAATTACATAACTAATAAATTGAGGCTGTATGTTAGAGGCTACACTAAAAGGAATTGCCTGAATAAGCATACACGCAATTACTATTATCCAACCTCTAGAAAAGCTTTTTTTATTAATTGATTTTTGGAAAGTAGTTATATTTTTCATAATAATACTTCCTTTCTTTGATAAATTATAAAAGTTAAAGTACTTTATGAAAAAAACTAGTTTACTAAAATAAAATTAAGTAAACTAGTTATTTTATTAAAGTAACTAATTATATTATACAGCTTTTGCTTGGCTTTCAGCTAATTTTTTATTGTTACTTTTTATTCTCTTTATAGAAGTTAATAGTAATCCATATCCAATAATAAGGAATACAATCATTGCTATCCAAGCTACTTTAAATCCTAATATTTGCGCAAATCCTCCAAAGATTGTTGAACCTACAGCAAATCCTATAGCAAATAATAAACTTACTGTCCCTAAGTTTACACTTGATTCTTTTCTTCCAAATATGTCTGTTGTAATGAAGGCAGGACCTGACATATAAGAGAATACACATAAACCATAACAAATAGAGAATAGGAATGAGAAGTTTGGAGAAATTCCAGCAAGTAACATACCTATAATTGCTACAGCTTGTAATATACAAGCAATAGTCATAGCTTTAAAACTACCTAATTTATCAAATAGAGCTCCACCACCAACATTTCCGATTAAGCAGAATAAAGCAAACACAGAACCTAAAATTCCTATTAATGCAGGATCTAAATGTAATCTCATTTTAAAATAAGATGCATATTGAGTACTACATGCTGCGATAGCAATTCCTATAAAGGCATATCCAAGAGCAAATAACCAGAAAAATTTATTTTTTCTTGTAGCTGCTGCTCCTAAGCCTTCAAATCCAGAATCTTCTTGTTTATTTTCAGTTTTTTCAATATTTGATTGATTTAATTCACTATCAAGTTCTCCTGGTTTAGGAACTCTTACGAATAATAATATTACTATTAAACTAACTATAAGAGATAGGATACCAAAAATTATATATGTTTCAGCTTCACCTTTTGAACCTAATAAACTAGATACGATTGGTTGCAAAAATACATTTCCAATAGAACCACCAGAGAAAGCAATTCCTAAAGCTTTACCTCTACCTTGTTTAGGGAACCAAGAACCAATTAAAAATGCAATTCCTAATCCAGAAAATAAAACACAACCAACTTGAGAAATAGCAGATAAAACATAAAATTCAGCTAAATTAGTTGCCAAACCAAATCCTAAGAAAGAAAGACTGGATAAAATAGTACCTATTAAAAATATAATTTTAACATTTATTTTACCAAAAAGTTTTCCTAAAAAAGGTGAACATACAGATGCAGCTAAAGCACCAAAAGTAAATATTAGAGAAAAAGCAGCTAATGAGAAATTAAAATGCTTAACTACATAAGGTATAAATAATGGCTGAATATTTTGTGCTACTCCAAATGGGATAGCTTGTATTAACATACAAACAAATATCATAAAATATTTTCTCTTATTGCTACTGTTTTTATCAACTTTTAATGAATTCATATAAATCATATCCTTTCCTATTCGAATTATTTATTGAATTTAAACTATATTTAATCAATATAACAAGTAGTAATATGATTTAGTATTAAGAAAGCTAAATGAGTATAAGATTTAGCTTTCTTAATAAACTAAAGTTTATTACCTATATTAATTTTGGTTATTAATTTTTAAAGTATCTTCATAATTAAATAATTTAATTTCTTTGGCATTTAAATCTTCTTTATGCATATCTATTGAATTTATATTGTTATTATTATATGTGTTATAATAGTAAATTCCTTTTTCTTGATTCATACAAGAAGTATATTGAGTTATATCACTTCTATTATCAGGAGTTCTTACAGAGCCTCTTACCATTGCAACATTATTTAATATATGGAAGAATTCACTTATATTCATAGAATCTTTGTCATTAGCAAGAGCAAAATGTCTTAAGAATGCAGTTCTTACAAATCTAGATGCTGGAGTAAAATCACCAGGAATTCCAACACATCCAACACCTTGTCCTAAAGCTTTTAACTCTTGAGTGCTCCATTTAGCATTAGTCACTTGGTTAGATGATAATCCAATATATTGTCTTAAGTTAGTTAGATGCCAGTCAAAAGTAGGTGAATTTGTTAAAACTCCAACTTCATTATTGAAAAGTCTTAGTCCTGATTTAGTTTTTTCAATTACAATAGATTGACCAGTTTTATCAGTGATAATCCAATGTAAAGTTGGAGGAGGTGTAAGATTATTTATTCTAGAGTCAAGTAAATTTAATTTTTCTAATTCAGGTTTTAATTCTTCTAATGTTTCAAAGTTAGATAAAACCCAAAGCATAAAATCATATGCTGGAACATTAATTTTTTCTTCTGAAAGTTCTGATTCCCAATGAGCGTATCCTGGAAAATTAAGTCCTGCACAGGCAAGTCCTTTTTCATTTAATCCATCTGCAAGCATAGGATGATTGTCGATTACTGTAATCATACCTATGATTGCATATTTAGTTTTTTCAAGTTCATTTGTTGACATATTTTTATATTCAAAACTTCTTGGAATAATACCGACAGATTGATTAAATGAAAATTCAATGTCCATATTTCTTCCAAATAAATGATTTCCTTCACTTGTTTTTAATGTTAATGCTGTACACATTTAAACCACTTCCTTTTCTTAATTTAAAAATCTTTATGCCTTATATAAAAGCAAATGTTATGCCAAAATATAAAATTAAATAAAAAATAAATGAATGGCTTAAAATCAATGGTTTTGTTATTTGAAAATAATTATTTGTATTAAAATACAAATAAGAAAAGCGGTTATTTAAGTCTTATTTGAATTGAATTTTAGAATTGAATTAAAAAATAAGTCTTAATAGACTTATGTTAAAACAGGAGCAGAAAAAATAAGTCGAAAAATACTTAAAAATGATGAATCTATAATCTTTAAGTGGTATAATTTATAAAAAATACTAATTTTAACATTACTAGGAGAATACTTGATGGATTTAAACTTAGAAAATAATATATATAAAGAAATTTTAGATAATTTAACTTATGAGGTTTTTGTAACTGATAGTGAGGGAGAAATTATATATTGTAATGAAGCATTCTCAAAAAATTATTGTTACAATGTATCAGATATAATTGGAAAGAAATTTTCAGTTATAGCTCCAATAATAAAAAAGGGGAGTCAAATAATCCCAATAGTTTTAGAAGAGAAAAAAGAAATATCATTATTTCAAGAAACAGTGTACGGAAAAAAACTTTTCTTGACTGCAAAACCTGTATTTAATGATGAAAATAAATTAAAAATGGTAGTGGAAAATGCTAGAGAAGTACTAAATTTATCTTCAAAAAAAGAATGCTTAGTAAACACAGATACTGAAAATTTAAAATATCAAATAGATAAATACGGAGAACAAATTACAAACTTTTCTAATATTGAAGAATTTAAAAATTTAAATAAAATAGCTGGTTTTGATGTAACAGTTTTGCTTTTAGGAGAGTCAGGTACTGGAAAATCAACATGTGCTAAGTTTATACATAATATTAGCAAAAGAAAAGATGGACCATTTTTTACTGTGAATTGTACAACTATTCCAGAAAATCTTATAGAATCAGAATTATTTGGATATGTTAAAGGAGCTTTTACAGGAGCTGTAAAAGAGGGAAAGAAAGGGCTGGTAGAACTTGCTAATAATGGAACATTATTTTTAGATGAAATTGGAGAGTTACCATTATCATCTCAAAGTAAACTTTTAGAATTAATAGAAAATAGGACTTACATTCCAGTGGGAGGAAGTGAAAAAAGGACAACTAATATTAGAATAATTGCTGCAACAAATAAAGATATAGCTGAAATGGTTAGGAAAGGTAAGTTTCGTGAAGATTTATATTATAGAATAAATGTAATAGAATTTAAGATTCCACCTTTAAGAGAAAGAAAAGAAGCTATACCAATTTTAGCTCAGGTATTTGTAGATAGAATAAATAAAAAATATAGCTTAAATAAGATAATTAGTGATAGTGTATTAGTACAATTAAAAAAATATAGTTGGCCAGGAAATTTACGTCAACTAGAGCATGTTTTAGAGCAGATATTATTATCAACAGAAGATGATTTTATTACAATAAAGAATTTAGAGAAAAAAATTGATTATACTAAAGATGGATATTTAGATAAGAATATAAAATTTCCAACTTTAAAAGAACATATTGAAAATTCAGAGAGAGAATTAATAATTGCAGCATATCATAAGTATGGTAGTTCATATAAAGTTGCTGAAGCATTAGATATATCACAAAGTCAAGCTATAAGAAAAATAAGAAAATATATTTCAAAGTAAAAATTATAAATTTAATTAGAAAAAAGTGCTGATTTAGTCAGCACTTCTTTTATTAAAAAATAAAATTACATTTCATTAATGATTTAATACATTTATAAAATAATTTTAAAATTAATAAATTTAGATTTTATATTATTTTATAAATTTTTCTATAATATTGATTACATCAATTTGAATTTCTAAACTTTTAACAGGTTCTTTTTCTATATTTAAAGAGTGATTTGCTCTTTTAAAGTTTATTAGATTATGTCCATAAGAAGCAGTTAAGCTTTCTATATTTTCTTTTGATAAAAGAGGATCTGAACTTCCTGTTATAATTAGAGCGTTTTTATCTATTCCCATATCAACAGTTTTATTTATTGGACTTATACAAACATTAGTTACATCAAATTCTTTTAAGTTTTTATTTATAACATTTTGAACACAAGTACCAATGCTTTTAGCTATTATAATTATTTTTTTATAGCTTGGCTTTAAAATGCTTTTTATTTGAGCTAAAGTTTCATTAGCAGCTATATCAAATTCTGTAGGAACATCAAATCCTTTTCTAGCTTTTTGAAATCCATATTCTATTCTAGCTACATCATATCCTAATTTTAAAGCTAATTCACTAGCATATTCTAAAGTAACTCTATCTAGTGTATAAGCAATTCCAGGAAGTATTATTGCTAAAGTATCACTTCCTTGTTCTACAAAATTTGGAGATAACTCTACACCCCAATGAGATTTAATATTGTTGCTCATATTGTCATCTTCTTTCTTTATGTATTAAATAATTTAAAATTTTTAATATAAGAGTATTGAAATATATATAAAAATATATACTAATATTATGTATATATTATACAACTTAATAATTTTTTTTGAAATTGAAATTACACAGTTTTTTAAGAATTAAACAAATGTTATAATTATTCTATATATTTTATTAGAATAAAATAAAAAGTAGAAAAAATCCATATAAATGGTATTAATACTTTAAAATAACAGCATAAGTCTTAGCATTAATTTTATTTCATACGTTGAATTTTACAAAGCAAAATATTTTATAGGATATATATTTATTAATAATAGAAAGGAAGGTTAATGTAATAATTAGGCTAATTAAAGAAGTTAGTTTTTGTTTTGAAAGTGAGGAAATAGTATGGAAATTATTGATATTACAAAAGAAAATTTGGAGAGCGAGCACATTTGTTGTGCAATAGCTAGTAATGAAGATTTTCAGGTATTATCAAAAAAAAAATGGATTTTTGAAAGATTAGATGAAGGACTTGTATTTAAAAAAGGAAATGTTAGAGGTAAATGTTTTATTGAATATATTCCAGCTGAAATGGCTTGGGCACCAATAATTGCAGAAGGATATATGTTTATTAATTGCTTTTTGGTAGCTGGTCAATATAAAGGGCGAGGTAATTCAAATTTACTTCTAGAGGAATGTATTAAAGATAGTAAAGAAAAAGGAAAGAAAGGACTTGTTATTTTATCTTCTAAAAAGAAGGCACCTTATCTTTCTGACCCTAAATTTTTAAAATATAAAGGGTTTAAAGTAGTAGATACTGCATATCCTTATTATGAACTTTTATATTTACCTTTTAAAAAGAGGGAAAAGAAACCAAGATTTAAGGAAAATGCAAAAAAATCTTCAATAAAAGAACGCGGATTTATTTTATATTATACTCATCAATGTCCTTTTACAGTGAAATATGTTCCACTGATTGAGAATCTTGCAAAATCTAAAAATATTCCATTTAAGGCAATTCAAATAAAAACGAGAGAAGAAGCACAAAACGCACCATCACCATTTACTACATATAGTTTATTTTTTAATGGTAGATTTATAACAAACGAAATTTTATCAGTAAAAAAATTTGAAAGAATAATTGCGTTGTACGGTTTATTAAAAAAAGATCCAGCTGTATAGTTTTTCTATACAGTTGGATTTATTTTTTTTAAATAATTAAAAAAGGAAATCTACTTAATAATTTTATTAATAGGAACATACTTCTATTTATAAATGTTATAATAATTTTGTTATGTAAATTAGATTGATTAGGAGGAGTTTATATGAAGATATTCCATACGGGAGATTGGCATATAGGTAAACTTGTGAATGGGTTTTATATGACTGAAGACCAAAGATATATTCTTTCTCAATTGTGTAATGAAATAGAAAAAGAAAACCCAGATGTACTTCTTATAGCTGGTGATGTTTATGATAGATCTATTCCACCTGTTGAAGCTATAGAACTTTTAAATGATACTTTAAAGAAAATTATTATAGATTTAAAAACACCTGTTATTCTTATAGCAGGTAATCATGATAGTAACGAAAGAATTGAATTTGGAAGTTCATTTTATGAAGCTTGTAATTTTTATGTTAGTGGAGAGCTTAAAAGTGAAGTTAAAAAAATAAATTTAAAAGATAAAGATGGAATAGTTAATTTTTATCTTATTCCTTACGCAGACCCTTATTATGTAAGAAAATTATATAATGAGGAATCTATAAAAACTCATGATGATGCTTTGAAAAAGATATTAGAAAATATAGATTTAAATAAAAATGAGAGAAATGTAGCCATATTCCACGGTTATGTAGCTAAAGATAGTGAAAAAATAATAGAAAGTGATTCAGAGAAAAGGCTTTCTATTGGAGGAACAGAAGTTATAAAGTCATCTCATTTTAAGGATTTTAATTATACAGCTCTTGGGCATATACATAGTCCACAAAGAGTAGATGGAGAAAATATTAGATATTCTGGTTCTCTTATGAAGTATTCTTTTTCAGAAATGAATAATAAAGTTGGTATAACTAAAATAGAACTTAATGGAGATGGAGATGTAACAGTTACTCGTACCCCTTTTAAGCTTATGAGAGATTACAGAGAAATTAGAGGAGAGCTTAGTGAGCTTATTTCAAAAGAATTTATCCAAACTCAAAAAATAGATGATTATATAAAGGTTACTTTAACTGATAAAGGTGAAGTTATAGAGCCTATGCAAAAGCTTAGAGAAGTATATCCTAATATAATGGAGCTTAGAAATGAAAGTAGATTAAAAGAGCTTAATATGGAAGAGGAAAGCATAGCACAGCTTAAAGAAAAATCAATTTTAGAGCTTACTTGTGATTTCTTTTCATCTATAAGAGAAGAAGAAATAACAGATGAAGAGTTAGCTTTAGTTAAATCTGTTTTAGAAGAAGTGGAAAGGGAGGATAAGTAAGTTATGAAAATAAGAAAGCTTATAATAAGTGCTTTTGGACCATATGGAAAAAAACAAGAGTTAGATTTTGCTAAAAATTTAGATAAAGATAGTATGTTTGTAGTAACAGGAAATACTGGAGCAGGAAAAACAACTATTTTTGATGCAATAAATTTTGCACTTTATGGAGAAGCAAGTGGAGCTAGTCGTGATACTAAAAGCTTTAGAAGTAATTTTTCTAGTGCAGAAGATGAAACATTTGTAGAACTTATATTTACTCTTAAAGGAAATGAATATAAGATTAAAAGAAATCCAGAGTATAGAAGAAAAAAGAAAGTTGGAGAAGGCTTTGCAACTGCAAAACCAAGCGCAAGTCTTGATATAAATGGTGGTAGAGGATTTGAAAATGGAAAAACTATAACTGGATATGGAAATGTAACTCGCGAAGTAGAAAGGATATTAGGTATAAATAGTATTCAATTTAAACAGCTTGTTATGATTCCACAAGGGGAGTTTAAAAAGCTTTTAGAAGCAAAAAGCCAAGATAAAGAAGAGATTTTTAGAAAAATATTTAAAACAGATATTATAAAATCTTTTCAAGAAAATCTTAGAGAAAAAGCAAATAAAATAGTTAAAAATAGTGAATGTCTTATTAGAGATAGAAAAAACAGAATAAATGATTTTATTTTAAAAGATAATTCAGAATTAAAAGAATTAGTTCAGTCTGAAAATTTAAATGTACAACTTATATTAGAAAAATTTTCTGAAGACGTAGAAATAGATAAAACAATATTTAGTGAAAAAGAAAAATTAAAAGCTAATTTAGATGAAAAAAGACAACAGCTTCTAAAAGAATATAATGAAGGTAAAAAGATAAACGAAGATTTTGATAGCTTAAAAAGTGTAGAGGAAAAAATAGAATCACTCATAGAAAATTTAGAGAATATAAAGAAAAAAGAAGAGGAAAAGCTTTTAGGAGAAAAAGCTTATGAAGTTTCAATAAAAGAAAATGAGTGGAGAAAGATAGACTTAGACCTTAAAAATAGAGAAAAAAAGCTAGAAAATATAAATAAAGATTTAGAGGCAAGCTTAAAAGAAAAAGAAAGTAAGGAAATAGTTTTTAAAGAAGAAGAAAAAGCTTTCGAAAGAGTAAAAAGTATAGACTTTGAATTGGAAAATTTAAAAGGCTTAAAAGAAAAGACTTTAGGATATGAAAGCAAAGAAAAACTTTTAAAAGAACTAGAAGAAGAATTAAAGAAAGCTACTTATGAGCAAAAAATAGTTGAAGAAGAAAAAGAAAAAAATAAAATATTACTTGAAAAATTAAAAGATTATTTAGATAAGTGTAGACTAGAAAGTGATAAAAAGATTCTTTTAGAGAGAGAAAAAAATGAAATTATAAATAAAGATAGAGTTTTAAGAGAACTTATATCTAAGGTAAATTCAACTTTAGATCTTAAAAGTAGACATTTAGAAAAAGGAAATAAATACAATATACAATTAGGTATTGTAAATGAGAAAGAAAAAGAGTATAAAGAAGCAGAGGATAAACTTTTTAGAAGCCAAGCAGGAATACTTGCAAAAAATTTAGAAGAAGGAATGGAATGTCCTGTATGTGGTTCTACAAATCACCCTAAAAAGGCTGTTTTAGAAAGTATAGATATTACAAAAGAAATAGTTGATGAGCTAAAGAAATCCTTTGATGATGAGAATAAAATTTTCTTGGAATTAAAAAGTCAAATTCAAAGTTTAAAAGAAACTTTTGATGAAAATATAAGTGAAGTTTTAGCTTTAGCTAAGGAAATTTTAAAATTAGAAGATTTAGAAATTGAAAAAGTTAAATCTTTAGGAGAAGAAGAGCTTATAAAAGAAGGTGAGAATCTAAGAAAAGTTACCTTAGATATAAGGGGAATTGATGAAATATTAAAGAAAGAAAAAGCTTGTATAGGTAAAGAAAAGAGTCTCTTAAAAGAAAAGGAAGAAAAGGAGAAAAAACTAGAATCTTTAACAAATGGTATAAATAGCTTTAAAGTTAAAATAGCAAAGACTACAAGTGAAGTAGAAGAAATAAAAAATAGATTTAATGGAGAAATAAAATCTCTAGAAGAACTAAATTTAAGAGAAATAGAATTATTAAAAGAAAAAGAAAATATAGAAAAAGCTTTTAATATTGCTAAAAATGATTTAGATATTATAAATTCTAAAGTTAATAGTTTAAAAGGAAATTTAGAAGGTGAAAAAGAAAGAATACTAGAGCTTAAAAAAGAAGAAGAAAAATCATTTAAAGAGTTTAACGATGCTATAGAGAGCTTTAATTTTAAAGATATAGAAGATTATAAAAAATCTAAAAAAGATAAAAACATATTGGAAGCTTTAGATAAGGAGATAATTAGTTTTAATGAAGAATTAAAAGGAAATAAAAAAGTTTTAGAAGAGTATAAGAAAAAATTAAAAAATAAAGAAAGAGTGGATTTAGAAAGCATTTTAGAAAAAGGAAAATCAATACGTAAAGAGATTGATGAAAAGGAAGAAGAACTTAGAAAAATGCAATCTAATATAGAAAATAATTCTAGAGTTATAGAGTATATAAAAGATATAAATAAAAAGATGGAAAAAGATGATAAACAATATAGAGTTGTTGGAACTGTATCAAAACTTGTAAATGGTGAAAATGAAAAGAAAATAACTTTAGAGAGATATATCTTAGCAGCATATCTTGATGATATTCTTCATGCTGCAAATAAAAGATTCTTAAAGATGACTAATGATAGGTATAGGCTTTTAAGAAAAACAGAACTTGGAGATAAGAGAGTAGGTCAAGGACTAGACCTTCAAGTATTTGATGGATATAGTAACAAAGAAAGAGATATTACATCACTTTCTGGGGGAGAAGGATTTAAAGCATCTCTTTCAATGGCACTTGGACTTTCAGATGTAGTTCAAGAGACAGCTGGAGGAATTCAATTAGATACAATGTTTATTGATGAAGGATTTGGAACTCTTGATGATGAATCATTAGAATCTGCAATTGATGTTCTTTCAGAACTTCAAGGTGGGGGAAGAATTGTGGGAGTTATATCACATGTTAATGAACTAAAAGAAAGAATTCAAAAAAAGATAATAGTAAATGGAGATAAAGATGGAAGTACAGCAAAATTCCTTTAAGGAATTTTGTTCTTCCTAAATAGCACTAAAGAGGAGATTATAAGATGAAAAATACAGCGGGAATAATATTTGCAATTTTAGCTTCAGTTTGTTTTGGTTTTTTAGGAATTTTTGCTGAGTTTGGTTATGAAAATGGTTCAAATCCAACAACTGTACTAGGAGCTAGATTTACTATAGCTACAATTTTAATATTAATAATTATAATTATAGGAAAGAAAAGTTTAAGAGTTACTAAGAAGCAATTAATTTACCTTTTTCTAATAGGAAGTGTAGGATATACATTAACTACACAAATGCTTTTCTTATCATATAAATATATTGGAGTTGGACTAGCAACAGGAATTCACTTCATATATCCATTATGTGTATGTATATTTGCTTTTATATTTGCAGGAGAAAAATTTACAAAGAAAAAGACAATAGCATTGATAATATCAATAATAGGAGTATTTTTATTATCTGCTTCTGAAAAAAGTGGTTTAGATATAAGAGGGATAGGACTAGCTTTAGCTTCAGGAGTTGTTTATGGAGCTACAGTATTTGCTATGGGAAAAGAAGAAGTTAAAAATTTAAATAGTTTAGTAGTAACATTCTATTGTTCAGCCTTTGCAGGATTAATAACTATAATAATTGGGTTAGTTACAAATAAATTAGTATTTAAAGTAGATGGTGGAATAATATTTTCTTATTTAGGAATAGCTTTAATTTCAACAGTTCTTGCATTAGTTTTACTACAAGTAGCAATAAGAAAAATTGGGCCTTCAAAATCATCTATACTTGGAACCTTTGAACCAATTGTAGGGATAATTGCTAGTGCCATAATTTTAGGTGAACACATTGATTTATTTACTATAATTGGAATAATAGCAGTTGTAATTTCAGTTGTATTAGTAGCAAAAGAATAATTAAATTAGAGTACATACATGATATAAAAATTGAAAATTTTTTAGAAAATAAACCTCATATAGAAATGTTCCTTAAATAGAATGAAAAATATATTTATAATATATTCTAATGAGAATTCATTAATTTAAGGGTAATGAGTATTATAAATATATATACAGGAATTTTTAGGAGATGAGGTTATGGCTGATTTTATTATAGCAGCTTTGCCCTGGATAATTTTTGGAGTAGTTAATGTAGTAGTATTAGTTGACTTTCAAAAGAAAAATAAAATTAGAAATATTGAAAATAGAGAAAATATAGAATATGTAAACACTTTAAAGAAAAAAGAAAGTACCGAAGAAGACGATTATATGTCAATTGGTATGAGTATAGGAATGTGTATTGGGGTGGGAATAAGTTTATTATTTATGAAAGCATTTGGAACAAAAATTCTAATTTATGGTGTATGCTTTGGAATGTTAGGTGGAATGATGGTAGGAACATTAATTAAGAAAAAATAATTTATAAAATATCTAAAAATTATAATTGTTAAGGTAGTCTAATAAGTTTGGCTACCTTATAATTATGTCTTAAATTAACTTTTTAGATTTTTAAAATAAAAATAATAAAACTAAATTTAAATTAGAGGATTAGAATGTTTCTTTTGAAAATATATGGTTAATTGTGTAAATTAATAATTAAATATACAAAAATTAGGAAGAAATGCTACTATTATGAGGTATATTAATATTGAGGTGATTTAAATGAACATAGTTGAAATGTTATTATGGTTACCAGTAGTATTAATGGTATTTATCCCTTGTGCAGCATTTGTATCATTAATTTGTGATGCTATAAGAGGTAGCAAGAAGTAGTGAATTAAAAATTCACTACTTTTATATTTAAATAAATTTTAAGAAAAAGGTGTAGTCAAAAAATTTTCGGCTACACCTTTTAGAAATGAATTTTATAAATTATTGAAACAGACAATTATATTATAGGTTATATAAATGAACGGAAATTGAATATTAAAAAAAATATACCAAATTTTAACTTAAACATAACATTGATTTTGAAGGTTAATGAATATAAAAATAGAATAGTAATTCTATGAGGTGAGAGGTTTGGATAATTATGAAAGAAGGAGAATGGTAATAGACCAAATAATAAGAGATATTGAAAATGGAATTTATAAAAAAGATGATAAGTTACCTTCTGATAGAGAATTTAGTGAAACATTTAATATTTCTAGATTGGATGTAAGAAAAGCATTTGAAGTTTTAGAGGGAATGGGATATGTTTATTCATTACAAGGAAGAGGTAGGTTTGTAATGAAGAACTTTAGGAGAATTAAATTAGAGTTTTTAGATAAAAGAGGATTTAATGAAAAATTAAAAAAAGATTGCTATCAAGTAGAAACTAAGAATTTAAGTTGTGACTTAATAAATTATGAAGAATATATATATTCAAAATTACAGGCAAAAAAAGAAGATAAAATTTATAAGCTTTTAAGATTGAGATTAATAAATGATTTACCAGTAGCTTACCATATATCATATTTAAAAGAATCTGTATTTAAGAATATTAACTTTGATTGGAAAAAGATTAAAGAAATAAATAGTTATTATAAGAAAAATGAAATAGAAGATGTAGAAAATAAAAATATAGAACTTACAGTTGAATATGCAAGTAGAGATATAAGAAAAACTCTAAATTGTAAGGAGCTTATCCCTATATTAAAATCAGAGCATAATGTTATTGATAATAGGAGTGGCGATGTTATAGAGTTTACAAATATATTTTATAGAGGAGATATATTTAAATTTTCTATATGAATTTATAAAAAAAGTAAAAGTAGTGAAAAAAATCACTACTTTTATTTTATATGTTATAAATTTTTATAATTATAAATTTTCTTTTAACCACATAATTGAATTATATGCAAGCATTGCAGAGCCACTAGTTAAAATATCTTCATTAAATCCTACACAGCTATGATGCATTGGATATCCAAAAGAAGGATTTTCTTCTTTCGTACCGGCACCTATAATAAAATAGGTACTTGGAACTAATTTTGCTATAGCAGCAAAATCTTCTGAAGCCATTCCACTATTATTTTCTTTAATAACATTTTTACTAGTACCAAATAAATCTTTAGTGTAGCTAAAAAGTTTTTCTGATAAATTAGAATCATTTATTAATGGTGGAACTGAAACAACTTCTTCAACTAATGCAGAACCTCTAAAAGCTTTAGATACATTCATAGAAATATCTTTAACTCTATCAAAAGTGAATCTTCCAACATCCTCAGATAATGTTCTTATAGTTCCTTCCATAACAACTTTTTCTGGAATAATATTAGAAGCTGTTCCTCCAACAAATTTTCCAATAGTTAAAACTACAGGATCTGTAGCAGATATTTCTCTAGAAGGTATTTCTTGTAATGCTAGATATACATGTGAAGCAATATTTAAAGGATCTATTCCAGTTTCAGGCATAGCTCCATGACATCCAATGCCAGTTATAGTGATTTTAAATTTTATACAGCTTGATATACAAGTTCCCACAGAGTATACAATTGTGTTACTAGGAGCATTAGAAAATACGTGAAGTGCCATTGCAGCATTTACTTTTGGATTTTCTAAAACTCCAGCTTTTATCATACGTTTTCCACCGGTAAATCCTTCCTCATCAGGTTGAAATAACAGTTTTATAGTTCCATTTATTTCAGATTGATATTTTTTTAGAAGTTTCGCAGCTCCTAAAAGCATAGTAGAGTGCATATCATGTCCACATGCGTGCATATTTCCATTTGTAGATTTGAAATCAAAATCAGATTCTTCTTCTATTGGTAGTGCATCCATATCAGCTCTTAAAAGAAATGTTTTGCCATCTTTAGGACCTTTTATAGTAGCAAGAACTCCTACTTCATCAATAATTTCAGGAGTATATCCGAATTCTTTCAATTTAGATGATATAAATTTCATAGTATTAGGTAAATAAACACCTACTTCAGGATGTTTATGTAATTCACGTCTAATTTCTATTAAACTAGACTTTAATTCTTTAGAGTCATTTAAAATATTTTCTTTAAATTCCATTTTAATCACCTTCTGTAATAATATTATATAAATTTTATCACTTTAAAAATTTTAGACAATATAAATTATTTTATTTAAAACATAATTAATTAAAAAATTATATTATATTTTTAAATTGGTAATTTTATTCAAATTTTAAGTTAGTAGAAGATGAAGTTTAAATAAAATAAGTATATTAATTTAGAAGATATAAATAGGTAATAAAGTAATCAAATTAAAATACGATATATTAATAAATAATATTTTGGAGGAAGTTATGGAGATTATTATATTATCAATTACACCTATATTTTTGATTATTTTAGGTATTGTTATTAGGACAGGAAAAGCAAACTTTTTAATTGCAGGATATAATACAGCTTCAAAAGAAGAAAAAGAAAAAATAAATGAAAAAGAACTTGCTAAATCTACTGGAAACTTATTATTAATATTAGGAGGTATTCAATTTATTTTACTAATTTGTAGATTATTAAGTTTAGGAGATTTTAAATTTTTATTAGTTTGTGTAAATATATTATTTATTTTTGTGACAATTGGTGGGGTTATTTATATGAATACAGCAAAAAAATTTAAAAGATAACTATGATATATTTTATAATGAAAAATTGTAATTAGAATTTTATAAAAATTTTAAAATAAATATTTGAAAAAGAGATATTTAAGTAAGATATCTCTTTTTTTTATGATTAAAAATATAACATAAAGATTTAACAAAACTTAAAGTACACCTAACATAGCGCCAAGATATAATGATGGCAAAGGAAGGTGAAGAGAAAATGGAGAGAAGAAGAAGGACAGAGATTCTTATAAAGGGGAGAAGAAAAGTTTTAAGTCATATTGTAAGTCATATTAGGTCAATACACAAAGTAGAGGTTATAAATGAGCCAAGTTTAGGACTTTCTATGATAAAGATGAGAGAAAGAGGAAAAGGAGAGCTTTTTTACATAGGAGAAGCTTTAATAACTGAAGCTAAGGTTTATGTTGATGGAGCTATGGGAATTGGAATTTTATTTGGAGAAGATAGTGATAAAGCACTGGATTTAGCTATTGTAGATGGAGCATATAATTTAAATTCAGAAGAATGTAAGCTTTTTTATGAAATTCTTCTAAGAGAAGAGGAAAGAATAAAAAATTTAGAAAATAATAAAAAAAATCAAATTTTAAAAACTAAAGTTGATTTTACAACTATGGAGGTTTAAATATGAATAGTTTAGAAACTATACATTTTATTCAAGAAAGTTATAGAAAGCTTTTAAATACAATGGCTAGACCAGGAGTTATTGAAAAGTTAGAAGATAATTTTTCAAAGGAATGTAATTGGATTGATTTTTTATTTGGAACATATAGCATAATGAAAATGCTTCTTGATACAGAAACAAGTTTTAATATTTTTTCACTAGAAGAAAATAAAAATGAAAATATTATAAATGGATTAACTGGAGCAAAAATAAAAGATACAAACGAAAGTGATTTTATTTTTGTATCTTTAGATAAGAGAGAGAATATAAAAGAGGCTATTAAAAATGCTAATATTGGAGATTTAATTAATCCAGAAAAAGGTGCAACAATATTTATTGAGGTTAAAGATATTAATAAAGGAATAAAAGTTAAATTAAAAGGTCCAGGCATATTAGGAGAAAAAAATATATTTTTACCACTTGAAAGCTCATTAATTCATATGAGAAATGAAAAAGTTTCAGAATATCCTACTGGAATTGATTTAGTTTTTATAGATAAAGAAGGAAACATTTTATCTATTCCAAGAACAACTAAAATTTTGGAGGTATGTATTTAATGGGATATGTTGCAGTTAAAGGTGGTAGTATTGCCATTGAAGGATCTATAAAAAGACTTTTTTATGAAAGAATTAAAGGTGGAAGAATTTTAGATGTTAATGAAATAGAAAGTGGAATGAGAGGGCTTATAGATACAGTTATGTCAGAAGGAAGCATATATTCAAAAAGATTAGCTTCTATAGCAATAAAACAAGCAGAGGGAAATATAGAAGAAGCAGTTTTTTTACTTAGAGCATATAGGTCTACTCTTGAAAGAAAATATTACACAGAAATAGTAGATACAGAAGATATGTTTGTTAAAAGAAGAATATCAGCTAGTTTTAAGGATATAGAAGGTGGACAAATTTTAGGAGCTTCTCATGACTATACTCATAGACTTTTAGATTTTTCTTTACTTGATGAAAAAAATGAGGATATTAAGAAGTTTTTAGAAGATTTTAATATGGGAATAGAAGAAAGAGAAGGTTCTCTTAGAAATATTCCTAAAGTAATAGATGGATTACGAAAAGAAGGATTAATAAAAGAAATAGAGTTTAACGATTCTGAACCAGAAGACATAACAAAAAAATCTTTAGAATTTCCAACTAAGAGAAGTGAAAGATTACAAAGCTTAACTAGAGGTTCAACAGGAGCAGTTAATGCACTTGCTTATTCTGCTTTTAGAAGTTGTGGAATAGAACATCCAACAGTTGGAGAGCTGAGAGTTGGAGAAGTACCAATTACAATAAAAACAAGTTTATCTAATGGAAATCCACTTGATAATTATTATATAGGAGAAGTCAATATAACAGAAGTTGAAACTCTTATTCCAGTATCTTTAGAAGAAGATGGGAAAAAAACAAGGGGATTTGAAGTAGGATATGGAGTTTGCTTTGGACAAAATGAAACAAAAGCAATTTCTATGAGTATTCTTGATAGATGTTTAGAAGAAAAAAATAAAGATTTTCCAACAGGAGATGAAGAATTTGTTCTTTATAGTATAGATGTAATTGAATCATCAGGATTTATGTCTCACTTGAAGCTTCCACACTATGTAACCTTCCAATCAGAATTAGATAGCGTAAGAAAGACTAGGGAGGAAAATAAAAATGAATAATTATAATTTTGCATTTTTTGATGAAGGCTCAAAAAGAGAAATAAGAAGAGCAAGTTTAAAAGCTGTTTGTATTCCAGGATATCAAGTTCCTTTTGCATCAAGAGAAATGCCAATTGGGAGAGGATGGGGAACAGGAGGACTTCAATTAACTCTTTCATTAATAGGTCTCAAAGACATTTTAAAAGTAATAGACCAAGGTTCAGATGAATCAGTAAATGCAGTTAATATAAAAAAATTAATTAAAAAAACAACAGGAGTTAGAGTTACAACAAAGACAGAAGAATCAACTCTTATTCAATCAAGACATAGAATACCTGAAAAAAAATTAAAAGAGGGACAAATATTAGTACTTCAAGTACCTACTCCAGAACCACTTAGAATGGTAGAAAAAAGTGAATTTAAAACAAAAAGACTTCATGCTGATAAAGAATATAGTGGTGCATGGTTAATGCTTTTTGAACAAATAATAAAATATAGAAAAATGACTACAGGAGCTGACCATCCTGTGCTTGTAAATAATAGATACGTAACTGCTCCAAGTCCAATTCCTAAATTCGATAATCCAAAGCTTAATAATAGTGAAGCTTTAATTTTATTAGGTGCTGGTAGAGAAAAAAAGATTTATGCAATTCCACCATATACAAAAGTAAAATCTTTAGATTTTGAAGATTATAAATTTGAAGTAGAAAGCTTTAAAGAAAAGAAATGTAAATTATGTGGTGCAGAAAATGTTTATCTTGATGAAGTTATAGATAATAAAACGGGAGAAAAGTATTATCAATGTAATGATAGCTCTTATTGTTTAGAGAGAGTAAATACTTTAGGGGGAAATGGTGATGAGTAATTTTGAAAATCCAGTATTAAGTGTGAAAAATTTAAGAAAGCAGTTTGGTGATGGATGTAGTAAATGTAGAAATCTAAGTGAAGCAAAGCTTTCAAAAAATTACTGCCCTCATTGTGGTACTGTTTATGCATGTAGAGATATTTCATTTGATTTATATGAAGGAGAAATATTAGGTATTGTTGGGGAGAGTGGAAGTGGAAAATCAACAATGATGCAATGCCTTTATTTTGATAAGGAAGTTTCAAGTGGAAAAGCATTTATGAAGGCTTATGAAAATGGAGAAAAAAATATATTTTTAGAATCTACTCAAAGAAAAAGATATATAAAAAATAATATATTTGGAAAAGTATATCAAAATCCAATGCTAGGATTAAAGATGGACTTTTCATGTATAGGAAATATTGCAGAAAAGCTTATAGGAGCAGGGGAAAGAAATGTTTCTAAAATGGAAGAGAGAGCAAAAGAATTATTAGAATGTGTAAATATTCCAACCTTTAGAATGGAAGAAGAACCAAAGAATTTTTCAGGAGGAATGAAACAAAGAGTTCAAATAGCAAAAGCTCTTTCAAATAATCCTCCAGTATTACTTTTAGATGAAGTAACAACAGGATTAGATCTTTCTGTACAAGCTAATGTTTTAGACCTAATAAAAAAATTACAAAGAGAATTTAAAATAAGTATGGTTGTAGTATCTCATGATTTAGGTGTTATAAGAATGCTTGCAGATAGAACTCTTGTTATGTTAAATGGAGAAGTAGTAGAGGAAGGATTAACAGACCAAATATTAGAAGACCCTCAACATGAATATACACAACAACTTGTATATTCATTATTATAAGTCATAAATTAACCCTTTAAAATTTTATATATAAACAAAAAAAGGCTGCCTAAATTAAGCAGTTTTTTTTATATAATAAAATTTTATTTTTTATATTTAAAACTAAAAAAATATATTAAATAATTAAAAATAAAATATCTAAATAAAAAATAATTATTATATTTTGTTTAGATTAATTGACAATAAAATTTTTAAGTGATAATTTTAATTTAAACTGAATGAATGTTCATTCAGTTTTATAAAATTTATATTAGAGGTTATTATGATAAAAAAAGATAAAAAAAATATAGTATTAGAATCAACACTTGAATTAGTTTCAGAACAAGGAATTTATTCTACTTCAATGTCACAAATTGCTAAACATGCAAACATTGCAGTAGGAACAATATACCTTTATTTTCCCAATAAAGAAGATTTAATAAATTCACTTTATTTTAATATTAAAACTGATTTAGCTGATTATGTTTTTAAAAATTATTCAGAAGATAAGTCTATAGAAGAAAGATTTTTTATTTTATTTAAAAATATAATTAATTATTTTATAAAGCATCCAAAAGAATTTAGTTTTGTGGAACAATGCGTAAATTCTTCTATGATTCCTTCTCATATAAAAGAAGAAGTAGTTGATGTGTTTAAAAAGGCTAATAATTTATTTAAAGAAGCATATGAAGAAAAAGTTATTAAAGATCTTCCAATAGAAATGCTTATTGCACTTATTGATGGAGCAATATTTTCTATAGTTAGGCTTTATTTAAAAGGAAATATTGAAGTTGATGAAGATATTATTAATTCAGGAATAAATGCTATATGGGATTCAATAAAAAGATAGGAGAGATTTATTATGGAATACAGGAAAAATAATAAAAATGGACTTGAGCTATCTAAACTTGGACTTGGTTGTGGCAGCATGACAAATGCTATGGATATTACTGAAAAAAATAAAAGTATAGAGGTTATTCATTCAGCTATGGATTCAGGTATTACTTTATTTAATACAGCAGATTTTTATGGCTCAGGACAAAGCGAAATGATTCTTGGAGAAGCTATTAAAGGAAGAAATAGAGATAAAGCATTTGTATCTTTAAAATTTGGTTCTTTAATGTCACCAGATGGTAGAATGTATGGATTAGATGTTAATCCTTTAAACATAAAAAATTATTTAACATATTCACTTAAAAGATTAAATTTAGATTATGTAGATCTTTATCAACCTTCAAGAATTGATTTAGGAATTCCTGTTGAAGAGGTTATAGGAGTAATGTCAGAGCTTGTTAAAGAAGGATATGTAAAACATATTGGACTTACTCAAGTTGATGCTGAAACTTTAAGAAAAGCAAATGATGTTCATAAGATAAGTTTAGTTGAATATGAATATTCTCTTTTTAACCGTAGTATAGAAAAAGAAATTTTACCTACAGCAAGAGAATTAGGAATAGATGTTGTAACATTTGGAGCATTAACTCATGGAATGCTTAGTGGAAATTGGACAAAAGATAAAAAATCTGGATATAATTCTATGATTTCATTATTTGCAGAAGAAAACATAGATAAAAATCTTTCTTTAGTAAACAATTTAAATAAGATTGCTATGGAAAAAAATATTACATTACCACAATTATCAATTGCTTGGTTATTAGCTAAAGGAGAAGATATTATACCTTTAATTGGTTCAAGAAAAGTAAAAAATCTTCAAAACTCAATAAAATCTTTAGATATAGTTTTAAGTGAAAATGATGTTAAAAGAATAGAAGAAGCAATACCACAAAATGAAATAGCAGGTACAAGTTTTCCAAATATGAAATTTAAAAATGGAAAAGTAGTTGGGTTAAAATAAAAAAATTTTTAAAGAAAAATTTCATATAAAATAATATAGTTTGTTTGGATAATTTTGCATATAATTGAGTTGGATTTAATAGTAAATTATAAAGGTGTTTAAGAAAAGGGAGAGAATTATGGGAAAATTTAAAAAAGAATATTTAATAAATATAGTCATATCATTAGTTACACTTATAAGCTTTTTTATGATTATAAAAATAGATAATGAATCTAGATTACCAATAAACATAAATACAGATTATCATATGAATTCATTACCATATATATATGTAGTTTTAATTGGGCTTTGTGTATTAATTATCTTTAATTTATATAAATTTTTAAAGACTAAGAAACAAAATTTATAATTAATAAAAATAGAGTGTTATTTATGAATGAGTATAAATTATAGGTGAGGTTGTATTAAAATACAGCCTCATTTTTAATTACAAATATTTTTCTAAATTTTTTAGATAAAGATTATATTTATCTGTTGAATTTTTTTTAAGCCATAGAAAAATTTTATCTAACATGAAGTGTTTATCTTTAGATATAGGGCTATTTATATAAACTTTTTTATACATTTTTTGAATATCTTTTAGGCAATCTAACCCCCTAAGATAATGTTTTAAATTAGCTACAAATAGTTTTAATATATGATCATAGTTATTTTGTTTTAAAATTAAATCTTCTTTAGTTAAAGTTTTAAAATGCGGAGTTGCTATACATTTTATATCTATAATAGCAAAAGGATTTTCATTTGAAATAGCTAAAGAAATTATATAAGTTTCAGGAGCAAGGCTAGGAGCATAATCAGAAAAGATTATATTGTAATTTAAAGATAGAATATCTTTAATTTTAGTAATAAATAAGCTATTATCAATTCCTGATACATCAATTTCTATATCAATATCAGAGTAATCATCATAAGTTCCCTTAATAAGACTTCCATATAAATTACAAGCTTTTATTTCATAAATTTTTAAAAGATATTGTTGAACATCTTTTGCATATTGTAAAAGTTCCATATAATTTACCTCCTATTAGTTACTTTTAATTATAACAAATCAAATTTTTTCTTTTTTTGCAATTATGAAATTTATTGTAAATAGTAGTATAATATAGAGTTAACGGTTATGAAAAGAATGATGTTTTATGATGAGAAAGGATATTGTAGTAGTTAGGCAGGTATCTTTAGCTTAAACAAATGCCTCATATATGGTTTTATATTTAAATTCAGGGGGAATAAAAATTTAAAAAGTAGGTTTAAAAGATTTAGGATTAAATGAGAGTTATATTGAAGAAAGTAAAAACTATGATGAAGGTTTATTTTTAGGAAGAGTAAGTGTTCAGCATAGGAATATGTATAATATAATAACTGAAAAATGGAGAAATAAAGGCTGAAGTATCAGATAAATTTAAATATGAAGTTAATGATTTAGAAGGTTTTCTAGCAATATGAGATAGGTACAAATTTTAGCTCCACCAACAGGTTCTTATGGAGCTGCAACTTATTTGAAAAATAACTGTAAATGGAATTTAAACATATAAATTAAAAATACCTTTATGCTGAATTTTTTTACATAAAGGTATTTTAATTATAGATCTGTTTTTAAAAAGTTTTGATAATTAGACATAAAAAATCTTACTTGTTATTGTTAAAGCAATAATTATAAAAATAAATATTACAGATATTATAATACCTGACTTTGCCAAGTAATCATTTTTATATTTATATCCTATAAATAATGATATAAATAGTAGTAATAAAGAAATTATTGCAATTGGTAGTGATAATCCAATTGAATTTAGAATATGTTGTCCTAAATATTTTCCATTAAAGAAAGTAAATGAAAACATACTTGCGAATATAGAAAGTATTAATGAAAAACTTCCTATTCCCCACTTTTTAGAGTTATTTATTTGCGTCATATTTATCCCCTTAATATACATAGTTTTATTTAGAATTATCAATATAATATTTTATACTATTATTATATATATTTATGGATTATAATTCCAGAAATTAAACAAATAAAAGTACAGAAATATAGATTACTATAATTATGACAAAGTAGAACTTTTTATTTTTTTAATAAATATGAAATTTATTGTAAATGCTGATATAATGTAGAAGTAATGATTATGAAAGGAATGATGTTTTATGATGAGAAAGGATATTGTAGTAGTTAGGGAGGTATCTTTAGCTTAAAAGTATGCCTCCTACAGGGTTTTGTATTTAAATTTGGGAGGAATAAAAATTGAAAAAAGTAGATTTAAAAGATTTAGGATTAAATGAGAGTTATATTGAAGAAAGTAAAAACTATGATGAAGGTTTATTTTTAGGAAGAGTAAGTGTTCAGCATAGGAATATGTATAATATAATAACTGAAAATGGAGAAATAAAGGCTGAAGTATCAGGTAAATTTAAATATGAAGTTACTGATTTAGAAGGCTTTCCAGCAGTAGGAGATTGGGTTTTAGTTGATAGAGATAATGATATAAATGGAAATGCTATAATACATCATTTACTAAAGAGAAAAAGCTTTTTTAAAAGAAAAGTTTCAGGAGATAGAACAGATAGTCAAGTAGTTGGAGCTAATATAGATACTATATTTATTTGTATGTCTTTAAATAATGATTTTAATTTAAGAAGATTAGAAAGATATATAGCTGTAGCTTTTGATAGTATGGCAACTCCAGTAATTGTTTTAACTAAATCTGATTTATGTGATAACATAGATGAAAAATTAATTGAAATAAATAATGTAGCTATAGGAATAGAAATTATAGTTACAAGTAGTGTTTCAGAAGATGGTTATGATGAAATTAAATCTTACCTAAAGAAAGGTAAAACAATAGCTCTTATAGGCTCATCAGGTGTTGGGAAATCAACAATGATAAATAAACTTCTAGGTGAGGAAAAAATAAAAACAAATGAAATAAGTGAAAATGATAAAGGAAAGCATACTACAACTTATAGGCAATTGTTTTTAGTTGAAACAGGTGGAGTTCTTATAGATACACCAGGTATGAGAGAGCTTGGCTTAATTGGAGCAGATATAGAAAAAAGCTTTGTAGATATAGAAGAATTAGTCTTAAAATGTAAGTTTTCAGATTGTAGACATGAAAACGAAAAAGGGTGTGCAGTTAGAGAAGCAATAGAAAATGGAACTTTAACAGAAGAAAGACTTAGAAATTATAAAAAACTTCAAAGGGAATTAATATATAATGAATTATCTTCTAGCAAGGCTTTAGAAAGAGAAAAAATAATAAATATGTTTGGTAGTATGAGCAATATGAAACAGTTAACTAGACATATAAAAAATAAAAAAAGATATTAATAAAAAGAGGCTAAAGCTTTAAATGGCTTTAGCCTTTTTACATTTATTTTATTAATTGTAGATAAATTATTTTCATAATAAAAATTATATAAACAACTTGATATTAACAATGATATAATTTAATCTGTTTATATACTTTGGTTTAAAAATAGGGGGATATAGGATGAAGAAATATAAGTGTGTAATATTTGATTTAGATGGAACAATGCTAGACACAGAAAAAATGAATATGGTTCCACTTCAAAGGCTTATAAAAGAGGAATTAGGAAAAGATATAGAATATGATGAACTTTTAAAATATAGGGCATATGCAGGAAAGAAAACATTAGAATTATTAGAATTTAAAGATATAGAAAATTCTTATGATAGGTGGGTAAAATATGTTAATGAATATGAAGATGGTGCAAAACTTTATGATGGTTTTAAAGAAGTTATAGAAGTATTAGATAAAAATGGAATACTTCTTGGAATTGCAAGTTCTAAAATGAAAAATCAATATGAAATAGATTTTTTTAAAACTGGACTTCAGGGATATATGAAAAGTGTGGTTCTTGCTGAAGATACAGAAAATCATAAGCCTCATCCAGAGCCTTTATTAAAAGCTGTTGAACTTTTAAATATAAGTCCAAAAGATGCAATTTATGTTGGAGATACAATAGCAGATTATAAAGCTTCTAAAGAAGCAGAAATGGATTTTGCATTAGCAACTTGGGGTGCATTTGACTTAACAGATATAAAAGCAGATTATAATCTAAATCACCCAAAAGATATTTTGAAAATTTTAGATATAAAATAATTATATAAAGTTGATTTCTTTAAATTAAGAAATCAACTTTTTTATATAAAATATTATTTTTAGAATAATAGAGTATTTTTTATGGTGTAATTAAAGAAAATAAGTTTAAAGAGAAAAGATAAATTATCACAAATATATTTTAATTATTTGTAAAAAAGGTTTAAAATGGTACTAGAAGAGCAGAAAGTATAAAGGAGAATTTATGGAGAAAAGAAAAATAATAAATAAATTAAACGGAGTTGCACTTATAGGAAATAAAAATGGAATAGAAGATATTATTGTAAATGGATTTAATGATTTTGAAAATAAGATAAGGCACACAGAAGATTCTAATTTTTTGATTTGTTCAATATCAAAAATGTTTGTTTCAATAGGAATAAATCAATTATGTGAAAAGAGATTAATAGATAAGAATGATTTTATGACAAAATACATAGATAAATATTTTAGTGATACTAATATTACAATTTATCATTTATTAACACATACATCAGGAATACCTGATTTCACAATATATAGAAAAGATATAGATTGGACTAAAAATTATTCTCCAGATTATATATTAACTCTTATGAATAGAAAAGGGCTTAATTTTGAACCTGGGTCTAAGTGGAGATATGGGAATACAGGATATTATATACTTGCTTTAATAATTGAAAAGGTTACAGGAATGAAATATGAACATTATATAAAAGAAAATATATTTGATATTGTTAAGATGGATAATACATTTTTTGCAATAGATGATAATAAAAATGTTGTAAATGCAAATATAAAAGGAAAGCACAATTCAAATTTTAATCCAGGCCTTTTATTTGGGTCAGGAGATATTGTATCTAATGTAAAAGATTTATATAAGTTTTCAAAGGGTATTTTAGATAATAAATTAATAAAAAAAGAAACTTTAGAGGAGATGTCAAAGCCAGTATTTGAAAAATCAACATTTAAGTATGGAGAAGGATTATATTTAAATAATCATTTTAATACAAAAATGTTAGGTCATTTAGGATTAATACCAATGGGATTTTCAACTCAGCTTAGTATTTATCCTGAAAAAGAAATAATTACAATTGTTCTTACTAATGATAGAAAAAAAATTCATCCATTAGTTATACCAGACCTAAATGGAAAATATATTGATTCTTTGATAGGTGAAGAAATCTTTAATAAAAAGATAGGATTTATGAAGAAAGCTTATTTTTTTAAATAAGATAAATATAATAATCGATAAGATTAAAGTTTTTAGGAGGAAAAAATGATAATAACAACTTTAGTAGAGAATTTATCAGTATCTAATGAATATAAAAATAAACATGGTTTAAGTTTTCATATAAAAACAAAAAATCATAATATTTTATTTGATTTAGGACCAGATAAATCTTTTTTAGAAAATGCAAAAAAATTAAATATAGATATAAGTGATGTAGATATAGCAATTATATCTCATGGGCATAGTGATCATGGAGGAGGCTTAGAAGGCTTTTTAAAGAATAATAATAAAGCAAAGGTCTATATAAATAAAAATGCTTTTGGACTTTATTATACATCTATTTTAAAGTATGGAAAGTATTATATAGGACTAAATAGAGAACTTAAAGATGATAAAAGAATAATTTTAACAGATGATAATTTTAAAATAGATGAAGATATTCTTTTGTTTTCTAATGTAGATAGAAAAAAATTTCTTTCAACATCAAATAAATCACTATTAAAAAAAGAAGGAGATTTATATTTAGAAGATGATTTTAGACATGAACAAAATTTAATTTTAAAAGAAAGGGACAAGCATATACTTATTTCTGGTTGTTCTCATTGTGGAGTAGTAAATATATTAGATAAAGCCTCAAAAATTTTAAATGAAAATATAGATATATCAATAGGTGGACTTCACTTATGTAAGCCAAGTACTAAAAAAATAGAAAAAGAAGAATTTATAAGAGCTTTAGGAGAAAACTTAAAAGAGAGAGATACAAAGTTTTATACATGTCATTGTACAGGAGAAAAACCATTTTCTATATTAAAAGAGATACTTGGAGAAAAAATAGATTATTTAAAAACAGGAAGTATTTTAGAAATATAAGAAAAGCAGACTTTAATTTAAGTCTGCTTTTTTAATCAATCTCTAAAGTTTTTCCAGCACTATCATTATTTGAATTATATATGGATATTGTGTATTCTAATTCTTTAAAATTTTTTTCAGTAAAGTCTCCGCTTATAATATCGCAGATATCTGATATTAAAATAGAATCTGATAATATCTTAGTGTTTTCTTTTGCAATAAATTCAGTAGCTTGTAAAATAATATTTTTTGAAGTACCATCTTCATTTTGAATAGTAGTAGATAGTTCCAGTGTATAAGTAACATCTTTTTGATAATTTGCTTTAGCTGCATAAGTTACAAAAAGGTCATTAGAGAAGATATCTATTGAAACATCTTTAAGTGGCGTATTAATAAAATCACAGCTTACAAGAAAAATAGAAATAAAAATTACAATAATAGAAATTAATTTTTTCAATTTAAAATCCTCACTTATTAATATTAAAATTTATTTTATGATGTAGTATTTATATTTAGAATAAAGAACTTTATTAAATTAACTAATTTTCATTAATATATATATCTAATACACCTAAAGAATTTATTTTATGAATAATAACTTTAACATTTCCAAAATGACCTTTTTCTAAATATCCTACTACATATTCTTTATGAATATTATCTTTAATATCTTTATATTCTAAAATTATTGCATCTTCACTTTGAATTGATCTTGTATCAATAGAAATTTTAAAAGAATTATTTTTTTCAATTTTAGGTATTTTTTTTATTGAACCATTAGTTTTAAATTTTAATTCCATATTTGAAATAGATTGATTTGTATTATTTAAAATAGTTATATTATATTTATTGCTAAAAATAATACTTAAAAAATATAAAGCTCCAGATAAAAATATTATCAATAAACAAACAATTAGCTTTTTCTTTGTTTTCATAAAATCTCCTTTAGATATTATATAAATTAAATAATTTATAAAGACAATTAGATTTAATTTACTATATAGTTTTTTCTCGGATATATTAAAAATAAATTTAGTTAATAAGACAAAATGTAATTTTATTATTATTTGAAACACAGCATTTAAATAAATTTTAAATGCTGTTTTTTAGTTAAAAATCTAAAATGAAGATTTAACAAAACTTAAAGTACACCTAACATAGCGCCAAGATATACTAAAGGCAAAGGAAGGTGGAGAATAAATGAGATATGTTATAAAGAATGGAAAGATTGTAACAGAGTATGGAATAAAAGAAGGATTAAGTTTAGTTATAAATGAGGATAAGATAGAAGGAATTTTTATAGATTCATATACAGATAAAGAGAGTGTTGTTATAGATGCAAAAGGTGGATACATAGCACCAGGATTTATAGATATTCACTCAGATTATATTGAGCTTATGACATCACCAAGACCAACTTCAGTAATGAATTTTGATGTTGGAATAAGAGAAACAGAGAAAGTTTTAGCTTCTTGTGGAATTACTACAATGTATCATTCTCTTTCTCTTGTAAAAGATGATGAATTTTCTAAAAAGCCAATTAGGGAAAGTAAAAATGTTAAAGGGCTTTTAGAAAAAATAAATGAAAATAGTTTAAATCTTATAAGAAATAAATTTCATGGAAGACTTGAAATAGATAATTTAGGGCAAGTAGATAATTTAAAGGAATATATAAAAGAAGGAAAAGTACAACTTCTTTCTATAATGGACCACTCTCCAGGGCAAGGACAATATCGTGATTTAGAAATTTATAAAAATACTCTAAAAGGTTATAGAAAAGATATAAGTGAAGAAGAAATAGAAAGTATTTTAGAAAATCATAAAAATAAAGAAAAATTAACTTTAGAAAATATAAAAGAATTAATAGAACTTGGACGTGAAAATGGAATTTCTGTTGCATCTCATGATGATGATACAGTTGAAAAGTTAAATTTAGTTAAAGAAATGGGAGTTAATATAAGTGAGTTTCCTATAAAGCTTGAAGTTGCTAAAAAAGCACGAGAAAAAGGAATGTTTACTGTGGCAGGTGCACCAAATGTACTTTTAGGTGGTTCTCATTCAGGAAATTTAAGTGCAGCAGAAGGAGTATTAAATGGATATATAGATATTCTTTGTAGTGATTACTATCCTCAAGGGATGTTACATTCTGTATTTATATTAAGTGAAAAATATGGATTAGACCTTTGTGAAATGTTTAAGCTTGTAACATTAAATCCAGCTAAGGCAGTTGGGATAGATAAAGAATTAGGTTCAATACAAAAAGGAAAAAAAGCAGATATTTTAATAATAAATAGAGATAAAGACGGTTCTCCAATAGTTAGTAAAACTATAGTTAATGGAAAAATAGTTTCATCTATAGGATTTGATTTAAAATAATAAAAATTTATAGGAGGATTAAATATGGAATTATTGAAAATAAAAGGTCTTTCAAAAAGTTTTAATATATATAGTCTAGGAAAATATATAGAAGTATCAAAGGATATAAATATAACTTTAAATAAAGGTGAATTTATAGGAATAACAGGAAAGAGTGGAAGTGGGAAATCAACAATTCTTAAATGTATATATAGAACTTACTTACCAAAGAAGGGAGATATAATTTATTTTTCTGAAAAATTTGGAAAGATAAATCTTTCAGAAGCTAAAGAAAGAGAAATAATATATTTAAGAAAAAATGAAATAGGGTATGTATCACAATTTTTAAATGTAATGCCTAGAACTACTGCTAGAGAAGTAGTACAAAATGCACTTTTAGAAATGGGATATAAATTAGAATATGCAAAAGTTGAAACTGAAAAAATGTTAGAACATTTTGAGTTAGATAAAGAACTTTGGGATAGCTATCCAAATAATTTTTCTGGTGGAGAAAAGTTAAGACTTAATATTGCTCGTGCAATGGTTAAAAAACCAAGACTTCTTCTTTTAGATGAACCAACAGCAAGTCTTGATAATAGCTCAAAATTAAAAGTTAGAGAACTTATTGAAAATCTTAAAAGAGAAGGAACAACAATGATTGGAATATTTCATGATTTAGAGTTTATGGAAGGCTTATGTGACAAAGTTTATAACATGGAAAAAGGAAATTTTGTTTAGGGGGAATTTATGAAAATAGATATGCATATACACTCAAATATTTCTGATGGAACAGATAGTATAGAAAAAATATTAGATAAAGCAAAAGAGAAAGGATTAGAAGGAATAGCTTTAACTAATCATGACACAATAAAAGGATTAGATGAAGCCGTAGAAATAGGAAACGAAAAAGGTATAAAGGTTATAAAAGGAGTTGAAATATCTGCTTATGACTTTAGGGGAAAGAAAAAAGTTCATATATTGGGATACAACTTTAATGAAGGAAAAAATATAGAGAGGCTTTGTAAAAATATAAGAAAAGATAGAAATGAGAATAGTCTTTGGCAATTAGAAAATTTAGAAAAGCTTGGATATAAGATTGATAAAGAAAATATTTTAAGGAAATGTGAAAAAAGTAATGTTTTATATAAGCAGCATATTGTAGAGGAATTAATAGATAAAGGATATACAGATAGAATTTATGGAGAGCTTTATAGAAAGCTTTTTAAAAATGGGGGAAAACTTGATAGAGATATTAAATATATTTCAGCATTAGAAGCAGTAGAAGCTATAAAAAAAGATGGAGGAATAGCAATTTTAGCTCATCCAGGAGAATTAGATTCTTATAGAATAATTGGCAAATTAGTATCAGGTGGATTAGATGGAATAGAATTTAATCATCCAAGTCATTCTTGTTGGGATAAAGAGAGAATTAGTGTATTTGCAAGACAGTATGATTTAATCTTAACTGGTGGAAGTGATTATCATGGTTTTTATGGAGAAAGTGAATTAGGTTCTGAATTATGTCCAAATAATTATTTAGAAGTTTTTATATAAAAGGAGATTAAAATTTATGAAGAGAATTATAGCATTAGTTATTAGTGCAACTTTAGCACTAGGAATGTTTGATGCTTGTGGAGCAAGTGAAAAGGAAAAAGGAAAAAGCGATACTATAAGAATAGTTTGGTATCCTAATGAATCTGGTGGAGATCAAGAAGAAGCAAGAAATGAAATAGGAAAAATAGTTGAAGAGGCAACAGGAAAAAAAGTAGAGCATAAGCTTACAACAGATTATTCAATTGCTATTGAAGCTTTAGCAAATGATGGAGCTGAAATTGGTTTTACAGGGGCTCAAGGCTATGTTGAAGCAAAAAAGAAAAATGATAATATAGTTCCATTAGTAGTTTCTTCAGGAAAATCAGGAACTCTTGATGATGCAGTTTATTATAGTTGGCTTGCTGTTAGAACTGGAGAAGAGGGGGAATATAAAAATGGGGACAAGTATGAAATAGATAAAATAAAAGGAAAGAAAATGTCTTTTGTATCAAATAGCTCAACTTCAGGATTTAAAGTTCCATCATCAAGTATAATAAATCATTTTGAAAATGATAATTTAAAAGAAGAAGATTTAATGCAAGGTGGTAAAGGTAAATTTTTCAATAAAGTTATTTTTGGTGGAAGTCATCAAGGTTCAGCAGTAAATTTATTAACTAATAAAAGTGATATATCAGCTTTTTGCGATACAGTTTTAATGAATTATATAGATGTGGTTTCAGGAGAATTTAATAAAGTAGGAACAAAATATAAAATTTCAGATAAGGCAGAAGAACCTTTTACTAATTTAAAAGGAAAAGAATTTGTAGCAATAAATAGTACACCAGTTTTAAATTCACCTTTTGTTATGAATAAAAATCTTTTAAGTGAAGAAGACCAAAAAAATCTTATAGATATGTTTACTTCTGATAAAGTTTCAAATAATGAAAAAGTATTTGTAAAAGAAGATTCAGATGTAAAAGGATTCTTTACAAAAACTGATAAAGAAAAATTCTTAAAGGTAGAAGATTCATGGTTTAATCCTGTAAGAGAACTTTCTAAATAAGAAATAAAAGGGGAAGAGTATATGGAGATGCTAAAAGCAAATAATCTTTATAAAGAATATAAAGGTGGAACTAAGGCACTTAGTGATATAAGCTTTTCTGTTAAATCTGGAGAATTTATTTCTATAATAGGTCCATCTGGAGCAGGAAAGTCAACTCTCCTTCGTTGCATAAATAAAATGATTGATGTAACGAAGGGAGAGCTTATTTTTAATAATACAAATGTAAAAAATATTAAAAAGAAAGAGCTTAGAAAATTAAGAACACAGATAGGAATGATATTTCAACATTACAATCTTGTAAATAGACTTTCAGTTGTAGAAAATGTTTTACATGGAAGGCTTGGCTATAAGAATACTATTCAAGGAATTATGGGGATTTATACAGAAAAGGAAAAGGAAAAAGCTTTTAAAATATTAAAAAAACTTGGATTAGAAGAACAAGCTTATAAAAGGTGCGATCAATTAAGTGGAGGGCAAAAGCAAAGAGTAGGAATAGCAAGGGCATTAATACAAAATCCAAAGCTTATTTTATGTGATGAGCCAATAGCTTCATTAGATCCAAATTCATCTAAAACAATAATGGATTATTTAAAAAATATAAATAAAACTACTGGAATAACAGTAATATTAAATTTACATCAAGTTGATGTAGCAGTTAGATATTCAGATAGGATAATAGGAATAAATGATGGAAAAATTATTTATGATGGAAAACCAGAAAATCTTACTGAAGATATAATACACAAAATATATGGGTCAGAAGTTGGGAGTCTTATAATAGACTAAAGGGGAAAAGAGATGGAAAAAGATATATTTTTAGAAAGGAAAAAGTTTTTTGGAGGAGCAGTTTTTATAATATTATTAATTTTTATAGCATCTATGAAGCTTTCAGAATTTAATATTATTAAAGGAATTTTATCTATTCCAAATGCTTTAGTGTGGATGATAGAAAGCTTTATTCCAAATAGTGATTCATTAAGTAGAATAGGAGAAATTTTAAGTAAGTTAGTAGAAACTATACTTCTTTCAATAGCAGCTACAACCGTAGGTGGAGTTTTTGCTTTTATATTTGGAATTTTGGGCTCAAGAATTACAAAAATAAATAACATATTTAGTATTTTTAGTAGAATGATTGCATCTATATTTAGAAATGTGCCAGAGGCAGTATGGGCAATGATTTTTCTTCTTTCTTTTGGTCAAAACATACTTACAGGATATTTCGCATTATTTTTTGTGTCTTTCGGAACTTTAACTAGGGCTTTTATAGAAACAATTGATGAGACAAGTGAAAGTTCGGTAGAAGCATTAGAAGCAACAGGAGCATCATTTTTGATGATAGTTATGCAAGGAATAATTCCAACAAGTATGCCACAAATAATAAGCTGGATTCTTTATATGGTAGAAACAAATATAAGAAGTTCAACACTTATAGGAATATTAACAGGAACGGGAATAGGATTTTTATTTGACCTTTACTATAAAAATATGAATTATAATGTGGCAGGACTTATAGTTATAAGCATAATAATTTCAGTAATATTAATTGAAATACTATCAAATAAGATAAGGAGAAAAATTTTATGAGTGAGCAAACTTTGAATATAAGTGTAAGAGAAACAATTAAGAGAAGTAAAAAAGGAAAGATAAATATAAGAGCAAAAGATAAATCAAAAATTTATATAAAATGCACATTAGGAATATTAGTTATTTTAACAGTACTTGGTTTTTTAACATTTGATTATAAAGGAATAAATATAAGTGAGGCTATAAGTATTACTTTTGAAAATATAAAAACTATGTTTTTTGAAGCAGAACTTTCACATTTTGGAATTGAACAAGCTTTAAAACAAATAATAATAACAGTATCTTTAGCTTTTTTAACAACTATAATAGGGGCTGTAATTGCTTTATTTCTTGGGATTTTTGCATCAAGTAATTTAAGTAATAAAAGAGTTTGTTTAACTATAAAAGGTTTTGTAGCTTTAATAAGAGCAATTCCTACAGTACTTTGGGTTTTGATATTTGCAGTAACAGCTGGACTTGGATCAGAAGCAGCAGTAATAGGAATGACTTTTCATACAGTAGGATATTTAATAAAAGCATATTCAGAAGCATTTGAAGAAATAGATGAAGGAGTTATAGAAGCTTTAAAAGCAAGTGGGGGAAGCTTTTGGCAAATAGTTTTTCAAGCAGTTTTTCCATCTTCTATAAGATATATAATTGCATGGACATTTTTAAGATTTGAAATAAATTTTACAAATGCAGTTGCTATGGGAGCAGCAGCTGGTGCAGGAGGAATTGGCTTTGAATTATTTATGTCTAGTAATTTTTATTTTAATGTAAGAGAAGTAGGGATAATATCAATAATGATATTAATTTGTGCAATGTGTTTAGAATTTTTCTCAACAAAGATAAAAAATAAATATATAAATTAAATAAAAAAAGACAAGCTTAAAACTTGTCTTTTTTATATATAATTTTCTAAATAATACTAATAAATAATTATAAAATAGAAATTTAAAATAATTATTTATACATAGACAAACAAATAGATATAAAAATCTTTCCTATAAAAACTTCTTAAATTTATTTACTATATATCATATAATATAAAAAATATATAAAAATTAGAAATTAATACAATATATTACAGGAGGAATATATGAATAAAGAAAAATTAGATATAAAATCAATAATAAAATTAGTTATTTCAGCAATTTTATTTTTAATTTTAGGATTTATAGCTTCAAAAGTCTCAGATTATAATTTGAATGATGTATTTTTTGTTGAAGGAATTATATTAATATTTGGTGGAATATTATCTTCAATGAAAGGAAATTCAAAAGGATTATCAATGCAAGGGCTAGGAAGTATAAATGCTCAATATATTTCAAATATAAATCTAGAAATAACAAAAAGAGAAAGAGAAAAAGTAAATTTAAAAGAAGAAATAAAATTTGTTTTTAGTGATTTAGTATTAATTTTATCTGGTTTAACATGTATAGTTATTAATTATATAATTTAAAAATATTAAATATCTAAATAAATTATTAAAGTGTTAACTAAAACAATTTGTTTATATTAAAATACTAAGAAATTTCTTGTGTTTATGATAGACAAGCATATTTTATTAAAAATCCTTATTTAAAGGATTTTTTTGTTACAAAAAGTAAAAAATCTTAATATAATATAGTATAAAAAATAAAATATAGGAGTTAAGTTGCATGGGAAATTCTAATTTAAATAACAAAGTTTTAGTTTTACTTAAAGTAATTTTAACTGTAATATCATTTGTAGCTTTAGGGGCAATTTTTTCAAGATTTTTAAATTATAGTATTAAAGATAGTCTTTTTATTGAAGGTTTAGTATTGATTATTAGCGGAATATTATCTTCCATTGGAGAAAGTCCAAGTTGCTTAACAAATGGAACATTAGGACAAATTAACTCCAATGCAAATCTAGAGGTTATAAGAATGGAAAAGCAAAGACTTGAATTTATTAATTCTTTTAGATTTGCATATAGTACAATAATATTAATAGTATCAGGTTTTGCTTGTTTACTTATAAATTATGTAATTTAGTGTAAAGGTAATCATATAAATTTAAAGAGCTTTTATACAATTATCTTAGGATAATTGTATAAAAGCTTAATTTTTTTGAAATGCTCCTTTGAATAAGTATAAAAAAATTGGGAAGTATATTTATATAAAAAAGGAGTGATGAGCGTGATTCATATAATGGCAATAAGATTAGCACCTAGAAATAAAATAGCACCTACTGTCCAAGAGATTCTAACTAAATATGGATGTATAATAAAAGTTAGGTTAGGACTTCATGATGCAAGTATGACTGAGTGTTCTTCAGATGGACTAATTCTTCTTCAACTTATAGATAAAGTAGAAGATATTATAAGACTTAAAGATGAATTAAACTCTTTAGAAGGAGTTTCAGCTAAAACAGTTGAAATTTAAAATATTAAAAAGTACCTATAGTTTTAACTATAGGTACTTTTATTAATTTCCTATATTTAGTACAAAAAATAAACGTAAAATATAAAAAAACTAATTTAAAGTTGCAAAATATTAAAATATAAACTAAAAATAATTTTTATTATTATAAAATTCAATAAATTTAAAAAATATGATATTTAAATGTTTACTATTAAAATAATTTTCATAAAAGTGTGGAGTGTGTTATACAGATATTTTTTATAAAAAAGTTTTCATAATAAAGTGTGCAAAATTGTGCCTATTTAATAAAATTAATATAAATTAAAATATTATAATACAAAAATAAGTTTTATTGTTAAATTAATACAAAATAAATAATTTTGTATAAGTTTACATATTGGAACAGCTTGGAGAAAATATTTCTAAAAAAATAAAAATAAATCAAAATAGTAAATAAAACATGAATTTATATAAAGTTGATAGTGTGTAATATTTATAGATAGGCTATAAGTTAGTAAAAATGCCATTTATACAGTTATCTTATAGAAAATTTTAATAAAATTTAAATTGGCATAATAATTGCTAAAGAATTATATTGCTAGAGTAAAATAAGATAATTTTACAAAAGACAGAAATAATTTAATTACTTTACAAAAGAAAAGGTTTTATAAAAAGTTTATCGGAGGTACAAAATGAAAAAGTTTATTGCTTTTATGGAAGAAAAAGTAGTTCCAGTCGCGGCTAAAATTGGTGCAGAACCACATTTAGCAGCTATTCGTGATGGGTTTGTTACAATTATCCCAATTATCATGGCTGGAGCTATTGCAATATTAATTAATAATTTTCACATTGATTTTTATCAAAATTTAATGGCACATATATTTGGACCGGGTTGGAAGCAACTAGGAGAATATGTATGGAATGGTTCATATGCTATTATGGCCCTTTTAGTTTGTTTTACAATTTCTTATCATTTAACTAAAGGAAGAGGTAAAGATGGACTAGCAGCAGGGGTTGCATCAGTAGGTGTATTTATAATTTTACTTGCTGATTTAGCTAAAGGAACAGATTTCTTAGGAACTAATGGACTTTTACTATCTATAGTTGTAGCTTTAGTAATAGGTGATTTAATGTGCGTTTTACTTGGTAACCCAAAATTAGTTATCAAAATGCCAGCAGGAGTTCCACCAGCAGTTGCAAAATCATTTGCTTCAGTTTTCCCAACAATGATAGTTATTTGGGGAGCAGCATTAATACAAGAAATATTTATAATATTTGTTCATAATACTACTATTCCAGCAGTTGTAAATAAGTTTATACAAACTCCATTACAAGGTGTAATTAGTAGTTTCTGGGGAGTAATGATACTTATAATAGTAATTCAAATTCTTTGGTTCTTTGGATTACATGGAGCAAACATGATGTTCCCAATTATTCAAAGTGTTCTTTTCCCATTAACTATAGCTAACATGAAATTAGTTGAAGCTGGTCAAGCACCAAAATATATAATAAATGACCAATTCTTAAACTCATTTGTTAATATGGGAGGTTCGGGATTAACCATTTGCTTAATTATAGCTATATTTATAGTTGGTAAGAAAAGTAGTGATACTCAAAAAGTTATTGCGAAACTTGCAGTAGCACCTGGAGTATTCAATATAAATGAGCCAATTATATTTGGATTACCAATATGTTTAGATCCTATTTATGTAATACCATTTATCATAGCACCATTAATTAACTGTACTATTACTTATCTTTCAATGGTTGGAGGACTTGTTCCGTATCCAAGTGTTGAAATATTCTGGACAGTGCCACCAATTTTAAGTGGTATCTTAGGTACTAACTCATGGCAAGGTGGAGTACTTGCAATAATATTATTAATAATAGATATATTAATTTATATTCCATTTGTAATAATTGCTGGAGATAGAGATAAAAAAATTCAAGCAGCAGCAGAAGCTGAAGAAGCAGCTAAAGCAGAAGCTTAATATAAAAAAAAACGTCGATTTTAAATCGGCGTTTTTTTTTAATAAAAGTATTTCTACATATTATAAAGATTTTAATACAAAGAATATTAAATTTAAAACATAAATATATAAAGGATTAAAAAATAATTTGATATAAAAGATTTATAATAAATTAAGATACCATATTATTTTTATATTGTTATAATAATTAAAGTTAGTGTGTAATATTAAAATGTTAACATGAAAAATAATTTTTAATATAAAAAATAGTAAAAAATAGGATATTAATATAAAAATAGGAGTTAAAAATTTCTAAAAAGTAAATAATATTTCTAAAGGATAAATAAATTTAAATATTTTGAAGAAAACATTTACACACAAATTTTAGAAAAGTTTATGATAATGTTTACAAGTGTGTATAAGGAATAAATTTTTTTGAAACTTAGTAAACTAGCCGATTTTAGAGGGTAAATTACATAAAAATTTAATTGAATTAAATTTGGCACGAGAAATGCTTTAGTAATTAGTGTCAAAAAAAATAAAAAATTAAAAAAGCTTACATAAGAGATTAGGTATCATAAAAATTTTTACAAGCTTTTTTGAAGAGAAAAATTTTATGGAGGAGAGGCAAATGAAAAAATTTATTGCTTTTATGGAAAAATATGTTGTTCCTGTAGCGGCCAAAATTGGTGCTGAGCCACATATGGCAGCTATCCGTGATGGATTTGTTACTATTATTCCTTTAATTATGATAGGAGCTGTGGGAATACTAGTAAATAATATAACAGATGCACATTGGTATGTTGGATTTATGTCTAGTATATTTGGAGCAGGCTGGAAAGGCTGGGGTGGAAATGTTTGGAATGCATCCTATGCTATAATGAGTTTAGTTGTTTGTTTTACAATTTCTTATCATTTAACTAGAAGTAGAGGTAAAGATGGTTTAGCAGTAGCAGTTGTTGCAGTAGGAGTTTTTATTCTATTTATATATGATTTAGCAAAAGGAACTACTTTCCTTGGAACAGATGGTCTTTTACTTGCAATAGTAATTGCTCTTATAGTTTCAGATATAATGTGTTTACTTCTTGGAAATCCAAAATTACTTATTAAAATGCCAGATGGAGTTCCACCAGCAGTTTCAAGATCTTTCGCATCATTATTCCCAACAATGATAGTTGTTGGTGGGGCAGGTATATTACAAGAAATATACTTAATGTTCCATACAGGAATGGTACTACCAGCACTTTTCAATAAATTGATTCAAACTCCATTGCAAGGTGTAGTTAGTAGTTTCTGGGGAGTTTTAGTACTAATATTTGTAATTCAATTACTGTGGTTCTTTGGACTTCATGGTTCAAATATGATGTTACCAATAGTTCAAGGTGTTTTATTCCCACTTACAATAGATAACATGAAGGCTATAGAAATGGGTCATAAAGCTAAATATATAATTAATGACCAATTCCTAAACTCTTTCTGTAATATGGGAGGATCTGGACTTACAATTTGTCTTATTATAGCAATATTTATTGTTCATAAGAAGAGTAGTGATCAACAAAAAATGATAGCAAAACTTGGTATTGCTCCAGGAGTATTCAATATTAATGAACCAGTTATATTTGGTTTACCAATATGTTTAGACCCTATATATATAATTCCATTTATGGGAGCACCACTTCTAAATGCTGTTATTACTTATTTCGCAATGTCAGGAGGATTAGTTCCATATCCAACTGTTGAAATATTCTGGACAATTCCACCAGTATTAAGTGGTATACTTGGTACTAGATCATGGCAAGGTGGAGTATTAGCAATAATATTACTAATAATTGATGTCTTAATTTACATTCCTTTTGTTATAGTTGCTGCAGATAGAGATAAAAAGACTCAACAAGAAGCAGAAGCTAAAATGCAAGAGGAAATGGCAAAACAAAACGCATAATTAAATTGCCGATAAACTTAATAATATAAAACCTTAAGCTGTTTCAATTAATTTGAAGCAGCTTATTTTTTACAAATTATTATTGAATAAGAGATTAATTATATCATAGTTGGAAATATAAATAGTAATTTAATTGATAATAATATAAATTTTATTGTGGAATAAAAGAAAATAGACAAATAACTTTTTATTACGATAGTTCTAAAGATTTTGGAAAAATAGGTACATTTATTTTGAAAGATTAATTTTGTTTATAATAAATTATGTAAATTAAATCGAATAGGGAATAAGTAGAGAAGTCAATTTAGCTATTAACGTAAAAGGAGTTTTTAATATTAAAAAGCAAAATTAAAATCATTTAAATACCTTTTATTATGAAAAAGAAGATACATTTAACCTAATTAATAAAACACCTATAAAATTAAAGAATTAATGTAAAAATATAAAAAATAATGTTAATCTTATATGTAAGAATAATCTGTACTATAATCATTTGTGGTATAATTTAGAAACGTAGTAACGTTTAGGAGGAAAAACAAAAGTGGTTATAAAGTACAAGAATGATGTAGAAGAATTAATTGATCTAAATCTTCTTACAGTAAAACTTTCGAAGAAAAAATGGCTCAGAAACAACTTGATACCTGTAATTTATTCAATAATAAGTATCATAGTTTGTATTTCTGTTATAATATTTTATGGGGGATTTGCACCAAGAAATAAAATACTTATATATGTTATAGTATTATGTAATGCGCTTTTCTGGGTAAGAGTTCTTCTTGCTAGTAGAACTGTTTATAGAAAAAGTGTTCTTAGAATGTTAAGAAAAAATCCTGCTTATGGACAAAATAAAGAGGTAACAAGAAAACCTAAAGAATTTTATGTTCAAAATTTAGATGATAAAAGTAAATCATATAGCATTAAAATAAAAGATGTATCTAGAGTTATAAGAAAAGATGATTATTTAATTATGTATGATAAGGATTATACTCCACTTCTTATGTTTCCGAATAAATTATTAAAAGGAAACTTAGGTGAAGAAGAATTCTTTAAAGGTTTAAAAATAGAAGATATAAAATAATATATAAAAGTAACAGTTATGTATAAAAAATAACTGTTATTTTTTTATAGGCTCTGTTTTGAATTAAGGTTGATAATATATAGTATAAAATATAGATTGCTATTCCTTTTTATAAATTATTATAGAGTAAATTTTAAAATATAAATAGTTATTTGTATAATTAGGATAAATTATTAAAAAATATCATTTATATATAACATAATTCATTTTTAATAATTTAAATGTGAAATTTTTCAAGCACTTTTAGTGATTTAAGCTATATACTTTTATAAAAACTGTGTATAGTATTAAGAATGGGGTGATTTTTTGAAAAATATAGATTTAACAAAAGGAAATATAACAAAATCTTTATTAGCACTTTCAATGCCCATTATATTAACTAATTTCATTCAAACTGCTTATGGTATGGTTGATATGATATGGATTGGTAGACTTGGTAGTGATTCAGTTGCAGCTATTGGAACAGCAAGTTTTTTTATAAATCTTTCTCTTTCAATAGTAAGTGTAATTTTAATAGGAACAGGAGTTAAGCTTTCTCATGCAATTGGTTCTGGGCAAAGGGATAATGAAAGAGAATATATAAATAATGGAATAATAATGGTTTTTATTTTAGGAATTATATATATGATTTTTCTAATTGTTTTTAGAAAACCATTAATAGATTTTTATAAGCTTGGAAATCCATGGGTAAATAGTATGGCAGAAAAATATTTAGTTATTTCTGCTTTAGGAATAATAGTTATGTATTTAAATTCTCTTTTAACTATTATATTTAATTCATATGGAAATAGTAAAATGCCTTTTAAAGCAAATACAACTGGATTTGTATTTAATATAATTTTAGATCCTATACTTATATTTGGAATTGGGCCTATTTCTGGCTTAGGTGTTTTAGGTGCTGCTTTTGCAACACTTATTTCAAGGTGTATTGTATTAGGGATATTTATATTTTCAAGTAGAGGATTAATAAATCATTTCAAAGGTGGAATGAAATTAAACATAGAAAAGGCAAAAGAGGTAATAAAATTAGGATTTCCAGTAACTGTTCAAAGGGTTACATTTAGTCTTATATCAATAACAATAGGAAGAATAGTATCTGATTTTGGGCCTACTGCAATTGCAGTCCAAAAAGTAGGAGTTCAAATAGAATCAGTTTCTTATGTTACTATTGGAGGGCTTCAAGGTGCTATTTCAGCTTTTGTAGGGCAAAATTATGGTGCAGATAAAAAAGAAAGAATAATAGAAGGATATAAAAAGGCACTTACACTAACTTTAATATTTGGAGGAACAATAACTTTAATATTTTTATTATTCCCAAGTTATATATTTAGAATATTCTTATCAGAACCTCATGCTGTAGCTATGGGGACAGGATATATGAGGATACTTGGAATATCTCAAATATTTATGTGTGTAGAGCTATTAACTGTTGGTGCTTTTAATGGAATAGGTAAAACTTATGTACCACCAATTATTTGCACATTATTTAGTCTTCTTAGAATTCCATTTGCATTATTGCTTTCATCAACTGTTTTAGGTTTAGATGGAATATGGTGGAGTATAAGTGTAAGTAGTATATTTAAAGGAAGTATACTTGTGATTTGGTTTATAATTTTGCTTAAAAAATATAAACATTCAAATTTAAAAAATATTTAATTTAAAATTTATCTTAATAAAATATAATATTCTAATTAATAACTATATTTATTTTAATTTTATATAAGATTAATTAGAAGTGTAAATAAAAAACCACTAGTAACTAACATTTTACTAGTGGTTTTATATTCAATTAACTAATTGAATATAATAAATTTAATACCATTTGATGAATAACTGGTACATGATTATATATGTATACAAGAATTAATATGGCTATAACGAAAACAGCTAAATGTAATATAGCTTTAAAAATTTTCCAAACAACAAATCCTCCAACAACTAAAAATATTAAAGTTGCTAAAAATTGAGTTATACTCATACCGAAAATTTCCATATAAAAAACTCCAATCTTATAATATATTTTTATAATGTTTTTATTATAGCATATAGAGACAAGCTTAGTTAGTACAAATTTTTTACAATAGACAATATGAAATTTAAAATTATAATAAAAATAGTTTTTATATAATAACGGGATAAGATAAGTTTTATAATAATTATAGAAATTAAGGGAAATAATTTAATTGAAAGGATGTGACTTAAATGAATTTAGAAAGTATATATTCAGAAGAGATTACTTGGGCAGTTATTGGCGATATATTAAATAAAGAAAAATATGCTTATAAAATCTTAAAGAATTTTGAAAATAAAGGTTATAACGTAGTTGGAGTAACTCCATATGATGAAATAGATGGAGAAATGAAAGAATTAAAAGATATTGATTTAAATATAGAAGGGGTTAATTTATGTGTAAGCCCAAGCAAAGGATATGAAAATCTATTTAATGATACAAATCATAAAATAAAGTATGTTATAGCTCAACCTGGGGCTAGAAGCGAGAAAATAAAAGAGCTTTGTAAAGATAGAGGAATAGAATATATAGAAGCATGTACCTTAGTAACATTGATAAAAAAGAATAGGATTTAGTAATAAATTTGTGAAATATATAAAAAATGTAAATTTTACAAAGAAAACCTATACAAGTATTATAATTAGTGCTAAAATAAAGAAAAAAGTTTTTAAGGTTGGGAGATAATTTTATTGAGATTACAAGAAGATTACTTAAATCAAATAAATAAAGATATAGCTACAATGGAAACTACATCAGTAATGGGATTAAATGAACTGTCATACAATAGATATATAAAAGTAAAATATGTTTACAGTGTTATATCTGAAATGTTTATTTTAACAATGATAACTTTATTTATTACATTAATAGGCATGATGATTTACTAAGAAAGAAAACGAGAACTACCTTAAGGTAGTTCTTTTTGGTTATAAAATAAATTATTAGAGAAAATATTTAAAGTGAATTACAAGAATAATAAATATATAAATTTTATTATTCTTTTTTTATATTTGGTAGAAAAATGGTAAAATATAAGAGTATGGTATGAAAGGTTGTGAGGATATGAGGAAAAAATGGCTAATAAAATTAGTGGGTGGAATAGTATCAATATGTATAGGGTTTGGAACTGCATTAATACTTAATAGAAATATTTTTACTGATGAAAGTAGAAATATTAGAGTTAAAGCTGATGTAAAAGTAGAGGAAGAATTTAATTTAGAAAAAGAAAAATCTAAAACAAGTAATGAAGCTTTAATTAAAGAATTAAAGTATGATGGATGTATATATTACAATGATATAAAGTATGATAAAGATGTTTATATAAAAACTTATTTATTTGAAGTAACACCTAATATGAAAATAAATGAAAATAATGATTTATTTTTAGAAGGAATAGACTTAGGTTGGACAATGAAAATTGATAATAAAGATTATGGAGTTTTAGAGGCTATTCAAACTAAAATAACTATTAATGAAAAAGACCAAATTATGGATTCTAAAGGAAAAAAAGATTTAGAAACACTAGATATATTCTTAATAGAAGGTAAGATAAATGATAATGGGAAAATTGAATTAGTAAATAAAGAAAAGAAAACTTATAAAGAATTTATGGAGGAAAAAGAAAATAAAGAGTATAAAAAGTTTTTTATAAATGATTTAGAAAAATATAAAGCATTATCTAAAGAAGATTTAAAAGATGAAGAAGAACTAAAACTTTTAACAAAAGAAATAAAAAACAAATATAAAATGAAAAAGATAAGTTATGAAAATTTTGAAGAGGTATATGGCTCTAATTATAGATATTATGTAGGATATTTTTTAGATGAAAAGAATTATGAAAATAATGTTTATGCTATTAGGGACAGAAAGGAAGATAAAACTTATACTTTTCAAAAAGGGACAATCACTTCAATAAGAGAAATTTTTCAATATAAAGATAAACTTTATGCACTTAGAAGAGAAGGAGATATATTAGAAATAGAATTAAAGGAAGATAAGATAGAAATTATAAACACTTTTAAAAATAAAATAAAGCATGAGAGTGTAGGAGAATGTCATTTACTTGGTTTAAAAGATGGGTATGTTTACTTTAGAAATTATAAACCAGTAGATTCTATAATGGCATTTGATTTAGAAAAAGAAGAATTTAAATTAGTTTATAATAGTAAATTTGAAGTGATGGAAGATATAGACATGTTTAATGGATATATAAGTTTTTATAAAAATCCTAAGAATTCAGGAGCAAAAAGCATAGGAGTTTTAAAAGAAGGTAAAATAGAAATATTAATAGATAATATTGAAGATATGAAATATTCAACTGAATTATTTAATGAAGATACAGTTATAATAGAAAATAGAAAAGAAGATAAGCAAACAAAAAAATTATTTACAGAAATAAAAGTATATAAATTAAATTAATAAAGACATGACCTAAATTAAAGGTCATGTCTTTATTTTCTATTAAATATAAATTTATTTTTTAAAAGATTTCCTCGTAAATGAATATAAATAACTTTTCATATAGTTTGGAGTTGAAAAAATTTAAGACATCTATAAAATTTATATAAATATTAAAAAAAGTAACTTAAATAAAATACTCGTAAATAAGTATTAATATATAACAAAAAATAAAGTGTATTGGGAAAATAAATAGAGATTTTTTATTTAAGTTTTACTTTCTAATTTTAAAGAAAATAAATAAATTGTTTCCAGCTTATTTTAGCAAAGCTAAAATTTTATATAAGCAAAAAGCAGAAAACAATTTAAATATTTCCAAAAAAATTAGAAAATTCTAGATGGATTTGATAAAATGTATATATGAATAAAATATTAAATTTTTAAACAAAAGGGGAAGAATATGGATAAAAAGTTATTATTGGGGTTATTACTTTTGGGATTGTTGGAGTTGTTGGAACTATTGGGGCTATTGCAGGATATTCTTATTCTAAAAAACCAGATTTAAAAATAGAAGAGACTAATTTTGAAGGCGATAATAAGCTTTTAAATAAAGAAAAGATAGACAGTGATTTAAATTATGATGACATAATTTATAAAGATGGGAAAGTGTATTTTAAGAAATATGTAGTAATATTAGGAAAAGGAGATTATCCTATAACTGTAAATGATGAAAATGAATTAGTTTGTAGAGGTAGTGTTATAGGAAAAGGAGTTACTATTTCAGATAAAAAATTTGGAGATTTATCATCAGTTGAAGTAATCGAAAAATATGGAATATATGAAGTGGTTAACCAATTGACTAGATTAGATCCATTTATAACAAAAGAAATTACTTTTGAAATAAAGGACGGAAAAGAAAAAATTGTAGAAGAAAAAGATATTTCATTTAAAGATTTTAAAAATAGAAAAGATAATTTTAACAAAGTTAGACCTGAATATGATGTTCAACAGAGAATTAGCAAAATAATGAAAGAGTTTAAAGGGGAAACTTTAGCTGTAGGTATAATGAGAGTACATGATTCAGATGGAAAATATACTTTTGTGAGATTTTATTCTGATGAAGCAAGAACTATGCTTACTGGCTATGGAATTTTAAAGGATGAGACAGGAGAAGCATATTTAGATACAGCTAATGACAGTAATAAAAATATAGTTGATATAGTTTTAGTTGATGGAAAGTTTTATGGAGTTTTATCTTCAGGAAATATAGTTTTACTTAATTTAAATGATTGGCAAATTAAGTATGAGAAAGAATACAAAAATATATTAAAAGGTTTAAAAACTAGAGCTAGATATTTAGGTACATCAGGAGATTATATTTATTTAAAATATATAAATGGGGAAAGTGAAAGTTTAGTATCTTTTAATACAAAGACTGGAGAATTTTCTAAAGCTTATAAAGGTGAAAATAATAATCTTCATATTGAAGATGTAAATGATGGATATATTATATTTAGTGAGGGTTCTGGAGAAAAATCTAAAAAAGTTGATATAGGTCATTTAAATGGAAACACTATAGAAATTATTAAAAAAGATATTGAAAAGTTAGATAAAGAAAAAGTAATTTTAAATGATGAATATATTGCAGTAGAAAAATCTAAGCTTAAAGATGGCACAAAGGAAGTTATAGGAACAGAGTTAGAGCTTTACAAACTAAAGTAGCTTTTCATAATGAAATAAAGTGGGGGAAATATGAAAAAGGGGATTTTATGGTCAATAATAGCTTTAGTTATTATAGTCATAAGCATGTCAATATACAAATTAAGGCCAATTTTAAATACTATAGAAGTAAATGAAAAAGGAAAATTAGTATGCGAATATGAAATAAATGATATAGAATCATTTTTAGATAACATCTATTTTGAAAACGGAGATATTATAGGGGAAGCTTATTTATTTGATTTAAATAAAAATATGGAAATAAGAGAAGATAAGGTATATCTTGAAAATGATGAATTAACGAGGGCCATTAAAATTGGAGATAAGGTATATGGAGATTTAAGATTATTAACTTCAGGAGTGGGATATTATTTAAATTATATATCTAAATCAATAGAAAGTTATTATGGAGATAAAAGAGAAAATATAGATATTAAAAAAGTAAAATTTAAAATAAATAAAAATTGTAAATTAGACTTTTTAGAAGAAAAAAAGATTGACACTAATAAATATATAGATAAGTTGAAACTTGAAACATCTAAAGAAATAAAAGAAAATCCAAGCCTTTTAAATTATGTAGAAAAAGAAGATAGAGAGTATTTAAAAGATACTTTAATAGAAGAACTGGAGAGTTTAAAAAATGAATTAGGTTTAAGTTATCTAAATATAAAAGATGTATATTATTCTGATTATAGATACTATGTAGTACGTTTTTCTAATGGACAAGATTTAGTTGAAGGAATAGTAGACAATAAAGAAGAAAAAATTTATTTAGGTAATAAAAATGAATTTTCTATATATGATTCAAAAATAATTACGGATGTTATTTATTTAAAAGGTAAGTTTATTGGAATATTAGAAAATGGTTCTATTATAGAGTTAGGAATAGAAAATAATAAATTAAAAGTTAATAAAACTTATAGATATGGAAATATAATAGATAAGTTTAAGGGATATTTTGTTAGAAATAAAGGGAAGCTTTTAGGAATCAAAGGAGAGGATATTTATATACTTTTAGATGAAGAGCTTATAGTATTTAACTTAAATAATAAAAAGTTTGATAATATTTGGAGAAAGGATAATCATAAAATTATACATAATTATAATTTTAATGATGGTTTTATATTATTTACTTCAGAATATAAATTAAAAGATGAAAATGTAACTATTATTGATGGACATATAGAAAATAAAAAAGTGTCAGAAGATATTGCAAAAATGAGTATTGGAAAATTAGAAGGAAACAAAATAAAAATTATTGTAGATAATATAGAGACTTATGCTCCAGAGATTACAAGGATAAAATATTATAACGAATATGCTATAGTTATAAAAAATGATTTTAAAGAAGGAAGAGGTTTAATAAGAAAAGCTGCTGTATATAAAATTAAATAACATAAATATAAAAGGATAAGCTATAAGCTTATCCTTTTTATGTGTAAATCTAACTTTACTCGACTTTCTTTAGTTATGAAAAAACATTTTTATATATTTATAATTACTAATGCCTGTTGTTTCATATTATAGCTCTTTTTTATTTAATGAATTTTAATATATCAATTATATGGAAGTGTTTGGAGAAACGATATTTTTTATAGATATATACAGAATGAATTTTGGCAAGTTAGATATATAAATATACATCTTAGTTGTAAACAGTTGAATGGGTAAATAAGTAATAATATACTTATATTACAGCTTAAGCTTGGAGGATGGGTATGAGAATAAAAATTGATGAACAAGAAAATTTACAAGAGATAGTAGTTACAATTTCTTGTAGAAAAGTTAATAAAGAAGTTTCAGACATTATTAAACTTTTAAAAATGAAAATAAAACTATAAGTGGGATAAAAGAAATTGAAGTTATTTTAGTCAAAGTATTTGAAATTCTATATATAGAAAGTGTTGATAAAAAGACTTTTATATATACAAAAGAAGATGTTTTTCAATGTAAGGAAAAGCTTTATGAACTAGAAGAAATTTTAGAAAAAGAAAGTTTTATAAGAATTTCTAAAAATACAATAGTAAACCTTAATAAAGTTTCTAAAATAGTTCCTGACATTAGTAGAAGATTAATATTAACTTTAGAAAATAAAGAGAAAGTAATAGTTTCTAGAAGTTTTACTTTTAATTTTAAAAAGAGTTTGGGGCTTTAAGGGAGGTTTTTTTATGGTTAAAGAAATTTTTTATTTATTTTTTAGAAATTAATTTATTAATTTAGCTTTATATACACTTTTATCTAAAGATATAAATAAAGTAAATATTTTTATTATTATAGGCTTTAGTATAATTTTTTCTATTATAGAAAAAGGATTAAATAAAAAAAGTTTAATTAAAAAATATTCATATAGATTAAGATTTATCTTATTTTATACAATGTTTATGGCTTTTGAATTTATGCTTTGGGATAGATTTAAAATTATAGATATTAAATGGTTAATAGGAGCATCACTATTAATTTGAATTGGGTTAATTATTTATGTTCAGATAAAAAATATGAGACTTAATAAAGAAAGTAAAAAATACAATAAGGTTTTAGAAGAGTATAAAATTAGATTAAAGGAGAGTAATAAAACAGCAATGGAAAATAAATTTATGAGATCAGTTATATATATTAATGGAGAACCAAATGAAAACTTGTTAGCGACAGATGCTATTTATTCAATATTTATAAAAGAAACAAATATAGAAATATATAATAGAAATCTTATTACTATGAAAGTGAAAAAATTAAATGAAAATATATCATTTTCAGAAATTGATTCAATTAAGATAAGTGTAGGGAATATATTTAGAACTAGAGGAACAGGATTTCCACTTAAATTTAATTATGATGGAGAAGAAGACAGATTATATAAGTTAGCATATACACTAGAATTAGAAATAAGTCTTAGAAGTGGTGAGGTTAGAAAAATAAATACCAACGAAATAAGAGAGACTTTCAATTATCTAATAAATATATTAAAGGAACAGGCTATAAATTATGAAGATACTTATAATTTAGAAAAGCTTTTAAAAGATAAAGATGATAAAGAACTTCTAAAATACTTCTTAAAGAATGAAATAGGAACTGATGGTCTAGCAGGTCAATATTTCAAGAATATTTATAGAAACTAGAATATATATAAATAGATATATTATAAATAATAAAGATAAAGACATTTTTAAAGTTGTAGTAAAAGCTTTTTAAATGTCTTTTTTATATAATTTTTTATTAAAATATTATATATCAAATTTAATGTTATATATTATATTACATCTAAATTTACAAGTTTTTTCCTTATTATTTTAATAATTGAAAATATGATTTACTAGAAGTATTTATACTATTTTATTACTTATATTTTATATTTAATACCATTTTTTAGAATAATTGATATAAAATTTCTTATATTGTATACTTTAGCTATATTTGCTGATGTAAATAGTAAATATTTATTTATAACCAAGGAGGAAAATTAAATGTACTGTAAAAATTGTGGGAAAAAAATTTCTGACAAAGCTTTGGAATGTCCAGCATGTGGTACTAGTGTTGGAAATGGTAATTCCTATTGTCAGGAATGTGGTGCAGAAATTATAGATGATACAAAATCTTATTGTAGAAACTGTGGATGCCCAACTAATGGAAATTTTATATTAAAACCTAGAGAAGATACTAGAACAGGTACATTAAAACGAGATGTAAAGGAATTACTAGACAATCCAAATATACATCATAAAAGTGTATATACTTTTAGCTTTTTAATACCAACAATAGTTGTAATGGCTATATATAATTATATAATGAAATATTTTTATATTACATCACCAATTGTAACTTTTATATTAGGAATAATATTATCAATACCAACAAGTTATTTATTTTATAATTTAAGTTGTAGAGAAAAGGAAGCAGTAAATAATCAAAATACAAAATTTAAATTTACATTCTCAATTAAACAATGGTTACCTATATTTATAGTAGTAGCAATACAATATGCTCTAAACGGAATAATACATGTTTTAACTTTAAAAGCTAATATTGATGCAATATTAGGAATACCTACTATCTTACACATAATTTTACCAATAGCGAGTCTTATAGTTTATTTAGCAATTATACCTTTACCAGTTGTAATTTTTATAGCTTTAAATAAAAATATGTCAGTTATAGAAACAATAGTTTATGGATATAAAGTTGGTTTAAAGAATTATTGGCAATTATTAAAACTACAACTTTCTTTCATTCCATTAATTTTCTTATGTGCAATTACATTAGGTATTTTATTGATATGGAAAGGATTTTATATTAGTACAACTTTATATGTATTAGCAGGACAATTAGTAGAAAAATTTGAAACTAAAGAAAAAATAGTAGAATAGAAAATAAGAAATTTTTATAAAAATATATAATATTAAATAATAAACTGCTACAAAAGTAATTTAACTGATTTTTGTAGCAGTTTAATTTTTATTAGTTAAATAAGGATTATAAATATATTATGAGTTTATGACTTCATTTTCTAAAGAAATATTATCTTCAGAAGAAAGTTTAAATTTAGTTATTAACCTGAAAGATATAAATAAAGTCATAATTTCAGCAAATGGAACTGTAAGCCATATACCGTTAATTGCAAATAGTTTTGGAAGAATAGATATTCCTAAAATGATAAATATTAATCCATGACATGAAGCTATTATAACTGATTCTTTTGCATATCCTATAGCAGTAAAATATGAAGATGAAATTGTATTAAATCCATTTAATAAAAAGGCAAAAGCATATAATTTAGAACCTGCAATTGCTATTTCTAATACTTCAGGATTTGATGAAGTGAATAAAGTTACTAAATTTTTAGAGAAGAAAAATAAAGTTATGAAAGTTAAAGTTCCTATAACAAGAGAAATTTTAACAGCTAAGCTAAAAGTTCTTTTTACTCTATCAAAATTTTTAGCTCCATAGTTATAGCTTAAAATAGATCCAATTCCATCTGCAATTCCGAATACAATTAATGTCCCAAATTGAGCAATATAATTTATACTTGTAAATGCAGCTACACCTGATTCACCAATTATATTTATAAATGACATATTAAATAAATAAGCAGATGTGGCAGAAGCTAAAGAGCCTATAGCTTCTGATGAGCCATTATATATAATAGGTATTATAGTTTTTTTATTAAATTTACCTACAAATATATTTATTATATTTTTCTTATTTATCATTGGTCCTAAAACTATAAGAAATACTGAGGAATAAGATATACCTGTTGCAAGTGCAGCACCAATAATTCCAAATTCAAGTTGTTTTATTAATATATAATTTAAAGTTATATTTATAATTAAGCTTAATATCATTCCTTTAAAATAAAGGTCAGGCTTTTCAATTAATCTGTCAGAAAATCCAAATAAAAAAGCTAAAGACATAGGTAATACACAAAGAGAAATTATTTTTATGTAATTAGCTACATTTTCAATTAAAACATAATTAGCACCTAATAAACTAGATATATTTTCATTAAATAAAAATCCTATGATACTTAGAATAAATGAAACTACAGAAAGTAAAATAACAGAAGTTTTAAATATATCTTTAGTTAAATCGGTATTTCCTTCACCAAGACTTCTCCCCATATAACTTAAAGCACCAACACTAACTAACATTGAAAATCCTATTACTAATTGAATAAATGGGGCACCAATACTTATACTAGCCATTGCATTTGCACCAATAAAATTTCCAACAAATATTCCATCAATTACTGTTTGCATACCTGAAATTAGCATTGCAATTATTGCTGGGATTGAAAATTTTATAAATAGTTTTGAAATTTTTTCTTTTCCTAAAATATTTTCTTGCATATAAATTCTCCTTAATTTTTTTATTTAGTATTTTTAGGTAAATACTGTATAATAAGAATAGAGTCTACCCTAAGGGTAGAGTCAAATAAAATAAAAGGGGATTTAGAATGCAAAAGTTATTTTCAATAGGTGAAGTATCTAAATTAAAAGATATAACTATAAAAAGTTTAAGGTATTATCACCAGGAAGGAATTTTAGTTCCAAAATATATTGATAATATGACAGGTTATAGATATTATTCAATAGATCAATTTATTTATATTGATATAATAAAAACCTGTAGAATATTGGGAGGGAGTATAAACGAAATAAAAGAAATTTTTAAAGAGTGTGATACAGAAAAACTGCTTAAATTTTTAGAAGTGAAAAAGAAAGAATCAGAAGAAAAAATAAGTAAAATGAGAGAAGTTATAAAAAACATTGATATATTAGATAATTTGGTAAAACAATCAAAAGAAAAAATTAAAGATAAAGATATAAAAATAGAAACTTTAAAAAAGAGGTATATAATAAAATCACCTTTTGAGGAAATTGGAAATTTAAATGAAGTTATTTATTATTCTTATTTAGATAAAGAGATAAAAAATAATAATATAAAAGCAAATGTAGAAAGAGGAATTATATACGACATAAATTCTAAAAATGAGTTTGTACCAAAGTTTGTTTTTACAGAAGTAGATAATAATCTTAAAGAATGTGAAAACATAGATGTATTACCACAAGGAACATATTTAACAGCTATTTATAATAACAAAGATGAAGATAAAATCAGAAAAGATATAATTTCTTATGTAGAAGAAAATAATTTTGAAATAAAAAATATTATAATGCTAGAAATTTTTGATAATATATTTAATACATATGATTATAATTGCCAAATTCAAATTCTTATAGAAGAAAACAATGATATTTATCCATAAACTATAGAATTTTATTATATAGACTTAAAAAAGGTAGTCATTTAGGCTGCCTTTTTATTTTATTGTTAAATGAAATAAAAGTTAATATTTAAAACCTGTAATTAATAAATTTATTAATTAATAAAAATTTTAAAAAAACTATTTCAAAAAATAAATTTATCAATAAAAATGGGATTTTTGAATTAAAATTATAATTAAAATCTGAATTTAAATAATAAAAGTAATAAATTATTAGCTAATAGCAAAATACTATATTAACTTTACAAAAAAAATATTAATAATGTAAAATTTAATCATTGATGTTATGTTAACAGAGTTAAACCAAATAAATATAATAGTTTGGAGGGAGAATTTGAGTAAAAATTTAAATAAAAAGGTTTTATTTTGGGGGCTATTGTTATCTATTTTTTTAGTAATATCAATAATTTTAGGAGTGTCTTTTGGAAGTACAAATATTAGTCCAAAGATTGTATATGAATTCTTAGGTCATAAGCTTTTTGGAATAGAATTACGATCTGAAATTCCTAAATCTGTTGGGACTATAATATGGGAAATAAGGTTTCCTAGAACTATATTAGCAGGAATAACAGGGGCATCTTTAGCACTTTGTGGTGTTCTTATGCAATGTATAACTAGAAATTCAGTTTCAGATCCTTATATTTTAGGAATATCATCAGGAGCATCAACGGGAGCTGTTTCTGTAATAGTTTTCTCTGGCTCTTTAGCAGGAATGTTAGGAATAGCTGGTGGAGCATTTATAGGTTCTATTATATGTGGAGTTTTAGTATTTATGATTGGAACTCGATTTGGGAAAACAAGCTCTACTACAAGGCTTGTTTTATCAGGATTAGCCTTATCTACTATATTTTCTGCAATAACAAATTTACTTATATATTCTGCGGAAAATTCAAATCAGGCAAAAGCAGCTATTTTTTGGATAATGGGAAGTCTCGGTGGTGCTAAATGGAATGTTATATTGTTTCCATCAATTGTATTACTATTAGTCTTAATTATTTCTTTAATTCTTTCAAAATCATTAGATTTATTATTGTTTGGTGATGATAGTGCAATTATGCTTGGAATGAACGTTAAGTTGGTGAAATCTATAATATTATTAATTTCTATTTTATTAATTTCAGTAATAGTATCATTAACAGGTGCTATTGGATTTATTGGATTAGTAATTCCACATATAGTTAGAAGTATAACAGGAACAAATCATAAAAAATTAATAATATTATCTATTCTTTTAGGAGCAATATTTTTAATATTATCAGATTTAATTGCAAGAGTTTTATTTTCACCAAGAGAGATACCAATAGGTATAATAACTGCACTTATAGGGGGACCATTCTTCTTATGGCTAATAGCTAAGAATGATTATTCTTTTGGAGGTAAGAAGTAATGAGTAAATTAAAAGTAAGCGAATTAGATTTTTTTATAGAAAATAAGCAAATTCTTAAAAAAATTTCATTAGAAATAAAAGAAGGGCAGTTTGTTGGAATAATAGGTTCTAATGGTTCAGGAAAGTCAACTTTACTTAAGAATATATATAGAATATATAAGCCAAAGTCAGGAAAAATAAGTATAGGCGAAAAAGATATGGAAAATATGAGCCATAAAGAAATTGCAAGAGAACTTGCAGTTTTAGCTCAAGAGACTACATCAGAATTTGATTTTAAAGTTGAAGATGTAGTTAAAATGGGAAGATACCCTTATAAATCTATATTTGAAGATTATTCTAAAAAAGATATGCAAATGGTTAGTGAAATGCTTAAGAAAGTTGGACTTAATGGTTTTGAAGAAAGAAGTTTTAACAGTTTGTCTGGAGGAGAAAAACAGAGAGTTTTAATTGCTAGAGCCTTGGTACAAGATGCAAAATTACTTATATTAGATGAACCAACTAATCATTTAGATGTAGGTTATCAGCTTCAGGTTATGGATATTGTAAAAGAATTAAAATTAACTACCTTTGCAGCTATACATGATATGAATATAGCAGCAATGTATTGTGATTATCTTATAGTTATTCAAAAGGGGGAAATAATCGCAAGTGGAAGTGTAGATGAAATTCTTACAAAAGAGATGATAAAAAAAGTATTTAATGTAGATTGTTACATAGGAAAAAATCCTATAACTGGGGACATACATATATTTTATATTAGTGAACATTCACATGTAAATGGAATTGGGCATGGACATGTCCATAAAGATGGGTATACAGGTTATCATAAACATTAATGTATAAATACATAGGAGGAAAATAATGAATAGGAAAATAAAAAGCATTCTTTTAGGAATGACTGTAATTGCTGCAACTACTATATTTATGGGATGTAAAGCATCAGAAAAAAAGGTAGAAGAAAATACAAATAAAACTGAGCAAACATCACAGTTTAAAGAGTTTTCATATGTATATGATGATGGAAAAGAAAAAATAGATGTTAAAGTTACAAAACCACCTAAGAGAGCAGTAACATTATCACAATTTATGACTGAAACTTTATTAGCTTTAGATTTAGGGGATAGAATGGTTGGAACAGCACTTTTAGATAATCCTATATTGCCACAATATAAAGCTGCATATGATAAAATTCCTGTTTTAAAAGTGACAGGGGGACACAATATATCTAAAGAAGCTTTTATGGCTTTAGATCCTGACTTTGTTAGTGGATGGGAAATGTCTATAAATAGTGAATCTACAGGAACTCCATCTGAGTTAGTTAAGGAAGGAATATATCCTTATGTTGATAAATCTTTAAGTGGAAATGCAACTGTAGAAACAGTTTATGAAGATATAGCTACATTAGGAAAAATATTTGGAGTTCCAGACAAAGCTAATGAAGTAATTAATAATATGAAAAATGAAATAAATAAAGTGCAAGAAAGCTTAAAAAAAGCAAAAGATGAAGATAAAGTAAAAGTAATGATTTATGATTCAGGTGAAAAAGATGCTATGGTTGTTGGAGCAGGTCTTCCAAACAATTTAATAAGCTTAGCTGGTGGGAAAAATGTATATGGAGATTTAAAAAAATCATATGAAACAGTTTCTTTTGAAAGTATAGTTGAAAAAAATCCAGATGTTATAATTGTAACTGATTATTTAGCAGGAGAACCAGCTGAAAAGAAAATAGAATTCTTAAAAAATAATCCAGCATTAAAAGATGTTAAAGCTATAAAAGATAATAATATACATGTAATTGCATTAGCAGATTTATCACCAGGTGTTAGAAGCTCTAAGGCAATTTCAGAAATGAATAAAATGTTTTATAAATAATAAATAGAATATAAAAATAATAAATTATAAATTTTAAGAAAAATACTGATAAATAAAAGTTTATCAGTATTTTTTTATTAAATGAAAAAATAAAATAGTTAGAAATCTAACAATTAGACTATTGACAATTTTAAATTTGAATGATAATTTTATTTTAAGGAGTTGATTATTTTGAATAGAGATATAAGAAAAATGCAAAACTTCGATTCACTAGGCTTAATGAGAATTATAAGTATAAAGCTAAAATTAAAAGCTGATAGTGAGATAAAAAGATTAGGTATTAATTCTCAACAAGGAAGAATGTTAAGGTATATCTATGAGCATCAACATGATGGATTAATACAAAAAGATATTGCAGAAGCTTTCAATAGAAAGAGTGCAACTATTACAAGTATGCTTCAAGGTTTAGAGAAAAAAGGATACATAGAACGTAGAATCCCAAAAGATAATGAAAGACAAAAAAATATTTATTTATTGGAACAAGGCGAAAAGTTAATTTCAGATATAGGAATAGCTTTTTCTAAAATTGAAAATGAAACTTTAAGTGTATTAACTAAAGAGGAAGCAGAAACTTTTAATAAATTACTTGTAAAAATAAACAAAGCTTTATAAAATATGATAGCAATTGCTATCGTATATAAAAATAGTTAGAATTCTAACAGTAAGAAATTAAACTAAAGGAGAAGATTAAATGGAAAATACAAATGAATATTATTTAAAAGAAGCACCAATAAAAAAAGCAGTTAAGCATCTTTCAATTCCAATGATGCTAGGACTATCTATTGGAACAGTATATAATGTTATAAATGCTTATTTTATAGGACTTTTAAGAAATACAGATATGCTTTCAGCAGTAACATTAGGACTTCCTATATTTATAGTTTTAATGGCAATTGGGAATATATTTGGTGTTGGTGGAGGAACATTTGTAACAAGACTTATTGCTAAAGATGAAATAGATAAAGCTAAAAATATAGCAAGTTATGTTATATATTCTAGTTTTTTATTTAGTATCATTGTTGCTATTTTAGCAATTATATTTATAAATCCTATAACTAGTTTATTAGGGGCAAGTGGAAGTGTGTTTGCAGTAACTAAAAAATACATAGTAGCATGTTTAGTACTTGGATTTATGGTAGTTATAAATTTTGCATTAGAACAAATAGTTAGAGGTACTGGAGCTTCTAAAGAATCTATGTATGGAATGGCTATAAGTGCTATTGTTAACTTAATATTAGATCCAATTTTAATATTAATATTTCATTTTGATTTAGTAGGGGCAGCTGTTGCAATGTCTGTAGCCAATTTAGCTTCAGCAATTTATTATGCTTATTATCTACAAAGAAAAAGTGAAAAGCTAAGAAATTTCGTTAGAATAAGAAAAATTTCATTTAAAGATAAAATTGAAATTTATAAAATAGGTGTACCAGAATTAATTCAAATGTCATTTATGCTTGTAACAACATTATTATTAAATAACTTTTGTATGGAGTATGGTGATAGTGTTACAGCTAGTATTGGAATAGCATTACGTATTGTACAAGTTCCTGAATTTTTAAGTATGGGAATAGTTTTAGGTGTAATTCCTTTATTAGCATATAATTATTCTAGTGAAAATTTTAAAAGATTTAATTTAGGATTAAAATCAAGCTTTAAATATATAGCTTTAATATCAGTTTTCTTTTTTATAGTAGTGTTTATACTTAGAAAAGAAGTTGTAGGACTTTTTACAAGCAGTAATGAAGTAATAAGAATTGGAACTTATATTCTTACAGCTATGCTAGTTTCACAATTATTTAATGGAATTGCAGGATTGTTCTTAGGAATATTCCAAGCATCAGGTAAAGGAACACCTACAACTATTATAGCAATAGCACAAGGAGTATTATCAATTCCAGTAATTATAATAGGACATAGTTTCTTTGGACTAGATGGAGTAATTTGGTCAACTACAGTAACTGAACTTATTACATTTGTATTAGGAAGTGTAATGTTTTTAATAGTATTTAATCCTTTCAAGTCAAAAAAGATTTGTAATGAAGTTGCTTAGATAATATATAGTTAAAATAATTGAAATTATATATATAAATTAATAAAATTTTTATAGAGGTCTATATATTATAATTAATTCTATAATTGAAAAAAATATAGATATGGACTATAATTATGGAAACTTTAGGAGGATAACTAATATGAATAAAGGACAAGAACAATTTTTTAATTTCATAATGGAAAGAGTAACAGAAGAAGGAAGAAAAGAAGCAGAAGAATTACTTAAGGAATCTTTTAAAAAACAAGCTAATGGAACTTTTAATTGAGAGTATATGAAAGCTTTTATCCCTAAAATGCTAGGATTATTAAAACCAGAATGTGTTGAAGAAGTAAAAAATATTATGATGAATCATAAAGCTTAATAAATATATTTATAAACAATTTATTTATTAAAAATATAAATTAAAATAGTAGATTTAAACTTTCGTTTAAGTCTACTATTTTTTATGATAAAATGGGGAAAATATAAAATTAAAATTGTTTTTAAAAAAGTCTAAAAATATAGAAATCAAGTGTGTTGTATGTATTTTGTAGATAATATTTTATAAAAAACAAAAGAAAGATAATTAGGGGATAATAAGGGGGATATTATGAATTTTATAAAACCAAATAGATTACAAAAAGGAGATAAAATTGCGGCAATAAGTTTATCTTGGGGTGGGGCAGGAGATAAAGAAATTCTTTGGAGATATAATTTAGGCAAAAAGAGGTTAGAAGAGGAATTTGGGCTTATAGTAGTTGAAATGGAGAATACATTAAAAGGGAGTAAATATATTTATGAACATCCTGAAAAAAGGTCAGAAGATTTAATGAATGCTTTTAAAGACAAGAACATAAAAGGGATTTTTTCTTGTATAGGTGGAGAGGAAAGCATAAGGATGTTACCTTATATAGATTTTGATGTTATAAAAAATAATCCAAAAATTTTTATAGGATATTCAGATACAACTGTAACTCATATGATGTGTTTAAAAGCTGGATTAAGTAGCTTTTATGGGCCAGCAATATTATCAGAATTTGCTGAAAATGTTGAGATGTTTAGTTATACAAAGCATTGGATAGAAAAAGCTTTATTTAATACAGAAATTATAGGAAAAATACCTTCATCAGATATTTGGACTAGTGAATTTTTACCTTGGGATGAAAAGAATAAATATATTAGAAGAAAAATTAATAAAAATACAGGTTACGAAGTTTTGCAAGGAAAAGGTAAAATAAGAGGACATTTAATAGTAGGTTGTATAGAAGTTTTAGAAATGATAAAAGTGACAATCCTTTGGCCAAAAGAAAACATATGGGAAAATGCAATATTATTTTTAGAAACATCAGAAGAGATGCCAGAATTAAATCATTTTGAACGTTGGATTAGAAATTATGGTTCACAAGGAATTTTAGAAAAAGTCAATGGAATAATAATTGGAAAACCTTATGATAATAAATATTATGATGAATATAAAAATATAATTTTAAAAATTGTTAGAGATGAATTAAAATTGAATGATTTACCAATAATGTACAATATGAATTTTGGACATACATCACCTATGATTACTATACCCTATGGAGCAATAGGGGAAATAGATTGTGATAAAGGAAAATTTTCAATATTAGATTCAGGAGTAGTTTAAACTTAAAATTGAAATACTATAAGTTTGAAAAAACTATTATAAATATATAAATTAGACATCATTTAGTTGAAATGGAGCAGATTTTGGCTTAGAAAACTACTATATTTTTAATTATAATAGTATCTTAAAAGAAACTATACCACTTAAAAGTGCTTACTATACGGTATATAATATATGAGTTAATATTGTCTTGTGAAAGAAATTTAAAGGAGACGATAATATATGAATGAAGTAGTACAATTTTTAAATGAAAGTCCAATAGTATATTTTTCAACAATAGGAGTAGATGGTAAACCTAAAGTTCGTCCATTTCAATTTATGCTTGCAGAAGAAGGAAAAGTATTCTTCTGTACTAGCAATCAATCAGTACATAAAAATTTATCCTTATAATAATTTCCCCAATTAAACATAGAATCAACAATAGGCTTTAAACTAAGGCCTGTCTCAGTTAAAGAATACTCAACTTTAGGTGGAACTTCAGGATAGACCTTTCGGTTTATAAGCCCATTTTCTTCCATTTCTCTTAAGTTTTGAGTAAGAACTTTTTGTGTGATGTTATTAAGATATTTTTTCAATTCTCCAAATCTTTTTGTTCCAGTAAGTAGATCACGAATTATAAGCACTTTCCATTTGTTACCTATAAGATGAAGAGTTATTTCTACTGGACAATCTGGAAATTCATTTTGTATGTTCAGCATCCTTTCTAATACTATTTTTAATAATTATTAGCTATAATTACTGTTTATTTAATATAAGATTTATTATAAATAGAAAAATATTAAATTACAAATTTAAAGATATTATATAAAAATATTGAAGATAGAAATATAAAATAAAATTAATAGCAATCAAAAGTAATTTAAAGAAAAACATCAGGAAAATATTTACAAATTAATGAAAACAAGAATTTTGAAAGTTGCTATGAATATTTTGTTTAAATATAATAATTTACAAAACAGAGTAAAATAATCGGAAAAGCGATGATAAAGAAGAGTAATTATAGTGAGATTTAAAGAGAGGAGGTTTTAAGCTGAAAGACTTCTATTTAAGCTATAGTGAAAGTGCACTTTTGAGCAAATGATTTGAAATTAAGTAGGATCATTACGGTTCGCCGTTTATAGGGGATTGAGTGAGATTTTTTAATCTAATTTGAGTGGAACCACGGAGTACATAGCTTCGTCTCATTAATTTAATGAGATGGAGTTTTTTTTATTTTAAGGAGGAGGTTATATGCAATTTGATGTAAATTTTATGATTGAACAAATTCCAAATTTTATTCACGCAACTTTTATAACTTTAGGCCTTGGAGTATTAGGAATTGTTTTTTCAATTTTAATTGGAGTTTTATTTAGTAATATTTTATTTTTTAAAGTAAAAATATTAAAAAATATTGTTAAAGGCTATGTAGAGCTATCAAGAAATACTCCTCTATTAATTCAATTGTTCTTTTTATATTATGGATTAACTAAATTTGGCTTAAATATAAGTGGTTTTATGTGTGGAGTAATAGGTCTTACTTTTTTAGGTGGCAGTTATATGACTGAAGTTTTTAGAGGAGCACTTGAAGGAGTTTCAAAAGGACAAGAAGAAGCTGGATTAAGTATAGGATTAACCAAGACTAAAGTATATAGATATATTATTTTTCCTCAAGCTTTTTCTTTATCTATTCCAGGATTACTAGCCAATGTGCTTTTTTTATTAAAAGAAACATCAATAGTTGGATGTATAGCAGTAGGTGAATTAATGTTTTTAACTAAAGATATTATAGGAATGTATTATAAGACAAATGAAGCTTTATTAATGCTTGTAATTTTTTATCTTATAATATTGCTCCCAATATCCATATTTGCATCTATCTTAGAAAGGAGGGTGAGATATGCTTAGTGGAGATTATAGAGTAATTTTTGAAGGAAATAACTTAGAGAGAATTTTTGAAGGGCTACTTGTAACTATAAAAATTGCTTTTATATCAGTAATTATAGCTATAATTTTAGGAATATTATTTGGAGTTATAATGACTGTTAAATCAAAAGTTATAAGAGCTATAAGTAGATTTTATTTAGAGACAATGAGGATAATACCTATTATAGTTTGGCTTTTTATAGGATACTTTGGAATTGCTTCTACTTTGAATATAAATTTAGAAGCTGAAACAGTTTGTATAATTATATTTTCTCTTTGGGGGATTGCTGAAATGGGAGATTTGGTGAGAGGTGCAATTGAATCTATTCCTAAGCATCAGATTGAGGCAGGACAATGTTTAGGACTTAGTAAAATTCAAATTTATAGATATATATTAGTTCCGCAAGGAATAAGAAGAGTAATTCCTGGTGCTATAAATCTTTCTACAAGAATGATTAAAACAACTTCCTTAATAGTTTTAATTGGAGTAGTTGAAGTAGTTAAGGTTTCACAACAGATAATTGAAACTTCAATTTTAAATGCACCTAAAGCTTCATTCTTTATTTATGGATTTGTATTTATTCTTTATTTTATAGTTTGCTATCCAATATCAATCTTGGCAAATATAGCAGAGAAAAAATTAGAGTATTAAGAGGTGTATTATGGAAAAGACAATTTTGAAAATTGAAGGTTTAAAGAAAAGCTATGGAGAGTTAGAAGTTTTAAAAAATATAGATTTAGAAGTAAAAAAAGGTGAAGTAGTTGTTATATTAGGACCATCAGGATGTGGGAAAAGTACTTTTTTAAGATGTTTAAATGGTCTTGAGAATATACAAGAAGGAAAAATATCCTTTGATGATGGAGAAGGATTAAAAGAAGTTAAGAGTTGGGATAAGCTTAGAGGAAAAATAGGAATGGTTTTTCAAAGCTATGAACTTTTTCCACATATGAAAGTTATAGATAATATAATTCTTGGCCCTGTTAAGGGACAAGGAAGGAATAAAGAAGAAGTGATTAAGGAAGCCCATTTGCTTTTAAAGAGAGTAGGACTTTATGAAAAAAGAGAAAGTATGCCAAAAGAGCTTTCAGGGGGACAAAAACAAAGAGTTGCAATAGTTAGGGCTCTTTGTATGAAGCCAGAGGTTATGCTTTTTGATGAAGTTACTGCAGCTCTTGATCCAGAAATGGTAAGAGAGGTTTTAGATGTTATATTAAATCTTGCAAAATCAGGAATGACTATGCTTATAGTTACTCATGAAATGGAATTTGCAAAAGCTGTTGGAGATAAAATAATTTTTATTGATAATGGGAATATATGTGAAAGTGGAACAGCAGAAGAATTTTTTACAAGTCCAAAAACGAATAGAGCAAAAGAGTTTCTTAATATATTTAAATTTTAATAATAAAGGGGAAATAAAAAATGAAGAGGTTAAAAAAATTTAAAAAATTAATTGCATTAACAGCAGTAGCTATTTTATCAATAGGCATTTTTGCTGGATGCGGAGCAAATAAAGATAGTGAAACAGGATCTATTGATAAGATAAAAGAAAATGGAAAAATAAAAATTGGAGTATTTAGTGATAAGCCACCTTTTGGTTTTGTTAATGAAAAAGGTGAAAATGATGGATTTGATGTTTATTTAGGAAAAAGACTTGCAAAAGACCTTTTAGGAGATGAAACAAAGGTAGAATTTGTTCTTGTAGATGCAGCAAGTAGAGTTGAGTTTTTACAATCAAATAAAGTAGATGTTATTTTAGCAAACTTTACAGTAACACCTGAAAGAAAAGAAAAAGTAGATTTTGCAGATCCATACATGAAAGTTTCATTAGGAATTGTATCTAAAGATGGAAAAATAACTGACCCAGAACAATTAAAAGGAAAAAAATTAATTGTTAATAAAGGAACTACAGCAGATGCTTATTTTACAAAAAATTATAAAGATATAGAATTAGTAAAATTCGATCATAATACAGAAGCTTTTGAAGCTTTAAAAGATGGAAGAGGAGATGCTTTAGCACATGATAATACACTTTTATTTGCTTGGGCTAGAGAAAATAAAGGATTTAATGTAGGAGTTAAATCTCTTGGTGGAGAAGATACTATAGCACCAGCTGTTAAAAAAGGAAATGAAGAATTATTAAAATGGATAAATGAAGACTTAGCTAAATTAAAAGATGAAGGATTCTTTAAAGAAAGCTATAATGCCACTTTAAAACCTGTTTATGGAGAAGAGGTTAATCCAGAAGATGTTATATTCTAAAAATAATTAGATTATGAAAAATTTTAAATAAATATCTAATCTGTATCGATACATTTGTAAAGAATTTCTATTTGCCGTATGATATAGAAAAAGTTTTAAGGAGGCATTTTAATATGGAAAGAAAAGACGTAAACAAAAACTTAGCTCAAATGTTAAAGGGTGGAGTTATTATGGATGTCACAAACAAAGAAGAAGCAATAATTGCAGAGAAGGCTGGAGCTTGTGCTGTAATGGCTCTAGAGAGAGTTCCATCAGAAATAAGAAAACAAGGTGGAGTTGCTAGAATGTCAGATCCTAAAATGATAAAAGAGATTCAAGAAGCAGTTTCAATTCCTGTAATGGCTAAAGTTAGAATAGGTCATTTTGTAGAAGCACAAATATTAGAGGCATTGAAAATTGACTTTATTGATGAAAGTGAAGTATTAACTCCAGCAGATGACAAATATCATATAGCAAAAACAGATTTTAAAGTTCCTTTTGTTTGTGGAGCTACTGATATTGGGGAAGCATTAAGAAGAATAGGTGAAGGAGCTTCTATGATAAGAACAAAAGGTGAAGCTGGAACAGGAGATGTTGTACAGGCTGTTAAGCATATGAGAACTATGAATACTCAAATAAAAGAGATTGTTAAAGCTGATAAAGAAGAGCTTATGACTATTGCAAAAAATTATGGAGCACCTTATGAAATAGTAAAATATGTTCATGAAAATGGAAAACTTCCTGTAGTAAATTTTGCAGCAGGAGGAATTGCAACACCAGCAGATGCTGCACTTATGATGCAATTAGGATGTGATGGAGTTTTTGTAGGTTCAGGTATTTTCAATTCAGGAAATCCAGAAAAGAGAGCTAGAGCTATTGTTCTTGCAACAACTTATTATGATGATCCTATTAAACTTGCAGAAGTATCAGAAGATTTAGGAGAAGCTATGAGTGGTATCTCAGCAAGTGAAATAAAAGTTAAATATGAAAACAGAGGATGGTAAAATGAAAGTTGGAGTACTTTCACTTCAAGGAGGAGTAATAGAACATAAAAAAGCAATAGAAGCTTTAGGACATACTCCAGTTGAAGTAAAGAAGGAAAGTGATTTAGATTATTTAGATGCAATAATATTACCTGGAGGAGAAAGCACAACTATAAGTAAACTTTTAAAAGTTACAGGACTTATTAATCCATTAAAAAATAAAATAGAAAGTGGATTAAAAACATGGGGAACTTGTGCAGGATTAATATTATTAGCAAAAGAAATCGAGGGAGAAGAAGGCCATTTAAAGCTAATGGATATTAAAGTTAAAAGAAATGGCTTTGGCTCTCAAATAGATAGTTTTAAAGAAGAAAAAGTTGTAGAAAAGATAAGCAAAGATAAAATAGAATTAGTATTTATAAGAGCTCCATATATAAGTGAAATAGGTGATGATGTAGAAGTTCTATGTAAGGTTAAAGATAAAATTGTAGCAGTAAAGCAAGAAAATATACTAGGCACAGCATTTCATCCAGAGCTAACTAATGATACTAGAGTTTTAGAATATTTTTTAAATAGAATGTAAAATTAATGGGAAGAGTTTAGCTCTTCCCTTTTTAAATTTGAAATTAAATAGATTTTATGAGTTAATTTAAATATAAGATATAAAGATTTTTATTTAAGAAATAATTTTTTTTTATTAAAGGATAGAAAATTAGATTATTATAATTTAAATTATTGTAGATTAAAAAATTAAAATTGAAAATAATTAAATATTTTAACAAAAGAAAAAAAGTTTAGAATGGGTGTGATTATTATTAAGAATTTGCCATTTATAATATTTGGAGGAATAATAATTATTTTAGGAGTAGCAGTTACTTTAAGTAGTGGAAATTATAAAGGTTCTCAAAAGTATATAGATAGTTATTTGCAAAGTATTAATTTTGATAATACGAAAGTCTTGACTGGAGAAGAGATAAAGACCATAAATATTGATAATGATGCAAAAGTTATAATTTGGATTGAAAATGGAGAATCAATTAAATTAAGCTTTATGGAAAAATCCTTTAATAATTGGAACAACATAGACACTAAAGGAGTAGAAAATAATTCTACAACTTATGTAAATTTCAATTCAGTAAGTAAAAAATATGATAAATTAGGAGTTTTAATATCTGTTATAAAAAATAATAATGAAAGCTTTAATAAAGCAGTTTTAAATGATAATAAAAATATGAATATAGTTAGGTTTAAAGATTATACTATAATTTATTCTTGTGAAGATATTGAAAACTTTGATAAAAAACCTGAAATAAAGCTATATAATGGTGACAATATAGTGAAGGAGTTAAATGAACAAAAATATATAAAAGAATAAATTGAGATTTTGGGATAATGTTTCGTAGATTCCTTTGAAAATATAAGAGAATATGTGAGCAGGGAAAATATGAAAGAGAAATAGGTAATTTTAAATTTAGAAAAAAGTATATAGAAAATTAGAATAATAGCTCTAGTAAATATAATTAGTTGTTTATAACTAATCTATTTAACTAGAGCTTTTTTATAAGTTTTTATAATGATTTTATAAATCTATCTTAGTTAAATCATTAGGAACTAAAATATTACCTTCAAATTCTTCTTTTCCTTCTTTAATATAAAGTTCTTCTCTATTAAGGATATTTTTATCTTCAGTATGATAAAGAAGAACAGTTTTTACTTTAAGTTCTCTAGCATTTATACATGCATCTTTAACAGTTGCATGATGCTTTTCATAAGGCTTAAATTGGTCTTTTTCTGAATAAAGACAAAAAGCTTCATGTAAAAGATAATCTACTCCAAAAGCATAAGATTTTAAATCTTTATTATAAGGCTCATCACCTAAGAAAGTTAATGTTTTACCATTTTCTAATTCAACCTTAAAACCAAATTGAAGAAGTTTAGTGCTTTTTATATCAAAGAAGACAGTCTTTCTATTTAAAATAGTAAATTCAGAATTATTTTCTACTTCTATAAAATGGATTCTTTCTCCAAAAAGATTTAAAAATTTCTTTTGAAGAACTATTTTAGAAATATCTTTTAAAGCATCTAATGATGATTTGTGTCCATATATATTAAAAATCCCATCATATTTATTATTTAACATACTTTGTCCAACAGCACGTATAACCCATATTCCCCCTAAAATGTGGTCATTATGGTTATGAGAGATAAACATGTTATGTATATTTTGTATTTTAATATTCATTTTTTCAAGATGAGCTAAAATAGTATTTCCACCACCTGCATCTACTAAAAAGTGCTCATCTCCATTAGAAATTGTAAAACAAGTATTATAGCATTTTGTAACCATTGCAGAGCCAGTACCTAATATATTTAAAGTTTCCATTTAAAACACTCCTTTTCTTATATTTAAATTAATATATGACTTCATTATATATTATAAAAATAAAAAAATTTTTAAAATAGCTTTAAAATTAAGTAGTTTATGTTCTAAAAATGCTGTTTATGACAAGAATATTGTATAAATTAACCAAGCGAATATAATAAAAGTATAGACAGGTTAACCTAAATAATAAGGGAGAAGAGAATTATGAAGAATAAAAATATATTATTTAGAATTGGGAGTAAACCAACCAGTAAAACGAGGATAATTTTAACAATTATAATTTCAATTTTAATTGGAATTTTTATGGGATTTGCACTTGAAAATCTTATAGGATTAAATTTTATTATTGGAGCTGGAATAAGTGGAGTTGTAATTTTTTTATGCTATGTTCCATTAGTAGCAACCATAAATAAACATTGGGAATTAACAGAAGAATTTTTAGAATATCATGTAATTGATAAATATTTAGATTCATTAAGATATGTTATTAATAATCTTTTTAATAGAGAAGATAACTATATAGCAAAAATTAGATTAGATCAAATTGAAAGTATAAAAATATATTGGACAATGCACATAGGAATATTAGGATATATTTTTTATCCATTAAAATTATCAATAAAACTAAAAGATGATTCTATTATGATAATGGATGCATTATTACATGAAAGTGAAGAATTTTATAATGCATTTCAATATATGAAGACAAAAGGAATAAAGATTAATGATAAGTATAACTTATTAGAAGCAATAGGAAATCCAAAAGTTAATATAACAGATTATATAAATGAAATAAGAAAAGATAAAGTTAGGTAATTTATATGATTAAGTTTAATTTAATAATCAAATCAAATAATTTAAAAGAACATCTACAGAGGAAAATAGAAAAATTATTTGATAAAGAGGATTTTATAATTGTTGAAGATATTAATATACAAGGTGCTGAAAATGAAATAGAAATATTATTTTTTGAATTAATAAACGAAAATGATGTTAAAGATATAAAAAATATAAAAGAGAAATTACAAAATATCGGATTAATATTCTGTAGTGAAAGAGAAGAGTTAGTATTTGAAGTTTTAAATCTTCATCCAATACACTTTATACGAGTAAATAAATTAAAAGAAGATTTGGACAGATTAAAAGAGGTTATAAAAGATTATATAGATAAGAAAGAATATATTATTACTTTCCAGAATGGAGGATTAACTTTAAGGTTAAATGCAAAAAATATAATCTATATAGAATCTTATGGACATTATTTAACTATATATTCTAAAACAGGAGAATATAGAGTACGTGAAAAGCTAAATAGTGTTTTAGAAAAGCTAAATTCTAAGATATTAATTAGAGCACATAAAAGTTATTTAGTTAATCCGTTATTTATAGAAAAAATAGAAGCTTCAACCTTAACATTAAATAATAAAGTTGAAATTCCAATAGGAAGAACTTTTAAATCAGATTTGATATTAGAGTATAGTTCAATTGTAAGATAGACATTTAATAGGTATTAATTAGTGAAAGTAGTTAGCTTATAACTTTAAAAGGTTAGTCTATAAACTATAGTTGTATAATTTTATTAAATAATTGTATAAGTTTATTAGTAGTATTAAATTTAATTTTTAAAATTATATAAAAATATTAAAATTAAATATTGCTAATAAGAGCTAAAAAATATAAAACACTTACGAAAATTAAATAGTAAGTGTTTTTAATTTAAATATTTACTAATTAATATAAAATCTATATTAAGATAAAATATTAAAAAAATTCAACTATAGGTAATATTGAGAAAATAATTAATAAAAATATAAGTATAAGGGGAAAATTTAGTATTATAATAGATGTAATATTTTATTCGCTAAGGAGTATTAGTTATATGGAAAACTTCATTATAGCTATAATAGTAGTAATATTAATTATAGCTTTTTGTTATTATGAAAATAACTGTTTAAAGACAACAAGATTAAAAGTAAAATTAGATACAAAAAATAAAATAAAAATTGTTCAACTTTCAGATCTTCATAGCAAAAACTTTGGAAAAGACAATAAAGTATTAGAAAATAAAATAAGAAAATTAAATCCAGATTTAATTTTAGCAACTGGAGATATAATAGATTCAAATTTAAAAAATTTAGATAATATATTAGATTTTATTATAAGGTTAAATAAAAGTATTAAAGTAGTTTATATTCCAGGTAACAATGAAAATAGATGCAAGAAACTAGAATATATTATAGATACATTAAAAGAAAATGGAGTAATTGCATTAAGAAATGAAATAACAGATATAAACATAAAAGGAGAAGAAATAAATATTCTTGGACTTGCAGAAAATATAAAAGGGAAAAGAGAAACTGGGTTTAAAAGAATAAAGGAAACTTATCATCATCATGCAACAGAAGGATTATTTAAAGAATTTGAAAAAAGAAAAGGATTAAAGTTAGTTTTAAGTCATTATCCGGAAAAATTTAAAGGCGATGGAAGATATTGTGATTATGACTTCGACTTAATGTTTTCAGGCCATGCTCATGGAGGTCAATTTATTCTTCCTTTTGTAGGAGGTTTATTTGCACCAGGACAAGGAGCTTTTCCTAAATATTACGGTGGAATGTATGATGGAGAACACAATAAGTTAATAGTTAGTAGAGGTCTTGGAAATAGTGGTTTTCCATTAAGACTTTTTAATAGACCAGATGTTGTATATTTAGAAATATATAATTAATTTAGATAAATTCTATTAAGTAAAATAAACAAATTTTTTTATGTGAGAATAGTATATATCATAATAAAATAAGTAGAGTGATATATAATGTTTAACAAACTAAAAAGAAATATTCAAAAATTATATAGTGCATTTTTAAAGACATATTCTAGTACTAGGTTTTTGATTATAATATTTGGAATATGTCTAATATTAATTTCAATATCAGTTTTTTTTGATATAAATCAAAATGAGGGATTAATTACTATAAGAACTATATTTGCTTCTATAATTGGATTTTTAATAGAAATATCTAGTAGTAAAGTAATTTGTAATGATAGAACAACAATAATAAGAAATTATATTGTAGGTTCAGTATCACTTTTAATAGTTTTTATTTTAATACTAGATATTATATATTATGTTTCACCTATAAATCCATCATTAATGCTATTAAGAAATACATTATTTTCTTGTGTAGGATTTTTAATAAGTTGTAGTAAATACTGCGAATCAGATCATTGATAATAAAAAGGCTTTTCTAATTGAAGAGTCTTTTTTGTAATTTTAATAAATAAAATTTCTAAAATTAACTTCTGAGAGAAATATAAGAAAATAAAAGGTTAATAAAATCAAAAATAAAATTAAAAATTTCTATTTGAAAATAAATAGATAAATCAAAAAATATATTTTTAGGAAAAAAATATAAAGTTTTTAATCAAAGTAAAAAAAAGTATCGAATGTAAACGAATCCAAAAAATTTTTTGAAATTTTTTGAGAAAATAGTGGGTATAAATATGCAATGAGTATTTTTCTATAATTCAAAAAAAATTACTTTACGTAATTTTTTCGTAAGAATTTTACTATTAGAAAATTAAAATAAATTGTTAAGTGGAAATTTAAAATTGAACTAAAAAAAAATAGATAAAATTATAAAATAAAATTTAAAAAAGCATAATTAAACAAATTAATAGTTAAAAGCATTTTTGTTAAATGAAATATATTTAAGTAGCTTAAAAATAAAATTAAATTTAAAAAATGGGGTCTAAATATGAAAGTTTCTCATTGTAACTAAAAGATTACATTTTTAAATATAACTTAATTATAATTTCAAAAAAAACATATTATCGAAATTTTCTGAAAATAGAACAATGTAATTTAATGTCATTCAAAATAAAAAAATAAAAGGATAAAAAAGTTGAAAATGGGAGTAAACTGAAGAAAATAGGTAATAATTTCTTTTGATAATAAAAAATGATATAAAATTAATGAAAAATAGGTTATTTTAAAGTTTAAATTTTGAAAATAATAGTTATATAATGAATTCATAAGGTGGTTCGCAAATATTTCCTTTATTAATAATGAAATATGAACGAAGACAGTTTATATAAACAATATTAAGTAAAAAAATTATTAAATGCTTTATTAGTAAAATAATGGAGAGTTGAATAAATATATCTTCTATAAGAATAAGTATTCAACTATATACATTATATAGAAAGCTTTAAAGTACTAAAATTTTTTTACATAGTATTGTCGAATTTTGTAACTTATAAAATAAGATTACATTTAAAGAAAAAAATGTGGGAAATTCTTTTTATAGTAATCTTATTAAAAATTAAATAAAGTTTTAAGGAGGTGATTGTATATGAATGTATTTGCACCTTTGTTTACAGTACACATATTTGGATTTGCTATTGATTCAGATATTGTTACTCAATGGGGAGTAATGGTTGTCTTAATAATAGTAGGATTCATATTAACTAGAAAGTTAAGTGTGGACAAGCCAAGTAAATTACAAGTAGGAATTGAAATGGCTTACGATATGGTTGCAGGTCTTGTATCAGACAATATGGGAGAAGGATATGAAGGTTATGTCGCTTTTGTTGGAACTTTAGGTATTTATTTAGGTATATTAAACCTTTGCGGCCTTATAGGTTTTGGACCTCCAACTAGAAACTTAAGCGTAGTTGTTGGATTTACACTTATTACTTTCTTCTTAATTCATTACAATGCTATTAAGAGAAAAGGAATAGGAGGATATTTAGGATCATATGCACAACCTTATGCAGCTATGATTCCAATCAACATAATGGAAGCTATAGTATTCCCATTATCACTTGCATTACGTTTATTTGGTAATATGCTTGCAGCAGCAATAGTTATGTCTCTTGTTTATATTGGATTAGGACACATAAGTATGTTTGCTCAATTTGCTATACCAGTTCTCCCACACTCATTCTTTGATTTATTCGATGGAATAATTCAAACAATAATTTTTGTAATGTTAACTATCATTACAATAAAAATTCAAGCAGATAATCATTAGTAATTATTAACTAATGAAAGTAACAGAAAACTTTATAGTTTATAAGGAGGCGTAAATCATGAATGGATTAGCAATGATAGCAGCAGGTATAGCTGTTATGGCAGGTATTGGAGGAGGTATTGGTACTGGTATTGCAACATCAGCTGCAATAAAAGCTACTGTTAAACAACCAAAAGCTGCTGGAAAAATACAAGGTATATTTATTATGGCAACAGGACTTTGTGGTGCAACAGCAATATACGGATTTATTATTTCAATAATAATTATGTTCGTAAAATAAAACTAATAAATAAAAAAATTAGATTTATATATGTATAAAAATAAAAATAAGTAATTAAACGGAATGAGTTCAGTATAAAGGAGGATAAAATCATGGAACTAGGAACAATATTAGGAGCTGGTTTTGCAGCTGTAACAGCTTTAGGAGCTGGTATTGGTATAGGTATTGCAGCTAAAGGTGCTGTAGAAGGATTAGCTAGACGTCCAGAAATGAGCGGTAAAATACAAAGTATGTTTATACTTGGAGCAGGTCTTGCAGAAGCAACAGCTATTTATGGTCTTGTTGTAGCGATAATTCTATTATTCGCAAAATAATATGTATATTTTAATAAAATTAATAACCTTTGAAAGGAGGTTAGATTTGGGATGCACATTGAAATAAGTCAAGTATGTATGACTATAATTAACTTTATAATTTTACTTTTAATATTAAGACATTTCTTTTGGGATAAGTTCAAAGCAACTATTGATGAAAGACAAAAAGGTATCTTAAATAAAATAACTTCTGCTGATAATAAGGTTAAAGAAGCAGAAGAGCTAAGATTTAAAAATGAAGAACTTTTAAAAGCAGCTAATGAAGAAGGGAAAAAAATTACTGAGGCAAGAAAGAAACAAGCTGAAAAAATCTATAATGAAATTGTTGAAGGCGCAAGAGCTGAATCTGAATCAATCAGAAATAAAGCTTCTCTAGAAATAGTTAGAGAAAGAGAAAAAGCAGAGTTCGAAATTAAAGAACAAGTTATTAGTTTAGCTATAGCTGTTTCTAAAAAAGCTTTAAATGAATCTTTAAATGAAGAAGAGCACAGAAAATTAATTAATAGCTTTATAGATGAGGTTGTATAAGCATGTATGAATTTTTAGATAAAAGATACGCATTAGCCTTATACAAAATAGCAGAGGAAAAGAACAAAGTAGAAGAATATCTACAAGTTTTACGTGAAATCTGTGACATTATAGATAATAATAAGGAGCTTCACGAAATTGTGGAGCACCCTCAAATTAGCACAAATGAAAAGAAGGCTATTTTTGATAGAATTTTCAGAGGGAAAATAGATGATGAAATATTAGCCTTTCTAAAACTTCTTATAGATAAAGGAAGAATACTTTATCTAAGAGAAAAATTAAATCAAATGGAAAAAATACATTTAAATGAATTAAACACAATAGAAGGTGTTGTAAAAAGTGTTATTCCATTAACAGATGAAGAGTATAAAAGATTATTGGACAAATTAGAAAAAAAATATAATAAGCACATTATATTAGAAAGACAAATTGATAAAAGCTTAATAGGTGGTCTTTATGTAAGAGTTGAAAATGAAGTTATAGATGGTTCTATAAAATCTAAATATGAAGACATGAGATTATTAATGCTTAATAAGAAATAAAGGTGGTGAGCCCATGCATATAAAACCAGAAGAAATAACTTCTATAATTAAAGAAGAAGTTGAAAAATATCAAAAAAATTTAGAAACAGTAGACTCAGGTACAATCATTCAAATAGGTGATGGAGTTGCTACAGTTTATGGATTAGATAATTGTGTTGAGGGTGAATTATTACAATTCCCAAACGGAGTATTTGGAATGGCTCTTAACTTAGAGCTAGATAGTGTTGGATGTGTTCTTTTAGGATCTGAAGATGGAATAAAAGAAGGCGATATTGTAACTAGAACTGGTAAAGTTGTTGAGGTTCCAGTTGGAGATGCACTTATTGGAAGAGTAGTTAACTCATTAGGACAACCAATAGATGGAAAAGGACCTATAAAAAATGATGGATTTAGAGCAATAGAAATGCCAGCACCATCAATTATAGACAGAAGTTCAGTTAATGAACCATTACAAACAGGGATAAAAGCAATTGATTCAATGATTCCAATTGGTAAGGGACAAAGGGAATTAATCATTGGAGATAGACAAACAGGTAAAACTGCTATAGCGATTGATACTATTATAAATCAAAAAGGAAAAGACGTTATTTGTATATATGTTGCTATCGGACAAAAACAATCAACAGTTGCAAATATAGTTAATACATTAACTGAAGAAGGAGCTATGGACTATAGTGTAGTTGTTGCAGCTACAGCATCAGATAGTGCTCCACTTCAATATATTGCACCTTATTCAGGATGTTCAATGGCTGAATATTTTATGTATAAAGGAAAAGATGTTCTTATAATTTATGATGACCTTTCTAAACATGCTGTTGCATATAGAACAATGGCACTATTACTTAGAAGAGCACCAGGAAGAGAAGCTTATCCAGGAGATGTTTTCTATATTCATTCAAGACTTCTAGAAAGAGCGGCAAAATTATCAGAAGAACTTGGAAAAGGTTCAATTACAGCACTTCCTATAATTGAAACATTAGCAGGGGATGTTACTGCATATATTCCAACAAATGTTATTTCAATTACAGATGGGCAAATATTCCTTGAATCAGAATTATTTAATGCAGGTCAAAGACCAGCAGTTAATGCTGGTATATCAGTATCAAGGGTTGGTGGTAATGCTCAAATTAAAGCTATGAAACAAGTAACAGGTACTTTAAGACTAGAACTTGCACAATATAGAGAACTTGCAGCATTCGCACAATTTGGATCTGATCTTGATAGAGATACTCAAAGAAGACTTGAAAAAGGTAAGAGATTAGTTGAAATATTAAAACAAGATCAATATAAACCAATGTCAGTTGAGCATCAAGTATTCATGTTCTACGTTGCAGTTAATGACTTTTTATCAGATATTCCATTAGGAGATATTAAAAGATTTGAATCTGAATTTTTAAGTTATATTGATGAAAAAGAATATAACTTAGTTCAATCATTAAAAGATGAAAAGAAATTCACTGATAAACTAAAAGAAGAACTCGAAGAAGCAATAAATACATTCAAAAAGAGTTTTGAAAAAACAGCATAGCTTTAAGCTATGCACTCTTTTGAAGAGTAGGAGGTGAAAATATGCCAGCAGCTGGGTTATTAGATATAAAAAGAAGAATCAAAAGTGTTGAAAGTACACAAAAGATTACCAAAGCCATGGCACTTGTATCAACAGCAAAACTTAGAAAAGCCAGAGCAAGTCTTGATAATAATAATCTATATTTTACTAGAATAGAAACTATTAAAAGAGATATTTTTAGATTAGCAGATGAATTTAAAGATAATGAATTTGTTCGTGAAAATGATAATGAAAAAAAATTGTATGTTATATTTGCATCAAATTCAGGACTTTGTGGAGGATTTAATGGAAGTGGAGCTGTTTATTTAAGTGATAAATATCCTGAATCAGAAAGAGCTAATATTAAAACATTAGTAATTGGTGAAAAAGGTGTATCTTATGCTAAAAAATATGGCTTTGATGTTGTAGATAAAGTTATAAATATAAAAGATGGTATATCAATTAAAGATGCTAGACATTTGGCAGTTGATTTAATGAATATGTATTCTAAAGGTGAATATGGCTCAATTAGTTTTGTGTATACAAAATATAAGTCACCAGTACAACAAGATGTTGTTGATGAAGTAATACTTCCTTTTAAAGGAGAAACTTTTGCAGAAGAGGATACTGAGGTATATAGTTCAGAAATATCACCAGATGAGCTTGTAGAGAATTTTGTTTATAGATATATGGAAGGAAAAATAATTAATACTATTTATCATTCACAAACTAGTGAACAAAATGCTAGAATGCAGGCTATGGACGGAGCAACTAAGAATGCTGATGATATTTTAGATAGTTTAAATACTAAGTATAACAGAATTAGACAAGGTGCTATTACTCAAGAAATTTCAGAAATTGTTGGTGGAGCTGAAGCACAGAAATAGTTAGGAGGGAACGGTTATGCCTAATAATATAGGAAAAGTAGTTCAAGTTATTGGACCAGTAGTAGATATAAAATTTGAATCTAATAATCTTCCTAATATGTATAATGCTATACATATTAAAAATGGAGAAGAAATATTAGTATGTGAAGTTGAACAACACATTGGTGATGATATTGTAAGAACAATTGCAATGGAATCAACAGAAGGATTAAAAAGAGGAATGGAAGCAGAAGATACAGGAAAAGCAATTACAGTTCCTGTAGGAGAAGCTGTTTTAGGTAGATTATTTAATGTTTTAGGAAATGCAATGGATAACAAAGGACCAGTTAATGCTGATTTATATTATCCAATTCATAGACCTGCCCCAACATTTGAAGAACAATCAGTTGTTCCTGAAATGTTTGAGACAGGAATAAAGGTAATAGACCTTATAGCACCATACCAAAGAGGTGGTAAAATTGGACTATTTGGAGGTGCCGGTGTTGGAAAAACAGTTCTTATTCAAGAACTTATAAATAATATAGCTAAAGAACATGGTGGACTTTCAGTTTTCACAGGTGTTGGAGAAAGATCAAGAGAAGGTAATGATTTACTTGGTGAAATGACAGAATCAGGAGTTATTTCAAAAACAGCTCTAGTATTCGGACAAATGAATGAACCACCAGGAGCAAGAATGAGAGTTGCTTTAACAGGACTTACTATAGCTGAATCTTTCAGAGATAAAGGACAAGATGTGTTATTATTTATAGATAATATATTTAGATATTCACAAGCAGGTTCTGAAGTTTCTGCCTTACTAGGAAGAATACCTTCAGCTGTTGGTTATCAACCAACTCTAGCTACTGAAATGGGTGCTTTACAAGAAAGAATTACTTCAACTAAAAATGGTTCAATCACTTCAGTTCAAGCAGTATATGTACCAGCAGATGACTTAACTGACCCAGCTCCAGCTACAACATTTACTCATCTTGATGCTCAAACAGTTTTATCAAGAAGTGTTGCTGAAAAAGGTATTTATCCAGCTGTTGATCCACTAGATTCTTCATCAAGAATTCTAGATCCAAGAGTTGTAGGTAAAGAACATTATGAAGTTGCATCAAAAGTAAAAACAATCTTAGAAAGATATAAAGAACTTCAAGATATCATAGCTATATTAGGGGTTGATGAATTATCAGATGAAGATAAAATGGTTGTATCAAGAGCAAGAAAAGTTGAAAAATTCTTATCACAACCTTTCACTGTTGCAGAACAATTTACAGGTATGAAAGGAAGATATGTTCCAATTAAAGATACAATAAAAGGATTTAAAGAAATCTTAGAAGGAAAACATGATAATTTACCAGAATCAGCATTCTTATTTGTTGGAAGCATTGAAGAGGCAATAGAAAAAGCTAAGAGTATGGCAGAGTAGTAAAGGAGTGATTTAAATGGATAATTTTAATCTATTAGTTATAACTCCTCATAAAAAGATTTTTGAAGGAGAAGCAAGTAAAATAGCATGTAAAAACTTAGCTGGAGAATTTTCTATACTTGCAAATCACGAAAATTATATTACTACTACAGTTCCAGGAAAATTAATTATAGTTTCAGGAAATAACGAAGAAAAAGATTATTTTGCTTCAGGAGGAGTTCTTGAAGTAAAAGATGGGGCGGTAACTCTTTGTGTTGATACAGTTGAAACTAGAGAAGAAATTGATGTTATGAGAGCTAAATTAGCTAAAGAAAAAACAGAGAAGAAATTAGAAAATGAAATAGATAGCAGAATTGAAGATATGCGAACTAAACTTGCACTTAGCAGAGCAATAGAAAGAATTGAATTTGCAAAAGATAAAAAATAAGATTTGTAAATAAAAGAGGGCTTTTAAAATAAAAATTGGGGATATTTCAAAATAAGTTTTGAGATTAATCTAATGAAAATCCACTAGAATAACTAGTGGATTTTATTTATTTACAAATACTTGTAAAAATATTTTTTAATGAGGAATAAGTTTAATCTAAAGTAAAAAAAATTATGTTAACTAAAAATAAGAACCTATTTAATAGACTAGAATTTATTAAAAATCTATTTAATAGGTTCTTGTTTAATGAAGTATTCATTTTTATTTTAAACTTCGTTATCATTATGGGCTTCACAATGATGTTCGTCATCACATTTATTATTACATTCATCAAAACATTGATTATTAACTAATTCTTTAAGAGAAGAAAGCTTATCAGAAAGATGTATTTCTAAATTAGTTACTTTAGTTATAGTTTTTTCAATTGAATTATTTAACTCTATTAGTTCATAAACATAATTTGCACATGATATTCCTTTTTGTAATTTTTCACCTTCAGCATTTAATATATGAGATAAAGCAGTTTCTATTAAAGCTATAGATTCAATAGCATTATTTATAGCATTACGATTTTTTAGGCAGTCATATTTTGAATTGTCAGTATTGCAATTATCATCACAATCAGATTTATCTTTTAATTTTACAGATAGAGTAATTAAGTGCTCAATATTTTTACAATCAATAGCCAATATGTTTATGCAAATTTCAGTTTTTTTATTATATGCACAAATAATTGCTTTATATCTGAAATTTTTAGGTAATTTACATATAGGTAAAGACCTGTGCCTTTCAGTTATATTTAAAGTGAAATAATTTTTATTTCTAGAAAGACTTAAAATAAAGTTTTCTATTGAATATATAGAGTAAGGATTAAATTTTTCATTACGACAAAGTTTAATTAAAGTCATGTTATTAATATATAATTTAAACATATAATCATAATTAGATAAGACTAGACATTTATTACATTTATCATATGAAAGAGATTTAATAACTTTTAGGTCTTCTGCACTATTACATATATCAATACATTCTAGCTCATTAAAATTTAAATCAAGCTTAAAAATTGAATTTTTATAATTTAAAGCAGTTGCATAAAAGCATTTTTCATCACTGTCATATGTTATCTTTGAATATGATTTGTCTGTAGTTAAATAATCAATTTTATTGCAAAAAAGTTTTATAATGACTTTTGTATCTGTTGTAAAATAAATAGAATCTTCTGTACAAATGCCATCTATAAGACACAGGTTTTTCTTTAATTTAAAATTTTCAATGGATTTTATTTTAAACAAAGTCATACAGTATTTCCTTTAAATTTTTTATTATATAATATGTTTAAATTTTTAGAATGTGTGTGTTTGTAAATGTCTTATAAAATATACTGATAAAAAGCGACTTAAATTTTATTTAAGTCGCTTTTTATTAATATCTATCTATATAAAATTAACATCCGCATCTGTAAGAAACTAATGATAATTTCTTTTGTAAAATTATTTCTAAAGATGTAATTGCATTAATTACAGATTCTACAGATTTATTTATTTGAAGAAGTTCTTCAGGATCTTTAGCTATAAGACATGATGGTGGACAGTGTCTATCAATAGCTTGTGGACAATGATGTAATGTTCCAACAACAGCTTGTATTTTCTCACCTTCAGCATTAAGTATATGACTTAAAGCAGCTTCCATTAATGCAATAGATTCAATTACATCAGTTATTGCTTCTTCCTTTTTTATTCCACTAGATTTTATACAAGGCATTCCCATGGTGTTATCCTCCGTTAAATTATATTTTTTATATTAATATAGTATGCTTTTAATTTAAATTGTTGTATTTTTTTAAAATAAAAACTTGTCCAAAACAATATAAATGTTTTAGACAAGTTTTTAATGCTTAATTTTGTCCATTATTAATTTAAATAAATCAATATGGAAATATCTAATTGATATAAGATAAACATTGTATATTAAGAATATAGCAATGATTAACTTTAAAAATTTATGGAAGGTTTTTTCGCCCTTTGAACCTGTCTTTATATTGAAAAAACGAATATTGGCTCTAAATGGGAAAAATAGTTCTATACCTTCTTTTGTAAGCAAATCTAATACTAAGTGGGAGATATATCCTACTAAAAATCCACCACAAATAGATATTACTACTATATTTTCATGACTTATAAATGATAATGCTAAAGCTATTACATAAAGAATAGATAAAAAAATAAAACTATGAGTTAATCCTCTATGTTTACACTTTTTAAAGGCCTTAGATAAAAGAGGATATCTTTTAGAAATATAAGAACCTTTCATATCAATATCAGGAAAAACAGAACCAAGATTTGCAAAGTGAAAAAACAATGCTATTAAAAGTATTTGGTAAAGAATCTCATATCCATTTATGTAGCAACTTATAAATATATTTAAAGTTATAAGTGCAAATAAAAAACCTCCTGATGAGTGGGTATTCTTCGTCATTTGTACTCCTTATTTTGTTATGTATAATAAGTACATTATATATGAATATTAAGAAATAAGGAATTACGTAATTATGAAATTTTGAAAAAATAAAGAGAAAGCATAAAGCTTTCTCTAAAATAAAGTATAAGTATATTTTATATTTAATGTAAAGGAAATTAAGAATGTCTATTAATAATGCCTTTAAAGCTAATATCGAATAGTAGTAATCTCAATATTTTAAGTGTTATTATGTCTGTTAGTATATATAAAAATGTAAATAATAGTGTGGCTAGTACTTCGTTTATTAGTTGATTGGTTGCTATATATACTTTAAATTATGGCATTAATTATAGGTTATTTTACTTATACTTTATAATCAAAATTATGAATAAATATTTTTACAATTATATAATTCCACAAAAAACCAAAAATTCCTTTATTTTATAAGAAAATTTTAAAAATATTTTTTTTATAGATTATTAAAATAAGTAATATAAAATAAAAAAATTGAAAATACTAACTAATGAGATAGTTCAAAAGAACAAAAATAAATAGGAGGTATTTTTATGAAGAAATTATTAAGCTCAATAGTAGCTACAGGGTTATTATGCTCAGCTCTTGTTGGATGTTGGGGAAATAAAGCAAATCAAACACCAACACCAACTCCAACACCAAACCAAACTCAAAAGCAAGGTGAAGTTAATGACCATGTAAAGAAAGATGTAATAACAGGTGTATTTAATAAAACTTATGTTATAGGAAAAGAAGGAAGCAATGTTTATGGAGAATTAGCAATTGGAAATCCTACTCTAATGCATAAAAAAGATGAAGGTGGAAAATCATACATTGAAGTTATGATTCCATTAAAGCTTACTAATAAAGCTAAAAATGAAGTTCAACCTATGGACTTATTAAATGGTTTAACAATTGACAGCAATTATAATCCATACCAAGACCAATTAAAATTAAGATGCATGGAAACAGGTGCAATTGTAAAAGGTAATACAGACAAAGATAATAAAGAGTATTACTTAGGTGTATTTGATAAAGACCTTAAAAAGGTTGATAATAAACCAATGTTAGCATCAGGTCAAAGTGTTGAAAGTTATTTTAAATACATAGTAACAACAGATGATATAGAAATGGATAAACTTAAAAATGCTAACTTTGACTCACTTACTTTAAATGATTTTGAATTCATTATTAATGCTAAAGATGGTAATGGATATACTATTATAAAATAAAAAATTTATTTACTCTCACTTAATTAGATATATATTTTTTTAAACACCCTAAAGGTAAATACTTTTAGGGTGTTTTTAGTTTAAAATAAAAGTGAAAATTTTGAAATAAATTATTACATAAACGATAAGATAAAAATTTATAGTATGATATTTGAAATTTTGATTATATAAATTTCATATGTAACTTCAGTGAAATTACATAATATGTTAATATAGTGATTAAAAGGGGGAGAAAATATGAAAGATGTAGAATTTTTTAAAATTAAACTTTCTGATAAAGAACATGAAACTATACGCTCTAATTTTGTAGAGCATAAAAAATTTATTAATAAAAACATAGCCATAGCACGTAAAAAATCTAAAGGAACATATTGTAAATATTGTGAAAAAGAAACTAGTAGTTATTGCAATTCACATTCACTTCCAGCATTTTGTTTACGAAATATATCATCAAAAGGGTTAGTTCTATCCATAAATCAGTTAGTTGATTTTCCATTAATGGATTTTGAGAAAGGAGTTAATAAAGCAGGAACTTTTCATTTGATTTGTAGAGAATGTGATAGCAAAATTTTCCGGGAGTATGAAAATCCTGAAGCTTATATAAATAAACCTACCACTAAAATGCTCGCTCAAATTGCTATGAAAAATTGTTTAAGATATATCGGAAAACGTTTAGAAGAAAAATCTATTTTTGAGTTGATAGGAGATCAAAACAAAAATGTTATAGACTTTGTGGACTCTATGCATGAAGTTCAGTCATTAGATTTGGATGAATATGAAAAAGAGTTTAATAAAGCTAAGAAAATTAGTAAAAAAAATTTTGGAGATGAATATTATCTATTTTTCCATGAAAAATTAGATTATGTTGTTCCTATTGCATTTCAAAGTAGTATAGCACTTGTAGTTGATTTAGATAATAATATAATTAATGATATCTATTGTAATGATCCTAATTATAAGATATATGGGCTACATGTGTGCATATTTCCTTTGGAAGACAGTAGTATAATTATGTTATTTATAGATTCGAAGCATCAAAAAAGATATAGGAGCTTCTATAAAAAGTTTAACAGATTATCATTAGACGATAAATTATCTATAATAAATTATATTGTTTTTCTATATTCTGAAGATGTATTTTTATCTAAAGAAATTCCGAATGATATTTTAGAAAATGAAAATTTAATTTCTACTGCACAAACAACATTAATGGCAGTAAACTTTAGTTTTTCAAAAAGTACTACTGAAGCGGCTAAGGAAACATATAATTTAAATAATCATAAAATAATTCCTAATTTATTAAGTGAAAAAAATAAATTAAAGTAAAATATAAGATGTATTAAATCAGTTATTCGATTAATAAAATAAAAAAATATAATAATTAGACTAGAAGTGTATCTAATTTAGTTAAACTTTTAGTCTTTTTTATAAATAATAAAAAATATATATTTGAATGTAGATTTTATTATTTTTTATTTACTTTTCTAAGTTTAAAACTTTAAAAGTATCTTTTAGTTTACTATTTTAAAATATGAATTTATTTAACTTAATTTATTATTGGGGTTAAAATTATCATAGTGATAGTTAATATAATAAGCAATATTATATTACTTTATTACATAAGACTTTTTTAATATTATGTAGGATAGTAATTATCAATTTTTAGTAGCTATAATGCAAATGTTTTTATAGATTCTACTTTTAGTTATCTCATTAGCAATTAAATTTATTAATCAATTGGAATTTAAAATAGTTAATTAAGAGAATTGAATTTAAAGAAATATAGTATATTATAGAACTATATTAAGGAGTGATATAAATGAAAAATATTTTAAATATAGCACATAGAGGAGATTCAGGAGATTTTCCTGAGAACACTATGATTGCCTTTAAAAAAGCATTAGAAAATGGAGCAGATGGAATTGAACTTGATGTTCAACTAAGTAAAGATTTAGAGCTTGTTGTAATTCATGATGAAACTTTAGATAGAACAACTGATGGATTAGGATATGTAAAAGATTATACTTATGAAGAACTTTTAAAATTTGATGCTGGATATAAATTTTCAAAAGAATTTAAAGGTGAAAGTATTCCTAAACTAGAAGATGTATTAAAGCTTTTTGTAAATAATGATTTTATTTTAAATATAGAGCTTAAAAATAGTATTATAAATTATGAAGGATTAGAAGAAAAGGTATATAAATTAATTGAAAAATATAATTTAGAAGATAGAGTAATAGTTTCATCTTTTAATCACTATTCAATTAAAAAATGTATGTCTATAAACAATAAAGTTAAAGTGGGAGCTTTAGTTGATAGTTGTATATTTGAACCCCAAGATTATATAAAGAGTATTGGAGCAGATTGTTATCATCCTGAGTTCAATAGTTTAAATAAAGAAGTTGTAAAAAAGTTAAAAGATAAAAAGATAAAAATAAATACTTACACAGTAAATAAAGAAAAAGATTTAAAAAATATGATTGATTTAGAAGTAGATATGATAATAACAAATTATCCAAAAAAATTAAAAGAATTATTAGAAATGTAAAAAAATAAGTGTTTAATATTTAAAGAGTATAAAAAAAATAAGATTTTATACTCTTTAAATTTTAAATTTTTATTAAAATATAGCTAATTTAATAAATTTATTAACCTTTAATTAAAAAAAGAGAGTATTATATGTTTGTAATTAATATTTTTCTAAAGTTATTAAGGAGGAGTAGAGTATTTGAAATACTCTTAAGTGAGAAATATGTTTTGTAATAAATGCGGAAAAAACATGGGAGATACAAAAGAAACTATTTGTCCTTCATGTAAGAAAAAAGAAGATGATTTAAGAAATGATAAAACCATGTTCATGGATAAAGATGAATATGAGAAAAATTTTGCAAATGAACAAAAAATTGATGAAGATGAAACTGTAATGATGGGCTTTGATAAAGACTTTTTTGAAGATGTTTTAGGAAAAGAAGAATTTGAAAAGGCTCAAGAAAAGTTAAGTCATGAAGCTGAAGAAGATGAGCTAAAAGAAGATGATTTTGAAGAGGATTATGATAATAGAGAAAATGATAAATACTCAAGAAGAAGTGAAAAATTTTCTAAAAAGAAAAAATCAAATTCAAAAACAAAAGAAGATAGAAAAGCTAAAAAAGAAAAAATAAAAAAAGACTTGGATGAAAAAGGAAAGTCTTTTATGAAACGAATAGATATATTTCACATTTTTGATGATGATGATGACGATGATGAATTATATGATGAGAAATTAGATGATGATTTTGAAGACAAATCAGAAAAAGTTGAGAAAAAACCTACTAATACAAAAAGAAAAAGTAGAGTTAAGCCTTTAAAGAAAAAAAGAAAACCAAAAAGGTTAATGAAAAAAATAAAATTAGTTATAACTATAATAATAATATTAATAATAGCCGTAATTGGTTATAATTTAGTAAAGAATAATATAAATTTAATAAAAGGAAAATTAAATAATGTAAATACACCACAAACTAATACTCAAGTAAATACACCACAAAATAATAATACAACAAATAGTAATGAATCTAACACAAATAGCAATACAAATAGTAGTGGAGCAATAAGTGGAAACTCAAATACTGGTTCTAATGCAAGTTCAAATTCAGTAAGTGGCAATAACAATAGTAATGTACCAGTAAAACATAATTCAAATAAAAATCAACAAAATAATACTTTTGTACCTAAAACTGAAACAGAGCAACATTTTAATACAAATACAAGTACAAATGAAAATGATAAACAGCAATCAAATAAAATACCATCTGGCACTACTGAACATTTTAATACAGATAATAAACAAAATGATACAAAGGTTGAGGTTTCAAATACACAAGACAATAAAAATAATGGAACAACAGATTTAAATGAACAAAAGACAACAAATAACGGGGTTAATAATGTAGCTAAATCTTCTGATTCAAAAGATTCTAGCACACAAAATAAATAATAACTATTTAAAGTAAAGGATAGAGATATATGGATTTACAAGAAACGATAAGAACATTTATTATACACTATGGTATGATTAGCGTATTTGTTTTAGTTTTATTAGAATATGCTAGTGTTCCATTACCAAGTGAAGTTGTATTACCTTTTATAGGTATAATAGGGGCTTTACATGGAATCAGCTTTTTTAAGATACTTATTGTATCATTAATAGCAGGATTATTAGGTTCAAGTATTACTTATGCAATTGGATATATATTTGGAATTAAAGTACTTACTTTTGTAGGAAATAAGTTTCCAAGGACGAGAAAAGCAATTGAGGCAAGTTATAAATGGATAGAAAAATATGATAAAGGAGCAACTTTTATTTCAAGATTAGTTCCTGTTGCAAGAACATTTATATCAGTAATTGCTGGTGTTGTAAAAATGAAGCCATTACCTTTTATAGCTTATTCAACAATTGGGATAGTTATATGGAATTCTATACTTATAGGATTAGGATTTTTATTAGGAAATAATACAGCTTTAATAGATACAATTTTACATCGTTATACATTAGTTGTAGGTGGATTTGCAATATTAGTAATAATAGTTTTAGTATTAAAGAACAGAAAAAAATTAATAGAATTATTTAAATAAAATAAAAGAAGCAAGCTTTAAAATACTTTTAAGGCTTGCTTCTTTGATAAATTTGTGTAAAAGACATGCAAAAATAAATATAGTTTTATTAAATCTATTACTAAAGAGTTAATAAACTAAAGATTAATTTTAACTTAATATAAAAGCAAGAATATAAATTTGTAAAAGTGTTATATTTTAATTATTAATAATTGGAATTATTATAAACAAAAATTGAGAAAGAGAGTAAAATATATGACTAGTATAAGAAAAAGAAATCTATTAAGTCTTATATTATTTACTGTGTTCTTTTTATGCAGATTATTATTGTATTTTTTATCCAATAGTAAAGGACTTATACTTATCAATCCTATTTTATATAGTTTTGTAGATTATGGAGTAATATTAAGTCCATTAATTTTTTCATTTGATGTTAAGATGATAAGAACTATAGTTTATATTTTTGTTGCAATTTTACTTGCAGCAAATACAGTTAGCTTAATAAATACTTCAATAAATACTGAAAGGATATTAATTAATTCTAAACAAAGAACTGATGATGTAATAATACAAATTGTAAATGAAGGTGTTGGTTCAGAAATTTATGTATATAAAAGAAAATATCTTATATTTTCTGAGCTTAAAGATATTATGTATAATGAAGGAGAAGTTGCTTTTAATACTAAAATGAAAGTCGGATGGGTTAATAATAATCTTCTTTCAATAACCTATAAAGATAATGAGCAAACTGTAGAAAAAATAATTGAATTTAATTGTATAGAAAAAAGATATATAAATGTTTTAAATAGCATAAAAGGAACATGGAAATCTTTAAATGGAAATGAACTTATAGTAAAAAATGATGATGTAATCTACAAAAAAGATGGAAAAGAATATGGGTATTCACCAGATTATTGTGATGATCAAAATAATTATTCTACAATACTTTATGGAAATTATTCAAAACCATCTATAACTATAGTTAAAGATGGAAAAGGAGATATTTTTATAAGAAGAGTATCTTTACAGGACACAAAATGGACAGAATATAAATCTGCCTAAAAAAATGTAGTCAAATGACTACATTTTTTTGTTTTAAAGAATTAAAAAGATGGTATAATAAATAACAGAAAAATATATACATGAGTTTTTATTAAGGAAATTTTATAAAACTATAGTTAGGTGGATATAATGGAAGATTTAAAAAAAGCAATTGAAGAAATATTAGCTGATGACATTGTTAAGATAGTTATAAGTAATAAAATTAAAAAAGATTTTGAGTATAATAAGATAAATATAAGTTTAAAAGAAACTAAAAATAAGTCTTTTTATCAAGTTGAAAAATTTACTGATAAACAAGTATTTCATTAAAATTTAAGTAAAGAAGAATTAAAAGAAAGACTTATTCATTTAGTGTTTAATAATTATAAAAATCTAAATGCATGGTCAAAGAATTCTACATATGATTTAAAAATATCTAAAAAAGGAAAAATATTTTTAGGTAAAAAAGGTGGAGACAATTCTAAAATAGCTTCTAAAGCGAGTTCACATAATAAAGAAAAGAATTATATCCTTAAAGAAGGAATGATTATAGAACCACTTATAGACCTTGGAGTTTTCTCTAAAGAAGGAAAAGTTATTAACTCTAAATATGATAAATATAAGCAAATTAATAGATTTGTTGAAATTGTTGATGATGAAATAAAGAAAAATGATTTTAAAGAGCTTACTATTTTAGACTTTGGTTGTGGTAAGTCTTATTTAACATTCGTTCTTTACTATTACTTTGTAAAAATAAAGAATATAAAAGTAAAAATGATAGGATTAGATTTAAAGAAAGATGTTATAGAGAAGTGTAATAAGATTGCAGAAGGGTATGGATATGATAACCTTCATTTTGAGCTTGGTGATATAAATGGCTTTAAATATGAAAATAAAGTAGATATGGTAATTACACTTCATGCTTGTGATACGGCTACAGATTATGCTCTTTATAATGCTGTTAAATGGAATGCTAAAATGATATTCTCAGTTCCTTGCTGTCAACATGAATTTAATAGTCAAATGGATACTGATACTTTTTCTATAATTTCTAAATATGGAATAATAAAAGAGAGAATGGCAGCACTTATGACTGATGCTGTTCGTGGAAATCTTTTAGAAGCAGCAGGTTATAAGACTCAGCTTTTAGAATTTATAGATATAGCTCATTCACCTAAAAATATACTTATAAGAGCATCAAAAGGTGGAGTTTCAAAAGCTAAAAAAGAAAAAGCTATTGAAGAAGTGAATAATTTAGTAAATGAATTTAACTTTAAACCTACACTTTTAAAATTATTACAAGATGATAAAATAATAGATTAAAGAAGCTACCTCAAAAAGAAATAAATTCTTTTTGAGGTTAAGCTTCTTTTATTTTTATATAAATAAATTAGAAAAATAAATATAATAATAAAAATTAAGTAGAAATTTATTAATTAAACCATAGAATTTTTGATAAAAAAGAATTAAAAAAATGTTTATATATAAATTAAATTTAACTGTGATATAATCTTTTTTAAAAGAAAAAAATTAAATATATAATTTGAGGTACTAAGGAGGAGTTTTTTTTATGGAGTTACTTACTGCTATTTCAATAAGCGTAGGAGTCTTATCAGGAGTTTGGGCTTGGATAGCCGCTACATTTGGTATGGTTTCATGGACTGGATTTGTAGGTTGGACTAGTTATTTCTCATCTGGAGGAAAATTTCAAGGACTTATAAAATCATTATTTTCTAATGCAACAGGAATACTTTGGGCTATGTGCATTATAAAAGGTTCAACTTTATTTCACCATGCATGGTGGTCATATATTCTTACAGCATTTTTCTCATTCGTAATGTGTATTCAAGCAAAATTAAAGAAGTTAGAATTTATATCTGGCGCTTTTTGTGGATGCTTCTCAACTTTTGGGTTAAATGGTCATTGGCAAGCTGTTGTTCCAGCATTACTTTGTGGTAATATATTAGGGTATGTATCAGAAATGATAGGAATATATTTTCACAAATTAGTAGGAAAAAAAGAAAGAGCTGGTGAAAAGGATGAGTAAAGAATTAGTAAAAGAAAAAACATTAGAATTCATAAAAAATGAACTTCACTTTGATGAAACAGTAGTTAAAGATATGCCACTTAAAACATATGGGTTAAAGACTGATGATGTAGCTGATATTATAGTAGAATATCATACAGATGAAGAAATATGCCCACTTATTATAGTTTCATGTTTATCAGAAGATGAAGAAATAACAGAAGAAGCTTTAGATAAACTTATGGATTTAAGTGATATGACAATGGCAGAGTATTGTATTATAACAAATTCAAAAGAAACTCAAATGTATGAGTATGATGGAAAAGAAAATGCTTATTATCTTTTAAATAATCTTTTAACTAAAGAAGATATAATAGAGATAATGTCAGAAGAATAAAAATAAAAAAGCTATGAAAACATTGTTTTCATAGCTTTTCTTATATGGAAATATCTTTATCATGCAATCTTTTATTTACATAGTCTCTAAATATTTTATAAAACGCACTTATAAGAGGAATTCCTATAAGTATTCCAAGAATTCCATATATATAGCTACCAACTATAATAGCAATCATTATCCAAAGTGAAGAAAGTCCAACAGAAGAACCAACTACTCTTGGGTAAATTATATTACTTTCAACTTGTTGAAGTGCTACAATTGCTATTACAAATGTTATTGCTTTAATAGGGCTTATCATAAGAAGTAAAAATACAGAAGGTATTATACCTATGAAAGCTCCAAGTATAGGAATAACTCCAGTAACACCTAATAATGCTGCTATAAGCATTGCATAAGGTATTCTTAAAATAGTCATTAATATAAATGATAAAATTGCAACTATAAATGCTTCAGTACATTGTCCAGTTATAAATGATGCAAAAGAATTATTTAAAATTTTTAATACATTAACAAATTTATCAGCTTCATTTTTTCTTAAAAGAGCATAAATAACTTTTTTGACTTGTTTTATAAGCATTTCTTTACTGAATAACATATAAATTGCAAGAATAAGAGACATAATAAAGTCAACTACACCGCTTGTAAAAGATATAGTAAAAGAAACTATAGATGAAAGACTTGTAGTTATAATATTAGTCCCTATAGAAAGTATATTCTTCCAAGCACCAAAGGCTTCATTATAAAGAGAATGAGTAATCTCTGATGTACTTGATATATGGAACCATTTTTCTATAGTTTGTTCAAATTGCATTATATATCTTGGAGCAGCTCCAGCAATTTGAATTAAGCTTTCTATAACTTTTGGGATTATAACAAAAGCTACAGTAGTTATTATTCCAAAAACTATTAGAATAGATAAAATTATGCATATACCTCTAACTATTCCACGATTTTTAGGAGTTTTTTTCTTCAAAATAAATTTATATACAATTTTATTTTCAAGAAATCTAACTACTAAATTTAATATGAATGCTAAGGCGAATGCTATAAATATAGGTGTCATCATATCACTAAAAGAAGATAAATATCTATGTACATCATCTAATTTAAATAGAAAATATACAAGAAGGATAAGAATCACACCTATTTGAAGGGCATAACTTTTTCTTAAATTTCTTATATTCAATTTTTTCCTCCCATTTAAAATTTATTGGTATTTTTCCCAATTAAAACATTGCTTATACTAAATATAATCATATTTGTATATTTAGAGTATATTAAAAAAATTAACAATAAAAAAATAACAAATGAATTAATTGTTAAAAAAGATTATATCACAGAAAAGTTATATTTATAGTTTTAAAAATTAAAAATATTAAAATATATATAATAAATTTATTATTATAATCAAGGAAGAAAAAGTTATATTTAGCTTTGATTTGTGCGAAAAGTTTAAATATTATGAGCAATAATTTAGGTGTATTTTATTATGAAGTTATTTATTGATATTAAAAAAATAAAATAAAAAAAGATTACTCAAAATGAGTAATCTTTTAAAATGGAGGCGCCACCCAGATTCGAACTGGGGATCAAGGTTTTGCAGACCACTGCCTTACCACTTGGCTATAGCGCCGTGCTTTACAAGTAAAATTATATAATACTTTTTTTATGAATGCAAATATTTTTAATAAAAAAATTACGATATAAAATACCAAAATAAAAGAAGAATATAGATGAATTAACAATAAAGAACATCAAGTAGACTTAATGTTAAAATTAAATATATAAAAGGCTTTTACTATCAATAGTATAATAGAACAATTAATTTATAAAAATTATATTTAGATGATAATGAGAAGTTTTAATTATAAAATATAATCTATATAACTTAGAATTAAGGTGTATATGGAAATATTATATTTGAGTATATATAATGAATAGTACAGAAATAAGCCAATAATATTGATAGTATTATTGGCTTTTGTTATTATTAGTATAATATGGAAATTAATTTGGTATAGATTTGGTATATTAGATAGAATTTTGGGAGGAAAATTAATGAAAGGAAAGCTTGGATATTTAATTTCAGGAATATGTGCAGTTGGAGTAATTACTTATGGAATATATTTAGCTGTAACATTTAATAATAAAGAGAATGAAGAATCTAAAGAAACAAGTTTATATGAAGATAATATAAATCTTGAAAGCAACTCTGAAAATAATTTAAAATTTTATAATTCTTTAAGTAAAGATGAAAAAATAAAAATTGCAAGAGAGTTATTTGATGATTATATAAATGAAAATAGAACTGATTGGTCTATTGTTAAATCTCAAAATTTAAAGAGAGAACCTGTAATTTGTCTTACTGACTATAGGATAAATGATATAGACATTGAAAGTCAGGATATTCATAATTTTACAGTAAGTGTTTCATATGATATTCAATATACTAATGAAAGCGATATGTGGGTTGCAGGGAATGGAGAACTTAAAGATAATAATTGGGTTGTTGATAAGTTTGCAGTAGTTGATATTACACAAATTAATGATAAATATGTAATAACTAATATTGGAACTGGATAGAAAAAAGGCGTCTAAATAAAGACACCTAAACATTTAGACAAAATGGCTTTTTCAAAATTGAAAAAGTCATTTTGTTATTTTATATTTGAAAATATAAAAATTAAATTTCTTTCATCTATTTCATATGTATATTATTTTCAATTAAATGATAGTTTATTTAACTATATCAAACACTAAACTTCTAAAGCCACTATTTAATAGATTGTCTATAATTAAAGCGTTTTCTTTAAATTTATTTGCCCCTTTTAAAGTTGGTTCAATATTAAACATTTTACATAAATCAAGATATCTCCTTAATACTGGTATAGTCATACATTTATCCTCCTTAATTCTTTATAAATATCATTTTTATGCACTAAATTTCTTCTGAATAATTTGAAATTAAGTTTATTACTTTAAATATTTCCTATCTACAACATTATTCTACCAATTATTACCAAAGAAAGGAATATAGTATCGTACAACACTTTGCGACTAAGTTTTATAAAAAAAGAGAAAAACAAATGGGCTATTTGTATTTTCTACAAAAGATTAAATAGTAATTTGATGAATAGAAAAGATAATTGTAAAAAGAAGACTATCGATTAATAGAGTTAAGAGAAAAGTAATTGATTGCGAATTATAAAATACGTATAATAATAGTCGAATAATCTATTTATTCGTAAGAAAATATACTAAGGAGAAGAAAATGAAAAAGATAATAGGGGTTATTATATTATGTGCCGTATTTGTAATACTGGGGGTTTTATTCTTTGGACAGGATTCTAGTAGTAAAAAAGGACATATATACTTTAATGAAGGCTTTACAAAAGCACAAGTAGAAAAAATTAATAAAGCAGATAAGGATGCAAAATTAAAATATAATACAAAGTACAAAGTAAAAGGTGTTTTTGATTTAGAAGGAATTGATGCTACATATGTAAGAGATGTAGATGGTGATACTATAGTAGTTAAAATTGGAAACAAAGAAGAAAAAGTTAGATTTCTTATGATGGATACTCCTGAAACTGTAAAGACAGGAACTCCCATAGAACCATATGGAATTCAAGCTAAAGAATTTGTAAAATCAAAACTTTCAGAAGGAGATAGCATAAAGCTTGTATCAGGTAAAAATACTACAGATAAATATGGAAGATATTTAGCGTATGTATATTATAAGTCAGGAGATAAGTGGTACAATCTGAATGAGGAATTAATAGCAAATGGGCTTGCAAGAATAGCTTATGTTTATGAAAAGAAAAATCCTCTTCTAAAGGACCTATATAATGCTCAAGATAGTGCAAAAGAACAAAAATTAAATATTTGGAGTATAAATGGATATGTTACTGATAAAGGATATGATTTAAATGCAGTAGCAAACTAAATTTATAAAATATAAATTTAAAATTTTAATCTATTAATTATAAATAAAATATTTAAAATATAAAATGAAATAATTAAATTAGAAATTTTATAAAATTAAAAAGAACTTATATATTATATTAAAACAATTATAATATATAGGTTCTTTTTATTATGTGAAATAAAAATTTAATGTTCACTCAATTATTTACAAGATAAATTAATTTAGTATCTTCGTGATATAAGGTTGAATAGAGCTTTTGTCTATTTCAATTTTACCTCTATTTGCTAGTGAATAGATAATAGTTTGTACATCATCTATATTAATACCAGGTATAACTATATCTCCTACTGATAATTTTTCTTTTGTTTTTAAAAAATGGCTTTCAATAAATCCAAAAACTAATCTTGAGTTAGTTTTTAAATCATTACCCATAAAAATCGCCTCACTTTCATTTGTAAAAATAAATAAAATTTATTTCACTAACATTATACCATTAATTATGAAAAGAATTACAATGAATTTTAAATTTTAATTTAAAAATTTATATATTAATAAATTGATTAAATAGAAAAAGAAAAAGTTTACTAATATTAATTTTCTTATTTTTATATTTTTCTAAAAAATGGTTGAAGAATTGTGTTACTTGTTATATATTATATATAACAAGGAGGTGGTTATTTGCTTATAGAAATACAATTTGATAGTGAAACGCCTATTTACATGCAGATAAGAAATGAAATAGTAAAAGCAATAGCAACAGGAAAATTAAAAGATGGTGATGGACTTCCTTCTGTAAGACAAATGTCATCTATGATAGAGGTTAATCTTCATACAATAAATAAAGCTTATAATATTTTAAAGTCTGAAGGATATGTACAAATAGATAGAAGAAAGGGAGTAATAGTAAAAGTAGATAAAAAGGAATCTTATAAAACTGAATTTGAAGAAAAAATGGAATTGATTTTATCAGAAAGCTTTTTGATGGGAATAAGCGAAGAAGAGGTCTTAAAAAGAGTAAAAGAAAATTTTAAAAAGTTTTCTAAGGAGGATTAATATGGAATTAGTTAATTTTATTATCTTAGTAGCATTAATTTTATCAGGAGTATTAAATAATTATTTCCCGATTAAAGGAAAGAAAGGAATTCTACTAGGTTCAATTGTTGAAGAAGAGGATAAAGAGAAAGAACCTTTTAGTGGAATTATAAAAAAATATAAAATTTATAATATATTAGCTTGTCTTCTTGGTTGTATATTTATTCTTATAGGGATATTTTTATATAATGAAATTTTTCAAGTTATTGGATTATTTACTTATATAGGATTAAATTTCTTTATATTAGCTCATTTTAACAAAAAGGTAAAAGAAGCTAAAAAAGAAATTAAAACAGTAAAGAAACAAGTTGCAGTTGTAAATATGCAATCTTCTAAAATCTCTTCTTATATGATAATATACTATATTTTTATAGCAATTACATTTATGGCTATAAATATAATTGCGGCAGTAATGAAATATAAAGATTTACCTGAAAGAATTGCAATTCATTTTAATGCTTCTGGAGTTGCAGATGGATGGACAAATAAGAGTTTAATAGCAATACTTCCATTAATAATTACAATCCTATTTATGATTTTAATATATATAGGAACTGATATTCTTATTCAAAAAACAAGTTTTAAAATAGATCCTAAAAATTCAGAAGAATCTCATAAAGCAAATTTAAAGTCAAAAAAATTAGTTAGTATTATGATGTTTATAACTATGATTCCAGTATTAATTTCTTTAACAATAGGAAATTTTGTAACTCTTACAATTTTGCCAGAAAGTTATATGAAATTTGTTATGTATATACCATTAATTACTTTATTAGGAGTAATAGGATTAACAGTAATTTTAGTAAAAGCTAAAAATAATTATAAAGTAAAAAATAATGAAGTAACTTATAAAAATGATGATGATTACTGGAAATGGGGCTTTGTTTATTATAACAAACAAAATCCTAATATATTTGTTGAAAAACGTTCAGGAATTGGCGTTACTATAAATGCTGGAACTAAAGTAGGTATGGCAATTTATATAGGAATAATAATTCTTTTAATGGGATCAATTATAGCTCCAATTATAGGAGCATTATTAAAATAAAAGGGGAAAGGCTATAAAGATAGCTAAGTGGATAGAGATATGTTAGAGATTAAAAATTTTTCAAAAAGTTATTTAAAAGGAAAAAAAGCAGTAGATAATGTTAACTTAACAATCCAAGATGGAGAAATATTTGGATTTATAGGTCATAATGGTGCTGGAAAAACTACAACTATAAAATCAATAGTTGGAATTTTAAAAGTTGAAGAAGGAGATATATTGATAAATGGAGTATCAATTATTAAAAATCCAAAAGAATGTAAAAAGATAATGGCTTATGTACCTGATAATCCAGATATATATGAAAATTTAACAGGAATTCAATATCTTAATTTTATATCAGATGTATATAAGATTAGTAAAAAGGATAGAGAAGAGAGAATAAAAGAGTATGCAGATTTATTTCAATTAACTAGTGCTCTTGGAGATTTAATATCATCTTATTCTCATGGGATGAAACAAAAGCTTGTTATTATTTCAGCATTAATACACAAGCCTAAGATTTTAATATTAGATGAGCCTTTTGTTGGGTTAGATCCTGTTGCATCTCATAAAGTAAAGGAAATTATGAGAGAAATGTGTAATGAGGGAGCTTCTATATTCTTTTCAACTCACGTATTAGAAGTAGCAGAAAAACTATGTGATAAAGTTGCAATAATAAAAAATGGACAAATAGTTGCAAATGGTGATGTAAAAGATATTATAGGTGATAGTTCTTTAGAAGAATTATTTATGGAGCTTGAAGAAGATGAGTAGATTTTTTAATTTTTTAAAATATGATTTTATAAACACATATAGATTAAATAGATTAAATAGTTTAAATTTGTATAAATTAGCATTAGGATTATTTCTAAGTGTATATATAATAGGATTTTCCTTTATATTTAATAACTTTTTAGGAAAAGATCTTGCAAAGGCAGGATTTGGTGAATATGCTCTAGCTATGAGCCTTTCAATGAGTTTTGGAGTTATAGGGATTGCTAGTATATTAAAGCTTTCAGGAGCTATATTTGGTGGACGTGATTATAATATTTTAGGAACAATGCCAATTAATAAAATAGAAATAGTTATAGTTAAGATAATAAATATACTAATTCCAACTTATATATTAACATTAATTTTTATAATACCATCATATATAGTTTATATGCAAAATGCACCTTCTGTTAATGGGACATTTCTTATTTATGGAATATTAATGTCTTTATTTGTACCAATAATACCTACAGCTATTGCAACTCTTATTGGTACAGTATTAATGTATGTAGCCTCTAAATTTAAATATAGAAATATAGTTACAATAATAATATTCTTAATTTTTATAATTGGAGTTATGATTTTTCCAACAGTATTTGGAGAAGATTTTTTAAATGGAATATTAAAAAATAGTAAATCTATAAGTGATATATTTTATTCAATATATCCACCATCAAAGTTTTATATAAATGCTTTAGTTAATGGTAGCTTTGTAGATATGTTGATTTTTATAGGAATATCATTGGCAATATTTATAGCTTTTGTATGGGTAGTTAATACAGTTTATTTAAGTATAAATTCAAAGCTTTTAGAAACAAATAGAAAAAATAACTTTAAAATGAAAAGTTTAAAAGAAAACTCAGTAGAAAAAACTCTTATCCAAAATGAAATAAAAAGATATTTAGGAATTCCAATGGTAATATTAAATACATGTCTTGGAGCAGTATTATTTGTTATTTATAGCTGTGCTACTATATTTATGGGAGAAAAGAGTATAGAAATTATTTTTGAAAGTAATATATACTCAGATTTAAAATTAGGAGGAATTATTTTCGTAGGAGCATTTTGTTTAATTCTTACATGTACAACTAGTAATACAATATCTCTTGAAGGAAATAAATTTTGGCAATTGAGATCTTTACCAATAGATACTGAAACTATTTTTAAATCAAAAATAATGGTTAATTTATTAATTTCTGTACCATCAGCAATTATAGGTGGAATATTAAGCTCTATAGGACTTAGATTAACTTTTATAGAAGGAGTTTGTGCTATAGGATTATTAATTATTATATGTCTTTTTGTATCTATGGGAGGACTTTTAGTAAATTTAAAATTCTATACATTAACATGGACTTCTGAAGTAGTAGTTGTAAAAAGAAGTGCTTCAACAATGATAATGACATTTGGTGGTTTAGCTTTAGTTTTTGGAACAGGATTTTTATTTACTCAAATTAATATAAGCTTAAATATTTATTTAATGATAATAACAATGTTTTTGGTAATAACTGATATAGTTTTCTTTTACTTATTAAAAAAATGGGGAGTAGAAAGATTTAATCAAATATAAATTAAAAAGCAGAATCTTTTTGATGATTCTGCTTTTTATATAATGTGATTTTTATGAAAGGGGAAATAAAATGCTTACAAAAAAAGAAATTTTAAATGAAGTAAAAAAACAGCTTTGTAAAGATTATAATTTTAAGATAGAAGACTTTGAAAATAAAAATACTTTAATAACCGATATAAAAGAGATTAAAGGAAGACGTATATATAAAAATGATAAAGAAATATTAAAAATATTGATTTTTGAAGGAAAGGCAATTATAAGTGCTGATAAATGTATAAAAAACTGGTGTGTAGAAAATTTATCTAATGCTTCAGGTGAATGGTTATTTTTATATTCAACTCTAAGAAAAATAGATAAAAAACTAAATGAATTTGGATATGAAATAGACAATACACATCATTACTATCTTCCATATGAAGTTCACGAAAAAACTAGACCAATTAAAAATATAAAATGGTATGAAGAAGATGAAATATTACAATTTAAAGGTGATGATAGGTTTTGTGAAGCTTTTGCCTTTGAGGGAAGTTATAAAGATGTTCTAGGAATAAGTGCGTTAGATGAAGGCGGAAATATATTAGCTATGGCAGGAGCAAGTAGAGATGGAGAGAATATGTGGCAAATTGGTATTAATGTAATGGAAGAAGCAAGTGGACAGGGGATTGGTCAAAATATAGTAAAACTTTTAAAAGAAGAAATATTAAATAGAGGAAAGGTTCCTTTTTACGGTACAGTTGAATCACATATAATATCTCAAAGAGTTGCTTTAGCTTCAGGATTTTATCCTGTATTTGCAGAAATTAAGATTAGAAAACTATAAATTATAAAAAAGATAAATAATGTAATTGATAAATAAGGTTTAAATTTCTAAATTACATTACAAAATTCTGAAATTTATAAGATAATATTAGAATAATAAAATTATAGAACATGATATAATTATTTAATCTAAAGAAAATTTAATTATGTAAGGAAAATATATATGAATAAATTAGTTAAAAAAAGACAACCAAAATACTTTAATAGTTTTAAATGTATAGGTGGAAAATGTGAAGATAGTTGCTGTATTGGTTGGGATGTTGATATTGATAAAAGCACATTTAATCAATATGAGAATATAAAAGAAAGTTCTATAAAAGAATTTTTAAAAGGAAATATTATATTAAATAAAGAGTGTGAAGATTTTGAAATAGATTTTGGAAAGGTAAGTATAAAAGAGAATAAGAGATGTCCTTTTTTAGATGAAGATAATTATTGTATTATTCATTCAAAGCTTGGAGAAGAATATCTTTCAAATGTATGTACTTCATTTCCAAGAGTAGTTAATAAAGTAGATAATGTTTATGAAGTTTCCCTTGATGTTGCTTGTCCTGAAGCTGCTAGAATAGTTTTATGGAGTGGAGAAAAAATTGAATTTGAAGAAGTTAAAGAGAATTTAGGAAAGCATATAATTTTAAATAGATTAAACACTAGTTTAGAAGAATTAAATTGGCTTCCAGTAGAATTCTTTTATGAAATTAGAAATAAAAGTATTCAAATAATGCAAAATAGAACTCTTAAAGTAGAAGATAGAATAAATATTTTAGGTGATTTTATAAAGAGTGTAGAAAATGAAATAGATTTTAATTATGATAATGCCTCTAAATTTATAAAAGAATATGATATAAACAAAAAGGTTAGAGAAAGCTTAAACATTACAACTGATTTAATAAAGAATATTGCAGAGCTTATTGATTTAGAAAATATAACTAGTGAAGAGTTTAAAAAAGATACTATATCTCTTCTAAATAATTTAGAAAGTTTAAGTTATTTAAAAGAGAATATTTCATTAAGAGATACTGTAGAAAAATATAATTTTATTTTTGAAAATTATCTAGTTAATTTTATGTATAATAGCCTATTTCCATATTCAGAAATAGAATCTATATATGATGGATATATAATGCTTTTAGTTAGATATGCACTTATTAAATATTATTTAGCATTTAGCAATAAAAATTCATCTAAGGAAGAAGTAATTAAGTTTATACAGGTATTTTCAAAAGCTATAGGACATCATAAAACATATCTAATAAAAGTATTAAACTATATAAAAGAAGAATATCAAATTATTTAATTTTAAGAGTATAGTAGATTTGTTTTAAGTTTAAGAAAAAAGATTATATAAGTTTATAAATTAAACTGCTGAAATACAATTTCAGCAGTTTTTTAATTATTCTAATAAGCCTATATCAAAAGCTAATTGATCTATAAATGATTTAGTAAGCTTTTGTTTTTCTTTCCAAAACATTTTTGCCTTTTGTGTAACCATTGGATTTGTCTTTAAGTTGTTATATGAATATGTAATTATTTGATGATATGTTTTATAATAAGATTGCTCATCTAAGCTTCCTTCAAACATAGAATCGGAGATTATAGATAATGCTCCAGTTTCATCTAATAAATTTGCTTCAATTAATAATATTAATTCAATTGGAACCTCTTCATTAGTTAATAATTCTTTATTTGAATGATTTTTAATTAAGTATGTAACTAAATTTATAAATTCAAAATCAAATCCTTCTTCTGTTAAGTATTTTTCACACAAAATAGCACTATTTTCAGCATGGCTTAAATTATTAGAATTAACAGCATATCCAATATCGTGGAATATAGCTGCTGTCAAAAGAGCTTCTACATTAATTGTGTACCTATCATCAAGTAATCTTTTAGACCACATAAAAACACGACTAATATGTTCAGAACGATTTCTAAAATTAGAACCAAAATTAAATTTTTCAGCATCATTATCTACAAGATAGGTTTCTACGAAATTAAACATTTTATTGTACATATAATTCACCTCTTTATTAAATATGGTAATTTTTTTATATATTTATTATATAACAGAAAATAATATTAAATATTTATATATAATAGTATAGATTTGTAATTTTAGTTAATTTAAAATGGCATTTTTAACATTTTTTCTAGAAAAAATTAGATTTAAAAGAATAATATAGTTATTTTAAAAGAGATATTTATTAAAAGATTGAGATGTATTCAAAATTAGCATAAATATTATGCCTATTTATTAGAATTTTATATATAAAATAATGTAAAAGTTAAATCAATTTATAAAAAATAGTGTTTATTTAGTTTTAAAATTTAATTTAAAGAGGTATCAAAATAGCAACAAAATTAAAATTGAAAATATTTTATAATGCAAAGATAAGAGAAAAAGTAGATAAAAATAGATTTGAGAACATATGTTTGAGTTATAAGAAATAGTCATATATATTATAAAATTATGATATAAAGTTGAATATTTGTAATAAGAAAGTATAATATAAAATAAGAAAGTATAATATAATAGTAATTATTTTTAAATGATAGTTAATATTAATAAAACATAGGAGAAATAAAAATGGAATTTTTAGATAAAACACATGAAGAAAGATTTTTATATATGGAAAAAGAAAGTGGAAAAACTAAAAAAAATAAAGAGTATGAAATTCTTTATTTTATAATAGCTGGTAATGATGGATTATGGGATAAGAGAAGTCATATACTTTCAGAATCATTTGATGAATTAATAGTTGATTTAGAAAATGATAAGAATAGATGTGTAACAGGACCTTTTGATAATAGTGAAAGAAAGCTACTTAATTTAGCTGTTAATATGTTTAATATTAGATTAGCTAAAATGGCCTTAGCTGAAATAATGTATGATTTAGATCCTAGAGATCAAAAATTAGCTTTTAACTTAATAAAGTTTAAGTATAATATGAATTAAAAATTTTACATAAAGCAATTAAGTAAATTATAATAGCTTGGAAATTTATTTTAATAAGAATTCTTAAAATTTATTTTTTAATTACTCTATTTAAAATAATCCAAGCTATTTTTATTAAAAGCATTGTTGCTCAATAATTTTTTCAAACTTTTTAATTGATAAAATTTCATTAGTAATAAATTTACCATTATAAAATAAACTATAAGAAGTAAATGGAGAAGGGGCATTTTGTGCTTGTTCTCTTGTGTCTAAAAGTACTGTTTTAAATTGTATTCCTTTATTATTAGCAAATTCCTCAATAATAGGAACATATTTAGCTGTAAATGGACATTGATGAGTATAAAAAAGTACAAAGCCTTTATCTTCTATATATGGACTTTTTATATTATGTTTAAAAGAAGGTTTATAAGAATCTGAATTAAATGGTAGATATAAAAGTTCAAAATAAGGTAGTGCTGTATCTGCTAATTTAAATCCTTTATATTTTAAAAAATCAGGATCAGAAAGAAATGGCATTTTCTTTTTGGATGATAAAACAACAAGACCTTTTTTTCCTTTTTCTTTACTATCTCTAATACATTCTTTTAAAAGTAAATTAGCATTACCTTTTCCTTTAAATTTTCCTGAAACCCAAAAGCAATTAATAAACATATAATCATTTGCATTGATAGGACTCCAAGCCATTTCAGATGGAATATATTCAATAAAGCATTTTCCTCTAACATTACATTTTTTAAATACAAGTCCATCTTCAAAACGTTTATTAAGCCAAGATTTTTTTGAGGATACTTGACAGTCTTTATTATTTGAAATTGCACAACAAATATGTTCTTTTTCTATATTTTCTTTTGTAACTGAAATAATATCCATATAATCACCTAATTTCTAAGATTTTAGTAGTTTACATATTAATTATATACAATTTTTGGATATAAAATCAGAAAATTAAAATATTAAAGAATATTTTAGTCAATTATGTTTCAAATTTTGCAAAAACAAAAAGAAATATTTTGAATTTTTTTAGGAGATTAAAATTTAAATAAGAATATTATCAGATTTTGAGAAAAGAAAATTTTATTTTATATTATTAATGAATATAGCATGAATAAATATTGAACGCTATATTAACGCATGCTATAATTTTCCTGTAAAAGAAAATAGATGTACATTTTGGCAAATCTGTTTTTTTTATAATTTAAAATTTTAGGGGGAAGAATTATGAAAAAGAAGGTAATTGCAATGGCAATGACTCTTTTAATGGCAACAGGCGTATTAGCTGGTTGTGGAGGGGCGTCAGGAGATGATGCTTCAAAAGAGAAAAAAGGAATAAAGGTTGGAATGGTTACAGACTCAGGTACTATTGATGACAAATCATTTAACCAAGGGACTTGGGAAGGAATACTTAAAGCTGAAAAGGATTTAGGTGTTACTACACAATACTTAAAGCCAGCTGGAGAAACTGAACAAGACTACTTAAAGGAAATTACAAATTTATATGATGCAGGAAATAGAGTTATAGTAGCTCCAGGATTTAAATTCGAAACTGCTATATATAAAGCACAGGACAAATATAAAGATGCAAAATTCGTTATAATAGATGGATCTCCAAAAAAGGATAATAACGCTAAAGAAGGAACAGTTGCTGATAATACAGTTTCTATATTCTATGCTGAAGAACAATCAGGATTCTTAGCTGGAGTTGCAACAGCACTTGAAATAAAAGAAGGTGACTTAGGATTTATTGGAGGACTTGAAATTCCACCAGTTCAAAAATTTAACTGGGGATTCCAACAAGGAGTTAAATATGCTAATGAAAACTTTGGAACTAAAACTACTTTAAAAGCTGAAAACGTTAAATATGCAAATTCATTTGTAGATACAGCAGCTGGACAACAATTGGCAGCTACTATGTATGACAGAGGAGTTAAAGCTGTTTTCGTATCAGCAGGTAAAGTTGGTGTTGGTGTTATAACTGAAGCTAAAACAAGAGTTTCAAAAGGTGAAACTGCTTGGGTTGTAGGTGTTGATGTTGACCAATATGCAGATGGTATTTATGAAGGAGATAAATCAGTTATTCTTACTTCAGCTACTAAAAATATTGGAAAATCAGCTTATGATATGATTGATGCTGAAATTAAAGGTGAATTCCCAGGTGGAAAAACTTTAACATTTGATATTAAAAATGATGGTGTTGGAATTCCAGAAAAGAATCCAAACCTTTCAGAAGATACAATTAGTAAAGTTAACCAAGTTAAAGAAGATATGAAAGCTGATAAAATTAAAATTTCAGCAGAAAAAGGTAACTTAATACCTTAGTTTTTTGATTAAAGAAATAGGTGGAATATAAAAAATATTCCACCTTTTTTACATAACAGGTTTATAGTTAAATTTCTAGTTAGGAGGGGAATAGATGAGTTATGTAGTTGAGATGCTTAATATCAGAAAAGAATTTGCTGGTATAGTTGCAAATGATAATATAACTTTAAGACTTAAAAAGGGTGAAGTTCATGCACTTTTAGGAGAAAATGGAGCAGGAAAATCAACTTTAATGAGTGTTCTTTTTGGTATGTATAAGCCAGAAAAGGGACAGATAAAAATAAATGGGGAAGAAGTAAAAATAACAAGCCCTAATAAAGCAAATGAGTTAGGAATAGGAATGGTTCATCAACATTTTAAGCTTGTTGAGAATTTTACTGTTACTGAAAATATAATTCTTGGAAATGAGCCTAAAAAATTAGGACTAGTTGTTGATAAAGAAAAAGCAGCTAAAAAAATATTAGAAATTTCAAAAAAATATAATTTAAATATTGATCCGTATGCAAAAATTGAGGACATATCAGTTGGTATGCAACAAAGAGTAGAAATTTTAAAAATGCTTTATAGAGAAGCAAATGTTTTAATACTTGATGAACCAACAGCTGTTTTAACACCTGATGAAATTTCAGAACTTATGAATATAATAAGAGACCTTATAAAAGAAGGAAAATCTATAATAATAATTACTCATAAGCTTAGAGAAATAAAAGCTATTGCTGATAAATGTACAGTTATAAGAAGAGGAAAATATATAGGAACAGTTGATGTAAAAGATACTACTGAAGCTAAAATGGCTGAAATGATGGTAGGGAGAGAAGTTTCTTTTAAAGTAGAAAAAAAAGAAGCTAAGCCAGGAAAAACTGTTCTTAAAATAGATAATTTATCAGTTATGAATAATAAAAAAGTTTTAGGACTTAAAAATTTCTCTATTGAAGCTAGAGCTGGAGAGATTTTAGGAATTGCTGGAGTAGAAGGAAATGGTCAATCTGAACTTGTTGAAGCAATTACAGGAATGAGAAAAATACATGATGGAAATATAGAACTTTTAGGAGAGAATATAGAAACTTTATCTATAAGAAATAGAATTGATAAAGGAATATCTTATATTCCAGAAGATAGACATAAGAGAGGATTAGTTTTAGATTATTCTTTAGAAGAAAATATAGTTCTTAAATCATATAAAAATAAACCTTTTTCAAATAAAGGAATATTAAACAGAAAAGCTATAAGAGAATATGCAAAAGAAATTATAAAAGCATTTGATGTTAGATCTGGAGAAGGAGAAAAAACTATTGTTAGGTCTATGTCAGGAGGAAATCAGCAAAAAGCTATTATAGGAAGAGAGATAGAAGCTGATCCAAAGCTTCTTATAGCAGTTCAGCCAACAAGAGGACTTGATGTAGGTTCAATTGAATATATTCATAAAAGATTAGTTGAAGAAAGAGATAAAGGAAAAGCAGTTCTTTTAGTTTCTTTAGAACTTGATGAAGTATTAAATGTTTCAGATAGAATAGCAGTAGTAAATGCAGGAGAGCTAATTGGTATTGTTAATGCAAGTGAAACAAATGAAAATGAAGTTGGTCTTATGATGGCAGGAGTAAAAGAGGAGGTAGCTTTACATGAATAGAAAATCTCTATTATCTATGTTTGCAGTTATATTAGGACTTATTGCAGGAGCTATACTTATGGCTTTAATAGGAAATAATCCTATTGATGGATACTCATATTTAGTTAAAGGTGGAGTTATGAGTATAGAAAGAATAGGAAATACAATAGCTACTGCAGCACCACTTATATTAACAGGACTTTCTGTAGCTTTTGCATTTAGAACAGGTCTTTTTAATATTGGAACACCAGGACAAATGCTTTTTGGGGGATTTTGTGCAACAGCAATTGGTCTTACAGTAGATTTACCTCAAATAGTTTTAGTTCCACTTATGGTTTTAGTAGGTATAATTTCAGGAGCATTATTAGCAGTTATTCCTGGAGTATTAAAAGCTAAGTTCAATGTACATGAAGTTGTTTCAACTATTATGATGAACTGGATAGCTTATTGGATAGTTTTTTATGCAATTCCAGCTTATTTTAAAGGCGAATCTATAGAAACTGAATCTAGAGCTCTTTCAGAAGGAGTTACTTTAAAAATAAATGCATTAAGTAATATATTTGAGGGTTCATTTATTAATGCTGGAGTACTTTTAGCAATAGGAGCTGTAATATTAGTTTGGTTTATATTAGAAAAAACAGTTTTAGGATATGAATTAAAAGCTGTTGGATTTAATAGACATGGAGCAGAATATGCTGGTATGCCTGTTAATAGAAATATAATTTTATCAATGATGATATCAGGAGCACTTTCAGGATTAGCAGGAGTTATTCAATATGCAGGAAATACAAATGCAATACAAATTGGAGTTATGCCATCACAAGGATTTGATGGGATAGCAGTTGCACTTTTAGCAGCAAATTCTCCATTAGGTGTTTTATTCTCAGCAATATTCTTTGGACTTCTTTATACAGGAAGAGGATTTATGAGTGCTATGACTGGAATTCCACCAGAAATAGCAGATACTATAATATCAATAATAATTTATTTCGCAGCAACAAGTGTTATTGTAGATAAAGTTTTAGATAATTTTTCTAGAAAACGAAAACTTAAAAAAGAAAATTTAAAAACTGAAAAAGAGAAGGAGGTAGTTTAATATGTGGGAAACAATACAACAAATATTTCCTTATGCAATGGCATATATGACACCTTTATTAATAGTTGCTTTAGGAGCTTTATATTGTGAAAGAAGTGGAGTTATAAATATAGGATTAGAAGGGTTTATGATAGTTGGTTCTTTTGCAGGAGCTTTCACTATAGTAAAATTACAAGGTAATTTTCCAGCAGGAAGTTCAACTCATTTATGGATTGGATTATTAGTTGCAGCTATAACTGGAGCAATATTTTCACTTTTACATGCATTTGCAAGTATAAATCTTAGTGCTAACCAAGTTATTAGTGGTACAGCAATAAATATGATAGCTGGTAGTTTAACAATATTCTTAGCTAGAAATATTACTGGAAGCGGAAATATAGGAATTCAAATGGGATTTGTACCAAAAGATATACCAGTGCTTTCAAAAATTCCTGTTTTAGGACCTCTTTTATTTACAAAAACTTATCCAACTACATGGCTTGTATTAGGAATAATTACAATAAGTGCATTTATTTTATATAAGACAAGTTTTGGAATGAGATTAAGAGCATGTGGAGAACATCCACAAGCAGCTCAAGCAGCTGGAGTAAGTGTATTTAAAATGAGATATATAGGAGTTATGATATCAGGAGCACTTTCTTCATTAGGAGGCGCAATAATCATAGTAACTTATTCAGGAGAATTTAATGGAAGTGTGGCAGGGCTTGGTTTCTTAGCATTAGCAGCATTAATATTTGGACAATGGAAGCCACTTGGAATATTAGGAGCAACTATGTTCTTTGGTTTTGCGATAACAATTGCAAATGTATCACAAGCAATACCATCTCTTGAAAGTATTCCACCAGTTGCGCTTAAAGTTTTCCCATATATAGTTACACTTATTGCATTAATAATATTCTCTAAATCATCACAAGCACCAAAAGCAGCAGGAGAGCCATTTGATGCAGGAAAGAGATAAATAATAAAATATATATAATTAATAAAGAAGCAGTCTTAAATAAGCAAAAAACTTTAAGATATGCTTCTTTTTTTTGAGGAGATTCTTAATAGTAAATTTACTAGAGGTTCATTTAGAATATAGTTATATAATTTATATTAAATTATATGAAAAGTATAAAGAGTTATATTGAACTAATGTAATATTATGAGGTGAAAACATATGAAAAAGAAATTTATAGCAGTTATTATTGGGTTAACAATGATTTTGGGATCAAGTGCAGGAATAATAGCTCATGCAGAAAGTTTAAATTCAAATGAAGAAAATACAATATCAAATCAAAAACAAGAAAATACTAATACAGAGAATTCAGGAATAGAAATATTTAAAAATATAAAATTATCATTAGAAAATGGGGAAACAGTAAGTCAAATAAAAGGTAATATGATAAACAACTTCAAGATAGATTTAAACAATAAAGTTGCAAATGGTAAAATAACTAAAAATGAAGCTAATCAGTTATTAAAAAAATATACTGAAGGTATAGATAAAGATAATATACTTTATGGAGTAGTTAAAAATACAACAATAATGAATGATTTAAATTCTGGTAAAACTTTAACTAAAGCTAAAGAAAATCTTATGCAAATAAAAACAGATGAGGTTAATAAATTAGTTGTAAACAGGAAAATAACTAGCTTACAAGGAATAAATAGAATAGCTAAAATAAATAGAAATATAGAAACTGGGAAGTATATTTTTGTAAATTAGTATATATTTAATTTAGTATTTTACTAACATAAGAATTAATAAATACATATAAAAGTTATTAAATAATATTAATTTCGTAATTTACTAATGTAATCTATAGTAAATAAAAATTATATAAACTTTATTTAAAATACCACTTCAATATATTGAAGTGGTATTTTTTTATGATAATCAATTAATTAGAACAATAAGATTAACACGTGTTTATTAAAAAGCGTAGCTTAAATAAAATACAAATAATTTTACAAATATTAATGTAAACATATATATATACATAATTATTTACAAATTGAAATTGTAATTGAATTTAAAGAATTAATCACAATAGATTTTTACTATCAATAAATTCTGTTTATTATATAAAATATTATTTTTCAAAAATATATTATCGTTTTTCGATAAAAAATATTTGACAAACAATATTTTTTTTAGTTAATATTAATTTGATTTAAAAAGATAAAAAGAGAGGAAAATAAAAATGAATAAACTTATAAATTCAAAAATATTAAATGGATTAGTTATATTTGGAATAGTAATTACTGTAATAGCACTTTTATTTACGCCTTTAGTATTAACAGCATTTTTTAAAACTCAAGGAGTTTATAACTCAAATTTACCAATAATAATTTCAGTAGCTATATATATTTGTGCAATTCCTTATTTAGTGGCTTTAGTTTACTTAAAGAAGCTATGTAAACTTATAGGAAGTAAAGAGGCATTTTCTAGAAACATACCTAGAATAATAAATTGGATAGGAATAAGTGCTTTTAGTGAAGTAGTTTTATTTAATATTGTTAATGTAGGATTATATTATTTCTATGGATTATACTTTTATGCATTAACTGTATTTTCTTGTATTATAGTAACGTTTGTTTCAGCAATAATAGGATTTTTTGCTCTTGTTTCATCTAATCTATTTAACAGAGTAATTGAAATAAAAGAAGAAAATGATGCAACTATATAGGAGGAGAGTATGGCTATAATAGTTAATTTAGATGTTGTCATGGCAAAAAGAAAAATTAGTTCTACAGAACTGTCACAAAAATTAGGAATAACTCCAGCTAATTTATCAATTCTAAAAAATAACAAAGCCAAAGCTATAAGATTTTCAACTTTAGAAAGGCTTTGTGAAATATTAGAATGTCAACCAGGAGATATTTTAGAATATAAATAGCTATATATTTAATTTTAGATATATATATATTTAAATTCCAAAGATTAAATTTTATAATAAAAAATATAAATTAGAAAAATAGCACTAGTAAATTAATTTTTATTAGTGTTTTATTTTATGTTTTTCACATGAAATTCACATTAGATTCATTTTGATTATAGCTAAATAATCTATATTAATTTGTGTAGATAAATAAGTTTATAGATACAGAGGTGAAAGCGTGAGAAAGCTTATTTTAGTTATGACAGTTGGAATATCAATATTTATATTTATGGGATATACAGCTCATGCAGATACTTTAACTAAATATAAAATGAATAATACCAATATTATAGAAATAAAATCAAAGAGTATATTGCTTAGTAGAAGAAAACAAAGAGATATCATAAGAATTTTAAATAAAATTATTACTTTAAAAAAAGATGAAATTACATATGTTAGATCTAAAACAAAAGAGATAAATAATTTATTGAAAAGACATAAAATAAATAATCAAATAGCAAAAGAAAAGATTAATAGGATAAGTAAAAATATATCTAATTATTATATTTAACTACATATTTATAAACTAAAAATAAAAATGTTTGTTTTATAGTAGACAAAAATAAAAATTAAGCATATAATCTTTATAAAATATATTATAAAAGGAGTAGATTTTATGAAAGAGAATAAAGAATTATTTTGGGATGCAACTATTGAAGATGTAAAAAGGGGTTTTACAGAAGATGAAGATAGTTATAAATGCATTATTTGTGAAGAAGAATTTACTAAAGGAAGAATATATGAAATAGATAATATGCTTTTTGATGCAAAAAAAGCAACAGAGATTCATATAGGGAAAAAACATGGTTCAACTTTAGAGTATTTATTAAATATGAATACTTCTTTTACTGGCTTAACAGAAATACAAAGAGAATTATTACTGTTAATCTCTTCAGGATTATCTGATAAAGATATTGCAAAGAAACTTGGAGTTGCTAACTCTACTATAAGAAATCATCGTTATAAGCTAAGAGAAAAAGAAAAGCAAGCAAGAATGTTTTTAGCTATTATGGAGCTTTTAGCTAATGATACAAATAAAAAGATAAATGTTTTAGATAAAGAAAAATTAGAAGATGCTCATAAGACAGCTAAAAATATAGATGATAGATACAATATCACTGATAGTGAGAAAGAAAATGTTATAAAAAACTATATGAATGAAAATGGTGGTATTAAAACTTATCCATCTAAGGAGAAAAAGAAAATAATAGTTTTATCAGAAGTAGCTAAAAACTTTAAGTTAGGTAAAAAGTATTCAGAAAAAGAAATAAATAGAGTTTTAAAAAGAATTTATGATGATTATGCAACTATAAGAAGAGCATTAATAGAATATGGATTTATAGAACGCTCTAAGGATTGTAGTAGTTATTGGGTTAAGGAGTAATTACAAAGTTATAATCATTATATATATATATATGTACTATATGTAGTTTAGCAAGTTAAGAAATAACTATAAAATGAAAAACACTATATATGGTAAAAATTTTTATTAATTATCAATATAGATAATCAATGATACAAATCAAAATAATTTTTATGAGGGGAATAGAATAACTGTGGATGAAGTAAAATGTTATTTAGATTTTAGGTTAAGTTAAAAGGAAGAATTACTTAACTTTGTAAATAGATTAGAAGATAAGTATAAATCTATTGAAGAAATAAAAATATGTTTAATAGTAGAAAAGTGGATATTAGCGTAATAGCTTAATTTTTATTAGAGATAAGAAAATAATTGGGAGTATCTAAATTATATTAGAAGTTTGCAAAAAACTTTAAAATTTATATTCAATAGAAACAAGAAAAGATATTAAAAAGAAAAAAGAAGTTATAAATAATTAAGTAGACGAAATAGGTATTTCTTTATTGTAACTAGAGATAATAAAAATATAGGATTTTTAAACATTGAAATTAACAATAATATAGGAGTATTTTATATTGGGCTATGCCATGAATATAGAGGTAAAAAAATTTTTAGAAACTGCAATTAATTTTCTACTAAAAAGCCTATTGAATTAATAGTAATTGAAAAAATAAATTAGCTTATAATATGTATGCAAAAAGAGAATTCAAAGAAAAATAAGTCTTAAATTATTGGCTAGAAATTAAATTTAAAAAAGAGTAAAGGAGAAAATATGAAAGAAACGAAAGATATATTTAATTTTCAAAATAGTTATACAAATCTTCCAGAAAAATTTTTTACAAAAACTAAGCCAAACTCATCTATAAAACCAGAATTAAAAGTTTTAAACTATTCACTAATAAAGGAATTAGGATTAGATGAAAAAGCTATAGAAAAAGATGGGCTTAATGTATTTAGTGGAAACAGAATACCTAATGGAGCAGAGTGCATAGCTCAAGCTTATGCAGGACATCAATTTGGACATTTTACTATGCTAGGTGATGGAAGAGCTTGTTTATTAGGAGAGCATATAACACCTAATGGAGAAAGATTTGATATTCAACTTAAAGGTTCAGGAAGAACTGTTTATTCAAGAGGTGGAGATGGTAAAGCAGCTCTTAAACCAATGCTTAGAGAATATATAATAAGTGAAGGAATGCATGGACTTGGAATTAAAACAACTCGTAGCTTAGCAGTAGTTACTACTGGAGAAGATGTAGTACGTGAAACTTATTTAACTGGAGCAATATTAACTCGTGTTGCATCAAGTCATTTACGAGTTGGGACTTTCCAATATGCTTCAAGATTTTGTAGTAAAGAAGAGCTTAAAGCTTTAGCAGACTATGCATTAGATAGGCATTTTAAGGGATATGAAAAAGAAGAAAATAAATATCTTTATTTATTAGAGCAAATGATAAAAAATCAAGCAGAGCTTATTTCAAAATGGCAATTAGTTGGGTTTATTCATGGAGTAATGAATACTGACAATATGACAATTAGTGGAGAAACTATAGATTATGGACCTTGTGCATTTATGGATGTATATGATCATGAAACTGTTTTTAGCTCAATTGATATAGGTGGAAGATATGCATATGGAAATCAACCTAATATAGGTGGATGGGACCTTTCAAGATTTGCTGAAACTTTAATTCCTCTTTTAAGTGATAATGAAGAAGAAGGATTAAATATAGCACAAAAAGCTATTTCAAAGTATCCAGACATTTATACAAAATACTGGATTAATGGGATGAGAAAAAAGCTTGGATTATTTGATGAAGAAAAAGAAGATGAATATCTAATCGAAGGTCTTTTAAATATAATGAAAAATTATCAAATGGATTATACAAATACTTTCTTAGCATTAACTCGTAGAAGATTAGAAGACCTTAATTTATGTAATGATGAAGAATTTAAAACATGGTATAATCTTTGGATTAAAAGATTAGAAAGACAAGGAAAATCAGACGAAGAGGTGGTGGAATTAATGAAAAAGCATAATCCAGTAGTTATACCTCGTAATTATAGAGTAGAGGAGGCTCTAGAAGCAGCTGATAATGGAGATTATTCTATAATGGAAAAATTAGTTGAGGCTATTAAAAATCCATATGATTATTCTAAAGATTTAGAGTATTATATTAAGACACCAGAAGTTCCAGAATCATATAGAACATTCTGTGGTACTTAAATATTAGATATTTAAAGGTATTTTGAATTTAATATCTATATTTACTATAGATGTACTATAATTTTCTTAATCTTAGCTAAAAATATATAAAAAAGCATTACTTATTAAAGTAATGCTTTTTTATTATTTTTAATATCCAACAACTGCTAAAGCAGTATCTTTATCTAATAACATTTCTATTTCTTTATCAAGTTTAACATCTTTTGCTAATATTTTTTCATCAATATTTAAATTTGAAACATCAAACTCAATTTTTTCTGGCATTTTATCTGCAGGTCCATGTAATTCTAAATGAGTTTCTAAAGCTTCAAATACTAATCCTTTGTCAGCAATAGCTTCTTGACCTATAAATTCTATTGGAATATTCATTTTAACATTTTCATGCTTGTTTATAGCTTGAAAATCTATATGAATAACATTACCAAAGTTATCTTTTTGAATTTCTTTGATAATACAATTTTTAACTTCATTATTAACCTTTATTGGAATAATTGAAGTCATAGAATTATCTTTAAATAGTGAACTTAGTTCTTTTTTTTCAATTTTAAAAGCTATATTTTTATCTAAAGTGTCACCATAGATTATACCAGGTACATTTAGCTCCCTTCTTATTTTATGTGGCGTGTCACCGTTGCTTCTTTCTGTTACCTTAAATGCTTCTACCATAATAAATTCCTCTTTTCTTTTTGCTTAGTTATTTATTAAGTTCTTAGTAGCTTAAGAATATTAATTTTTTAAATTAATACAGATAAGTTGCTTGAAGAGCTTTTTCTTTAAAATTATAACATTTAAAAGTGTATAAAATGTTAATAAATATATCAATTTTGGAAAATTAAATATAGAATTTTATTTAAAAAAATATATAAATATTAATAAACATAAGTTTTCTAATTTTTTTATTCAAATAAGTGACTATTATTTATTGATATATAGAAGTAATAAAATGTTAAATCAAAATTAAAAATGTAAATAAATAATTGTATTAGTAATTTATAGGTTAAATATATAAAAAAAGTAATGATTTTATTGAAATTTTTATGTTTAAAATACTAAAATTATTATGAGGTGATAACATGGAAATAAAGATAAAAGAATACAAATATTCGTTTTGTTACTCAAGTGATAAATGCCACAAATGTAATTCTGTTATAGGTAGAAGTTTAACTAAAGTAAAAGATAGAGGATGTTGTTTTTATTTTCCAAAATTTAATCTTTATGATATTCAAAAAATGAGTAAATCTGAAGAAGGATTAAAAACACTTAAAAAAATTTTGGAAAATAAAAATACAGAGATATATCACTATTATATTTGGGCTAAAGGAGAGTTTGACGAAGAAGGATATAAAAAATATAAGAATGAAAATGAAGATGAAAATAGTATAAAAGATAAAACTATATTTTTTAAAACATGTCCTTTTGTTGTTGAAGGAAAAGGATGCACAATACCAATAGATTTTAGAAGTAATGTTTGTAACTTTTTTATATGTGATGAAATAAAGCAAACAATGAGTAAAGAAAAAGCAGATGAACTTGAAGAAGAAGCTTTAAATTTTTATAGGTTTTATGAAAGAGAAAATATATCTTTAGAAGAATTATTAGAAGAGAAAAAAATATCATTAAAAGATAATTTTAAAGAAGTGATAGAAGTATTAAAAAAAGAACCTTTAAATATATATAAAGAAGAAATATTACTAGTAAAATAGATTAAATTATAAAAAGGGTGTTGAGAATTAAATTTTCTACTTATATTTCTATAAATCTAAGATTTAAATATAAAAAAAGAATGACTTTAATATTGGAATCATTCTTTTTAAATAAGTAAAACTCTATATTATATTTTAAATTTAGCTTTTATATATTTAGTTTCCCATTTTAGGACTAATTTTATTTTTTTTAAATATATTTGATATTCCTCTTCTTAAAACTTGGAAAAAGCTTAATGATCTAACTATATTGTTTGGATCTATATAGTTTCTTATTGTGCGAAGTGCCTTTTTTGGATCTTTTGAAGAAAAAGAATATGTGCCATTCTTTTTAGTTTTAATTGCATAACGTGGAATCCATTTGCCTTTAAACATTACTGACACTATAACACATTCTACTTCCTCCCAAGGAATTTGAATAAACTTTCTATAATCTCTAGAATTATAAAATTCAAAACCTTTATCACCAATCATTATTTTTCCATAATTTGCTATGCCTGTGAAAGCTGTTCCATCAACAACTAAATCTACCTTTGTATTAAGTGACTTAACCATATTCTTTCCCTCTTTCTATTTAAATTTATCTATATGTTTTTAAATCTTTTTATTTAATTATACTATGTTTAATAAAACCTAGGTTAAAAATAATTATAACCTAGGTCATATAAGAATATTACATTAAACCGATTACGTGGAATATAATACCTGCTATAAATAAACCAATAATTATAACAATTGGAGATATTTTTTTCTTTAGTAACCACATACAAAGAAGTGTTATTAATAATCCTGCAAGACCAGGAATTAATGCATTTAAATTATCTTGTAATGTTGTAACTTTATCTGGAGTTAATGATAATCCAGCAGCTTGTTGTATTAAAGCTTCTTTAATACCATTTGCTCCAGCTGGAAGACTACTCCAATCAATATAAGCACCTTTACTTAGTGGAATCTGTGATATTACTGGTGTAAATTTAACTGATACCCATCTATTAACTAATGAACCTAAGATGAACATACCAAGGATAGAAGCACCTTTTGTTACATCTTGTAATATTCCACCTGATAAATCATCTGTAATACTAGAACCTGCTTTATAGCCAAATTCTTGTGTATACCACATAAATGCCATTCTAATAATGTTCCAACCAAAGAAGAAGATAATTGGACCTAAAATATTACCAGCTAGAGCAAGTGAAGCACCTAAAGCTCCTAATATAGGTCTAAGAGTAAACCAGAACACTGGGTCTCCTATACCAGCTAAAGGTCCCATCATACCAACTTTAACACCTTGAATAGTTACATCATCAACTGGTGCACCATTTGCACGATCTTCTTCTAGTGCTAATGTTACTCCAATAATAGGAGAAGCTATATATGGGTGAGTGTTAAAGAATTCTAAATGACGTGTTAATGCAGCAGATCTTTCTTCTTTTGTTTTATATAATTTTTTGATTGCTGGAACTAATGCAAATGCCCAACCACCATTTTGCATTCTTTCATAATTCCAAGATCCTTGAAGAAAGAATGAACGAAACCAAATTGCAAGACGATCTTTTTTTGATAATTTTAATTTCTTTTCCATTTCCATTTTAAATATTCCCCCTTCTTAGTAGTTATCTATGATATCACCTACTGGATCTCCAGTATTTGAATTACCATTACCACCTGAACCACCTTTTTTGCTAAGTGCTAAGTAGATAAGTGCCATAGATACACCGATTACACCTAATCCAATAAGAGTAATTTCAGAAATAGTTGCTAATACAAAACCAATTGCAAAAAATGGCCAAATTTCTTTTGTTGCCATCATGTTAATTACCATTGCATAACCAACTGCAACAACCATTCCACCACCAACTGATAGACCATCTGTTAGCCAAGCTGGCATAGCTGAAAGTAATGCACGAATAGGTTCTGCACCAATTAGTAAGATTAATCCTGCTGGAATTGCTATACGAAGTCCTTGTAAGCAAATAGCTATAATATGCCACATCTCAACTTTTCTTATGTTTCCTTCTCTAGCCGCTGAATCCATTAAATGAACAAATGCAGTAGCTATTGTACGAACAATAATTGTTAATAATAAACCTGCAACTGCTAATGGTATAGCAATAGCAATAGCGGAATTAACTCCAGCTTTACCTTCTCCACCTAAAATTAATATAATTGCGGATGCAACAGAGGCAAGTGCTGCATCAGGGGCTACTGCTGCACCAATATTTGCCCATCCTAAGGCAATCATTTGAAGAGTACCACCTAAGATTAAACAAGGTAATAAATTTCCTGTAACTAATCCAATTAAAGTACATGCTATTATTGGTTGATGGATTTCAAATTCATCTAAAATCCCTTCTACTCCGGCTAAAAATGCTATAATAATGACTAATATTATTTGAATAATATTTAAATTCATGACCTTTAATCCTCCTTTGAAATTAAAATATTTTTATTTTAATTTGTTTAATTCTTCTTGTGCTTTTTTTAGGATTTCGTCCATATTTGCTTTTGCATCATTTGGAACTTTACGAACATCAAATTCTAATCCTGCTTCTTTAAGCTTATTAAAAGTATCAATATCATCTTGACTAAAAGCAAGTACCTTATTAGGTTGAACTTTTCCAGCTGAATGAGCCATAGATCCAACATTAATAGTTTTTAAAGGTACTCCACCTTCTATTGCTCTAAGCAAATCTTGTGGATTTTCAAAAAGAAGCATAGCACGTTGTCCCCCAAAATGTTCATTATCCTTTGAAAGTTTAATCATTTGGTCTATTGGAACAACATGAGCTTTGATTCCTGGTGGAGCTGCTTGTTGAATTAACTTTCTACGAAGTTCATCTTTTGTTACTGCATCTGAAACAACAATAATTCTTGTTGGTTGTACAGTTTTTGTCCAAGCAGTTGCTACTTGACCATGAAGTAAACGCGAATCTATACGAGCTAAAACGTATTCAAAAGATCCAGGAGAACCTACATTAGAAATTTGATTAGTATTTGTAGAAGCTTTTTCTTCTACTACTTCTAAGTTTTCAGGTTTAACTTTAATTCCTTCTCTAGAAGAATTTAAAATACTAGCTGCAATTTCATGTGCAGATTCCATTGAAAAACGTGCTCCAAAAGCTTCAATTACCATAGGTAAATTCATTCCAGTTACAATTGCCCATTTATCTTTATGTTCTTCAAATAAACTATTTGTTTGGTTAAATGGAGTTCCTCCCCAAAGGTCTACTAAAAATAAAATCTCTTCTACATTTTCAAATGATGCAATTGCTTGTTCTATTTTTGCTTTAATATCATCAGGTCCTTCACTTGGCATTAAAGTAACAGCTTTAACGTTTTCTTGTTCTCCAAAAATCATTGAAGACGATTGCAAAATACCGTTAGCGAAATCACCATGACTAGCAAGAATAATTCCTACCATAATATTTTCCTCCTATCCATTATTTAAAATTTAAACCTTAGTTTAATTAAATTAATAAATTTTCATAAATTAAATAAATTTTATACTTAAATTTTAACATTTATGCTTGTTTATTCATACAATTTTGCATTAAAGTTTACAAAAAGTTTAAAAATGACGAATTGATAAAATTAAATAAAAAATTTGTTGAAAATTGTATAGAAAAATGATTAGCAGTAAGAATAGTTTATAAATAAATCATGTTAATTATCGATTAAAAAATATATATAGATATTAAATAGTAGAATAAAATTTTAAAAATATGAAAAAAGTATAATAAATAAGTATTTATTATACTTAAATAAATATAGTTTAAAAAAAATTATTTTTATAGTTTTTAATTATTGCTATTAGACTCATATATTTCACATTAATAATAATTTAGTGTAATAAAAAAATGATTTTAGAAGATAGACTTAAATAAATAATAATTAGAAATTTCAATATATTTAATTAAATATTAATTTTAATAATTGTTAGAAATTATAGTTTAAAGTATTAAGAAAACCTGTTAATATATTATAAAAGGATAAGAATACAAGCTAAATGAGATTATATATTATATAATCTTGTTTAAAAGCAGAAAAATAGAATAAATAACTAACTTATCTGTAATAATATTAGTAGAATTTTAATAAAGAGGCATAAATAATTAGAGGAGTTGATATTATGTTTTTTCAAGAAGTTTTAGGCAATACTGAAATAATAAGAGAAAAGATAAACTTTAGACTTGCTATGAGAGCTGTAATATTAAATGAAAATAAGATACTATTAATAAAAACAAATAGAGGTGACTTTATATTTCCAGGTGGAGGAGTTAAATCTGGAGAAACATATAATGAGGCTTTAAAGAGAGAAGTAATTGAAGAGAGTGGATATATAATAGATACTGTAGGAGAAAATTTAGGAACTATCGTTGAAAGAAAAATAGATGAGTTTGATAAAGAGTCAATGTTTGATATGACTTCTATGTATTATCTTTGTGATTTATCAGGAGAAAAAACATCTCAAAATCTAGATGATTATGAAAGAGAACAAGAATTTTCACCAGTTTGGACTACTATAGATGAAGCTCTTTCTAAAAATGAAAAAATTATAGAAGATGAAAAAGACATTATGAATCCTTGGGTAGAGAGAGAAACTTTGGCCTTAAGGAAAGTAAAAGAATATATAAGTCAATAAAATTTTGAAATAAAATTTAAGATATTAGAGTGTCAACAAAGTTGGCACTTTTTCTTTTTTTATATAATAATTTATTTTTATAATTATAAAACTTAATAAATTTGATTTAATAAGATTTATATATTTTAAGTTGATTAATATTATTTTATGAAGTTTATATATAAAAGATATTTGGAAACAAAATACATAAAATGTATTTTAAATCTTTAAAAGTGATATTTAATACTGTATAATTAAATGAAAAGATATTTATTTAAGAGAGGGATTATTGTGAATTATGAAAAAGTTCAATTATTAGTAAATAACAGTAGAGAGTTAGATAAAGCAGGAGGAATATTTACAGGGAATTCTTTTAGAAAATGTAATGCTTTATTATTAATATTAAAGGGTAGAAGTGTAGATTCAAAAAAAATTAATCAGGCTATAGAAGTTATTAAATATAATACATCTATCTTATCAAATTTTAGAGGATATAATTTATTAACTACTGCAACTACTATATCTCTTGAAGAAAATATGAAAGGTAGTTTTATAGAATTAATGAGTATTTATGATAAGCTAAAAGGTTTTTTCTTTACAAATCAGTATTTAATTTTAGCTGCTATTGTAATATTTAATGCAAGAGATAGAGTAGATATTGATGATGCAGTTAAAAACACTAGAAAAGTTTATGATTACATGAAAAAGAAGCATAGGTTTTTAACAGGACAAGAAGATATATCAGCTGCAGCTATGATTGCAACTACTTCAATAAATATAGAATTAACTTTAAATGAAATAGAAGAATGTTATGAAGCTTTAATAAAAAAAGGTTTTGGAATAGGAAATAATACTCAAAGCTTGTCACATATCTTACCTTTATTTAGCGGGAGTGTAGAAGAAAAAGTTCAAAGAGTTTTTAATGTTAATATGGCATTAAAAAATAATGGGGTACCTTTAAGATATTATTCATTACCAATCTTAGGTGTAGTAGCAGGTATAACAGATGATCCTAATGCATTTGCAAAAGAAGTTAAAGAAGTTAATGACAAAATAAAATCTGAAAAAGGTTTTGGAACTTTTACTTTAGGTTCAACTATTAGAAATATGATAGCTACAGGACTTGTTGCATCATACTATGTTGATAGATTAAATGAAGAAGATAAACAAACATTAATAGATACTACTAATAATATAGCAATAGCTATAGAGATAGCAACTGTAGCAGCAACTACTGGAGCAGTTGCTGCTGCTTCATCATCAAATTAAAGGTTTAATAGGAATTAGAATATAATATAAGTGTTAAAAAGACTATAAAAATTAGTAGGGGATATTTAAATTACGTCCTATTGCTTAGAAAATACCAATCAATAAAATCTACAAAATTTAGTATCAGATATTTAAATATAAAATCATTGAAAATCCATCATTAATTTATGATGGATTTTTTATAGTCTCTTCTAGGTATTTATATTATTAGAAACAATTTTATATTGTTTTATTATTGAAGCTTAAGCATATAAGAATGGTATATATTCTCTTATAAACTATGATAGAATATTTCTAGAAAACAAAAGGAGGTGAATCCTTTGAATTTGAAATCAATAAAAGATAATATACTCAAAATTAGTTCATCATTTGCAAGAACACAAGGAGAAAAATTATCAAAAGAATCTTTTGTAACAGAATTAAAGGGGAAAAGTATAAATAATATTTATCATATTTATGGAAGAGTATTAAATAATAATAAAAGTAAAACATATAGTACTCACATAAAGATAGATATGGAAACAAATAAAATAATTGATGCTAAATGTACTTGTGAAATCTTTGAAGAAAGTAGTAAACATATAAATAATTATATTTGTCAGCACATAGTAGCAACTACTTATACTTTTTATAATAAGGCTAGAAAAAATATAAAAAGCAAGAGTGTTAGTAAAAAAGAAAATAAAACAGTAAATAAAAATACAATTATAAAAAAATATAAAGAAAAAAAAGAATTAGAAAATAAGAGATATTTAAATTTAGATTTAAGGATAAAATGTATTAAAAATGACAATATACCTTCTTTTCAATGCGAATTTAGAATAGGGCCTGAAAAAACTAATTTAATTACAGATATTAAAGATTTTATAGAAAGAATAGATAATAAACAATCAATAAGATTTAATGATGTATTCACTTATAATCCTTTAAAAGATGAATTTTTAGATAGTGACAAATATATAATTGATTTTATAAATAAAAATAAACAAAAAATAAAGGGAAAATATTTAGTTTTACATCAAAATGAAATAAAAGAGTTTTTAAAGCTTGTAGATAAAAATAAAAAGATTATATTAAATTATAATTTTATAAATTATGAAGTTCGAGTTAAGAAGACTAATGTTCCTGTCGCTTTAACTATTAGGCTTAGAGGAGATGAATTTATTTTAAAACATCATAATAAATTTCCTGAACTTTTAAGTATTAATGGAGAAGTAATGTTTTTTGATAGAAATATTTATTTACCAAAAGAAAAGCAAATAAATTCTTATATTCCAATTTATAAAAAGTTCTTAAAAAATAGTGAGATAAAATATAATAAGTCATTAGAAACTTTAAATTATCTATTATCAGAACTAAAAAATATAACTAATGAAATTACCTTAGATGAGAATACAAAAGAATTTAAAAGAAAACTGATTGCTCCAAATTTTTATTTTTATAAAGAAGATGGAAATATCTATTGTAATGTAAAGTTAAATTACTCTGGTTACGTTATTGATTTAATTAAAGATAAATCTAATAAGAGTTTTTTAAGAGATGTTAAAAAAGAAACTTTAATAGATATGGAGCTTGAAAGATATAAGTTCATTAAAAAAGAAAAGGATTTTTTCTTTATTGGTAATGAAGAGGATATGTATGAGTTTTTAAATGTAGGCTTATTAAGGCTAAAAGAAATTGGGATAGTTTTATTTTCTAATGATTTAGAAAAGATAAAATTAATAAATTCAAAAGATATTATTTCAAATCTAGATGAATTTGATAATTTTTATAAGCTTAAATATAATTTTGGAGATTTTACAGTAAAAGAGCTTGGAGAAGCTATAAATTTAATGAAGAGTGGAGAAAAATTTTATAAAAGCAAAAATACTTACTTAGATTTAGAAGACCCAGGAGTAGCTAAATTTTTAAATCTTTTAGATGATTTAGGGTTAGATAAAATAAATGATAATGAAATAGAGATAGATAAAAATAAAATTATATATCTTCAGGAAAAATTAAAAGATAGAAATTTATCCTTTATAAAAGGAAGTAAGGTACTTCAAGACATTGTACAAAAGCTATTAAATAAAGAATATAAAAGAAAGCTTGTACCTAAAAAATTAAATGCAACTCTTAGACCATATCAAGTAGAAGGGTTTAAATGGCTTAATGAAATAACTGCCTTAGGATTTGGTGGAATACTTGCAGATGATATGGGACTTGGTAAAACTATTCAAATTATATCTTTTATATTATCTCAAAAGAAAACAAAAACTCTTATAATTACACCAACTTCAGTAATTTATAATTGGAAAGATGAATTTGAAAAATTTGCACCTACATTAAAGGTGGGATTGGCTCATGGAAGTAAAGTTTCAAGAGAGAAGGTTATAGATGATTATAAAAAATATGATGTAATTTTAACTACATATGGAACTTTAAAAAATGATGAAGAAAAATATAGTTCATTAACTTTTGATTATCTAATAATAGATGAATAATGCTAAAGTAAATGTAGGAAATAAATATTTTATATAGAATACTATAATTATGGGAGTTGAATAAAATACAAAATAGAAATTGTATTTTAAAAAGGAGGGATAAAAAGGTTGAAAATTCTTGAATTTACTAAATCTAAATATATACATAAGGTAGAATATGTAGAATTTAAGAAAAATATTTACGGAGTAAAGCATCGAGTAAAACGAGTAATTATAGTCATTGAAAATAATAAAAACAAAAGAAGTATAGTACATCCATTTTCAACTTTTATAGTTAGAGAATATGGTGAAATGGCAGTAAAGACACAAATAGATTATGCACAAAGAGTAGCAACATTTCTTAATTTTTTATTAGAATCAAATAGAAAAATAGAACTACAATTATTAGATGTAGAAGATATAATTATGTTTTTAAAGTTTAAAGCTGTAACAACTGCAAAGAAGACTATTAATTTGTATAAAAGAATTTTGATTAATTTGTATTTATTTTTAATAAAGAGAGGATTTTTAAAAAAAGTAGATGTTACAGATTTTGAATTAATTGAAAAGGAAACTAATAGGGGAAATATCAGGTATTATGATATTCCTGTAGTTTTAGACTATAAAAATGAAGATTTGAATCATAGAACACTTCACATTATGCATAATGAGCTTGTGAAGATATTTTTAGATATAGCATTTAATGAGGTAAATGAAATTGCATTAGGAGTAATATTTCAAATTTTTGGAGGGCTTAGGGTTGGGGAAGTTATAAATTTAACATATAGTGCAATTTCACCAATTGGAAGTGATTTCAAAAATGGAGCTATTTTAGATATAAGAAATAGGGAATTAAGAGGAAGTAGAGCGAACAATCAAGGAAAAGGATATTGTAAAAAGAAGAGAAAACAAAGAGTTTTTTCGCCAAATGGAATCTTAGGTTTTTTTTACACAACACACAAGAGAAAATATAAGAAAAAGAATACTATGGCTATATTTATAAATAAAAAAGGGGAAGCAATGAGTTATGAAAGCTATATTTATTATTTTAAAAAATTAAAAAGTATATTTTTAGAAAAATTAAAAGAAAGTAATGATCCAAGGTTAAAGACATATGGACTACTTCTTATAAGTAGAAAGTGGGGAACACATATAGGAAGGGGGATTTTTACAAATATGCTAATGAGTATAAATGAAAGTGGAAGTTATATAAGTCATATGAGAGGAGATTCTTCTATAGCATCTAAAGAAAGTTATATAGAAGATATAGGGAGTATAAATAAAAAAATAGAAGATAGTATGAATAATATGTTTAAAAAAATAAAAGGTAAAGAAGATGAAAAATAATAAAAGTGAATATATTACGTATGAAGAAGTTAAAAGAAAATATGAATTTACAGAATATGAGTTAAGAGAATGTAATAAGAGAAAGAGTAAAAATAGGAATGTCTATCTTAAAAGTGATGTGGAAAAGCTTTTCAAAGAAGAGCAAAAGAAATTAAAGAGAGTTGATGATTTAATAAATAGTGGAGATTGGATTCAATTTTCAAAAATAAAAGATAAAAAAATACAAGGGAAAATAGTTCGTGCTTTTATAAAAAATAATAGACTTAAAGAAGAAAATCAAGTAATAGTCATGCTAAAGGGGAAAAAAAGATTTATAAGAAAGGATTTTATTGCTGAGATTAATAGCTCAGAATTTTTAAAATCACAAATTTATGGAATGATAGAAAATGAAAAGTATATATTAGCAAGTGAGATAAAAGATAAGTATGGACTTAGTAAACGTGAATTAGAAAAGTGTTTTAAAGAAAAAAGGGGAAGAGAGAACATTTATTTAAGAAATGATGTAGAGAAAATTTTTAATGATAAAGAGAAAAAAATTAAAGAGTTTGAAAACTTAAAGAATAGTGAAGAGTGGTTGCAGTTTAGTAAAATAGAAAATAAAAAGTTGAAGAATAAAGTGGCTAGAGCATTAAAAAGGGATAAGAAACTTAAGGAAGAGAATCAATTAATAATTGAAGGAATTGACGGAAAAAGAGCATTTGTAAAAAAAATATTTGTTAATGAGGTTAGTAAAGCAGAGTTTTGGGAATTGCAAAAATATAAAAAGATAAAAAATACAGAACAAGGTATATATATATCAATTAAAGATGTAGAAAAAAAGTATGAACTTACTAGAGATGATGTGAAAGAGTGTTATAAGGAGAAATGTGGAAATTTAAATTTTTATTTGGAAAGTGATGTAAAGAAAAAATTCGAGGAAAAACAGAAAAAAATTGAGGAGGCAAAAAAAATAAGAAATAATGTCGAGTGGATAGAATTTACTGAAATAGAAAATGAAAAGATAAAAAATAAAATAAATAATATATTTCAGAGAAATTTTAAAATTAAAAATGAAAATCAAGTAAAAGTTAAGTGTGTAGAAGGAGAAAAAAGGTTTATAAGAAAAAAGTTTGTAAATGAAATTAATAATATTATGCTAAAAGAATCGGAGATTATAATTTTAGAGAATAAAAAATATATTACAAAGACTGAGATCAAAAAGATATATGGACTTACAGAATATCAACTTAAAAATTGTAACAGAAAAAAAATAAAAAATAGAAATTTTTATTTTGAGGATGAAGTAAAAAAGATTTTTGATGAAAAAGAAAATAAAATAAAAGAAGTTAAAAATTTGGTTGATAGTGGTGAATGGATACAAATGTCAATGATAGAAGATAGTAAAATACAAGGGAGAATAATTCGAATATTAAAAAAGAATGAGAATTTAAAAAAAGAAAATCAGTTGATAATTGAATGTGGAGAAGGCAAGAGACGAATGATAAGAAGAAGTTTTCTTAATGAAATAAATAAAGAAAATTTTTTTGAGGAAATGTGTTATGGAAAATTAGATGATAGCATAAAAAAAGAATATATATTATCTAGTGAGATAAAGAGAGAGTACGGACTTAAAAAGCATCAATATAGAAATTGTGAAAAAAAGAGAATTGAAAATACCTATTTCTATTTAAAAAAAGATATAAAGAGAATAGTAAAAGAGAAATATACCAGTGATAGTAAGGTAAAGAATAGGGAGGAATGGATACTCTTATCAGAGTTAGATAAAAAAATAGCACAAAAAATTAAACGTATATTTACAAGGCATAAAGAAAAAGAAGAAAAATATAAAGCAAAAATAATTGAAGATAATAAAATTCGAACTGTAGTAAAGAAAAGCTTTATAGAAAATCTTAAAAATATTAAATCAGAAAATCATTTTGAGGGATTCAATAAATTAAAATCTTTTGATTTAAATGAATTGGGAAATATTTTGAAAAAAATTAAGTTTACTAAAAAGAAATTTAATAATGCAGTATATGAGATTAAAGAGATTGAAAAATATGTTGATATAAAAGAGGGCATATTTAAGGAGAAAGTTAATAGAACAGAGTTAGAAGAGTTAATGAATAGGAATAGAATGTATTCATTAGATAAAATGGGATATATTTTAAAATTAGCTAAAAAATCGATGGAGACTTTGTTAAAAAATCAATCAGATTCAAATTATATTGTTATAGAAGATTTAATATTTTTTAGCGAAAAAGAAATGGAAAAATTTCTTTTATTTATTATTAATAAAAGAAATTATGATGCAGTCCGAAGAATAGATGATATATCAATATTATTAGAAAAGAGGATGGAGTTCTTTAAAAATGATAGACATGAACTAAAAGAATATATTCATAAGTATCTAAAATTAAAAATTAATAAAAATATGAAGCGGGGAGAGGTAAATAGAAATATAGATGCGTTAGAATCCCTATATTTGAATATGGAAAAAAAACTTGAGTTATATACAGATGAAGAGTTAATTTACTTTTTAAAAGAAAAAGTTAGTGATAAAAAGATAAAAAAAGGATATTTAGGCTACATAGCAGCATTTATAAACAATTATAGAAAGATTAAAGAAACTATTTATAAGAAAGAGATAAGTGAACGTCTAATTAATACAAATAAGAAAAAGAAAGATGAAATATATTCAAAAGAAGTATGGCAAAAGTACTATCTTAGGTTAACAGATGTAAAGTGTCATATAGAAATTGCTAAAAAAAATTATAGATATGCTCAAATTTGGTTATATTGTTTAGAAAATTTATTTTTACCAATAAGAAGAAGTGATATATTAAGAATTACAATGAATATTTTTCCGGAATCAGTTGGAATTGAAAGGATGGAGGATATTAATGAGTTTTTATCAGAAGAAAAAGTAGATATAATTTTAGAACAGATAGAAATGGTTTTAAATAATTTTCAGGCTAGTAAAAATAAAGAAAATATTATGTTTCTAGTTCCATCAAGTATAAAAAAAATATTTGTTATTGCATATATAATATGTGAATTACAGAGGAGAACATTAGGAAGAGAAAAGATATTTTCGAAATTTAATGGTGATATTGGATATAAAAAGGAGTTATTTGGGGATGAGGAGTTATATGATTTTCAAAATTTGAAGTGTACAAAAAGTATAATAACATATGGGTATAGTTATGGGATAAATAAAGGCAAAAATAATTATAGTATTTTATCTTTACAGAGAGGTCATAAAAAGCAGGATGGAAAATTATCAAATACAGTAGCAGAGTATTATTTAACGAAGGAAGATGAGATATTAGAGTTTGTTGAAAATTTAATGGAAAGAGAAGCTTTTGGTTTTATATACTATAGAATAATGATGCTTATTTTAAAGAATAGAGAGGTTGATTTAAAAAAAATCACACAAGATATAAAGATTATTAAAGAGAATGTTGCTGTATTTAATTTAGAAAATTTTACTGAGAAATTATTTGAAAAAGAAGCTAGTTTAAAAGCTAAAAAAGATGAAATATATGCTATGGCTGGAGCTATAGAAACTAAGTATAGAAACTTTGATGAATTTACAGTAGAAGTGATAAGGGAACTATATATGGATAATTTTAATATTTTATTTGGAGATATTGAAATAGATGAGAAGTTTATAGATAAAAAGATAGATAGAATTAAAAAAATTATTGATACAAAAATATGTAATAAAGAAAATTTTTATAGTAGTTTTAATGATATCTTTAAAAATACACACATAATAAAAGAGGGTATATTTTGTTTATATGAAAAAGGTAAAGAGAGAAATAAATATTGTATTTATAATAGTAATGGAATAGGTGTAGCAAATTGTAGTATGTGTGAATCTTCAATGTTAACGTTAGTTAATCTTTCAGAAATTAGTAGAAATTTAAAAAAAATAGTAGAAAATATGAATGGAAATAATATATCAGAAATTTTAATAAAAAAATATAATCACATGATACGAGTATATTTATATATTTTAGTAGAAGCATATTCTTTTTTAGGAGTAAACAAAACTTCATATTTCAATTATTTAACTGATTTTGAAAATATTAAGAACAATCTAATAAAATTAAGAAAAGAGGGACTGCTTAAAAATGAATAGATTAAAGAAACAAGGATATTATGTGAATTCGACTATGAGGTTAAAAAAAATCTTGATGATAATGAAGGAAAAAAGAGTTTATTCTGATGAAGTTTTAAAAGAAAATAAAATATTTTTTGAAGAATTAAAAGAGAAAGGCTTTATAGAAGGTGAATTTACAGGTTCTTTGTGGAAAATAAAGCAAAATAATGATGGCATTTCAAGGGGAAGAAATTTGAGATGGCGTAAAGGGGAAACAAATGATATGAAATCGTTTATTTTGGAGGTGTGTAAAAATAAAATAGGTGTTGAGCAAATTGCAGAATATTTCAATAGAATAGAAAAAGCAATAGATGAAAGTGATTTTTTTGAGAATTTTGAAAAATTTAAAAGTTATTATCAAAATTCAGATTTAAATGAAAAATGGAAATATAAAATTTTTTTAGGGGCATACTTAAGATATTTAAATAATAAAGATCATTCTAAGTATAGGGAACTTTTAGAAGTGAGGCTTAGAGTTCCAATTAAGAGAGTACGTGAAATTCCAGATTTTAAAAGTATATTATTTTTTGAGTATGTTTTTAAACAATTTTTAGAAAAAGCATCCTATGAAGCTAGAATGGAGTATTTTCCATTAATTTTATGGTGGCAAGTAACGTCAGTAATTCCAACAAGAACAAGTGAGCTTATAGATATAAAAAAAGAATATTTTTACAAAAAAAATGGAGATTTTTATTTGAAAATTCCTACAAAAAAAGAATTTTCTTATATAAAAAAAATTAAAAAAACTTTGAAGTTAAGAGAATTTAAAATAACAAATAACATAGGAATTTTAATAGAAGAATATTTAAATAATAAAAATTATAAAGGAAATTATTTAATCTCTAAAGATATAAATAATAAGTATGGAAAGTTTAAAATATATACAGAGAGGTTTGAGACATATCAGCTAAGAAAAATGTTAGAAAATTTTTATGAAAATGTTGTATTTAGAGAACTTAAAGAAGAATATAAAATAAAAAAAATGAAACTAGGAGATACTAGACATTTAGCAATTATGAATCTGATTTTACAAGAAGTAGACCCATATATAGTGAAAGAAATGTGTGGGCATAGGGATATAAATGCACATTTACATTATATTAATCATGCAAAAACTTATGCGGAGTCTAAGATACTTGTGTTGACAGATATGTTTTCTATTCAAAAGAAAAATATTTTAGGTGTAGAGGTTGAAAATAAAAGATTAAAAAAAATGGAATTAATGAAAACAGGGATATTTAAAATAGGAGATTACTATTGCACAAGATATGGTGATAATATAAAAAGATTTCCAGAATGGTGTATTAGTGAATGTGAAGAGTGCAAATATTCAATCTTTGCTGGAGAAAATAAGGAGAAAGGAAAGTATATAAATAAAATAGAGAATGATATATATCTATTAAAAAAGTATATAGGAAGCGAGTTAGTAAAAAAATTAAAGGAAGATGGTACTGTAAATGAGAAATATTTATGTGATGTTAGATGTATTTTACAAGATATAGAAAAAAGTATAATATTAGAGGCAAAAGGTAATATTTAAAGGAATGTTAAGGAAAAAATGAATAAGGTAGGAAGAAAAAAATTATATAGTGACTTAGATTTACAGAGAGAGTTAGAAAATTTTTTAAAGAATAATCCAGGAGAGAGGATAAGTATATCAAAATTAGCTAAATTTACAGGGATAGATAGATACTATTGGTATAATAGAGAATCTATTAAAAGAAAAATTGATGAACTGAATAATATAAATTATTTAGAAGATATAGAAAAAATAAAGTTTAGTGAAAATGAAATTGACTTGCCAACACCAGAAGAATTTGTGAATGAAAATTTTGGTAGTAAAAAAAAGATGTTATATGCTATAACTTACTTATTTGAGTCAATACAAGAGTTTTATAATAGTGCAGATGAAAATGTGAAAGCAAATAAAAAGATAGTGAGCTTAAAAAATAAAAATGAAAAATCTGAAAAAGAAATAAAAAGATTAAAAGACAAGTTAAAGGAGTTAGAGGAGCAAAAAGAATATTATAAAAAGAAATATTATGAAAGCGAGCTTTATGAAATAGAAAATATTGATGATAAAATAGCAAATAATAAATTAGATAAAGGTAAGAAGCTAAAGGATAATTTAATTAATATAGATGAGATATTAGGCTTTAAGTAAATGGTGTAAGTCTAATATCTCAAAATGAAAGTATTAGATTTACATATTAAATAGATTGTCAATAGATGAATTTAATGCTAGTGAAAATGCTAAAATTTCAAAGTCAGTTAGGTGGATTTTGGGTTTTCTATGTGTGAGAGTATAGGTTCATCAAGTGTAATATTAAGGAGATGTTGTCTTAAAAATAAATTTTGAGATTAGCCAAATTTGAAGGAGGGTAGCACTTTAGCAAAAATAAAATTGTTAGGGAATTATGGATGAATTTATACAAATATAAGTTTATCTACAGTTTTTAGAATCACGAGAAAATTCTGAACCAGATTCAAATGAAAAAGTTTATAAAAGGTCAGTAAATTATTATATATATTTTGTCTATATTTATAGAAGTAAAAAATATTGATGGAGAATATGTTTCTTTTCAATTATACAGAACTATATCTAGAATAAATTGTAAAAAAGAAATTTCTAAAATAATAAGTGGAAGATATAAAAGTGGATTTGGAATTTATTTGGCAAAAAATTTATATCAGTTGCAAAAATAAATTTGATATTTAGTAATAATTTTCATCACTTTCATTTACTTTTAAATTCTCAAAACTTTGACCATACAGCAGATAGAAATAACATTTATAATAGAGATAGTGTTAAGATAAACCATATATTTTAATGAAAAAAAGATAATGAGGCTCAAATGACATTATTATTTGCAATATTATTAAGTAATCCTAAGTATAATGTGTTTATAAGATATATATTAAATATTAGTATTTTAAAGTATGATTACCTATTTAGATTTTTGATTATATAATATGTTGGAAAGTTGATATGAAAGAAAAGTGTAAAAAGTTTCTAGCTGATAATATAGAGTTAGAACTATGATTTAAAAGGGTATAAAGAAAAAAGAGATATTATTAAAAAAATAAGTTTATAATCATAATTATAGAGAAGAATAAAAGATGAATCCTATAATAAATAGGGTTCATCTTTTTAGTGTGATTTTTTATTTTAATATTATATGTAAATTTAATTTATTAGATGATATAATTATAAGCATAAAGTGGACCACGGAGGTGAAAAAAATATGGAGTATAAATCAACTATAAAATCAAGACCGTACTTATATAAAGAAACTAAAAAGTCTGCAAGCCTTATAAATAGTGGTTTAGAGTTAGAGGGTATAAAAAATAAATCAATAAAGGATAATATTTTTCAATTAGAAAGTGAAACAAGAAAGAGGGAAGTTGCATCAATAATCATTTCTAGATTAAAAGGATTAGATAAATATAGTATAGATAAAATCGAAAATAGCAACGTGGAGACATCAAAAGTATTGGTTTTATATGCAATAATGAAAACAGATAGATTATTTTTTGAGTTTATAAATGAAGTATATAAGGAAAAAATATTATTAAAAGATTTGTATTTAAGAGATAAAGATTTTGGAGTATTTTTTCAAAATAAAAGAGAACAAAGTGAGAAGGTTGGATCATGGTCAGAATATACCTTTAAAAAGTTAAAACAGGTATACATAAGAATACTATTTGAAAGTGGTCTTATTTCAAATCAAAAAGGTGATAGAGAAATTAAAATTCCTATAATTGAAAGTGAAGTAAAGGATTACTTATATAATTTTGGAGATGGTATTTATTTAAATGCAATACTTGGAATAATTGATTAATAAATGATAGGTGGTTAATGGAGTGAAAGATATATATCAAAGGTTGGATGAGATATTAGCTAAGATAGTAGAACCTGATTTTAGAAAAAACAAAGGATTAGGTAATGAAATTGGATTTTATGTATTTGACTATAACCCAGAAGAAGAGTTACTAGTTAGAGATAGAGTTAAATTTATAAAAGAAAAGGCTAAATCAGCATATGGATTAAATATTGTTGAATTTGACTTATACGAAATTATAATAGAAATATTAATTGAGTTTGGATATTTAGAGCGCTGTTTTAAAATGGAGCAGGCTAAGGGCAGTGAACATGTACTTTTAAAGGCAATAAAAACTTGTTTAAGAATTACTGAAGATGATGATTTATTTTTAGAGTACATTGAATCAAGACTTGAAGGTACAGATATAGTATTTTTAACTGGTATTGGAAAAGCGTGGCCTATAATAAGATCACATACTATATTAAATAACCTTCATAGAATTGTTGAGGAGCAACCATTAGTAATGTTTTTCCCAGGTACATATGATGGGGGAACACTTATGTTATTTAATCAATTAAAAGATGATAATTATTATAGAGCATTTCAATTAATAGACAAATATTAAGTTGTGGGGGAATAAATTTATGGACGTAAAATTAAAATCTATGTTTTATAAACCAATTAATAGAGATATTAAAGGGGTAATTAAAGTAGGTCAGGCTGATGATGAAAATATTAAGCAAGAATTAGAAGAATATGTTGTAACTGGAGAGTTAAATAAGCATATAGATAGATTCTTTGGAGCATATAAAACGGGAGTTATAGGAAATACCGATAAGAATGGAGTTTGGATATCAGGATTCTTTGGTAGTGGTAAATCACATTTCTTAAAAATATTATCGTATCTTTTAGAGAATAAGAATATAGAAGGTAAGAATTCTATTAATTATTTTGATGATAAGGGATTAGATAGTTTTATATTAGCAAATATGAAAGCAGCGGGAGATGTTTCAAGTGATGTAATTCTATTTAATATAGATTCAAAATCGGACTCTAAAAGTAAATTAAATAAAGATGCAATAGTTAATGTATTTAATAAAGTTTTCAATGAAATGCAAGGATTTTGTGGTACTATGCCTTGGCTTGCAGACCTAGAAAGACAAATAGCTAAGGATGGAGTTTATGAAAACTTTAAAGAAAAGTTTAAAGAGATCAGTGGTGGAGAATGGGAGAAATGCAGATCTAATTTCTACTTTGAAGAAGATGCAATAGTAGAAGCATTATCAGAAACTACTAAAATGAGCATAGATGCCGCTAGGAATTGGTATAACAAGGCTGAAAATAATTATTCATTAAGTATTGATGATTTTGCTACTAAGGTAAAGGAATATTGCAATTCAAAGGGTAAAAATCACCATGTTGTATTTTTGGTGGATGAAATTGGACAATATATTGGAGATAATACTCAACTTATGCTTAACCTTCAAACAGTTGTTGAGGATTTAGGTACTAAATGCCAAGGCAAGTGTTGGGTTATAGTAACTTCACAAGAAGGATTAGACGAGTTTACAAAGGTAAAAGGGAATGACTTCTCTAAGATTCAAGGTAGATTTAATACAAGATTATCTTTATCATCAGCCAATGTTGATGAAGTTATTAAGAAACGTATACTTAGAAAAACAGAAGGCGCTGAAAGTCATTTAAAGGCATTATATGAGCAAAAAGAATCAATAATAAAGAACCTATTAACGTTCACTTCAGATACAGCAGAAATGAAGTTATATAAGAATAGTGATGATTTTGCAGAAGTATATCCTTTTATACCATATCAATTTAATTTATTACAGTCAGCCTTTAATGGTGTAAGAGAACATGGTGCATCAGGGAAAAGTTTATCTAAGGGAGAAAGATCTCTTTTAGGTGCTTATCAACAAGTTGCAGTAGATTATATGGAAAGTGATTCTAATATATTAGTTCCTTTTTCAGCATTTTATAAAACTATAGAAACTTTCCTAGATTCATCAATAAGATCTGTTATTATGAATGCAGAAAAAAATGATAGATTAGATGAATTTGATGTGGAAGTATTAAAGTTATTATTCTTAGTTAAATACGTAAAGGAAATTAAATCAAATATAAATAACCTATCAACTTTATTAGTTGATAATATAGATGCATCTCATAGAGATTTGACATTTAAAGTTCAAGAGTCATTAAAGAAGTTAATAAGGGAAACATTAGTACAAGAGAATGGAGAAGAGTATGTATTCCTTACTAATGATGAACAGGATGTTAATAAAGAAATAAAGAATATGAATGTAGATAATGGAGAAATTATACAAAAGGTTGGAGAAATTATCTTTGATGATATATATAAAGATAATAAATATAATTACTCTAAAAAATACATGTTTACATTTAACAAGATAGTTGATGATAGAACAAGAGGTCCACAAAATAATGAAATAGGAGTTAGAATAACAACTGCTAACTTTGATTTAATAGGTGGAGGCGGTACGTCCCAAAGTGAATTAAAGCAACTATCTATTAGAGAAAATAATGTAATAGTTAATATTTCGAAAGATGTTAACTATTTAGATGAAATTGAAAATGTATTAAAAATAGATGCATATTTAAGATTAAAAGGTGGCTCAAAGTCAACATCTACTATAGAAGATATAAAAACTAAGAAAAGTAGAGAAAGAGAAGACAGGCTAAAAAGAGCGAAACTCCTAATTGAAGAAGCAATAAGAACAGCAGAAATATATGTAAATGGAATCCTTTTAGATATAAAAGAAAAAGGTGCTGTAGATAGAGTAAATGAAGGGTTAAAAGCTCTAATAGACTCTAAATATAATAAATTAAATTATATAAAGGAATTTAAAGAAAGTACAAAGGATTTATTTGATATTATAGATGCTAAGTTAGTTAAAATGACTATGATAGATGTTGATCCTAATAGACTTGCAATAAATGAAATAAAAACACATATAGAAACAAGTACATCAAGAAATCTTCAAGTAACTGTTAAAAGTGTTATAAGCAAATTTTCAAATGCTCCATATGGGTGGAAAGAGATAGACATTCAAGGAGTAGTAGTAACTTTATTTAAAAAGCAGGATATAAAGGTTGTTTTGAATAATGAGGTATTAGCACCAAATAACAGAGAAGTTGTTAATTATGTTACTAAGAGAGATTATGTGGATAGGGTTATTTTAAAGACTAGAGAGAAAGTTCCAACTAAGTATATAGAAGCATTAAAGGACTTAAATAAAGATTTATTTGGATTTTCTTCTATGCCAAGTGATGAAGATGGAATGATGGGTTTATTTAAAGAACACAGCAGAACAGAATTGCACAGAATAGAAGCATTGTTAAATAACTTTAATATAACAAGTAGATATCCTGGAGAAGATATATTAAAGAAGGGCAGAGAACTATTTAAAGATATTAAAGAAGTTAAGGATACCTTAGAATTCTTTAAGAAAGTATACGACTTAGAAGATGATTTCTTAGATTATGTAGATAAGATTGATAACATAAAGGGATTCTTCTTTAAGAAAGAAAATGGAATTATTGATACCTCTTCTAAAGGAGAACAAAGAGTAATATTTGATAATGCAATAGATAAATTAAAGAACTATGAAGATAACAAAGAGTATATAGTTAATGATGAAATTAATGAAATAGTTGAAGAAATAAAAACTATCATAAGAATGAAAGAGCCATACTCTAAAATACCAACTATTCCACTATTGATAGAAAAGTATAATAATAAAATTTTGTCATTATTAGAAGAAGAAAGTATTCCTATTCTTGGATTTATTCAAACATGTAAGAAGGAAGTTATAGAGACTTTAGAAAATTATGACTTTAAGAATAAGTTCTTTAACAAAATAAGTGAAGAATTTAATAATTTAGTGACTAGAACTAAAACGGCTAATAATTTTGCAGTGATTTCATCAATGTCAGATCTTTCGGAGAAATTAAAATTGAAATGGATTAAAGAAATAGTGGCAGAAGATGAAAGACAAAAGAGACTAAAGGCTAAAGAAATTGAGTTAGCAAATAGTATTAAAGATCATTCAGGAGCAACAGAAGGAGATGATACAGGATACATTGAAGAGACAGTTAAACCTGAACCTGAAGTAGTAATAAAAACTAAAACTTTAAGTATGAGAGAATTAGTTAAAGGACAGAAAGTTATTAAGAATACTACTGATATAAATGAAGTAGTTGAAGCATTAAGAAAGAAGTTAGAAGAAGAGTTAGAGCAAGATACAATTATAAGTTTAATTTAAGTGAATAGGGGAAGGTGGTACTTCTCTTATTTAATGTGAAAGGGTTGTAAAGATGGATAAGAATAGAATAAAATCTTTTGCTATTTGGTCAAGAAGAAGTTTAATTAAGTCGATAAGTGAAAAAGCATATAGCATTGGGATATACGAAGATAATATACTAGAAGCAACAGCTGTACAAGGTGGATTTAAGTTAGAAGGAAAAGAAGAGATATTTACTCTTTCAAAAAAGGATAGAGATGCTTTAGTTACTCAAGTAAGAGAAAAAGGATTTGAACAAGTAATGGAGGAAGTTGCATATACTTGGTTCAATAGATTTATGGGATTAAGATATATGGAAATTAATGATTATATTCCAACAGGAGTTAGAATACTTTCATCAGAAGTTAAAGAAAAAAAAGAACCTGATGTATTAACTAAGGTATCAGAAATAATAGATGAATTAAAATTAAATGCTAATGAAATATATGATCTTTTAGATACAGGTAATACATTAGATAGAGAAAAGGCATATAGAATCATTTTAGTTAAGCAATGTAATGAATTAGGTAAAATAATACCTCAAATGTTTGAAAAAATAAGCGATTATACAGAACTTTTACTGCCAGATAATTTATTAGAAGAAGGTTCTGTTATAAGAAGAATGGTTGAAGATATAGAGGAATCAGATTGGCTTGAAGAAGTAGAAATAATAGGATGGATGTACCAATATTATATTTCAGAAAAGAAAGATGAAGTATTTGCAGCATTAAAGAAAAATGTAAAAATAACAAAAGAAAATATACCAGCAGCAACTCAATTATTTACTCCAAAATGGATAGTTAAGTATATGGTAGAAAATTCATTAGGAAGACTATGGCTTGAAGGACATCCAAATGAAGAACTACAAAAAGAATTTAAATATTACTTAGAAGAAGCAGAGCAAGAGACAGAAGTTGAAGAAGAGTTAAAGAAAATAAGAGAAGAACATGCAAAACTAAAACCTGAAGATATAAAAGTGTTAGATCCATGTATGGGGTCAGGTCATATTTTAGTTTATGCCTTTGATGTTCTTTATGAAATATATAAAACAGCAGGATATTCTGAAAGAGAAATTCCTAGAATGATACTGCAAAATAACCTATATGGTTTAGATATAGATGATAGAGCAGCGCAACTAGCATCATTTGCATTAATAATGAAGGCTAGACATTACAATAGAAGATTATTTAGGGAAATAGAAAGAGAACATCTAGAACTTAATCTATGTTCAATACAGGAAAGTAATGCTTTAGGAAGAGAAGAGATAGATTATTTCTGTACTTTGGGTAAAGGATTAGAGAATAACGAATTAAGAAGTGCCATGGAATATTTATGTGAAGTATTTATAGATGCAAAAGAGTATGGTTCTATACTTGAGTTTGAAAAAGTGAACTTTAATGCTTTAAAAGAAAGATTAAAGGAAATGGAAGATGATGATAACTTAATGTTTGGTGATTATAGAAAAATGATTTTAGAGAAACTTCCTGTAATTGTAAAACAGGCAGAGATAATGAGTGGAAAGTATGAGGTTTGTATTACGAATCCACCTTATATGGGGAATGGTGGAATGAACTCTAAATTACAACAATATCTAAAAAGTAAGTTTCCTAATAGCAAAAGTGATATGAGTACTGTATTTATGGAAAGTTGTATTAGATATTCAAAAGTTAATGGAAATATGGCTATGATAAACATTCCAGTATGGATGTTTATAGTATCTTATAAGGATTTAAGAAAATCATTAATTGATAATTTCAAAATCATAAACATGTTACATTTAGGTAGAGGAATATTTGGTTCAGATTTTGGAACAACGGCATTTTGCATTAAGAATACAAAATTAAATCTTTATAATGCTAAATATTTAAGATTGTTTGATAAAAGTGGAGAAGTGGAAAGGATTGATAAAAAAGAGAGTCGATTTTGTATAGCAAAAGATAGTGAATATTATTTAATGAAACAAATTGAATTTGATAAATTACCATCATATATTTTTGCTTATTGGGCTAGTAAAAATATTATTAGATTATTTAATCAAGAATATAATCTAGGTAAGTATTCAATGCCTAAGCAAGGTTTGATAACAGGAGATAATGATAGGTTTTTAAGGTTCTGGCATGAGGTATCAAAGGATAAACTTTCAGTTAATAGAGAATTGGATAAAAAATGGTTTCCCATAAACAAAGGTGGAGAATTTAGAAAATGGTATGGAAATCATCAATATATTATAAATTGGCAAAATGATGGGAATGAAATAAAGAATTTTAAAGATAATAAAGGGAAGTTGAGATCAAGACCACAAAATTTAGATTTTAATTTTAAAAAAGCAATAAGTTGGTCTTTAGTTACAATAGGTCAGTTTAGTGCTAGGTATTACGATGATAACTTTATGTTTAATGTTGCAGGTATATCATGTTTTCCAGAGGACAATAAAATATATTATTTATTAGGACTTTTAAATACAAATATTTGCGAGTATTTCAGCAAAATGATAAATCCAACTGTTAATTCTAATGTTGGAGATATTGCAAATATTCCAACAATTATAAATGGTGATTATTATGAAGAAGTAACTGAGTTAGTAAAAAAATGTATAGAATTATCTAAAAATAATTGGGATTATTTTGAAAATTCGTGGAATTTTAAAACTCACCCATGGTTAAAATTATTAGATAAGAATGAGAAAAATAGTTTAAGTGATATATTTAATATTTGGGAAAATGAAAGTGATAACAATTTTCAACAATTAAAGAATAATGAAGAAGAATTAAATAGAATCTTTATAGATATATATGGTCTTCAAGATGAATTAACTCCAGAGGTTGATGATAAGAATATTACACTTAGAAAGGCTGATAGGGAAAGGGATATTAAATCATTTATTTCTTATGTTGTTGGGTGTATGTTTGGTAGATATTCTATTGATAGTGAAGGTCTTATTTATGCAGGTGGATTATTTAGTGGCAAATGGCAAGTGACAAGTGATAAGTGCTTAGTTAGAGATATAAAGAAGGATGATGAAGGTAACATAATATCTGATTCATGGATTGAGTCTAGGTTCATGCCTGATATAGAAAATATTATTCCTATTACAGAGGATGAGTATTTTGAAGATGATATAGTTACAAGATTTATTGAGTTTGTAAGAAAAGTTTATGGAGAAGAAACATTAGAAGAAAATTTAGATTTCATTGCTGATTCTATTGGTAGAAAATCATCAGAAACTTCAAGACAGGCAATTAGAAGATACTTTATCAAAGATTTCTATAAAGATCATTTAAAGGTTTATCAAAAGAGACCTATATATTGGTTATTTGAATCAGGTAAGAATGATGGATTTAAGTGTTTAGTTTATATGCATAGATATAATGAACAAACAGTTGCCAAGGTCAGAACTGATTATCTTCATACATTACAAAGAAAATATGAAGCAGAGATTAATAGACTCCAATTAGTAGTAGATTCAGAGGAGTATACTGCTAAGGATAGAACTGCTGCTAAAAAGAAGATAGATAGGATATCAAAGCAAACAGAAGAGTGTAGAGAGTATGACCAAGTAGTGGCATACTTAGCGAATGAAAAGATATCTATTGATTTAGATGATGGTGTAAAAGTAAATTATGCTAAGTTCCAAGATGTTAAAGTAATAAATTCAAAAGGGAAAGAAACTAAAATGAATTTATTAGCAAAAATATAATTGTTAAATATAGGTGAGATTTATCCCTCACCTATATTACATAAGGTGGTTGTGGATATAATGATAAAGAAAAATTTAGATATATTGATAGGATTAAGTCCAGATAGCAATGTTTCAATAGGTGAAGAATTGGAGTATATAAAAGTTGCTTTATTATACGGGGATAACATTACACTGGTAAGTCCAAAATCATTGTTATTTCTTGGAGTATCATGTATTTTAGGAATGAATGAAAGACAGACATACAGGTATTTGATTGATATGATAAAGGGTATAGAAAAGGATGAGTATAAAAGGGAACAGTATGAAAACATTTTTCAACAATATACTGCAATAAAAAGAAAGAAACATAAGAATATGCAAGAATTATTATTAATAAAGCAAATAGAAATACAATTTAATAGTAGTATTGAAGAATATAAAAACAAAATAATAGAGATGTTTGGAGAGGAAAGCATATTACAATTTATTTCAGCAATGAATACTAATAGATTAGTTGTAGATACATTAAATATTGAGGAAAATAATGAGTTTTTTAATGATAGACTAATTGAGGAATTTTTTAATAAGGTAAGTAGCACTGTAGTTAGTGGAAATAAATACCCTATATATAATAAATCTACAGTTGATTTACTAAGGAGTGCCATTAAAGAAGGAAAAATTCAAGTACCTAGTTATAGCAATAGTAATATAAAAAATGCAAATGTGGCATCAGATTTGATATTAAGGTTACCAGTATTTGAAAATTCAACAGTTGATGAAATAATAGATATTAGAAAAGAATTGGATAAGTATGTAAATAACTTTAGAGGTGCTATTGTGGACTATTCAGAAAAGATAAAAAGTGAACCTTGGACAAATGAGTTTGAACATGAAGCATATAATTTGTTTTTGAAAGAGGTTAATCCCAAAATAATGGCTATAGACGAAGAAGTAAAAGCAAATAAATTATTATACAAAATGGTTGAAAAAAATTTAAAAAACCCAATTAGTTTTGCTACACCAATGTTTGGTGCAATAATATCACCAATTTCAAATTTTATTAATCTCTCTACGACAGCAATGCTAACAGGTGCTTCTATGGCGGGGACGTCATTATTAGCATATAAAGAGTGGAAAGAGAAATTATCACAAATAGAACAAAATCAATTATACTTTTATTATAAGTCAGGAAAAATTATTTCAAAATAGATAGAGGTGTTCAAGTGAACTTACAAGAAATAAGAAATTTTCTTAAAGAATTATTTTCAAAGCCATTTGATAATGGTAAGAAGCGTCATATTGTATTTTGGTATGATGAAAATGAAGATTTTACAGATGAAATAGATGGTTTTGATTTAGACGGTATAAATGTTATTAAATTAACTGAAAACAATGCCTTCTGGATAAAACATTATATAGAAAAAGAAGATGAAATAAGTAATATATTAATATATTCAAATATGAAAAAGCCAGATCCACAAGAAGATTGGCTTTATGATATATTTTCTTATAGCCAAGAATTCTCTACTGATAGAGCAACAGTTATAATGAGAGAATTAAAAGTAATGGATTTATTACTAAAGCCAGAGTTTGAAACCTATAATGTATTCTTTAAAAATAAAGAAAGAATATCAGGATTTAAAAATTTAAGTATACAGGATTATACAAAAGAAAAAGTTCATATAGGTGTTCTTGCTGTTTTAACTAAGGTTAAAGTAATGGATATTGAGGAAATAATTAAGGCTATTATTAAAGACTATTTAGATGGAAGCAATAAGATATATGAAGATATAAAGAAATTTGGAAATGTAGATGCTTTATGGGATTTACTGCAAAAGTATTTTGGATATTCATTTGAAGAAAAAAGTATAGAGAGATTTATGGCTATGCTATTAGTAACTAATATGAATGAAAATATTAAGTTTGAATTACCTAAATCGTATATAACATATATTTCTTCAAAGGTTAGAAACTGTTTAGTATTCATAAATCATTTTATGGATAACATTAAAGATAGTAGTTATTATGATAAGATGCAAGAGTTAATTGCAGGAAAACTAAAAATAACACAGTTATTAGAAAAAAGGGATACTGATGAATTTATAAAATTTGAAGTTTTTGAAGATGTTGATAAAATAATTTTAACTAGAATAACCAATATCTTAAAAGATGGTGTAGAAGAATATGATAAGTATTTATCTATTTTAGCATCAAGAAGAACATTACATTATTATAAGCAGTATAAAAGTGAATACAAGGCTATAAAATGGGCTATAAACTTATTAAATAAGAAGAAGTCATTAAATTCAATGATACAAACAGAAGGATCATTTGATATGGTTAAGTCTTATACAAAAGATTACTACTATATAGATAAAGCATATAGAAAGTTCTATTACCATTATGATAAGTGTCAACGGAAAGAAGAATTAACTGATTTAAGAGATACTATTGAAAATACATATAATAACTGGTATTTACAAGAGTTATCAATTAAATGGAATGATTCTATTAGAAGTTTAAATTCTTGGAGAATAGAAGGTTTAAAACAACAAGATAAATTCTACAGAGAAAATATTAAGTATAAAGGAAAAGAGAGAACTTTTGTAATAATATCTGATGGATTAAGATATGAAAGCGCAGAAGAGTTAAATACCTTACTTACAAATGAAAGAAAAGGTAAAACTGAATTGGATTATATGCAAGGGGTACTACCTTCGTATACTAAGTTAGGAATGGCCTCTCTTTTACCTAATAGAACTATTGAAATTAATGATAAATATGATGTTATAGTTAATGGAATAAGTAGTAATGGAACAGATAACAGAGACTCTATTTTAAAAATGGAAAATGAAAAATCTTTAGCAATTACTTATGATAAAGTTATGGATATGAGAGATGCTGAAATAAGGAAAGCATTTGTAGGCTTAGAAGTAGTTTATATTTATCATAATACTATAGATGCAAGGGGAGATCATGCTTCAACAGAGAGAGAAGTATTTAGCGCTACAGAAGAAGCCTTTAAAGAAATAATTGCTTTAGTAAATAAGTTAGTTAATAGAGTAAGTGCAGCAAGTATAATTATTACAGCAGATCATGGATATCTTTATAAAAGAAGTTCTATGGAGGAAAGCAATAAAATATCAGGAATTAAACTTGATTATGGTGAAAATAGCAGAAGATTCTTATTAACATCTAAAGAGAATTTAGTTGAAGGCACAATAACATTTAGTATGGATTATTTATTAGGAGATGGTTCTAATAAATATGTTATAACTCCAAATGGTACTTCAAGATTTAAAGTTCAAGGAGCAGGTGCTAACTATGTTCATGGTGGAGCAATGTTACAAGAAATTGTAGTACCAGTTATAAGATTTAAGAATGACAGAAGTACATCATCAGTTAATGATATAAGAAAGGTTAAAGTATCTTTAACAAGTATAAATAGAAAGGTAACTAATCCAATAACATTCTTAGAATTTTTCCAAGATGAAAAACTACAAGATAAAGTAATCGGAAAGAAAATAAGAACTTATTTTGAAGATGAAGAAGGAAATAAGATATCAAATATTAAGACTATAATAGCAGATTCAAGGTCAGAGAACCCTACGGATAGAACTTATAGAATAGAGTTTGTTTTAGAAAGTAGAGTGTATGATAAAACTAAGCAGTATTTCTTAGTGATGGAAGATGAAGAAGATGCGAATGGTGATTATGAGAGAATACCATTTAATATTGATATAGCAATAGTGGATGATTTTGGATTTTAACAGTAAGTAGTAGCATATACATGCTGCTACTTACCAATATATATAAAGGTTTTAAAACTATAAATTCTAATTATGAGGAATACCTTTTATTAATTTTTATAGTAATCGTATTTTGATTTATGTAGAATGGAGGAATAAAAATGTTGGTTACTATTTACTTTAAATCAGGAACAAATACAAAAATAATAATTAATTCATTTAGTGAAATAGATAATATGTACAATATAGATGATATATCACGAGTTGAGGTAGAGAATTCTATATATGGAGAAGATAATAGTCCAATAATAAATCAATTAGAAAATGAAGAGATTCTAAAATTAAAGGAACGAATACGTATAGCAGAAGAAGAAAGACTTAATGGGAAAGGTATGACAGTTAAAGAAGTTAAAGAGAATTTAGAAAAGACAAGAAAATAGAGTTCTTAATATTTTTTTATAAAACTATGGATGGTGGAGAGCATGGATGAATTAAGTATGAAACTTAATCAGCATTTTGCTGGTAAGGTTGTTAGAAAAGATTTAACACAAAAGTTAAAGCAAGGCGCAAATGTACCTATATATGTACTTGAATATCTTTTGGGTATGTATTGTGCTACTGATGATGAAGATAGTATTAATGCAGGAGTAGAAAGAGTTAAAAACATATTAGCAGATAACTTTGTTAGACCAGATGAAGCAGAAAAGATTAAGTCTAAAATTAGAGAAATGAGTAGGTATACTGTTATAGATAAATTAACAGTTAAACTTAATGAAAAAAAGGATATATATGTAGCAGAGTTTTCAAACTTAGGTTTAAAAAACGTTGAGATAAGTGCTAACTATGTTAAAGATTATGAAAAACTTTTAGGTGGAGGAATATGGTGTATTGTAAAACTGCAATACTTTTATGAAGATGGAGTAATAGATCAAAATCCGTTTATTATAGATTCTGTTACACCTATTCAAATGCCAAATATGGATATGGATGAATTAGTAGAAGGCAGAAAGCAGTTTAGTAAAGAAGAGTGGATAGATATACTTATTAGAAGTATAGGAATGGAGCCAACACAATTAGAAAATAAGGTTAAGTGGCATATGTTACTTAGAATGGTTCCTTTATGTGAAAATAATTATAATATGTGCGAACTAGGACCAAGATGAACAGGTAAATCACATTTATATAAAGAAATATCACCAAACTCTATATTAGTTTCAGGTGGTCAAACAACTGTAGCAAACTTATTTTATAATATGTCTCAAAGAAAAATTGGACTTGTTGGAATGTGGGACACAGTAGCCTTTGATGAAGTTGCAGGTATAACATTTAAAGATAAAGATTGTATTCAAATAATGAAGGATTATATGGCTTCAGGATCCTTTGCAAGAGGTAAAGAAGAAAAGGCAGCATCTGCCTCAATGGTTTTCGTAGGAAATATAAATCAAAGTGTAGATGTTCTTTTAAAGACTTCACATTTATTTGAACCATTCCCAGAGGCTATGGCTTATGATAGCGCCTTCTTTGATAGAATGCATTACTATTTACCAGGTTGGGAAGTCCCTAAAATGAGACCAGAATTTATTACGGATAGTTTTGGATTTATAACAGATTATCTTGCAGAATATTTAAGAGATATGAGAAAAACTACCTTTGGGGATGTTGTAGATAAGTTTTTTAAATTAGGAAATAACTTAAATCAAAGAGATGTTATAGCAGTAAGAAAGACCGTATCAGGCTTAGTGAAATTGTTATACCCTCACGGAGAATATACAAAGGAAGATATTAAAGAAATATTAAGATATGCTTTGGTAGGTCGTAGAAGAGTTAAAGAACAATTAAAGAAAATATGGGGAATGGAATTCTACGATGTACATTTTTCTTATATAGACAATGAGACAATGGAAGAAGAGTTTATATCAGTACCAGAACAAGGTAGTGGATCATTAATACCAGAAGGTACCTCAAAGGCATGACACGTTTATATTATTGGAGTTGGTGATTCTGGAATGATTGGTGTATATAAATTAGAAGTTGTTGGAGGAACAAGTAAGTTTGAAAAGACTGGACTTGGATATGATAGAGAGGCTAAGGAAAGTATTGATACAGCATTTAGATACTTTAAGGATAATAGTAGAAATATTAGCGCTTCAATATCAACAACAGTAAAAGACTATCTTATGCATATACAATATGTAAATGGAGTAGGGATGACATCTAGTCTTTCTCTTGATGTGCTCAGGAGCTTTAGTAAAACCCGTACAAAGCCAACTTGCTATATTAGGTTCAGTAAGTATTGGTGGAACAATAAATAAAGTTGAAAATTTAGCAAATACACTGCAAGTATGCTTTGATGCAGGAGCTAAAAAAGTTCTTTTACCAATGGAAAATGCAGCAGATATACCTTTAGTTCCACCAGAATTATTTGCAAAATTTTAAATTATGTTTTACAGCAGTACAGAAGATGCTGTATTTAAAGCATTGGGAGTACAATAGAAAGGTTTAGGGGTGAATAAATAGTGAATATGAAAAATCCAACAGCATTCATAAGTTATAGTTGAGATAGCATAGAACACCAACAATGGGTAGTAGAGTTAACAAATGAGTTAAGGAAAAAAGGTATTGTAGCAACAATGGATTTGTTTGAAACACAGCAAGGGACGGTTAATCTTAATCAAATGATGATTAAGAACATTAAAGATAGTGATTATGTGGTTATCGTATTAACAGAAGAATACGCAAAAAAATCAGATGGATTTCAAGGTGGAGTAGGATTTGAAACAATGTTAACTATTCCAGATATAAAAAATAATCTTAATAAGTTAATATTTATAATGAGACATAAAGGAGATTATACAAAGGTATTTCCATATCATATAAGAGATGTATATGCTATAGATTTTTCAAATGAAAGCAATTTTGATGAAAAGCTAGAGGAATTAATATATAAGATATATAATGTTCCATTGTATAATATGGAACCAATTGGTGAAATACCCAATTTAGTACCCAAAAAAAGTATAGTTGATAATACTAGAAGCAATAATGATATTACTATGGAGCTAGATGATTTATTAATACCTAAAGTGAAAGAAGTTACAGATATAGAAAAAAACGAATTTATGAAAAGGTGCTATAATGATATCTTAGGAATATTTAAGTCATTGCTAAGTAAATCTGAAGAAATAAATCAAAACTTTAGTTATGAACTTGAAGAAATAACTGCAAGAAAAGCAATTATAAAAACATTTGTAAATGGAACACTTGTGACTGGTTTGAAAATATGGCTTGGATCATCTATGGGAATGAGAGAAAATTCTATATGTATATCGTCAGGAAATTGGATTAATGAGAATGATGATGGAAGTATGAATGAAATTATCAACTGTGAAATAGATGAGAATAAAGAACTTAAATTAAAAATGCTTATGAATTTTTTAGTAAGTAATAAGCTAATGGATGCAAAAGAGATGGCAAAAGAGATTTGGATTAAATATATTAAAAATATTATGTAAGAAAATAGCAGGCCTTGGTTTTAGAGGGCTGCTATATTTATATAAATATTGATATTAGTACTAAAAATGAAGGTTATTTTATAAAGTTGAAATCACTTTTTTGATATTTTTGTTTGAAAAAATACAATATAAAAAATACAAAAATAAAAGTAGTATTAAGCTAGTTATATTAATAAAAAATAAAAAAATACAAAAAAGTCTTTACACATAAGATGAAGCTCAAAATATAAAAAATCATTTAGCACAAGCGACTATTTCAGTTAAAAAAATAAAATCAAGATGTAATATTGCATTAACAGGAACTCCAATAGAAAATAATTTAATGGAATTATGGTCAATATTTGATTTTGTTATGCCAGGATATTTGTTTACAAAAGAAAGATTTAAAGAAAGATTTGTTGGGAATAGTGATTTAGCAGAGCTAAAAACATTAATAACACCATTTATATTAAGAAGGGTTAAGTCAGATGTTTTAGATGAATTACCAAGTAAAGTTGAAAAGAAATATTTAGTAGAACTTAATTCAAAACAAAAGCAAATTTATAAATCCTATATAAAAGAAGTTAAGATGAAGATAGAAACTTCAAGAGATAAGGTTAATCTATTTGCATATCTTACAAAGCTTAGAGAACTATGTTTAGACCCTTCTCTTGTTATACAGGATTATATAGGGAAAAGTGCTAAATTAAATATAGTAAAAGAGTTAGTTGAAGAGGAGCAAAAAGCTGGAAATAAAATATTATTATTTTCTCAATTTACTTCAGTATTAAAGAAAATAGAAGATGATTTTAAGACTAGTGGAGTAAATTATTTATATTTAGATGGATCAACCTCTGCAAAAAATAGAGTAGAAATGGTAAAGAACTTTAATGAAAATGATGATATAAAAGTATTTTTAATATCCTTAAAAGCTGGTGGAGTAGGATTAAATTTAACTTCAGCAAGTGTAGTAATACATTTTGACCCATGGTGGAATCCTGCAATTGAAGACCAAGCAACAGATAGAGCTCATAGATTTGGACAAAAAAACACTGTTAAAGTTATAAAACTTGTAGCTAAAGATACAATAGAAGAGAAGATTGTACTTATGCAAGAGGATAAAAAAGATTTAATTCAAAGTCTTATGGATGGGAAAGAGATGGATGGTAAAGGTCTTAAAAGACTTAGTGAAGAAGAGATAATTAAATTGTTTGATTAGATAAAAAGCTTTGAAATTTTAATTTCAAAGCTTTTTGTTTTATAATAATCTTGATTTTTCTGAACTACTTAAAAGATAAAGGCTGTGTAATGCTCTTGTACAAACTGTATATAAAAGATTACGTTCGCTATCTTTTGAATAAGTTTTATCACAATCTGGTACTATAACAGAGTCAAACTCTAATCCTTTTGCAATATATGAAGGAATTATTGAAATTCCTTTTGAGTAGTGGCTGTTATCATCTATTATTAAATTTAAATCTTCTATTTTATCTTTAAGAAGATTAAATAATTCTTTAGATTTTTCTGCTGTTTTAGGTATTATTGCAATAGATTCAAAACCAGATTCTTTAATTTCTTTTAGTTTTTCTAAAATAGTCTCTTCTATATTTACATTTTCTAATACTTGTGGTTCCATTCCTTGTCTTTCTACACCTTCAATTGGCTCCCCAAATTCTAATATATTTTTAGAGAATTCAGTAATATTAAAGGTTGAACGATAGCTCTTAGTAAGTGAAACTATTTGTGTATTATCTTCACCAAATATAACTTCTATATCTTCTTTTTTATCTATATTAGTATCATTAGATATTTTTTGATTTATATCTCCAAGTATAGTAAATGTAGCATTTTTAAATGATTTACTTATTATCTTATAGAAAAGAGGACTATAATCTTGACATTCATCTATAATTAAATGTTTTATATTTTTATAGTTTTTAAATCCATCCATATGCATTCTCAAGTAAAGTATAGGAATTATATCTTCAAAAAGAATATTCATATCTCCAATATTTTTTATAGTAAAATCACATATATCATCTATATCTAACTTAGTATATTTAGAAATATCTCTCCATAAATAAGTATATATAGTTACAGGATTTATAGTTTCTATCATAGACTCAACTTGTTTTGAAACTTCCTCTTTTAAATAGCTTTGAATGTTATTTCCATGGTCAAAAGGATTATATCCAAAATCAGAAGCATTTTTATTTTTAGCTTGAACAAAGTATTTAGTTTCAACTTGTGCAAAAAGATTTCCTTTAAGAGATTCTATTCTATCTATAAAAGGAACATTTTTAAATTTATTAAGGAATACCTCTGAAACTTTCTTTTTAGAAATTATTACTTTGTTATCAAATATAATATCCTTAAATTGAATCAGCATATTAGGAAGTTTATTTGCAAAGTCTTCAAGGATTTTAGAAAATTCTAAGCTATTTTTAAATCTCATAGCTTTTTCACGTAAAGCTTTTTCTTTAGTATCTTCTGAATAAATATATTCAAGATAATCATTTTTCTTTTCATAATTATAAATACTAGGAAGAAAACTTTTATAAAAATCTTCAAGTGTTGTTTCACTTATATTACTTTCTCCAAGTCCAGGTAATACATCTGAAATATATTCACTAAACACATCATTAGGAGAAAAAATTAATATATTTTCAGCCTTTAATGTTTTTCTGTATTTATATAAAAGAAAAGCAGCTCTATGCATTGCAATTGAAGTTTTACCAGAACCTGCAACTCCTTGAATTAAAAGAACTTTTGTTTTATCATTTCTTATAATTTCATTTTGCTTTTTTTGAATAGAAGAAACAATATTTTTCATTTTATCTGATGTATTAGAACCTAATACACTTAAAAGAGCTTCATCATGGATTGATGAATTACTTTCATGAATAAACTTTATTTCTCCATTTTTTATGTTATATTGTCTATTTAAAACTATTTCACCTTTAATTTCTCCATTTGGAGTTGTATAAGATGCAGGACCCATTTCATAGTCATAAAACATATTTGAAATAGGAGAACGCCAATCAAGTACAAGAAAATCAAAATCATCTTTTATAACACTTGCTATACCTATGTATATGCTTTCAGGACTTTCACCTTCTTCTTTAAAATCAATTCTCGCAAAATAAGGAGAGTTTAATTGATTTCTAAGAGTTTTAATTTTTTCTATGTTATTTAAATATAATTTTTCTTGCATGGCAAGGTTTTGATTGAAATGTTGAACTTCAATTTCGTCAAGTTCTTTTATACTATCCCAAAGAAGCCTTCTATCAGATTTTATATCATTACTTCTTTCATAAGAAGAATCACCAAATTTATCTAAAAGCTCTTTTATAGTATCTAAAGTTTTATTAAGGTATAAAATTTCATCTTGTTTACTAATTCCTACTGTCATAAAAAATCTCCAATTCTTAAAATATCAAAATATTATATCATATATTATAGATTTCTAAAATTGATTAAAAATATAAATTTAATATTAAAATAATTAATAGAAAGAAAATAAAGACTATAATTCCTTAAATATACTTATTTTCTTTTAATAAACATTGAAAAAATAGAAATAAAAAATTAATAATAACGATAAAAAGTTAATAATATAAAATAATTTTTAATAAAAAGAAGAAAAAATATAGTTTTGAAACTAATGTTAACATTAATTTTATAAAAGTAACTAAAAGTTTAAAACTACGGTGACTTAATAAAAAAATGTTAATATAGTTAAATATAAATTATCAATATGATAATACTTATTAAAATTTACTGATATATTTAGTATGTAAATGTATTAACTTTATAAAAAATATATATTTTGCAATTTAGACTAAGTTAGTTTTCTCTATATAATAAATTGCATAAAGGATTTCCGAGGAAAAACCTTTAAAAATTAAAAACAAAATATAGAGTGAGAAAGGATGTCGTTATTATGGATAACACAAAAAAACTTAGTTTAGTACAACTAGTTGGTATTACTATGGCTTTCTTTGGTACAGTTAGAAGTGTTCCTACACTAGCTGCAACAGGTTGGTCACAAATTTCTTATCTTATCGCAGCAGTTATATTATTTGCTATTCCAATAGCATTAATAGCAGCAGAGCTTGCAACTGCATATCCAAAAGAAGGAGGTCCTCAAGTTTGGGTTTCTGAGGCATTCGGAGAAAGATTTGGTTTCGTAACTTCATGGTTACTATGGGTTCAAATGTTTTTCGGAATGGTTATGATAGCTTCAACAATTGGAGTTATGCTTGGATACGGTGTTGGTAGTCCAAAACTTGCTCAAAACAACTATTTCGTATTCGTATGTATATTAGTTGGATACTGGTTAGTAACTTTACTTAACATGAAATTTGACATGGTTAAAGTTGTTGGTAACTGGGGAGCAATAATTGGTGTTTACATTCCATTTATTTTATTAATCATCTTAGGAATAGCTTACTTAGCAAAAGTAGGAATTAACCCAGATGGTTACTTAGCAGGTGGATTCTCAGCTAGTAAAGTGTTACCAAACTTCCATGAAGGTGGAACATTAAACTTATTCTCAGCTATTATCTTTATATTTGCTGGTATTGAAATTTCTTCAGTTCACGCAAACAATATTGATAATCCTAAGAAGAACTATCCAGTTGCAATAATTATTACTTTAGTTATAATTATAATTCTTAACCTTGTAACTGGTTTAACTATGGCAAATGCAGTACCTAATGGAAAAATGGAATTCTCAAACATCTTACAACCATTCTCAATATACTTTAAAGCTTTAGGAATTCCAATGATATTCACAAATATCATAGGATGGATGATTGCTATTGGTATATTAGCACAATTATCTGCTTGGGTTCTTGGACCATCAAAAGCTATGATAGCAGTTGCTGAAGAAGGTTTATTACCAAGAGTATTCCAAAAAAGAAACAAAAGAGGAGTACCTGTTACTTTCGTACTAATTCAAGCTATTGTTATTTCATTAATAGCATTTGTATATGTTATAGTACCAAACGTAAATACTGCGTTCTTAATAATCACTATAACTACTACAATAATTTACTGTTTAGCATACATCTTAATGATATTCGCAATTATCAAATTAAGATATTCTAAACCAGAATTAGACAGACCATTTAAATTAGGTGGAATGGGAACAATGTGGTTTGTATCAATCCTTGCTTTAATTGGTGTTACATTAACTATCATTGCAAGTTTAATCCCACCAACAGCAGTTGGACCAGGACACGGTGGAGCATATATTGCATTCCAAGTAATAGCTTCATTAGTTGTATTCATAATTCCACTAATAATTTATGCTTGTAAAAAACCAAGCTGGAAAAAAGAAGATAAATAAGAAAAAACTAAATTAAAGTAAATATAAATTTCTAGCCCAAATCGGAATTTATATTGAAAATATTTTATAAACGACAAACTTACTCAATAAATTAAATTTTCACTACTTATATTAAATAACCATTAAGACTTAGTCTTAATGGTTATTTTTTTATACATTTAAATGGTAAGATCAAGATAAACTAAAAAGTATTCTTCTCAAAGTTATTTTTATAAATTTAAATGATTAAATTTTATTTAGTTAATGGTGCAATATGAAAATTACATTTTTAAAATACTTATAAAAAAATAATTATAAAAATTTTAGTTTTTAATATAATCAAATTAAAAAAGTGATTTTTTAACAAAAAAACATTAATTTGTTTATTCTGAAAAGACATAAATTTAAAAATGTATTTAAATAAAAGACATGCAAGAAAAATTAAAATAACATAATTTCAATAAAGTATATAAATTTTTAATAAATAATCAAAAAAATTATGTAATACTTCCCTATATATGATAAATAATGAAAAAATAATCGAATTTTGATTTTGTAGTTAAAAATATATAGAAAGATGATATAATAAATACAAATATTAATAAAGTGTTAACGGGGACAGTTTATTTAACAACAAGGGGGAAGAATTTATGAGCACAAAATTAAAACAAAAAAAAGTGACTAATGTGTCAGAAAAGCCTAAAAAAGAATCGTTCATAGAGAAAGTAGGAAAGAAAATCCCAGATCCGGTAATTATATTTATGGGATTATATGCTTTAGTATTTACTTTAACTTTATTTATGGGTGGAATGCAATTTGAAACTTTAGGAGCAGATGGAGGAAACATAGTTCACGAAATAAAAAATATGTTAACTCCAGAAAATTTTAGATGGATATTTGATAATGCATTATTAAACAACTGGCTTGCATATGGTGGAGGAGTTTTAGGAACTATCCTTATAGTAATGCTTGGAGTTGGACTTGCTGAAGAATCAGGACTTTTAAGTACAATAATCAAAAAAGTTGGATTAAAGGTTTCAGATAAGTTTTTACCAGTAGTTTTAGTATTCTTAGGAATTATGAGTAGTATAGCTACAGATGCTGGATACATCATTCTTATTCCACTTGCTGGTATGCTTTATGTAGGACTTAAGAAAAATCCTTTAATAGGTATGGCTGCAGCTTTTGCTGGAGTATCTGCTGGATTTAGTGCTAACTTAATACCAGGAACTCCAATAGATGTATTAGTGGGAAATAATGCTAAAATATTTGCAGAAGGTCAAGGAGTACCATTTGTTTCAGCATCTGGACAAGCTTTAAACCCTGCAACAATGAACTATATATTTATACTTGCTTCAACAGTACTTTTATCAGTAGTAGGTTATTTTATAACAGCTAAATTTATAAAACCAAGACTTGAAAAAGAATCATATGTTATACCAGAAGATTTTGATGCAGAAAACTTTGCTGTTAAACCAGAAGAAAATAAAGCATTAAAGAATGCATTATTAGGGCTTGTATTAGCTTTAGGAATAATAGCTATATTATATGTTGGGCCACTTCATCCTTATGTTAATGACAAAGGTGCAGCAGTTAATCCAATTATGGATAACATAATCTTATTTATAACATTTGCATTTTTCTTACCAGGATTATTCTTTGGTAAAAAAGTTGGTAAATTTAATAATGCAATGGATATAGTAAAAGCAATGAGTAAGCAAATGAGTGGAATGGGATATGTATTAGTTCTTACTTTCTTCTCATATAACTTCTTAGCATTACTTAGCTATTCAAATATAGGAACTTATATTACTTATCTTGGAGCTTCTTTCTTACAAAGCTTAGGATTAAGTAAATACCCAGTATTATTATTAATAGGATTTATAATTGTAACAGCAATAATAAACCTTTTTGTTGGTGGATTAACTTCAAAATGGATGTTATTAGGACCAATATTTATACCAATGCTTTTCAGTGTAAATCCAGACCTTACTCCAGATGTAGTTGCAGCAGCATATAGACTTGCAGATTCATCTACAAATGTAATATCACCTCTTATGTCATATGCGGGAATTATCCTAGTGTTCATGAGAAAATACAAACCAGAATATACATTAGGTGATATGATAAGATTAATGACTCCATATTCAATTGGATTCATAATTTGTTGGACAATATTATTAATAGGTTTCTTCACTCTAGGTATACCACTAGGGATTTAATAAATAAAAGGACACCAGAAGGTGTCCTTTATTTTTTGAAAAAATATTAGAAATTATAAAAATTAAAAATATATAATAAAAAAATAATATTTAATTAGAAAACATTAATTTAGTTATCTTATTAACTTTCTTGTAAATTGTAAAAGTTCTGTTTATAATGTTTTGTAGAAATTATTTTAAAAAGTGAGGAAGAAAGCTAATGACAATAAAATATAAAAAGCCAGAGCTTTTAGCACCAGCTGGAAGTTTAGAAAAATTAAAAATAGCATTCCAATATGGAGCAGATGCAGTTTATTTTGGAGGAAAAGATTTTTCGCTTAGAGCTGCTGCACAAAACTTTTCTTATGAAGAAATGAAAGAAGGAGCAGAATTTGCTCATAGCTTAGGAAAAAAATTATATTGTACTATAAATGTAATGCCAAAAAATGAAGACTTAGAGCAAATGCCTAAATTTTTAAAGCAATTAGAAGAAGTAGGAATTGATGCTGTACTTGTATCAGACCTTGGAGTGTTAGGAATGGTTAAAAAACATACTAATCTTGCAATCCATGTAAGTACACAAGCTAATACAATAAATTATGAAGCTTGTAATGTATGGGAAAGCTTAGGAGCTGAGAGAGTAGTTTTAGCAAGAGAATGTTCATTAGAAGATATAAAGACTATGAGAGAACATATAAATCCTGAATTAGAATTAGAAGCTTTTGTACATGGTTCAATGTGTATATCATATTCAGGAAGATGTCTTTTATCAAGCTTTATGGCAGGTAGAGATTCTAATATGGGAGCTTGTACACAATCTTGTAGATGGAAATATTCATTAGTAGAAGAAAAGAGACCAAATGAATACTTCCCAATAGAAGAAGATAGTCATGGAACATACATAATGAATTCAAAAGACCTTGCTATGATAGAACATCTTCCAGAATTATTAAATGCAGGTATTTCATCTCTTAAAATAGAAGGAAGAAATAAAAGTGAATATTATGTTGCAGTAATAGTTAATGCATATAGACAGGCAATAGACCTTTATTATAAAGATCCAGAAAATTATAAGTTACCTGAAGCATTAAAAGAAGAATTATATAAAGTAAATCACAGAAAATATCATACAGGTTTCTTCTTTAAAGAACCAAAAGAAGAAGGAATAATATATGATACAAATTTCCATATAAGAGATTATGATATGACTGCAATAGTTTTAGATTATGATAAAGAAACTGGAATGGCTCTTTGCAGACAAAGAAATAAATTTGTTAAAGGTGATGTAATAGAAGTATTATCACCAGGAAAATTTGATCAAAGCTTTGTAGCTGAAGAAATATATAATGAAGATGGAGAAAAGATAGATGAATGTCAACATCCAAACATGATATTTAAAATTAAAACTCCATTTGAATTAGAAAAAAATTCATTCTTCAGATGTAAAGTAAAGAAAAAATAATTATTTAACCCATAAAACAAGTAAATTTTTAAATTTATTTTATAATAAGCTATTTTGGAAAAATTTTTTTCAAAATAGCTTATTTTTTTACAAATAAAATTAGATTAAAAAATAAATAAAAAAACATGGTAGAAACAGTTATAAAGTCAGTTATAGAGTGAATTATGTATATAATTAAGTGAAATAGGGTATAAAAAGTGTATAAATTTAGTTGAATTTGTTATAAAATTTATTCAAATTTTATTTGAATCTAAGATGATTTTAGTATAAAATAAGGTAAAAGGAAGTTAAAAAGAGGTTAATTTTAAATATAAAATCAAGTTAAAATTAGTAGTTATATCGGAAAGGAGTAGGTTAACAAAATGCAAAAAAATGATATAAGACTTTATTACAAGAATCAATTAGAGCTTGGATATGCATTAAGAGATTACATAGATGCTTATTTTCAAAATAAAGTGCAAGATGCAGAGTTAGAAGAAAAAATATTCTCAGTTATAGAAGCTAATAAAAGTAAGTTCTATAAAGGAGATGAAATAGCTCAAAAACCTAAACAAATATTAGGAAAAGCAAGACTTGATATCCTAAATAGTATAATAAGTAAAAATTCAAAGGGGGGAGAAAAATGAAGAAGATAGCAGTTCTTAACAATAAAGGTGGAGTTGGGAAAAGTACTGTTGCAGTTCAACTTTCTCATGGATTAGCAAAACTAGGCTTCAAAGTTATTTTAGTGGATTTAGACGGACAAAATGATTCAAGTCTTTTCTTAGGAATACAAGAAGCAGATTATAAAAAGACTTTTTTTGATTTAATAAATAGAAGAGATCCAGTAACAATAGATGAATGTATAATTGAAGCTAGAGAGGGCTTAGATCTTCTTCCAAACTCTCACATTGAAGAAATAAACTCAGAGTTCTATAGAGAGGCTAGAATTGACTTAGTTCTTTCAGAGAAGCTTCAAGGGCTTGAGGAAATGGATTATGATTATGTAATAGTAGATTGTGGTCCTCAAAGAACAAAAATAAATGATGCAGTTCTTTGCTATGTAGACAGCATAATAATGCCTGTTCAAGTAGAAGCAGCAGCAGTTAGAGCTTGTGGAAGTATATATGAATATCTTTCAGATTTAAGACTTACTCCTGATAAGATAGCGCTTATAATACCAAATATGTATGATAAAAGAACAAAGGATGCTAAAGAGAACTTAATGTTCCTTCACGAATTCTTTGGAGACGAAGGCTTAGTAACTGAACCTATTAATAGAAGAGTTAAGATAACTGAAGCAGGAAAAATGGGTAAAACAGTTTTTGAGTATGATCAAGAAGCCGCACAACAGTTCTTCAAGGTTCTTGAAAGGTTGGTGGAACGCGTTGTCTAAAGCTAAAAAAGATATTAATCAAAACTTTGAAATGCTAAAAGCTCAAATGCAAGCCAAAAGAAAAAAAGCAGAAAGACAAAGTATAGATAAATCACAAGATGATGATAAAAAGATTAATACCGCAGTTATAGATATCAAAGAAGACAATGCAAAAGAGAAAAATATTTCAGAAAAAGATAATAAAGTTGCAGCAAAAGAAATAAAAAATGATTCTATAAAAAATGAAGTAGTAGAGGAAAAAAAGATACCTGTAATTGAGGAAAATAAACCCGAGGTAATAAAAGAAATTAAAAAAGAAGAACCAGTAGCTAAAGTGATTGAGGAAGATACAATAGATGAAGTAGATTCTGAAATAATAGAAGCTGTAGAAGAAGAAGTATTAGAAGAAAAACAAGAAAAAAAGGTTAGAAAAAAGAGATCTCCAAGACCTAAAAAAGTAGTTCAAGAAGAAGAGTATGATGATGATTATGATGACTTCTATGTAGAAGAAGATGATATAATAACTACAACTACTGATGGAGTAATAAAAATAAAGATAAAGAAACAAGAAAAGCCTGAAGCACCTAGAAGAGCTACCTATTATCTAAAGCAAGAAACTATTAGAAAAATAGAGAAGGTTTCTAAGATGTCAGGCATAGGTAAATCTAAGCTAGTTCAACTGCTACTTGACCAAGCACTAGATAACCTAGAAATTGAAAAATAAGTATAATAAATTTGAAATATTTATTTAGTTTTAAACTAAAAATATAAAAATTGAAAATCAATTATTAATGCTTATAAATACGTAATTTTAATTAAAAAAGTAATTCTAATAAATTAAACTAAATAGATTTGAATTAATAATTTCAAAATATTATATGTTAAATAAATTTATAATTATTTACACATGTTATATTATAACAAATTATAAATTAAAAGATAGAATTAATAAGATTTAAATTGTTTTTAAACTCTAAAAGGGAAGTGTTAAATTCTCTTTTAGAGTTTTTTTGATGCAATACTTTAGTTTTAAAATAAAAGAATTCTTTTATTTATATTATAGTATATGAAGGTTACTAATTGTTATATACATTAAATAATTAAATTATTTACAATAGAAATTTTAAATTTAAATAATTAGTACATGAAAAGTTAAATAAATTTAAATTTAAAATTAGATAAAAATAAGGAAAAAGAATAAGAAATATGTTAAAATCTTATAGGTATTTATGGAAAATAAATATTATTTCCAGTTTACATTTAAATAAAATACTCGTAAAAGAATATTAATTTTAAAAAATAAAATATAATGAAAAATTACAAAGAATAAAATATTAAATATAGATATATACATCCTAAAATCATTGATATTATAAAAATAAAATGATAGAATATATTGAAAATTAAGGGGGACGAATAATATATTTAGGAGGAGTTTTTCTTGTATAATAAATTTAAAGGAATTATTCTAATAATATTATCGGCTCTCTTTTTTGCAGCTATGAATGGTTTCATAAAAGAAGTTAAAGGTATTCCATTAGGAGAAAAAGTTTTCTATAGAAATATAATGTTATTCGTTGTATCTATAGTTATAATTATTAAAAATAAATCTTCATTTTTAGGCCATAAAGGAAGTAGAATTCAATTAGTTTTAAGAGGAGCATTTGGAACTTTAGGAATTTTAGCAGGATTTTATGCACTTCAACATATGATACTTCCAAATGAAACTATGTTTGCAGATTTGAATATCTTTTTTATAATAATTTTTTCTTTTATATTCTTAAAAGAAAGAGTAAACGTAATCCAAGTTACAGCTATTGTAATAGCTTTTATAGGAGTATTGTTTATAATTAAACCATCTGCAAAGTATCATATGAGTTTGATTCCTGTAATAGTTGCAATAATATCAGCAGTTTTATCAGGAGGAGCTTATACAATAATAAGAGGAATAAGAAGTAAAGAAAAGCCAGAAACAATAGTTTTCTTTCTAGCCTTAGTATCACTTATATTTACTGTTCCTTCTATGATTATTCATTATGTTCCACTTACAACTCATCAATTAATCTTATTAATGCTTAGTGGAGTTTGTATAGCTGGAGCAGAAGTGTGTGCTACAAAAGCTTATACATATGCACCAGGAAAAGAAATATCAGTATTTGGTTATACAGAAATGATATTTTCAATGATAATTTCATTTGTATTCTTTGGAGCATTGCCAAAACCAATGCAATATATAGGCTATATTTTAATAATTTTAGGTGGATTAATCGTATTTTTATATGATAGAAAAGTATATAGAACAAATAAATTGCAAAATTAATATATACACTAAATTTAATAAAAAACTACTTTAAATAAAAAATATAAAAAGCACTATAAATATTTATAGTGCTTTTTCTTATAAATAAATTTAAGGAGTATAACTTCCTGTTAAAGTGATAGGGTACTTTATAGAATTTTTTGTTACTGGAGCCTTAATATAAAATCCGCTTAATCCAGTATAATTATCAATATAATTTAATTCATATTCACCTGTTGTTCTACCATCAAAAGATTCTACTAAAGGGAATTGAAAATTGTTATTTGGTCCAGAAGCCATATAGCTTAAGTTAAATATATTATTGTCTCCTGCATATTTTTCTAAGAATTCATTTGAGAATCCATATGGGTTTGAAGAGTGTATTAAAGTTACTTGAGTACCATTAATATAGCCTTTAAAAAATGGATATTTAGATACAGTTGGATTACTTGATAACTTTATTCCAATTACTTTATTTGAACCAGGTTTTGAAAAAGTTCCACTTAAAGTTGAACTATATTGAGAATTTATACTTTTTAAATTAAAAATACCAGTATTAACTCCATTAAAAAATTCATACATTATAAAATTATTATTTCCAAGAGAGCTTACTTTTAATGTGAATTTTTCATTTAATCTATCTACATAGTATTCGTTTAAAATTAGTTGCTTATTTACTATAGTAGCGTTATTTAAAGGAATAATTATAGTATCACCTTCAATATTTCCTGTTAAATATGTATTACCATCAATTATATCTGAAAAATTACCAGTACTTTGAGCCATATTAGTAGAAGTATTGTTTGTATCATAATTTTGTGTATTTGATTGAGAGTTTGCATTATTATTTGAAATATTAGAATTATTTACATTACTTAATTGGTTATTAGAATTAGCCATATTATTTAATGTAGGGGAAGTAGGGGAAGAAGTGTTTTTATTCACACTTAAAGCTACATTTTTAGTTATTGGCTTTTGGATAGAATTATTATTATAAATAACCAAAGACATAATTATTAATAATAAAATTATTATTCCTACTAAAATAGGAATTAAAATGCTTTTAATTTTCATATAATCACCTTTCTATATTAAAAATAATTAATATTAGTTTAATACTGGAAATAAAGGAAAACAAATTAAATTTAAAAGTAAATTAAATACTATGTATTAATGAGTGATTAAATGAATAGAATAAATTTTAATAATTAGAATTTATAATTTAAAGTTTTCATGATCATTATAATTAATCTATCATAATTTTAATAAAATAAAATTATATCTAATTGAGAAAATACGTCTTGATTATTTATTATATATGCATATAAATCATATTAAAAATAAGCTATTTTATAATATGATTTTTTATTTTTTTATATAAAATAATCTTTTTGCAAAGTCTATTTTATTGTTAGTCACTTAATAATTATACATTTAATTAAAGTAAAATATTAAAATACTATTTAGATATTAACAATAAATTTTCCTATAATTAAATAGAAATAAAGAGAAAAATATTATTTGGATTTACTAGATAATTATATTAAAATATATAAAAATTAACGTTATTTCGCTAAATCATAATTTAGCGAAATAAAAATAGGCAATTTAGCATGAAATTAACTCTAAAATACGATTGAATTTCGCTTATAAAAACCATAAATCACCATATAAAATTTTATAAAAATCCTCCGATTGCCCTTATAGGTTTTTAAATACTCTATAACAAGCAAAAGGATAATTTGAAATAAATGCATAAAAATAAAAAGAGATAAAATATTTTTAAGGAAAAATAAAGTTGAAATTCAGTGAATTTATAACCACAAATAATAGTTAAATTTGCTAATATTTTTAAATGTTTATATATTGATAATGAAAATCAAATAAATTTTTGGAACAAATTATCTTAGAAACTCATTTGTAAATTAAATAATATCATTTATATTTTTATAGTTTTCAGAGAAATTTTGAAGTAAAAAGTAATAAATTTACAACTAATTACACTTGATTTAACACAAAAAATATTTTCAAAAAATAAAAATATATATAATTGAACTTTAAAGTAAATTTTGAAAATAAATTTATGCGTAAATTCACATAATAAAAAAATAGTATTTTTTTTAATAAAATATTATTATTCTATCCAATATAAAATTAATTTATTTTTATAATATACAATATTTTGATAAAATGCTTTTTATATGTACTGATTTAATTTTATATCCATTTATTTCTATAAATAAACTTTTTAGGAGCAATATTTTTTATTTTAATATTTTTCTAAACCTACACTACTCTAATCTTTTTATATTTATAAGATATTGGTGTTAATTTAATGAAAAAATAATATATACTATCATCTTATTTTATTAACTCTCCTATTGATCTTTTATTTTTAAATCTGTAAAATTTTATCATCAAAAGTTTTAGAAGTTATTTATACAACTGATTCACTTCTATTTTTAGTATATAAAATTTTATCTGTATTTATTTTAAGTGTTTTTCAAATTATTTATATCAATATGTTAATTAGAAAAAATGAAAATGTTAATATATGATTTGCTATAGATAAAATATAAATTTTACGCTGAACTTTTTTGAGTGTAGAAAATGATCATGTGGTTTCATATGAATTTAAAATAGCTTTTATTTGCAAAGATTCATGTAAATAAAAGGTAAAAATATATAACTATTTTAAGAAAACTAAAAATTTTAAAATTAAAAATAACTTATATTTGTATATAAAATATATTTTTAAAAAATTATTTTTCTTAAAATCCACTATTATTATGTTTTAAATTGCACTTATTTAATGTAAAAATATAGAAATATAATACAATTATTTAATATTAATTAATAAATAAAAAAACAAGTCTAAAATCTAGACTTGTTTTTTATTTTATATATCAATTTCACCAGAAACTAGATTTAATATTTTATCAAAATATTCTCTTTGACTTAAATCTTTTCTTTCAATTGATTTTTCTATTTTTCCATCAATTATATTTATTGTTTTTTTAGAATAGCTGGCTGTTAGTGGATCGTGAGTTACTATCAAAATTGTTATTCCAAATTTTTCATTAAGCTCTTTAAAGATATTTAAAATTATTTTTGAATTTACAGAATCAAGATTTCCAGTAGGTTCATCTGCAATAATTACCTTTGGATTATTTATAAGTGCTCTTGCAATTGCACATCTTTGAATTTGTCCACCTGAACATTCTGCTGGATATTTTTCTAAAATTTCAGAAATATTAAGCTTTTCAGAAATATCAGAAATTCTTTCTTTAATTTCTTTTAATGATATTCCAGATAATTTTAAAGGAACAGATATATTTTCTGAAATTGTTAAATTATCAATTAGATTAAAATCTTGAAATACAAATCCAATAGTTTCTGATCTTAATTTACTAAGTGCTGTTTCACTAAGACCACTTGTCCTTTTTCCATTTATAAAAATTTTACCTTTAGTAGGAGAATCAATAGTTGAAATTAAATTTACAAAAGTTGATTTTCCAGAACCAGAAGGCCCCATTATTGAAATAAATTCTCCATCATAAATTTTGAAACTTATTCCATCTAATGCAACAGTAACTTCTTTAGTTAATCCTTCTTTTTTATATTTAAAACTTTTAAAATATTCTTTTGTAAGATTTTCAGCAACAATAACTTCTTTCATATTTATCTTCCCCCATTTTTGAAAATACTATCTAAACCTTTTGAGTATATAACATAACAACTACCAAAACATAAAATCATTAAAAATAAAAAAATACATACTATTGATACTAGTATAAAAAATGGAATTATATCTAAATAATAATATTTAAATATTCCTACAAATAAAAATACTGATGGCAATATTGATATGCAAAAAATAAAACCTAACGATTCTTTAAAAATTATTTTTTTAATATCTGAATTTATATATCCAAGTTGTTTTAGTATTTTAAAATTTCTTATTTTTAGAGTTGCTAAAGAGTTAAAACTATATAGTGTTCCAATAATAAACAAAAATAATAAAAGTATTAAACTTCCAGAAAAAGCTGATGTTAAATAAATGTTTGATTTAAAATTAGCTAAATTAACTAATAACAAACCTGAAATTAAATATATACTAATTAAAATACCTAAATTTTTTTCTATATTTAATTTTATATTTCTAAATACTAAAAAATTTATTTTATCAGAAGATTTATTGCTAAGTTTAGAAAAAATACTTGGTAAGCAATAAAAAGTAAAAATTAATGTAGATATACTTCCAAGGAATCCCAATAGCGAAATAGCATTAAAATCATTTGAAAAAATCATGTAAAATAAAAATAAAAGACTTATAATTAATGAAACAATCATAAAAAATTTTTTTGAAGGCTTCTTTATTTTAGTTTTATAATTTCCATTTTTAGATCTAATTAAATCACAAATTTCTGTCCTATATCCTAATCCAACATTAAACAATCCAAGAATGAAAATATTTACAAATATTATTAGAAGTGTGGCAGTAATTCCTTCATTGGTTAATGAAAAACTTGTATTATTTATACCTATAATATTGTATATTATAGAAAGCACTAATGGAGATAATAAAAATCCAAAAAGTAATCCAAATATTAAAGAAATCAAAGATATTATTATATTAATTACTGCAGTAGAAAAAGCTAAACTATTTAAGGAAAGTCCACTAATTATCTGGACTGCAATTTCTTTTTTTCTTTTTTCCGTAAATAAATTATTAGAATAATATCCGATTAGCATAATAATGAAAAGAACTATTAGGTGTATAGAAGATAAAGATACATAATCTCCTTGTGATAAATTTGATTTAATATTTGGATCATAAATTATATTAAATATTCCAAATAAAACCATAAAAATTATTATAGAAGAGCAAGTATATAAAAAGAAATTTTTGAAATCTCTTTTTAATAATAAGAGTGAGAGTTTTAAAGAATTCATAAAATTACATCTCCTAATAAATATATTTTTTTAAGAATAGCTAGATAACTATTATTTAGATAATTTTACCATATAAAATATATTATAACAATCGAGTTTTTTTAATTATATTTTATTAAATAAATTTTATTCTTCATAAATTCAAAGTATCTTTCTTCATTTAATAATATAAAATTTTTTAATTATAATTTTATATGAAAATTTATAGATGAGTTTTTATTTATAATTTTTTATTATAAAGATCTTTAACAAAAAATACTTTTAGATTTTAAATTTAGTAAATTTGGAAATTAAATTTTAAGTGAAAAATAAAGTTATTTAGATTAAAGTTATATAAATCAAAGATATTTATAAATATTATACTAAGAAATTTATTAGAAAAGAAAATAAAATTTATTTATTTCAAATAATAAAAGGCAACAAAAAACAACTATAATATTAGATTAAACTAAAATTATAGTTGTTTCTCTCATTGTAAAAGAATTAAAAAAGTTTCTCAGGCTCTTAATTCTTTTTAAAACTTAGTGTTTCTAATCGATATTTTATATATTTGATTATAGTTGTATTTTTGCCATTAGTCAATAGATTTAATCAAAAAATTAAAAAAACTTTTTGGGAAAACTATTTAAATTTACTCCCCTATCCCAATGAAATCCTTTGTAAGGCTTGTATTTCCAGTATGTGTACTAAAAAGCCTACATAAATGTTTATGTATTTGTAACTATATATGTTTACATAATTAATTGTACAAAGGTTTTTATAATTAATTATGTAATCAATTATATTTACATATACGGAGTTATTTATGTAAACATATGTACAAACATAGTTATTTACGTCAAAATAAATGTTTATATATACACTTCTATTGATATCAAATGTTGTCTAAACCCCCATAAATACTACATTTTACGAGAAAAATTTTTTATTAAAATTTGTTGCATGTTAGAGAATTTTAGTGTTATAATCTTATCTAAAGATAGGCTGTAAAGTTTCTCAGGCTCGCAGCCATTAAATTTAAAAACTTAGTGTTTCAATATAGAACAGGAATAAGGCTATTTTTTATTTGTATAATAGTCTAGTCTGTTGTTTTTAGGTTATTTAAAAATAGATAGCCTAGATATTTTATACTTAAAATGTATTAAAATGGATTTTTTTGTATATATTGAAACACCCCTAGAAATTAGGAGGTGTATTTTTTATGGCTGCAGAAAAAATTTCACAGCTAAATATAATAAAAAATGCGTTGGTTTCTACTAGCACACCTTTAGTTTCATCACAAAAAATTGAAGATGCAATAGTAGAAATTCAAAGTATAAAAAATAAAAAAGATGGTTACACAGCTATTGGAATAAAAGATGAAAATTCAATTTTTACTCAATGGCATATAAGTAACTTTAAATTAACAGAAAAAATTTCAAAGTTAATGGATTTTAAAGATGTGTATATATCAATAAATTCAATGCTTTCACCAATTAGACAAATTCAAAATATACGGCATTTACACTCTTTTTGGGTAGATATTGATTATTATAAAATAAAAAAATATAAGAATAAAACTACTGAAGAAATGATATCTAGAATGAGAAAAGATGGTCAATTTGAAGAAGTTGAACCCTCATTTTTTGTTGATAGTGGAAATGGAATGTATATTTTTTATCTTATAGAAAGTGCAACAAAGAATGCATTGCCAATATGGCAAAAAATACAGGATACTTTAGTAAAAAAATTTGAAAGATATGGAGCTGATCCATTAAGTTCAGATGCTGTTCATATATTAAGATTACCAGGAACTATAAATTCAAAAACTGGAAGAAAAGCAAGATTGGTTTATAATGCAAATTCAAAATTTAAGTTTGAAATAAATAAAGATGAATCTTTAAAAAGATATACAATACCAGAACTTGCAGATATTTTTCTACCTAAGCTTCCAATGGAAAAAAATGAATGGAATGAGGTTAGAAAAAAAACTAAAAAAGCAAATATAATTTCAAAAAAACAAAAAGAAATATCACTTTACAATTTGCACACTCTCCATTATTCAAGAATGAATGACATTTTAGCTCTTCAAAGATTAAGAAATGGAAAATGTAATGGATCAAGAGAATTAATGACTTTTTTATATAGATATTATTCATGCCTTTTCATAAAGGATGAAAAAACTGCACTTGAAAGTACTATGGATTTTAACTCTCAATTTGAAATTCCACTTTCAGAAAGTGAAGTAATAAAAGCGACCAAATCAGCAGAAACTGCATATATACGTTGGGCAAAAACTTTTGATCATTACATTAGGCTAACAGATAAGCCACCAATGAGTAAATTTTTTAGAGAAAATGGATGTTATGTTTATTCAAACAAGAAATTAATAAAATTATTAGAGATTTCAGATGAAGAAATGGATTCATTAAAAACTATAATTTCTATAAAAGAAAAAAATAGAAGATCTAAAGATTATAGAAATGAGTGGAAAAAAGATAAAAGTAAAAAAGACTCAAGAAATTCTAATGGACTTACTAAAAGACAACAAAGTAAATTAGAAAACTTAACTATTATTTTAAAACTTACTAAAAGTGGAATGAAACAAAAAGAAATTGCTAATCTTATAAAAATTACTCAACAAGGTGTATCTAAATTATTAAAAGAATGGAAAACTGGCCAAATTGACACTCTTATAATACAAGAATACCTTAAACAAAAGAACAAAACAGACAATTTCGCATCCAAAAAAGAACTATGGGAAAATATTAGTTAAAATACAACTGAAATTTGGTATCTATATATTAATGTTTGTGGGGGCGTTTGCGCCTTCCCCCTACTCAAAAGGAAGCTAGGACTAGGTTTTTAGAGTCTATATTTAAAATATTTATTAATTATAATTTTTGTACACTTTTTTTCATGTTTTTCTTTGTATAATAGTTCGAGACTTATTGTTATGAATATCGATAAGATATGTTATGTTAAGTCTTAAATAGCTAAAAAGGAGTATTACACATGAAAAAAGGTAAATACTTAGTAGTTTTTCTTGTATTTATTGTTTCAGTTGGATTGATAGTTATTAATTTTCCATCAGACCCTACTGCTACAAATGGAGAAAAAGTACTAGTTCAACAAAGCTTGAAAAAAGGAGCAATAGTTCCTAAAGAAGCGCAGCCTGATATTGTTGGTAAATCAGCAATAACAATGGTTTTAGGCACTAATGAAGTTATTTATTCAAAAGATGCTAATGCAAGAAGATATCCTGCAAGTCTTACTAAACTTATGACTGCTTATTTATTTGCAAAATATGCAAAACCAAATGATATAATTCCATATACAGAATCAGCAGAACAACAACCAGCCTTTTCATTAGGTAAAAACTTTGGACCAGTTTATGTAGGTGAAACTATGTCCGCTAAAGATGTAATGGATGCATTGTTACTATACTCTGCTAATGATAGTGCGTACATGATTGCAGATTTCGTTGCAGGAAGTAAAGATAAATTTGTTCAAATGATGAATGATGAAGTAAAAAAATTAGGATTACAAGGAACTCATTTTATGAACCCTAATGGATTACAAAATCCTGATCATTATACTACAGCTTATGATCTTGCAATAATTGGACAATTACCATATAGTGAAGCTTGGTCAAGAGAAACAATGGGTACTGAATCTGCTACTATAAAATTTAATCAAAGTAATAAATTAATCCATATTAAAAACAGAAACAGTAACTTAGGTAAGTATGGAAATGTTGCTGGTAAAACTGGATACACTAGCGAAGCAGGAAGCTGTTTATTTAATATAGATGTTAGAGATGGAAAAACTATAGTTGGTGTTATCATGGATTCAGCTAATATATTAAATAGTCCACAAATGTATAGTGGTATGAAGAAAATCATGGATTACAGCTTTAATGAAGCAACTCCAGTTGTATATGAAAATGCAGGAACAACAATATTTGATCCAACTTTAACTTATAAATTATTTGGATTCTTTGGACCTACAAGAACTGTAAAAGTTCCTATGGTTTTAAATAATAATATAATGTACTATAACAATTCAGAAAACAATGAATTTAGTAATGTTACATTAGATACAAGTAATTTAACAGCATGGGATTGCATATTTAATAAAGATAAAATAAATGTTAAGTTTAATGAGTTAAAATACTCTAAAGACTACTCTGTTACTCCTCAAATAAGTATAGGACAATTAATTGAGCCAATGATATTTGCTTATATATTATTAGTAATAGCAATACTTTCAGCATTACTATTCATAATTATGCTTATAAGAGATATAAATAAAAATAAAAGAAGAGCTAGAAGAAGAACTAGAAAAAATCATAGATAATAATTAAGGATGATAAAATTTTAAAATAGTAATTTACTATTTTAGATTTTATCATCTTTTTATTTATAAAAATTTTTATTATTGATTTATATAATAAAGGTTTAAAATTAAGTTTTAATGAGCTTATTTATTTAATTTTATTAAATTATATAAATTAATATAAGCCATAGATAAAGTCAGATAAGGCCATATATGGCTTATATTAAGATTATTAAGTGTGAATTTAAGAGTGCTTATTAGTGGCTATAAGGATCATATTTTGACGGAGATAATTAATCATATACATATTGAGATATAGACTACAATTAGTACTATTTACTTATCAAGTTAGATTTTAAGTTATCAAAAATTATATAATCTTAAAATTCAATTCTACAATACATTATAGTACAATATTAAATCAAATTTATATTCTAATTTTCTATATAATTTCATTGAATTATAGATAAAAAAATTCTCAAAAATTTTATCCAATTTTTTATTTTTTGCATACTTAAATAGTATAGATAAACATTTTATTTAAAGATATAAAATTTAATATAAGGATTAATTTTTATATTATATACATAAAAATAATAAGTAAAATTATAAGAAAAAATATAGTTAAAAATATATTAAATACTATAATAAAAAAACTATAGAAAAATTAAAAATAAATTATATATATTAGATAAAATTATATAAATAATAGATAATAAAATATGAGATATTTATAAGAAAATATATAAATAAAAAAGTTATAAATTTAAAAAAATTTATTGCTAAAATTATTTTTAAAATAAGAAATTAAAATAAAAATTTAAAATAGTAAGCTTAAAAATTTAAGTTAGATAACTAAAATTTTTTATGTATAAGTTAAAAATTTTCATTATAAGATGTATTTAAAATCTAGTTTTAAATATTTTAGGCAATATATATTAAACTTAAATTTTTATTTAATTGCTCTAATTAAGATACAAAAAATAAGAATACAATTTTAAGATACCAAATTTCAGTTGTATTGATCTATAAAAAACTTAAACGTTAAATTTAATAACTATTAAGACATTTAGATATTATATTAAATTACAAGTTTTATTAGAGGATTTTATTGTAAATATTTATGTTTACATATATATCAACGTATTGATATATAAGGATTTAGTGACTATATAAAATACATCATATAATTAATAGGATTTTTAGGAATTATAGATTAATTACTAATATTTTTGTTGATAAAAATATTGATATTTATGTTTACATAAATGTAAATAAAATATTTTTTTTAAATTAAAAAGGTTGGTTTTCACAAATAAATATACAAATAAAATTACTGTTATATATGTTTACAAAAATAATTACAAAAAAGATTACAAAAAAGATTACAAACTAAATATATAAAATATAAACAATTACGTTTCTAAATACGAAAACATTTACTAAAACAAAAACAATTACAAATACACAAATATTTATATTAACGTATACATTTACAAAAATATAAACGTAAACGTAATTAAAAACAATTACATATATAATTACATAAATGAAAACATATATATAAATAAAAATGTAAACATATATATTTACGTATACAAAAATAAAAACGTTTATATAAATGTAAACATAATTAAAAATAAAAATGTAAACAAAAATAATTATAAAAATATAAACTAAAATATAATTAAAAACGTAAATGTAAACATAAATAATTACATTTATAAAAACAAAAATATTTATAAAAATATATACTTGTGATTTATCTAAATATATTTTTTAAAAATTAAATTTTAAAATTAAACATTTGTTTAAATTGGGTAAATAAAATAAGAGATATTTTTGTAGCATATTAATTTAAAGTTATTTTTAACTTATTTAGAATATGTGATAAAAAATAAAATAAAAATTTGATTATTATAATTTTTATTTAGTTAGTAAATTCTTTATATAGATTATGACCTTTTATATTAGAAATAATTTTTCTATATATAGTATTTTATTAATAGTATTATCACAGTAAGATCCAAAAGGATATTAAGATTATAGATAGATATTATTTTATATTTTAAAAATTTAGACTATTACACTTATTAGATGTGAAATTAAATTTATTTAAGAGTACATAGAAGAAAAAGTACATATAAGAAAATTTTCGCAATCATATAAACAATTATTATTTAATGTTTGAACTATTTATATATTCAAGATTATTCAGTATATAAAAACTTTTATATATCATTTGATAAGTAATTATAGTAGTAACTAATTCATGAAATTAGCTTTTAGTAAAATTAGAGAACATTAATAAAAACAACCTATAAATTTAACTAGAAAAAAATAAAATGAATAAATTATTAATAAAATATGTAATTTTTATTGACATTCGACAAAAATCGACTTATTATATAGACATAAGGTGATTCGAAACAAAAGAATCTTAATCGAAAGCAAAGGGGAGATGATTATGAATAATGTAATCGCATACATGGAAGAAAAGATTATGCCGAAAGTATCTAAGATAGGTAATCAAAGGCATTTAATTGCAATAAGAGATGGTTTCTTAGCTATGATTGCGTTAACAATGGTTGCATCTATAGCAACTCTTATAAATAATATACCAATTGGTCCAGTTCAGAACTTTTTAAAGAACAACGCTTTTGGACAACAAGTATCTGAATTGTGTCAAAATATTTCATGGGGAGCATTCTCATTTATGGCTTTATTCGCTTGTATGGCAATTGCTCACTCATTATGGACAAGCTATGAGAATAAAGGTTTTGAAGGTGGCTTAGTAGCTGCAGCTGTTTTCTTAGCTGTATCAAAACAAACTGTTTTATATACACCACCTGGTTCAAAAGATGCTATTGAAGTTACTGGAGGATTAGCAGCAAGTAACTTTGGAGCAACTGCATTATTTACAGGAATTATAATTGCCATAGTAGCTGTTGAATTATTAAGATATTTAAGTAATGTTGATTGGCTTGAAATAAAATTACCAGATATGGTTCCACCAGCAGTAGCAAGAAGTTTTAAAACTATGTTACCTGGAATATTAACAATAACTGCTTTAGTAGCTGCATGTTTAGCACTTAGAGCTGCTACAGGACAATATTTACCAGATCTTATCACTAAAGTAATACAAGCTCCTATACAATCTGTAACAGATTCATTAGCAACTGCAATATTCTATCCATTATTAGTTTGTGGTTTATGGGCTTTAGGATTACATGGAACTAATGTAACTGACGGAATAGCAGTTCCAATATTTACTTCTTTATCAGCACACAACATGCAACTTGCTGAGCAAGGAGCTACAACAGGATATAATGTAATAAATGGACCTTTCTTCTACTCATTTGTATGGCTTGGAGGAGCAGGAGCAACTTTAGGACTTCTTTTAGCAATATTAATTGCAGGTAAGAGAGCTAGAAAGAGATATGGAGCTATAACTTCATTATCATTACCTCCTGGAGTGTTCAATATAAATGAACCAGTAATCTTTGGATTACCAGTAGTATTAAATCCTATAATTGCAATACCATTTATCATAATACCAGTAGTTTTATCAGTAATTTCATATTTTGCTATATCATCAGGATTAGTTCATCCAGTAATTGTTCAGTCAATTCCTTGGACAACTCCACCTATAATGTCAGGTTTCTTAGCAACTGGTCACTTAAGTGGGGCAATACTAAGCGGGGTTAACTTAATTTTAGCAACAGTTTTATATCTTCCATTTATAAATCTTTCAATTAGATTAGAAGAAAAACAAAATGCTGCATTAGAAAATGAAGCTTAAAATAAAAAAATAATTAAAGCTAAAATTTATTATTAATGAGAGGACTTTGATTTAAAAGGAGTTGAGAAATAAATTAGGGTTAAATTTATGAGAATAAGCTTTAATTAGAATTTAAAATTAAATTAGAAGAATTTTGATAGAGTATATGGTTAACATATACTCTATTATGTAAATAAGGTATATAATAGAATTATTGGGAGATTAAATAGCATATAAATAATTATTTAATCTTTAAAATAATTTATTTAGAGTATAAAGGAGTGTTTTTTTATGGCATTAGGTATTAGTATTTATCCATTATTAAGTTCAAAAGAAGAAAATTTAGAATATATTAAGAAAGCTAGAGATTTAGGATATGAAAGAATATTTACTTCTATGTTAGAAGTAAATTCAAATAAAGATAAAGCGTTAGAGCAAGTTTCTTATTATAGAGAGCTTTTAAATTATGCTAGAGATTTAGGAATGAAGGTATTTATTGATATAAATCCTCAAGTTTTAAAAAATATAGATGTTGATCCAAGTGATTTAAGTTTCTTTGTAGACCTTGGTTGTACAGGCATTAGATTAGATGGAGTATTTAATGGGATTTATGAATCAATGATGACTTATAATGAATATGGTCTTGAAATTGAAATTAATGGTTCATTTAATAGTGCATATGTTAATAATATAATTGATTTAAGATGTAATAAAGAAAAGCTTGTTGTATGTCATAACTTCTATCCAGAAGAATATACAGGACTTCCTAAAGATTATTTTGTTAGCTGTATGGAAAGACATAAAGAACTTGGACTTAAAGTTGCTGCTTTTGTAAATGCAACTAAGGGAGGAATGCAAGGACCTTGGCCAGCAAATGATGGACTTCCAACTCTTGAAAAACATAGAAATAGAGATATTTTAGCTCAAGCACAAGAATTAGCTGCTTTAGGAGTAGATGATATTATAATTGGTAATGCTTTTGCAACTGATGAAGAATTAGAAGCTTTAGCTAGTGTAAATCTAAGTGTTTTAAAATTAAAAATGCATTCAGATAGAGAGCTTACTGAAATCGAAAAAGGATTTTTAAATAAGCAGTTAGCTGATAGAAGAGAAAGTAGTGAGCAAATAATAAGACATTCTTATAGCAGAGTTGACCTTAAAGGAACTGAAATTAAGAGTGATAGAGATGAAACAATAGTTGTTAAAAAAGGAACTGTGCTTTTAAATAATGATAAGTATTTAAACTATAAAGGAGAACTTATTATTGCTAAGCAAGATATAAGAATTGACAACAGAAGAAATATTGTTGGATATATTGATGAGGATTACTTAGATTTATTAGATTATATATTTATGGGTAAAAAATTCTCATTATTTATGGATAAATAGAAGTTAAGGAGTAGCTTAAATTAAGCTACTCCTTTTATTTTTAATACTATTTTAAAGGAATTATCTATTTTATTGTTAAGAAATTTTTGAATTTAAATGGAATTATAGAAATAAAGATTTTAATCTATTATTTATCCATATTAATTTAATTATTAGTAGGTTAAATAAGTAGTAGGAAATGCAATGAAAAAATTAATAGCTTTTATATGTATATCACTAATTATATTTTTTATTTTAAAAATGAATTTACTATCATTCCTATAATTATGATTATTATTCCAATTAGTGAAAGTCCTTTTGGAAAACTTCCATGTAAAAATATAATTGATCCTACAACAGTAAATACAACCATGCCAGCTTGTGTTGATTCTACGGCTGCTAAAAGGGATAAGTTATGTTTAGCTTTTGTAGTAGCAAAGAAGAATGTTATTGTAGCTATTACACCTGAAAATAAAGCTAATATTAAAGCTTGTACAAAGTCTATTCCTGATATCATTCCATTATTAGCTCCTCCTATAATTACTAATATTATTGCAATTGGCATACTAACAAGTGTTACTCCCAAGGATCTTTGAAAGCTATTTATTTTATCACCACAAACCTCCATAAGTTTCCTATTACCTAATGGATATAAAAATGCGGATATAGCTACAGGAATAAATCCTTTTAAAATAGAACTTATAGACATTGTTTTAGCTTCGTTTAATTGCATTATGATAACTCCAATTAATATAAAACTTGAAATTATTAATCTTTTTACAGGAATTTTTCCTCTTTTTAATTCAGTTTTATTATTAATAATAACAGGAACGTAAAATAAAGGTGATAGTAACAAACCTGCTATTATAGTAATTTGCCAACTACTTGCTACAAGCCATGAAGGAGCGAAGTTTGATGACATAGTTAATAATATGTAAAATCCTATACCAGATAAATTTCCCCAAAGCATCCATTTTAAAAAATCTTTTTTTATTGCTTTTAGAAGTGATTTTACTTCTCCTCTAAAAAAGACAATTAAAAATAAAAATGGTAATGCTAATATAAATCTTAATGAAGCAGTCCATTCCCAGCTAATTCCTCCAGTTCCCATAAGTTTAGTAACAACAAAAGTTGCTGAAAAGAACATTGATGATAATAGTCCTATAAATATTGCACTCATATATAGTTCTCCTTTCTTTAAAGTAGTTTGTGTATATTATAATATATAAAAAAGTTTTATTTGTAAAGTATAATATACAAAAATATGATTTAAGTATATTATCTTATACTTTTTAAAAGGAATATATTATAATATAATTTACATAAAGAAAATTTGTTAGGAGATGTTTAGATTGAATATAAATGAGGTATCATCTAAAAAATTTGTATCTAGAATTGGTCAGTCTATAAATAAATTAAGAAGTAATAAAAATCTTACAATAGAACAATTAGCGAATAACATTGGGATTAGTAGGCTTACTCTTTCTAAGATAGAGCATGGAGATGCAAATCCAACTATAAATATACTTTGGAAAATATGTAGTGAATTAGATATAACTTTAGCAGAATTAGTTGATTATAAAGAAGAAATATCTTTATCTAAAGCAAATTCTGTTCATGACTTAGAAAGTAGTGATAAATCTTTTAAAATAGATTTTGTTTTTAGAGAAGAAAAGGCAAATTCAATTGAAACATATAGAATATATTTATCTGAAAATAATAAAACTATGCTAACTGAAAAGCATAATAGTGGTAGTATTGAGATTGTTACTGTTATGAAGGGGAGAGTCTTAATTACTATTGATGATAAAGAGTTTGAGCTAGATGAATTTGATTCTTTAAAATTTGAAGCTGATAAAAATCATTCTTATAAGAATTTAAGTGAGGGAACTACTATATTAAACTCAGTTATTAAATATTAGTTTGAAATATTTATAAAATATAATTTAGAGACATAGTTAAAAAGTCTATAAACTAAATTGACTTAGTTTATAGACTTTTTTATATTAGATTTTAAAATTAAAATAATATATTTAGTTAATCATTAAATATTAAAAATGGTTTATATTAACCTAGAAAATGTTTACATAAAGATTTAATGAGTATTCTTATATTTTTTAGGAGATATTCCTGTAACTTTTTTAAACATATGGCTAAAATAAGATGAGTTTGAGAAACCAACTATAGTTGATATATCTCTTATTGAAAAGTTTGTTGTAGATAAAAGATTTTTAGCTTCATCTATCCTCTTATTTATAAGATAATTTATAGGAGATGTCCCCATTTGTTTTGTAAATGTATGAACTAAGTGATATTTATTTAAATAGCTTAGGTTTGCTAAGTAATCTAATGTTATATGTTCTGAATAATTTGTATCAATATAATTTTTTATTTTTATACATTCTAAATTTAATGAGTCATTTCCCTCTTCTTCTACTTTTAATTCTTTCTTTGTGTTTCTAAGAATGTAAAGTATAAATAATGTCAATATACTTTTACAAGCAAGTTCGTAATTATAAGGTTTATTTTCTATTTCTTCAATGAGTAAATTTAAATAATCTAAGACTTGATTATCTTCTCCGTAATTAATTACTTTATATGAATTATTTGTTGTTTCTTCTAATGTTATCTTATGTGGTTCAAAGGTATTTAAAACAATGTTATCTATTCCTAGAACTATATATTCTAAAGGATCATCTGAAATTGTGGACTTTTCTGTATGCAAGCAATTTGGATTTATTATTATTAAATCTCCTCTTGATACATGTAAAGACGTATCAGCTAGCTGAAAGCTTCCTTTTCCTCCAGTTATATAGAAAATTTCTGTAAAAGGATGAAAATGAGCTGTACTATGCCAGTCTGTATCACATTTAGACTTACAAATATACAAGAGTTTATAGTTGAAATTTAAAATAGATTTCTCTTGTATAGAATAACGTTTACTTCCCATATAAATTCCTCCAAAACCATAGAAAATATTAAATTTAGCTTCATTATAACATAATCTGGAATTTAAGTATATTGTTATCTTGCACAACATTTTTATTAAATATCGCAATATATTTATTGTGTAAAAGATTTCATTAAATGTATAATTTAACCATAGCAACATCTTGAAGGGGAGTGAATTTATGAAGGACAAGATTATGTCAAAAAAGTTTTTTGTTTGGGCTTCAGTATTACCAGCAGTAATATTATTTGTTGTTTTTATGGTTATCCCAACAATTAATGTATTTTGGATGTCCTTATTTAAATGGGGAGGTCTATCTAGCAATAAGAAATTTGTTGGCTTAGACAATTTTAAAATATTACTTAAAGATGAGAATTTTATAAAATCTTTTCAAAATACTCTTTTATTATTAGTTGTAGTTACAATTGTTACTATGTTATTAGCAATTATAGCAGCAGCAATCTTATCTAGAGAAAATGTAAAATTTAAAAATTTCTTTAGAATAGTTTTTTATTTACCAAATATTTTATCAGTTGTTGTAATTTCAGCTATATTTTCTGCCATATTAGATCCAAACAGAGGAATAATAAATGAGTCTTTAGGTTTTTTAGGATTAGACTCTTTAAAGAGAATGTGGCTTGGAGATCAAAAAGTAGTTATTTGGTGTATAGCAATAGCAATGATTTGGCAAGCAGTAGGTTATTACATGGTAATGTATATGGCAAGTATGTGTAGTATACCTGAAAGTTTATACGAATCAGCAGAACTTGAAGGGGCTTCAAAGATAAAGCAATTTTTCCAAATAACTTTACCTCTTATATGGAATATTATAAGAACAACTTTAACTTTCTTTATTATAAGTACAATGAATTTAAGTTTCTTGTTTGTAAAAGTTATGACTAGTGGAGGACCAGATGGTTCATCAGAGGTTTTATTAAGCTATATGTATGGACAGGCTTATACTAACTCTTCTTATGGATATGGAATGGCAATAGGTGTAACTATATTTGTATTCTCATTTGGATTATCACTTTTAATAAATAAGGCAACTAAGCGTGATGTTATAGAATTCTAGGAGGAAATTAATATGAAAAAGCTTAAAGAGATGTCATCAGATAAATTATATAGATTTTTTATATACTTTTGTTTAAGTGTATTTGCATTAAGCATATTAGTTCCAATTGGTTGGTCTATAATGTCGGCATTTAAGCATAAGTCAGAATTTTATGGAAACCCTTGGGCACTTCCAGAAGGATTATATTTTGAAAACTTTATAAAAGCATTTAGAGATGCACATATGGGTGAGTATTTTATAAATTCATTAATAATAACAGGTCTTGCTTTAATAATTCTTTTAGTTGTGGCAATACCAGCTGCATATGTACTTTCAAGATTTACATTTAAATCAAGCAAGTTTTTAAATGGATTATTTGCAACAGGATTATTTATAAATGTTAACTATATTGTTGTACCTATATTTCTTCTTGTATTAGATGGAGAAAAGGTAGTTAGACAGATTTTTTCAATAGCAGCAAATGCTTCTGTATTTTTAGATAGTAGAATTGTTGTAAGTCTTATATATGCGTCAACAGCACTTCCATTTACTATATACCTTTTAACAAGCTATCTAAAATCTTTACCAAAAGCATATGAAGAAGCAGCTTATATAGATGGAGCTTCTTATTTAAAAACACTTATACATGTAATAATTCCAATGGCAAAGCCAAGTATAATAACTGTAATTTTATTTAATTTCTTAGCTTTTTGGAATGAATATATAATTGCATTAACTTTGCTTCCTAATAAATCAAAAACTTTACCTTTAGGATTAATAAATTTAATGCAAGTTCAAAAGACTGCAACAGATTATGGTGCAATGTATGCAGGACTTGTAATAGTAATGATTCCTACAATAATTCTTTATATGTTAGTTCAAAAGAAATTAACTGAAGGAATGACCGTTGGAGGAATAAAAGAATAATAATTATTAGAATTTTATAAGAGATAGATTATTAATAAGATAAATAACTTTTAGTAGTAAAAATATATTTTTATGGGGTTAATTGAAATGGAGGGTTTTTAAATGAATAAGAAAGGAAGAGTTACAATACCCACAGATGATAGTTTTATTAAAGAAACTATGGAAATAGTTGAAGCATGGGGTGCTGATGCTATTCGTGATTGTGATGGATTTAAATTACCAAAAGAAATTAAAGGTATAGCGGAAAAGATTTATTCAACTTATTTTGTTGCTAGAGGAGATAATGAATGGGCAAATAAAAATAGAGATGAGCTTCAACAAACTTATCTTATGACAAAACATATTTTAGCAACATGTGATACTTTAGAAATAGATATAATGGATGGATATTTTAAGGAACAAGTAGTTCCAGATAGCACTCATGATATAAAGAAATTTTGGGAAGTTATTGATAGAACTATTGAAGAAGTAGTTTCTATTGAGGATTGGTCTTATGATAAGGAAAATCAAAAAGTATTAATAAAAAATACTAAGCCTTGGCATGAATATACTGTTTCTTTCCTTGCTTATTGTATTTGGGATCCAACTCAAATGTATAATCACATAACTAATAATTGGGGAGATAAGCCTCATGATATTCCTTTTAATGTAAGAGGAAAGAAAACTAATGAATATATTTTTAAAGCTATGCACAAATGGCTTGATGAACATCCTGATACTGATGTAATTAGATTTACAACTTTCTTCTATCATTTCACTTTAGTATTTAATAATCTTGCAAAAGAAAAATTTGTTGATTGGTTTGGATATAGTTCAAGTGTAAGTGCTGAAGCTTTAGAAGCTTTTGAAGAAGAAAAAGGATATAGATTAAGACCAGAAGATATTATTGATAAAGGATATTATAACAGTACTTTTAGAGTTCCAAGCAAAGCTTACTTAGACTTTATGGATTTTCAACAAAAATATGTAGCTGAAAATGTTAAAAAATTAGTTGATATAGTTCATGAACATGGAAGAGAAGCAATGATGTTTTTAGGTGATAACTGGATTGGAACAGAGCCTTATGGAAAATATTTTGAAAGTATTGGACTTGATGCAGTAGTTGGTTCTGTAGGAAATGGAGCTACTCTTAGAATGATTTCTGATATTCCAGGAGTTAAATATACAGAAGGAAGATTTTTACCTTACTTCTTCCCTGATACTTTTTATGAAGGAAATGACCCAACTATTGAAGCTAGAGAAAATTGGTTAACTGCAAGAAGAGCAATTATGAGAAAACCAGTTGATAGAATTGGTTATGGAGGATATCTTTCTCTTGCTTATAAATTCCCTAAGTTTGTAGATTATGTTGGCAAAGTTTGTGATGAATTTAGAACTATATATGAAAATATTAATAATACAAAACCTTATTGTGGGTTAAAGGTTGCAGTATTAAATTCTTGGGGAAAACTAAGAACTTGGCAAACTCACATGGTAGCACATGCACTATGGTATAAACAAATTTACACTTATTTAGGAGTAATTGAAGCTTTAAGTGGAATGAGTGTAGATGTTAATTTTATAAGCTTTGATGATGTTAAAAAAGAAGGAATAGATAAAGATATAGATGTTATCTTAAATGTTGGAGATGCAGGAACTGCCTTTAGTGGAGGAGAAAACTGGAGAGACGAAAAATTAGTTTCTACTTTAAGAGAATGGATTTATAATGGCGGAGGATTTATAGGAATTGGAGAGCCAACAGCAGAACTTTATGGAGGACATTTCTTCCAGCTTTCAGATGCTTTAGGAGTTGATAAAGAACTTGGATTCTCATTAAGCACAGATAAATATTTTAAAGATGAAGTAGAAAAACATTTTATAACTGAAGATGTTAAGTCAGAAATTGACTTTGGTGAAGGAATGAAAAATGTTTATGCAACTAAAGAAAGTACTGAAATTATTTGTAATAGAAATGGAGACTTAATGCTTAGTTCAAATGATTATGGAAAAGGTAGAGCAATTTATATTGCGGGACTTCCATATTCAACTGAAAATACAAGAATTCTTTATAGAAGCCTTTATTATGCAAGTCACAAAGAAAATGAAATGAAAAAATGGTATTGTGATGATATGAATTGTGAAGTATCAGCTTATTTAGAAGAAAATAAATATGCAATAATAAATAATTCAAATGAAGAAGTAGAAACTTTTGTTTATGATGGAGAAGGAAAGGCACAATTAGTTTTAATGAAGCCAGCAGAAATTAAATGGATAGAAATTTAATTTAAGGTGGGAATAATATGGTCAAAAATATAATTAAATTAATCTGTTTCATAATTGCCATGATATTAGTTATAAAAGGTGCAGCTAACACTGGATATATGGGAGTTTTCATGATGGTAATAGGTGTGCTAATTATAATAGGAGAAATATATTTATATAATAAAAAATACACATAGCAACATGGTTATATAAAAGAACAATATTCTTATATAACAAACGTTTACAAAAGGTTAAAATATAGACATAAATTGTTATATATTTAAAATATCTTGTTAATTGTTATTTATTAGTAGGTTGATGGAGGAGAATTTATGAAGAAAAGAAGATTAATATGTTTATTAAGCGCACTAATCATGGGAACATCATTAGTGGCTTGTGGTGGAGCAGCAGGGGACAAGGCTGAAGGGTCTGGTGAAAACAAAGTTTTAAAAATAGCTGCTTTTGAAGGTGGTTATGGTAAAGAATATTGGGAAACTTTAAAAGAAAAATTTGAAGCTGCAAATGAAGGTGTAACTGTAGAGCTTACAGTTAAATCAAATCTTGAAGAAGTAATTAGACCTCAAATCCAATCTGGAAATGTACCTGATTTAGTATACTTAGCAACTGGTAGAGAAGATGCATTAACTGAAACATTTATAAAAGAGCAATCTTTACATGATTTATCAAATATGCTTGAAAAAACTGTTCCAGGTGAAAATGTAAAGGTTAAAGATAAAATGTTACCAGGATTTTTAGCTACATCTGCTACTAATCCTTACCCAGATGGAAAAACTTATTTAGCACCTCTTTTCTATAGTCCAACAGGATTATTCTATAATAAAGGATTATTTAAGGAAAAAGGATATGAACTTCCAAAAACTTGGGATGAAATGTTCAAATTAGGAGATAAAGCTAAGAAAGATGGAATAGCATTATTCTCATATCCAACTTCAGGATATTTTGATGGAGCTATGGGTGCAATGCTTGCAGGAGCAGGTGGAGTTGAAGCATTTAATAAAGCTATGAATTATGAAGAAGGATTCTGGAAAACAGATGAAGCTAAAACTGTATTAGAAACTATAGGCAAAATGAAAAATTATTTAGAGCCAACAGTAGTTGCTAATGCAAATGCACAAGGATTCAAAAATAATCAACAATTAATTTTAGATAATAAAGCTTTATTTATACCAAATGGAAGCTGGTTACCAGATGAAATGAAAGATGCTCCAAGAAAAGATGGATTTGAATGGGGGTTCATGGCTTATCCAGCATTTAAAGATGGCGGAAAATCTTATGCTTACAACTTCTTAGAGCAAATGTATATTCCTAAAGATGCTGCAAACAAAGAACTTGCAGAAGATTTTATGGCTTATATGTATAGTGATGAAGCTGTTAAGATAATTGCTGAAAAAGCTAAAGCTGTTGTACCAGTTAAAGGTTCTATTGATTTAGCTAAAGGTTCATTAACTGACTTACAAGTTGAACTTTTAAGTGTTTATGACAAAGGTGCAGAGCCAGTAATGGGATCTTTTGTTGCAACTGAACCAGTTGAAGGATTAAACTTCACTGATATCTATATGGGAACTATAGATTCAATAATGACTGGTGATAAAACAGTTGAAGATTGGCAAAAAGCTTTAGTAGAAGCAAGTGAAAAGCTAAATAAAGCTATAATCAAATAGTTAATTAATAATTCAATAGGGATGTCTTTATATAGACATCCCCTTTTTAATAAATAAAACTTAAAATTTGTGATTTAAAGAGAAATTTAAATTATAAATTTTAAATTTTAGATAAAAAATTATATTAGGGGGAAATTTTATGGCAAATTTATCTTTAAAAAATATACAAAAAGTTTATGATAATGGATTTAAAGCAGTTAATGATTTTAATTTAGAAATAGAAGACAAGGAATTTATAGTTTTTGTAGGGCCATCAGGATGTGGTAAATCAACAACTTTAAGAATGATAGCAGGACTTGAAGAAATATCAGGAGGAGAACTTTATATAGGAGATAAACTTGTTAATGATGTTGCTCCTAAAGATAGAGACATAGCAATGGTTTTCCAAAACTATGCTTTGTATCCTCATATGAGTGTTTATGACAATATGGCATTTGGATTAAAACTAAGAAAAGTAAATAAAGAGGAAATAGATAAAAAAGTAAAAGAAGCAGCTAGAATATTAGATTTAGAACATCTTTTAGATAGAAAACCAAAAGCACTTTCTGGAGGTCAAAGACAGAGAGTTGCAATGGGAAGAGCTATTGTAAGACATCCTAAAGTATTTTTGATGGATGAGCCTTTATCAAACCTTGATGCTAAGTTGAGAGTTCAAATGAGAACTGAAATTTCAAAACTTTCTAAGCAATTACAAACAACTTTTATTTATGTAACTCATGACCAAACTGAAGCTATGACATTAGGTACAAGAATAGTTGTTATGAAAGATGGAGTAATTCAGCAAGTTGCAACTCCAAATGAAATTTATAATAATCCTAAAAATATGTTTGTTGCAGGATTTATAGGAAGTCCTCAAATGAATTTTATAAAAGGCTTAGTAAAAGATGAAAAAGGAAAAATAAAAATAGATATTTTAGATTCAGAAATTGAATTTGAAGGAGAAAAAGCTAAAAAGCTAAAAGATTTAGTAAATAAAGAAGTTGTAGTAGGGATTAGACCAGAAAATATAAACTGTTTAGATAATGGTAAATTTTCTGCTAAATTAGAGGTTTCAGAAAACCTAGGAGCTGAATTATATATTCATACAAAGATTGAAGACCAAGTAGTTGTAATAAAAGAAACTAATACTAGTTATTCATGTAAAAATGGAAAAGTTAATTTTGATTTTGATTTAAGTAAATTACATGTATTTAATAAAGAAACTGAGGAAACAATTTTTTAAATTTTAATAAGGGGGATATTGAGAATGTATTATTTAGGAGTAGATGGTGGAGGAACTAAAACAAAATACATTTTAGTTGATGAAGATTTAAAGGTTCTTTCAGAAATAGAAAGAGGGACAACTCATTTACATCAAATAGGAATTGATAATTTAAAATTAGAAATAAATGAGGGAATAAAAGAAGTTTGCAGTAAAGGAAATATAAATAAAGAAGATTTAAATTATATATTTTTAGGCATTCCTGGATATGGCGAAAGTGAAAATGATAAAAAAGAGATTGAAAAAGCCATAGGAGAGGTTTTAGAAGGATATAACTATAAAATTGATAATGATAGTGTAGCTGGTTGGGCAGCAGGAACTTTATGTGAAACTGGAATAAATATTGTTGCAGGAACAGGAAGTATAGCTTTTGGAATGAATGATAAAGGAGAAGGAGCTAGAGTAGGTGGATGGGGTCCTAATATTGGTGATGATGGAAGTGCTCATTGGATTGGATTAAAAGTAATAAATGAATACACTAAGCAAAAGGATAATAGACATGAAAAAACTGTTTTAGTTGATATTATAGAAAAGGAAAAAGACATAAAAGATTATTTTGGAATAGTAGATCTTGTATTTAATAAATATAAGCTTTCAAGAACAGAGCTTGCTGGTTTTTGTAAATTAGGTAAAATTGCAGCTGATAATGGTTGTAAAGCTTGTAAAGATATATTTAGACAAGCTGCTTATGAGCTTTTCTTACAAATAAAAGCTTTAAGAACAGAACTAAAAATAGAGGAGGAGTTTGTCCTTTCATATACAGGTGGAGTATTTAAAGCAGAGGAGTTTGTATTAGAGCCGTTAAAAGAATATTTAGATAAAGAAAATATAAAATATATTCTTATAAAGCCTAAACTTGAACCTTGGCATGGAGCTGCTTTAATGGCTTATAAACTAGGTGGAAATGAGGTATTAGAAGGAAAGCTTTTTAAATAAATATATTATATAAGTTTAGCTTTAGAAAAATAAAGAGTAATATTTAAAAATTATATTAGAATTAAATAGTAGTTAGGTTAAAAGAAGGTGTTATTATGGAAAATATCTATGAGTGGGTGGCTAGGCTCGTAGACTATGGATTTGAAAATCAACTTTATTTAGAAGAGGACATAATTTATACAAGAAATAAGATATTAGAATTATTAAATCTAGATGAATATAAAGCAATGGAATACAAAAAAGAAAACTATAATATAGAAGAGATATTAAATAAATTATTAGAATTTGCTATAGAAAAAGGAATTATAGAAGATTCAGTTACAGAAAGAGATAACTTTGATAGTAGATTAATGGGAGTACTTTTAGGAAGACCTTCAGAAATAATAAATATGTTTAATAAAAAATATTATAATAGCCCTGAAAGAGCAACAGATTATTACTACGAATTAAGTAAAAAATCAAATTATATAAGAGCTGAAAGAATAAAAAAAGATTTAAAATGGAAGGTTCCAACTGAATATGCTAATTTAGATATTACAATTAATATGTCTAAACCAGAAAAGGATGTTGCTGAAATTGAAAAACAGGCTAAGATGGAAAAAGGTGATTATCCTAAGTGTTTACTTTGTAAGGAATGTGAAGGCTATGTAGGAAGATTTAATTATCCAAGTAGGAGTAATCACAGAATAATTCCAATAGAATTAAATAATTCTAAGTGGTTTTTTCAATATTCACCTTATTCATATTTTAATGAGCATTCAATAGTTTTAAGTGAAAGACATATCTCAATAAAAATAGATAGAAATACTTTTATTGAACTTTTAGATTTTGTAGATAAATTTAAGCACTATTTTATAGGTTCAAATTCAGAGCTTCCTATAGTTGGAGGGTCAATACTTTCTCATAATCATTATCAAGGAGGAAAATATAAATTCCCAATAGAAAAAGCAGAAGTTTTAGAAGTTTATAAGATGGAAGAATTTAAATCTCTAGAGCTTAGAAGGATTAAGTGGCCTTTATCAACTATAAGACTAGTTGGAAAAGATAAAAAAGGAATAGTTAATGCTTCAGAAAAAATATTAAACATTTGGAGAGAATATTCTGATGAAGAGCACGAAATTATTTGTAAAAGTGAAGGAGAAATTCATAATACAATAACTCCAATTTGTAGATTTAAAAATGGAAATTATGAAATGGACTTAGTTTTAAGAAATAATAGAAGGTCAAAGGAGCATCCAACAGGAATATTTCATCCACATAAGGAATATCATCATATAAAAAAAGAAAATATAGGTCTTATAGAAGTTATGGGACTTGCTGTTTTACCTTCAAGATTAAATTCTAATATGGATTTAATGAAAGAATATTTATTAAAAAGAAAAGATAGTAGTGAAATAGAAATTCACAAACCTTGGTTAGATAGAATTATTCAAAGATACAATATGATTTATGAAAATGAAGTTGATAATATCTTAAAATATGAAATTGGAGTAGTATTTAAAGAACTTTTAGAAAATTGTGGTGTTTTTAAATGTGATGAAAAAGGGGTTAATGGATTTAATAAATTTATTAATATTATTTGCAAAAAATAGTTTTCTATCTCATTACACTTCATATAACAAAAGGACTTTTTCAAAATTGAAAAAGTCCTTTTTTATTTTAAAAATTAAGCTTCATTGTGAGAATGTTATTTAAATTTATTTAAGGAGGTTAACATAGTTTAATATTTTAATTAATTTATAAAAGTTCAATAAGGATTTATTTGAAAATAAAAATTAGTATAGTATCTTTATTATTTAAATTTAATTTTTAGATTTAATTAAAAATGAGTTTAAGCGAGTACAATACCTCTAATTAATATTGTTTTATTTGCGCCATTTGCAAGTGTACCTAAATTAATAGTACCAACATTGGCAACTAAATTAAGAGTTTGCCAAGTAGCTCCATTATCTAATGAGTATTCTATATTAGATAAGTTAAGAGGAGCTGTATAGGTTAAAGTAACTGGAGTTGCAGTTGAAGGTCCATTATTTACTGCATTTACAGTATAGACTAAAGTTTCACCTATCATTACTGGATCTGGGCTAGCAGAAACAGTTATTGCTAAATCAGCTAAAAGTGAAATTGTACTAATTACTGTTGCAGAGTTATTAGATAAATTAGGGTCAAATGAATTACTTGTTACACTGGCAGTGTTAGTAATTATACCAATTGCTGTATTAGATACAGTACCTCTAATTAATACTTTTTCTGAAGCTCCATTATTAAGTGGATTAAGATTTAGAGTTCCTGTCCAGTTAGTCCAAGTAGTTCCATTATCTAATGAATATTGCGGATTAGTAACTGTATTTGGAATATTATCTGTTAAAACTATTCCATTAGCAGTTGAAGGTCCATTATTAGTTATAACTAAAGTATAAGTTAATTGTGAACCAACAGCTACTGGTTCAGGATTTGCTTGTTTTGTTATAGCTAAATCTGAAACTGGAGTAATATTAGTTGTTGTTGTTGAAGTGTTATTAGATAAATTAGGATCATCAGTATCAGAACTTACAGTAGCAGTATTAGTAATTGAACTAGTACCATTAGTACATACTGTTCCTCTTAGCAAAACTGTTGAGGATAATCCACTAGCTAAAGAACCTATATTTACTGAACTTGTCCAGGGATTCCATGTGAGACCAGCATTAGTTGAATATTCTGGAGTTGAAAAGCAAGCTGGAACATTATCTGTTACTATTATATTAGTAGCTGTAGAAGGTCCATTATTAGTTATAACTAAAGTGTAAATTAATTGTGCACCAGCATGTACTGGACTAGGATTAGCAGTTTTAACTATAGATAAATCTGCTAAAGGAGAAACAGTTGTAGTTGTTGTAGCTGAGTTATTAGATAAATTAGGATCTAAAGTAGTACTAGTAACAGATGCAGTATTAGAAATAGTTCCAGTAGCAGTTGCAGCAACAGTTCCTCTAATTAATACAGTTTTAGTTGAACCATTAGTAATAGTTCCTAAAGGTAAAGTTCCAAGCCAAGTATTCCAAGTTACTCCATTATCTAATGAATAACTAGGAAGTGTAACTGTAAGTGGTAAAGTGTCAGTTAAAATTACACCAACTGAATCTGAAGGTCCATTATTTTTTATATTTATAGTGTAAATTAAAATTTCACCAGGATGAACTGGGTCAGGGCTATCAGTCATTGTTAAAGCTAAATCTGCTGTAAGAGTAATAGCAACTGTACTTACAACAGTATTATTAAGTGGATTTGGATCCGTAACAGGACTTGATATATTAAAAGTACTTATTACAGATGTCAATCCAACATCTAATAGTTCTGGAGAATCTTCAGTTACTTTATTATTAATGCTTTTTAAAGAATCAAGTTCTTTTGCATTATCTTTAATTTCTTCACTTAAAGATTTTTTTGGAATTTCTATTAAAGAATTCTTTTCCATTTTTATATCTCCTTTAAATTTTTTTATACTATATAATATTCAAATTTATAAAATAGGTTACATAATTTTAATTATTATAAATTATAAAAGTTTTCATAAAAAAATTTGGATTAATAAAATTTAGGATTCTTTTAAACACGAATTATTGCAAGTACAACTTGAGTTATTACAATTTGAATTACAAGAGCTTGGATTAACAGCAGTTGTTACTGTTGCACTATTATTAGATAAATCAGGGTCAGTAATTAAAGGATCTAAAGAAGTTACAGAAGCAGTATTAGTAATTGAACTAGTACAACTAGAGCTTACAGTTCCTCTTAATAAGACAGTTATAGATAATCCAGGAAGTAAAAGAAGTAAATTTACTGAACCTAGCCAAGGAAGCCAAGTAATCCCACCATCAATTGAATATTCTGGTGAAATCATTCCAGTTGGAAGAGTTTCTACAAGTAATACATTATCAGCTGGTAGAGGCCCATTATTAGTTATAACTAAAGTGTAAGTTAAAATATTTCCTACATCTACTGGGTCAGGACTAGCAGAGCCAACTATAGCTAATTCTGCATTTAAAAGAGCAGCCTTCGATTCAGGATTTGAGTTGTTATCTATTTTTTCCATTTGTGTTCACCTCATTTGTAAATTTATATACTATATAATATTTAGACTTAATATAAAAGTTACATAATCTAAATTCTATAATTATTTTCAAATAATTTAAAATTTTACTAGATTGATTAATATATAAAGATTAAATTTTTATATAAACTAAATATTATTTTAAATTTAAATATATTTTCTAATTAGAAATATGTAAGTTTAAAAAATAATAGTTAAATAATAAAAAAAATAAGGTGAATTAAATATTTTCATCATGAGCTTAAGCAAATTTAAACGTAAGAAAATCTAAATATATTTTATATATAATTTTTCCTATTATAAAGTTTAATAATATATAAACATGTTTTTAAAATTATTGGAGGGTTTATAAATATGTATTATAATTAAAATGTTTTGAAAATTTTTTAATTACATTAAAATTTATATATTTTGGAGGAGAATGATGAAAAAAGTTAATAACAGAAGAAAAAAAGCCGCAATAGCAATTTCAGCAATAGTATTATCTAGTATGATGTCACCAGCTGTATCTTCTTTTGCTGACACAATACCAGCTAATACTAATACTACAAATAAGGTGACAACAAATTATATGCCTGTTGTAAAGGCTCATAACAATTCAACGAAAACACAAAAGGACTCAGAGTCTAAAATAATAGGTGCTGCATTAACTTCAAAGACAGATTATGCAGATGGACAAGTTGTAGTAAATTCATTACATACTCAAAATATAAATTTTGATGGAGAGTATTCTAAAACATTTACTACAAATGGAGCTACTGTACCTAATGGATATGAAGTAATAAAGACTACTATAAATGGAGTTGAAGTTCCAAACTCTACAACTTACAGAATTAATTCTGATAAACATGTACAAGTTGTAGATAATAATGGACAAGTTCAAAAAGAAATTAAAGGACTTCATGAGCAAGGTAAAGATGTACAAGTAGTTTATACAGTAAGTAAAATAAAAGAATCAAATAAAAAAGAGACAAAACAAGTACAACAACCTAAACAAGTACAACAAAAAAAACAAACAGATAAAAAAATTAATGAAGCTCAACTTCAAGAGTTAAGAGCTACAAATTTTGCAGCAATAACAAATGAAAGCTTACCAATTAGAGCATTAGTAACACCAAATATCTATACAAATGTTCAATATTCTCAAACATTAGATGAATATGTTGCTGGAGAAATACAAAATTATATGGCTTGTCTAGGAGTTTCAAGTTTAAGTCAATCTCAAATACAAGAATTAACTAATGCAATAAATCCAGAAGATTCAAAAGTTATGTATCAATTCTTAAAAGTTAATACTTTTAGAAATGTAAATGAACAAGCTTTAGCTAACTTACTTCAAGGTAAAGGAGTATTTTCTGGACAAGCTCAAGCATTTATAGGAGCAGCGAGAAAATATAATCTTGACCCCGTATACTTCTTATCTCAATCAGCACTTGAAACTGGATGGGGTACAAGTAACTTTGCAAATGGAATTACAATAACTCAAATAGCAAATACAAATGCACCAATTTATAATAGTAATGGAGTTATAGTTGGATACCAAATGATTAATTTACCACATCCAACTACAGTTTATAATTTATATGGAATAGGTGCTTATGATGCAAACGCTAGTTTCCCAAATAAAACTACTATTTTAGGAACTACTTATGCATATAATCATGGATGGACAAGTATTTCAAATGCTATTTATGGAGCAGCACAATTCTTATCAGTTAACTATATTCATAATACAAATATAGCTCAAAATACACCTTATGAATTAAGATATATAAATGCTCCAAATGATGATATGTGGCATCAATATGCATCAGATATTCATTATGGATCTTTAATAGGTTCTATAATTGAACAAAATAAATGGGTTTATGCACCAGGAGACACATTTACATTTGCAATTCCTCAATTTGCATCTTCAAGCTCTTCAGGAATGAAAACTGTAAATGAAACTGGTAATGTAAATGTAAATCCAGGTTCTTCATTAAATGTTAGAAGTGGAGCTTCTACATCTGATTCAATTATAGGTTCATTACAAGCAGGAGCTCAAGTTACTATAATAGGAAAAGTAAATGGATGGGATAAAATAGTATATAATGGTGGAGTTGGATATGTTTATGCAGAATATATAAATAATGTTCAAACAAATACTCCAAATAGTGGAATAAATGTAACTCCATTAAATATGAAAGGTGTTATTGATTTTAGTGGTGGACCATTTACTTATATAACTTCAAGACCAGATTGGAATAACTCAGGAGTAGGTTCATTATATAATGGAACTGATGTAACTATAACAGGAGAGTATGGAAATTGGTATAGAATAAATTATAATGGTGGTTCAGCTTGGGTTTGTAAAGATAGAGTAGATACACAAATAAAATCTTTAAATATGCAAGGAGTAGTAGATTTTAGTGGTGGACCATTTACTTATATAACAAAACAACCAAACTGGAATAATTCAGGAGTAGGTTCATTATATAATGGAACTCAAGTAACTATAACAGGAGAATTCGGAAACTGGTATAGAATAAATTATAATGGTGGTTCAGCTTGGATTTGCAAAGACAGAGTAGATACAAATATAAAAACTTTAAATATGCAAGGAATAGTAGATTTTAGTGGTGGACCATTCACTTATATAACAAAACAACCAAACTGGAATAATTCAGGAGTAGGTTCACTATATAATGGAGATGTAGTAACTATAACAGGAGAATTTGGAAACTGGTATAGAATAAACTATAATGGTGGTTCAGCTTGGATTTGCAAAGATAGAGTAGATACAAATATAAAATCTTTAAATATGCAAGGAATAGTAGATTTTAGTGGTGGACCATTTACTTATGTAACATCAAAACCAAATTGGAATAACTCAGGATTAGGTTCTCTATATAATGGAGATGTAGTAACTATAACAGGGGAATTCGGAAATTGGTATAGAATAAACTTTAACGGTGGTTCAGCTTGGATTTGTAAAGATAGAGTAGATACAAATATAAAAACTTTAAATATGGAAGGAACAGTAGATTTTAAAGGTGGACCATTCACTTATATAACATCAAAGCCAAATTGGAACAATTCAGGAGTAGCTCCATTATATAATGGAACTCAAGTAACTATAACAGGAGAATTCGGAAACTGGTATAGAATAAAATATGATGGTGGTTCAGCTTGGATTTGTAAAGATAGAGTTCAAACAATGCCAACTTCAGGTGTTGTAAACTTTGGTGGAGGAGATTTCACTTATATAACAAGACATCCAAATTGGAATAATGATGGAGTAGGTGCTTTATATAATGGTACTGAAGTAAAAATAATTTCAGAATCAGGTTCTTGGTATGAAATAGATTATAATGGAGGAACTGCTTGGATTTGCAAAGATAGAGTAGATACATCAGGAAACTTCCTTATGAATAAAGTAGGAACAGTAGATTTTAAAGGTGGACCATTCACTTATATAACAAGACATCCAAATTGGAATAATGATGGAGTAGGTTACTTAAATAATGGAACTAGAGTAACTGTAACAGGTAAACTTAATGGATGGTACAGAATAAATTATAATGGTGGTTCTGCTTGGATTTGTAAAGATAGAGTAAGTTTTAATTAATATAAAAAAATGAGTGTCTAAAGTGATTATATATCCTTAAGACACTCTTTTTTTTATTATATAATTAGTGGAATAGAGGAGTTTTATACTCCACGTTTGGTTATAAGATATTTAAAGAATAGTATTATTACGCAGTAATATTTTAAGCTATAATAATACTATTTATTCATGGTAAAATTTAGTTTGTGACTAAATACTTATTTAAATTTGTTCCAATTATTATGCTTCCAAATAAGCTAACACAAAATATTATTAATATATTGAAATATGAATTTGTATTTTTAGTAAATAAAATTAAACTTAATAGAGTTAGTAAAAAGCCAAGCAAAAATTGCATTAAAAATGAAATTCTTAAATAAGTAGTTTTATTTATAACTTTTCGTTTAATATTAAGCCTTTTCTTTTGGAGTGTCTTTCCAATATAACCAGTGAAAATTAGGAAATTTGATAATGTAACAGAGCTTTTTATAATAGCTATAAATGGTATAAATATAAAAGAAAAAGCCATTATTAATGATAAAGCGTACATAAACATTAAGATACCTCCTAACAGTTATTAATATAAATATATTCAAAAAAATTAATTCCGATTACAATTAAAATTAAAAAGAAAAATAATTAATTATTTAAGTAAAGGAGAAATATAATATTACGATATATATATTATATTTTAAAATTTAGGTGTAAAATAGTTAATGAAAACATTTAAATTGAGATAAATATTTATTTAATAAAAGGGGGGATTAATATTGTTTATGGAAACGATTCCTAAAGAGTTACAAAAAATAAGGGGGGATAATAATGATAGTTGTAGAGAATTTAAGTAAGGATTTTAAAATTAAAATTAAAGAGGAAGGATTGAAAGGAGCTGTAAAAGGATTATTTAGTAACAAATGTGAAATTAAAAGTGCTGTAAAAGATATATCTTTTACAATAAATGAAGGAGAAATTGTTGGATATATAGGTTCTAATGGAGCAGGAAAATCAACCTCTATAAAAATGATGACAGGAATTTTAACACCTACTAAGGGAAGAGTTATTGTAAATGGAAAAATTCCATATAAAGACAGAGAAAATAATGCTAAAGATATAGGAGTGGTATTTGGACAAAGAACTCAATTGTGGTGGGACATTCCTCTTAGAGAAACCTTTAAAATTTTAAAGGTAATTTATGATATTAATGATGATGAATTTAAAGAAAAAATGAAATTCCTAAATGATATTTTAGAGCTAGAAGAATTCATAGAAAGACCTGTTAGAACACTTTCTTTAGGACAAAGAATGAGAGCAGATATTGCAGCTTCTTTAATTCATGGGCCAAAGGTTTTATATCTAGATGAGCCTACTATAGGACTTGATGTAGTTGTTAAAGAAAAAGTTAGAGATGCTATAAAGCTTTTAAATGAGAGATATAACACAACAGTAATATTAACAACTCATGATTTAAGTGATATTGAGGAACTTTGCAATAGAATAATAATTATTGATAAAGGAATGAAGCTTTATGATGGAACTTTAGAAGATATAAAAAATAAGTTTGGGTCTGATAAAATTTTAAATATAAAAATTAAAGAGCATATAGAAAATAAATTAAATATAAATGAGATTCTTAATTTAAGTGAAGAAGATTTACAAGAAGAAATAAAAGATAAAGAGATAATAATAAAATTCAATAAAAATAAGACAACTTCCTCAGAGATTATTAGCAAAATAATTGATAAAGTAAATATTATAGATTTTGCAATAAAAGAAACTACTCTTGAGGAAATAATAAAGAAAATATATAAAGATGAGGTGTAAATATGAGTATTTGGGAAAAGAACAAAATATATTTAGCCTTTTCTATAGGAAGTTTAAAAAGAAGTATGGCTTATAAGGCTAACATATATATGGGGACTATAGGAAATATATTAATAGTCAGTGTTACATTTTTTCTATGGAAAGCTATATATAGTAGCTCTTCAAAAAGTGTTATGAATGGATTTAATATAAATGATATGCTTGTATATGTAATGATAACTTTTGTAATATCTTTAATAACATTTTCTGATTGTAAGTTTATTGTAGGAGATGAAGTTCGAGATGGTTCTATAGCAATGGAGCTTATAAAACCTATAAATTATAGAAAAAGAGTTATGTTTATGAACTTTGGTGTGTTTATGTATAATTTTATATTTCTATTTTTGCCAGGGTTTATAATAGTTACAGCATATTCTTTCTATAAAGGAATACACATAGGAATTATGCAAATTATATTATTTTCAGTAAGCATATTTTTAGGATTTTTAATAAATACTTATTACAGCTACATGTTTGGTCTTTTATCATTTAAATTTTATAATATTTGGGGCATAAGCCAAATTGCACAGGCTATAGTTATGCTTATTTCAGGTTCTTTAATACCTTTAACTTTTTTTCCAAGTATAATTGCACAAATATTTAGTATATTACCTTTTAGTTCAATAATATATACTCCAGCTATGATATATTTAGGAAAATATAGTACATTTGATTCAATAAAAGCTATAATAATTCAGCTTATATGGGTTTTTATAATGTCTGTTTTATCAAAATTAGTTTGGAATAGATTAGCTTATAAATTGACTATACAAGGGGGCTAAAATAATGAAGAGATATTTATATGTGTATAAATGCTTTTTAAAGCAATATTTAAAAACTTTAATGGAATATAGAGAAGATTTTTTATTTGGACTTTTTGGTTTTTTATTAATTCAAGCTACATCTCTTATTTTTATAAATTTAATATTCAATAATATACCAGCTTTAAAAGGGTGGACTTTAAATGAAATTCTATTTATATATGGTTTTTCTCAAATTCCAAGAGGAATAGACCATATATTTACTGATTATCTTTGGATGTTTAGTGGAGGGTCTATTGTTAAAGGAGAAGTAGATAGATATCTTTTAAGACCTTTAAATCCATTATTTCAAGTTATAGCAAACAGATTTCAACCAGATGGGTTTGGAGAGCTTATAATAGGATTTATTCTTGTAATATATTCAGGAATGAAATTAGGATTAACAGTTAATTTCATTATGATTATAGCCTTTATAATTGCAGTTATAGGGGGAGTATTTATATATACAGGAGTAAAGCTTATAACAGCTTCAATGGCTTTTTGGATTAAAAATAGTTTTCAATGTGTTAGGATGGGATATGAACTTGGAGGATTTGCAAAATATCCTGTTAGCATATATCCAGGAGGAATAAGAGGAATCTTAACATTTATAGTTCCATTTGCTTTTACAGGATATTATCCAGCTGCATATATGCTTAATAAAGAGTCATTCTTTAAAGGAATTATATTAACATTTATAGTAGGAGTAATATTTATTTGTGTTGCATACTGTGTTTGGCTTAAAGGATTATCAGCTTATGAAAGCTCAGGAAATTAGAATTAGTATATAAGATTATTTTATAGATTTAATACAATTTACTTTAATATATTTTATATAAATATTGTTTTTAATTTTAGTTATATATAGTTTATTTATAATAATTTTTTATTTAATATGATTAAAACATTTTAGTATATATAAAAATTAAATTAAGAAATAAAAATAGAATAGATAGAAAAAAAGCCGTAAATAGAATACAATGTGAAATTTACGGCTTTTATTTTGAAAGATTAATTATGAATAAAGAATTAATTTTTTTAATAAGATAGTCTTTTATTTAGTTAAATTGATAGGTATATGTATAGTTTGGTTAATAAAAAATTAATTTTTTTACTATTGATTAACAATATAATACAAATTACCATTATATTAAGAAAATTTTGTAAAAAAGGGGGTTAAAGTGAAATAATAGATTATTTCACTAAGTAATAATGCATAAGATAATTACTAAAAGATACATAAGAGAGATTGTCAAAAGAGACCTAGATAAAGTAAGTGAAGAATCGTTAAGACAAGTTCTTGAAATGAAAAATATTCCTTTTAATAGAAACTGTAGCAGAGAATCAATGATAGCAATGATTTTTCATCATAAGATTAATCTTTGGTATGTTTATTTAAAATCTAAACATGAATTTTTTGGGGTAAATGAACATGAGATTTTAAAAATTTTAGATGTAGATAAAATTATATTAGAAAAATTAGAAGCAGAAAAAATAATAAATATAGCATATTATAAAGATAAATATATTGATGGTGAACTTTTTAGAGAAAAATATTACTTATTAGAAGATATATATAATACCTCGAGAGAAAAAATTAATTCTTTCAAAAATAAAAATAAGTTAATTAGAAATGCAGTGAATGTGAGAGCAACTGAAAAAAAAGAAAATCATATTAAAAAAGCGCTTAAAAATAGACTTTTAGATGCTTATAAAAATTATGAATACTGGGAAGGGTTACTACTAGATGATAAGTATGTAATTGTATTTATACAAGCAACAGGAAGAAATCCTAAAATAGATGAAATATTAGATATTGGAATTATAGATACTAATGGAGTTATACTTTATAATTCAACTTTTAATATAAACAAAAGAATTAGTGATGATACTTATATGATAAAGGGTGTAGATAAGGAAATTTTAAATAATAGTCCAAGCTTTAAAGATAGTATTGAAGAAATTGCAAAAGTATTAGATGGAAGAGTAATTTTAAATTATAATTCTGAGTTTATAGATGAAATAATGAAAAATAATGGATATAATTATGAGATTAAAAGTGTATGTTTAATGAAATCATATATGAAATATATACATAGCAGGTATATAATAAGATTTAAGAGAGCTTTAAATATGCAAGGAATTAATCAAGATGAAAGAAAAACAAAAGCTTTAACTGGTTGTTTTGATACTTTACAATTGATAGAATCAGTAATAATGGAATGTAAAGAAAATATAGAAGAGCTTGAAAACAAGATAAGTAAAATATCATAGACTTAAATGAGAGTAAGATTATAGTCTTGCTCTTATTTTTTAGAATATAATAAAATTTGAACAAATTGAAAACGAAATAAAAAAGATATATTTTTATAAAAAAACTGTTAAATTAGCTAATTGCTAAGGATATTATACAATAAAAAATAAATAAAACACTTAATAAATATAAACAATTTTTTAATGTGGTAAATGGCACATTGTAAATGTTTACTTTAATTGCTATAATTCTAATTGGAAACGTTACCTAAATAAATTAATATTTAGATTTTTTTATGAAACAAGGGGAATAGTAAATTTTTAATAATTAAATTGAACTAATTTAAATAATAATTACTTCATTATGAAATCTAGATATTAAAAGCGTTCCACTAAAATAAAAGAGGGGGTCTTTTAAACATGGGTAAGAAAAAAATAATACCTATAATAATCGTTATTGCAATTATAGTTGTTGGTGTTGGATATTTCGCATTTGGGTCTAACAACAATAGCAAAACTTTAACTGTATGGTCTTATTTAACTAAACCAGAAGTTGAAGCATTACAACCAATAGCTGATAAATGGGGTGAAGAACACCACATGAAAGTTGAATTGGTTTATTCTCAACCAAATTTCCAAGAAGGTATGCAAGCAATGAAGAGTCCTTCAGGACCTGATGCTATCTTTGGTATTCCAAATGATAATATTGGTACTTTCGTTAAAGCCGGTCTTTTATCAGAACAACCAAAAGATTTAATCCCATCAGATAAATTCCATTCAGAAGCATTATTAAAAGCAGGTAATGTTGATGGAGTTCAATATGGTACTCCAATTGCTGAAGGAACTGTAGCTTTATTCTATAATAAAAAATTAGTTAAAGAAGTTCCAACAACTATGGAACAATTAGTTAAAGAAGCTAAAAAAGTTGGATTTGAATATCCAATTACTAACTTCTACTACTCATATGGATTTATAGCTGCTAATGGTGGTTATGTATTCAAAGATAATGATGGAAAACTTGATCTAAATGATATTGGACTTGCTAATGCTGGTGCAATAAAAGGATATGAATTCTTAAATTCATTAGTTAAAGATGGATTAATAAACTCAAGTGTAACTGCAAATATTGCTAAAGCTGACTTTGAAGCTGGAAAAGTTGGATTCTATATTTCAGGACCATGGGATGTTCCATCATTTAAATCTAATAAAGACTTAGATTTTGGTGTTGCTAAACTTCCAACTTTAGATGGAAAATCAATTCCAACATTCTCAACTGTTCAATTAGCTGTTGTTAATAAAAATTCTAAAAAAGCTGCAGATGCTTGGAGTTTAATTAAATACTTAGATGAAAATGGACAAAGTGTACTATTATCAGTTGGTAACAGAATTCCTGTATTAAAATCAGCTGATACTACAGAAGCTGCTAAAAATGATCCATATTTAAAAGCATTTGAAGCTCAAGCTAAAGTAGCTCAATATATGCCAAATATTCCAGAAATTCAAGCTATGTGGGAACCAGCAGGAAACAACTTACAATTATTAATTGAAGGAAAATTAACTCCTAAAGAAGCTGCTGATAACACAGTTAAACAAATGGAAGCTGGTATAAAACAACAATAATAAAGTAATTAAATTTAAATTAAATCTCCAAGCTTTTTTAAAGCTTGGAGAATTTAAAAAAATTATTAAAGGAGCAGATGGACATGAAGAAGGCTAAAGGGGACACTTTACTAATAAAACCAGTTAGAGAAAATGGACAAGCAGCTAAATATTTAGGTCCCGCATTAATTTCTATAACAATCTTATCATTATTACCTATACTTTATACAATATATATTTCTTTTACAAATTACACTATATATACACAAGGCTCAGCTAAATTTACTGGACTACATAATTATATAGAAGTTTTAACAGGTCCTTTTAGTAAAATATTTTTACCTGTATTTGGTTGGACAATAGTTTTTGCACTTGTTTCAACATTTGGATGTTTCTTTGTTGGATTAATACTTGCAATGCTATTAAATAACTCACACATGAAAGAAAAAGGATTTTATAAAGGATTATTAATAATACCATGGGCACTTCCAGCTACAATAGCAACTTTATCATGGCAAGGACTTTTAAATACAGCATATGGTGCTATTAATACACTTTTATTAAATCTACACATTATAAGTACTCCAATTCCATGGCTTACAAATCCAGAATGTGCAAGAGCGGCAGTACTTTTTGTAAACGTTTGGCTTGGATTTCCATTTATGATGTGTGTATGCTTAGGAGCTTTATCTTCAATTCCTAAAGTTTATTATGAAGCTGCAAGTATTGATGGAGCAAGTAGATTCACTCAATTTAGAAAAATAACTTTACCCGCACTTGCAAAAACTGCATATCCATTACTTATTTCAAGTTTCGCATTCAATTTTAATAACTTTAATACTATTTATCTAATCACAAAAGGACTTCCACCTAGAGTATCTACTCAATGGGCTGGTTATACAGATATACTAGCATCAAGTATTTATAAGTTAGCAGTTAATTTTGGCAAATATAATATAGGTGCAACACTAAGTGTACTTGTATTTATTATAGTAGGTACAATTTCATTTATTCAAATGAAAGCTTCAGGTCAATTTGAGGAGGTTGATTAAGGATGAGTAAAAAAGAAAAAACAGTTTACAAAGAAAAGCGAACTTCATATGAAACAAGAAGCTTATGGATTAGCAGAATAATAGTTTGGATATTTATTTTAGTTGTAATATTTCCAGTAATTTCAGTAATAGGTTCTTCACTTGCAAAAGGTCAAGTATTCGTACAAACAACACTTTTCCCAAGTCAAATAACTTTTGATAATTATATAAATGTAATTAAAAATACTAATTTCTTAATTTGGTTTAAAAATTCAATGATTATATGTATAATAGTTTCTTTAGTTCAATTAGGATTATCAATGACAGCAGCATTTGCTTTCTCTAAATTAAGATTCTCAGGTAGAAAATATGGATTAATGTTTCTTTTAATACTTCAAATGTTTCCAGGAATTATGACTATTCCAGCAATATTAAAATTTGCTTATAGTGCACAATTAATGGATCATATGTGGGCATATATACTTTTACTTTGTGGTGGTAGTGCATTTAATATTTGGCTTTTAAAAGGTTATATGGATGGAATTCCAAATGAACTTATTGAGGCTGCAAAAGTTGATGGAGCTTCAACATGGGATATATTCTCAAAAATATTACTTCCACTTTCAAGAAATATGGCAGTAGTAATATTCTTATTCACTTTCATTTCAACATATAGTGAATATGTATTTGCATCAGCATTATTAAAATCACCATCACATTATACAATTACAACAGGATTACAAAGTTTTATAACTAATAACTTCTCAGCTAACTGGACTCAATACTCAGCAGCTGCAGTTATGGCATCGATTCCACTTGTAATAATGTTTGCATTTAGTCAAAAGTATATAGCAGAAGGACTTATTGCAGGTTCAGTAAAAGGATAAAATTAAGACAGTTATTAAAAAAGCATTATACCTTAGGAGGTTACAATTATGGCAGGATTAAGTTTAAAAAATATATGTAAAATTTATAGTAATGGATATGAAGCAGTAAAAGATTTTAATTTAGAAATAGAGGACAAAGAATTTATAGTTTTTGTAGGGCCATCAGGATGTGGTAAAACTACTACTTTAAGAATGATTGCAGGTCTAGAACAAATAAGTAAAGGTGAGCTTTGGATTGGAGATAAACAAGTAAATGATGCTCTTCCAAAGGATAGAGATATAGCAATGGTATTTCAAAACTATGCATTATATCCTCATATGAGTGTTTATGATAATATGGCATTTGGATTAAAACTTAGAAAGGTGCCAAAAGAAGAAATTGATAAAAAAGTTAAAGAGGCAGCTAAAATACTTGATATTGAACATCTTTTAGATAGAAAGCCAAAAGCACTTTCAGGAGGACAAAGACAGAGGGTTGCAATGGGAAGAGCTATTGTAAGAAATCCAAAAGTATTCTTAATGGATGAGCCATTATCAAACCTTGATGCAAAATTAAGAGGTCAAATGAGAATAGAAATTTCTAAACTTCACAGAGATTTAAATACAACATTTATATATGTAACACATGACCAAACAGAAGCAATGACACTTGGAACAAGAATTGTTGTTATGAAAGATGGAGAAGTTCAACAAATAGCTAGTCCAAAAGAAATATATAATAATCCAGCAAATATGTTTGTTGCAGGATTTATAGGAAGTCCACAAATGAACTTTTTATATGGAGAATTAACTTCAAAAGAAAATAGTAAATTTATATCAGTTCAAGGTTCTAAGGAAGTTAAACTTTCTGATTGGCAAATTGAAAAAGTTAAAAACTTTGGAAGTAAAGATGGACAAGTTTTAGTTGGAATAAGACCAGAAAAAATACAATATGGAGATGAACACAATATTCCAAAGGACTCTTGTATAGAATTTAATGGAACACTAGACCTTATAGAAAATCTTGGTGGAGAAATTTGCCTTCATGTAACAATAGGTAAAAAAACAGTTGTCTTAAAGAAACATGGTGAAACTGAAATGATGGTTGGAGATAAAATAGATTTAAGAATAAATATAAATGATATTCATGTATTTGATGAAGAAAGTCAAGTAACTGTATTTTAAATAATCATTGTTTTAAGTAACATATATTTTAAATAAATGCTAAATCTTTAAGAAGACCTTTACAAAGAAATAGTTTAACTATAAGCTAGTAATAAGAGCTTTTATTAATAACAAAGAGGTAGTAAAGATATGAACATAAAAGATATAGCTAAAATGGCCAATGTTGGTGTTGGAACTGTTTCGAGGGTTTTAAATAACCATCCAAATGTAAAAGAATCAACTAGAAAAAAAGTTATGGATGTAATAAATGAAATAAATTATATTCCAAATAATAGTGCAAGAAATTTAAAACAAACAAAAAATAACTCTAGAGCTATTGGAGTATTAATAAGAGGGGTATTTAATCCATTTTTCTCTCAAATGGTAGATACTATAAATAAAAAGATAACAGAGGCTGGTTATACCATGATACTTAGACAAAATGACTATGCAAGATCTGGAGATGATGAAGTTCGTAATCTTATAGCACTAGGAAAGGAAATAAGGCTTCAGGGACTTATTTACCTTGGGTGTAATATTGATGAGATTAATGAGGAAACTTTTAAAGACATAAATGAACCTCTTGTATTAATATCAGGAAGTAAGAGTTATAAAAAAGATAAAGTTAATAATTTTTCATCTGTTGGAATAAACCAAATAGATTCAGCAAAAATGGCTGTGGATCATTTAATAAAAAAAGGTTGCAAAAAAATTGCGATAATTCTTGGTACAAAAGATGAATCAATTATTGATAAACAAAGATTTAAAGGATATAAAAAAATATTATCAGAAAATAAAATAGAGTTTAATGAGGATTTAATTGCATATGGGGAATATACTTCACTAGGTGCTTATGAGCAAACTAAGAGAATATTAAGTACAAATAATGATGTAGATGGTGTTTTCTGTACATCAGATATAATGGCAATTGGAGCAACAAAGGCAATTTTTGATTTAGGATTAAAGGTTGGAAAAGATGTTTCTATTGTAGGATTTGATGGAATGGACATGGTTAAGTTTTATAATCCAAGTATTACTACTGTAGTTCAGCCAAGAGATGAAATGGCGAGCTTGGGAGTTGATATTTTAGTAGACTTAATTAAAAACAAAAGTGAACATAAGCATATAGAATTAAAAACAGAACTTTTTGAAGGGGATTCTTAAAAATAACTGTCTTAGATATAGAGGTTTACATCTCTATACTCTAAGATGAAGTTTGCAGGGGGAAAGAATATGAAAAAGAGAAGTAGTGGAATATTAATGCATATATCATCACTTAACAATAATTTTGGAATCGGTTCATTTGGTGATGAAGCATATGAATTTGTAGATTTTCTAGTAGAAAGTGGACAAAAGTATTGGCAGATACTACCTTTAGGACACACAAGCTATGGGGATTCTCCCTATCAATGTTTTTCAGCTTTTGCAGGAAATCCTCATTTTATAAATTTTTCAATATTAAAAGATAAAAAATTATTAAAAGAGGAAGATTTTAAAGATGTAGATTTTGGTTCTAATGAAGAAATAATAGATTATGGAAAAATTTTTGAAAATAGAAAACCAATTTTATATAAAGCATATGAAAATTTTAAATTAAATAAAGCTAGAGATTATGATGACTTTATAGAGAAAAATAGGTTTTGGTTAAAAGATTATGCAGAATATATGGCAATAAAAGATAATCAAAATTTAGTGGCTTGGACTGAATGGCCAGAAAAACTAAGATTACGAGATGAGGAAACTTTAAATAAATATAGAGAAAAATTAAAAGATGAAATAGAATTTTATTATTTTATTCAATATGAGTTTTTTGAACAATGGACAAGCTTAAAAGATTATGCAAATTCAAATGGAATAAGTATAATAGGAGATTTGCCAATATATGTTGCTGGAGATAGTGCAGATATGTGGGTTAATCCAGAAATGTTTAAAGTTAATGAAGATATGAGAGCCAAATTCGTAGCAGGGTGTCCACCAGATTGTTTTGCAAAAACTGGTCAGCTTTGGGGAAATCCAATTTATGATTGGGATAAGATGGAGAAAGACGGATTTAAGTGGTGGGTAACTAGAATAAAGGAAAGTTTAAAGCTTTATGATGTTATAAGACTTGACCACTTTATAGGGTTTAATAGTTTTTGGCAAATACCAGCTGAGGATGAAACAGCTGAAAATGGAAAATGGATTAAAGGTCCTGGATTAAAACTTTTTGATGAAATAAAAAAAGAGCTTGGAGAAGTCAATATTATTGCAGAGGATTTAGGAGCTGTAACAGAAGAATTTTTAAAATTTAAGGAGAAAACAGGATTTCCAGGAATGAAAGTAATTCAATTTTCTTTTGGAGAAGGAGATTCTGAAAGCTTACCACATAATGCAGAGAAAAACTCAGTTTCTTATGTTGGAACTCATGATAATGAAACAGCTAAAGGTTGGTATTTAAATAATTTGGAAACTGATGAAGGAATTAAAGCTAAAGATTATTTAGATATAAGAGAAGGAGATAACATAGGATTTAAATTTATAAGAGGAAATATGTCATCTCATAGCAATATAGCAATAATGACAATGCAAGATATTTTAAACTTAGATAATAAAGCTAGAATGAACACACCTTCAACTCTAGGAGGAAATTGGTGCTGGAGAATTAAAAAGGGAGCATTAACAAAAGAACTTGCAGAAAAAATTTACCATTTAACAAAATTATATGGGAGAGTGTAAAAATGAAAGAGCTAATTAAAGAAGGTTTAAAAAGACAATTAAAAATAAAATATGGAACAGATATTGAACATGCAAATAAAGGTGAAATATTTAGTAGCCTTTCAACAGCTTTAATGGAAACTATAATAGATGATTGGAATAACACAACAGATATTTATAGAGAAAGAAAACAAGCATTTTATTTATCTGCTGAATATTTAATGGGAAGAGCACTTGGAAACAATCTTATAAGCCTTAAGTTATATGATGAAGTGAAAGAGCTTTTAGAAGAGTTAAATGTAGATTTAAATGCTATTGAGGAAGCAGAAGAAGATGCTGCACTTGGTAATGGTGGACTTGGAAGACTTGCAGCTTGTTTTATGGATTCAGCAGCAACTATGGAAATTCCACTAAGAGGTTATGGAATAAGATATTCAAATGGATTATTTAAACAAAACTTTAAAAATGGATTTCAATATGAAACAGCTGATAATTGGTTAACTTATGGAGATCCATGGAGTATAAGACGTGAAAAAGAAAAGGTTATAGTACATTTTAATGGAATGGATGTTTATGCAGTTCCTTATGATACACCAATTATAGGATATGATAGCAAGAATATAAATACATTAAGACTTTGGAAATGTGAGCCAATAGAAAGCTTTGATTTTAATGTTTTTAATTCAGGTAGATTTGATGATTCTGTATTATTAAAAAATAAAGCAGAACATATTTCAAGAGTTCTTTATCCAAATGATGATACAAGAGAAGGAAAATTATTAAGACTTAAACAACAATATTTCTTAGTAAGTGCTTCAATTCAAGATATAATAAAAGAATTTGAGAATCTTCATGGTACTGATTATAGTGAACTTCCTAAATATGTTGCAATTCAATTAAATGACACTCACCCAGTTTTAGGAATACCAGAGCTTATAAGAATTTTAGTTGATGAAAAGCAAGTAAAAATAGATAAAGCAATAGAAATTGCAGAAAAGATTTTTGCATATACAAATCATACAATATTAGCTGAAGCATTAGAAAAATGGAATGTAGAATTTATAGAAGAATTATTCCCAAGAATTTTAGAAATCATAGAAGAAATTGATTTAAGATTTATAAAAGAATTAGTTGAAAAAGGATATTCTAAAGAAGAAATAAATGAGTTTAGAATAATAAATGATAAACAAGTGAGAATGGCAAACTTAGCTATTCACATAGGATTTGCTGTAAATGGAGTTGCTAAGCTTCATACAGATATATTAAAAGACATAGAACTTCATAATTGGTATGAGCTTTACCCTGATAAATTCCAAAACAAAACAAATGGAATTACACCAAGAAGATGGATAAGACTTTGTAATAAAGAGTTATCAAGCTTTATAACAGAGCTTATAGGAGATGAATCTTGGGTTAAAGATTTAAGTAAACTTAAAACTTTAGAAAAGTATGCTGATGATAAAAAAGTTCTTGATAGATTTATGATTATAAAGAAAGAAAAGAAGGTTCAATTAGCTAAATATATTAAAGAAACTAGTGGAATTGATATAAATCCAGATTCTTTATTTGATATACAAGTAAAAAGGCTTCATGAATATAAGAGACAATTATTAAACACATTATATGTTTTAGACCTTTATTACAGAATAAAAGAAAATCCAAGCTTAGATATTCCTAAAATAACATTTATTTATGGGGCAAAAGCGTTCCCAGGGTATAGAAGAGCAAAAGCAATAATTAAATTTACAAATGATGTAGCAAATCTTATAGATAATGACCCAGTTGTTAAAGATAAGATAAAGGTTGTATTTGTAGAAAATTATAGAGTTTCATATGCAGAAAAATTGTTCCCAGCAGCTGATATATCAAAACAAATCTCAACAGCAGGAAAAGAAGCTTCAGGAACAGGAAATATGAAATTCATGCTAAATGGAGCACCTACTTTTGGAACAATGGATGGAGCAAATGTTGAAATTGTAAGAGAAAGTGGAGAAGAAAACAACTTTATCTTTGGATTAACAGTTGAAGAGATAGAAAATATAAGAGGAAAATACAGCTCAAAAGAATATTATGAAAAAAATAAAGATATTAAGAGAGTTGTAGATTCATTAATAGATGGAACATTTAATGATGAAGGAACAGGATTTTACAAAGAGCTTTATAAATCATTAATTGAAGAAAATGATCAATACCTTTTACTTGCTGATTTTGAAGCATTTAAATTAGCAGAAGAAAGAGTATTTAAAGCTTATAAAGATAGCGAAAAATGGGCTAAAATGTGCTTTATGAATACTTGTAATGCGGGAATATTCTCATCAGACAGAACTATTCTTGAATATGCAAAAGACATTTGGAGCATTAAGCCTATTCAAAATAAATAAAATTAATTGCAAAAACTCACTTTCATTTGAGGGTTATTTGGGTTTTGAGAATGAGATAATATAAAGTAAATCTATACAAAAATAGTTCTCTAGAAATAGAGAACTATTTTTTATTATTTAAATAATAAAGTATCTAAATTATAAATTTTCTTTATATTTAATAATATTTAAAATATTTGGCTTTATATGTATGATAATATGTATAAAAAAGAATCTTTTATTAAGATATTTAATAAATGGATTACATGATATAAAATTCAATAAATAAAAAGAAATTTTATTTATTGAACAGTTATTATTACAATTTAAATATTTATAAAATTTACAGTGGAGGTAAAATAGATGAAAAAAATCGGTATAATTATAATAGTTTTAATTTGTTTAGGTTCACTAGGATATGTTACATATGAATATTTAAGTTCAAATGTTAAATCATCTATAGCAAGCAGTAATAATTATTTAGCAACTGGGAATTATAAAAAAGCTGTGGAAGCAATGCAAGATGTATTTGCTATAACAAGTTCTCAAAGACAAGCTATTGAAAATCAAGAAATAGTATTAAGGAATTATGATAATATAGCTATACAATTAAATGGTGCAATAAATTATGCAAATAATGAACAATATGGGCCAGCACTAGAAATATTAAATACATTGCATACAGATAATAAGTATTTAAATAATAAAATACAAAACATTACAGAGCTTTGTAATAGCAGCTATCCTTTTCAAATATATGAAAAGGGAGAAAAAGCTTTAGAATATGGAAACTTATATGAAGCAGATAAATATTTAGAGCAAGAAGAGGAACTATATCCTAATAGCCAATTTGCACAAGCTCTTACTTATGATACAACTCATAATACACCTAGAAGTTATAGTAACCTTAATATTCAAATACAACAAAGAAGTTATACATTGGCTAATGTTGAGGAGTAGAGAAGAGAATATTTTAATAAAAATAGTTACCTGAAATTGGGTAGCTATTTTTATTTGTATAGTGTTTATATAATTATATTATTTTAGATTAACTATGATGAAAAAATCAGGATATTTAAGGTCCTGATTTTTTTATTTAAAAAAATAAGAAAAATAAAGTTAAAATTAGAATAAAAATTGTAATTTAAAATTATTATAAAAAATATATTTGAAATAAATGTAAAAAAAGGTAAAATAAAATTAAACCCCGCATAATTAATTATGAAAAGAGGAATTGCAATGAGTGATATATCAAATTGCTTAATGATGTTAGTTAACTTAAGTAGTAATAGGTTAATAAGTAAAAAAGAGTTTGCAGAAAAATTAGGTGTATCAGAAAGACAAGTAAGTAGATATAAAAATAAGTTATCAGAAATATTTAATATAGAATCTGTACCAGGACCAAAAGGAGGATATAGGATAGTAGATAAATGTCTTCCAGTAAAAGAATTACTTACAGAAGATGAAATAATGCTTTTAAAATTAAAATTATTTAGTATTGACGCTGGAGAAGATACAAAATTAAAAAATGCTATAGATAAAATAAATTATTCTATTTTAAATAATGAAAAAGAAGAAAGTAGAATTCAATTTATGCCATATTCAAGAATAAAACCACAAAGTGATGAATTTAAGAATATGCAAAATGAGATATACTCAGCAATAATAAATTCAAATGAATTATCTATAGAATATGAAGATAATAATGGTAAAAAATCTAAAAGGGATGTACAACCATATAAATTTTTTTCATATAAAGGAGAAACATATTTAATTGCAAATTGCTTATTAAGGAATGAAATAAGATTTTTTAAGTTAGTAAGAATTAAATGGTGTTTTGTTAAAACTATAAAATTTGAAAAGACTATAGATGTGGACAAGCTAATTAAAGAATATGAAAAAAATAATATAGGAATATTTTGTGGTGAAGACATAAATATAAGACTTAAAATTTATCATCCAATAGCAAATACAGTAAAAGAAAGGATTTGGGTTGATAATCAAGTTATATATGAAAGTGAAGATGGAAATATAATTTTTGAAGCTAAGATGAAAAAAGCTCCTGAACTACTCTCATGGATTTTAAGTATGATAAATTCTGTTGAAATTTTAGAACCAAAAGAATTAAGAGAAGAAATAAAAGAAATTTTAGAAAAAAATCTAAAAAAATTAAAATAAAAAATAATTAGAACCTGTTTATGTCATCATTATACTTTAATATAAAGTCAATGAGACATAAATATTTATCTTTGAAAGGTGGAGGTGAATTTTTAGTAAAGGAAATAACTTTTACTAGAGAATAAAATGAAATTTAAATTTTTTATAAGTGCAGATAAGATTCCTAGAAATAGTAATTTTATGTTTGTAAGTTTATTAAAAAAAACAATAGAATTAGGTGATAAAAGTTTATTTAATGATTTATATTTTTGGAACTCTAAAAAAAATAAAAAAATAAAACCATTTTGCTTTTCTATATTTTTAAACAATTTTAAGATAGAAGAAAAAATAATAGAAACTGTTGGTGGAGTTGAATTAACAGTTAGTACGCCAGATTATAATTTAGGAATTGCAATATATAATGGAGTTTTAAAATTAAAAGAGTTCAAGTATAAAGATTTTAAAATTTCTATTGATAGAGTAGTTTTATTGAAAGAAAAAGAAGCAAAAAATGGATTTATACCTTGTAAAACTTTATCGCCTATATACATACGTGATAGAGATAATAATCCAATAGCCATTGAAGATGAAGATTTTGAAAAAGAATTAAACTATATTTCTAATAAATTTTTAGAAGTTTATAGAGGATATGGTTTAAATAAACATTTAAAATTTATAAATGTAGCTATGAGAAAAAAAGTTGTTAAAGAGGAAATAGAAGGATTTAAAGAAAATACAAATAAAGATATTATGTATGTTAATTGTTATCATGGGTTATTTAATTTAGAGGGTGATATAGAGGATTTAAATGTGCTTTTAAAATCAGGACTTGGATTTAGAAGATCTGAAGGATATGGATTATTTGAAATTATATAAAAGGAGGTGTAACTTTGGGAACTATAAGAATTGAAAAAGGAGATTGGCTTAAAAATGCAGGAATAATAGGACTTATAAAAGTTCTAGAAGTAAACACATTTATAGATGAAGATAAAGATTACATTGAATTTGATGAAGAGTGTTTAGAAGATTTTGAAGAAGATTATTTTAGATTAATGATAGATACTCATAAAGAAAGATTATCTATATCAAAAATAATCGCTTATGAATCTTTATTAGATAGAATAAAAACATCTAAATTAACTAAAGAATTAATAAGTGAAATAAATAAAGCTATTGAGTATATAAAGCCTAAAATTACTTCAAATAGTTATAAAAATGGATATTTGATAATAGAAAATGATTTTGATATTTTAGGAAAAGCTAAAGAGTTATCAAAAATAAAGCTAACTAAAAAAGAGGAAAAAAGTGATATAGAAGAAATTAAAAGAGGCGAAGTTTTAAAACAAGCTAACTTGTTAGGAGAAATAATTGATTTCTTTTCAGATGAAGAAGTTTTTAGAATAATAGCAGCTAAAAATGTTATGTATGATATAATTCAACCATTTTGGACTAATGTAAGCTTATTACTAAAGACTAATAATAAAGAGGATATGTATAAGCTTTATAAAGAAGATTTTATAAATCCTGTTTTAAAATATAACTCAGTTAATAAAGAAAAATATAAATATAATTGCTTTATTTGTGATAATAAGATTTCAAAGCTTGGAAAACCAGATTCATATGAATTAACTTGGCTAGTAAAAACAGGAGTAGATTCTAGTAGAAAATCATCTCATTTTTGGAATTTGAATTCTGATGCATATATATGTCCTATATGTAATTTAGTTTATTCATGTGTTCCATTAGGATTTAACATAATGTATGGACAAGGAATTTTTATAAACAAAAATTCAAGTTTAGAGAGCCTTAAGCAAGTTAATGTAACTAGAGACTTCTATGATTCAGATAAATTTGAAGAAATGGAGAATAAAAGTTATCTAAATATAGTTAATTATATGAAAAATCAATCAGTAGAAAATATAAAAGAAGAATTTGAAAATATACAGGTTATAAAATTTGATTCAAGTAATTCTTCTAGACCATATACTTTTAATATGTTATCTAAAGAAGTTATGTGGATTATGTATTCACATAGAAAAAACTTAGAAAATCTTATAAAAGTTACGGTTAAAGTTACAGATAAATATTATATAAACGTATACAATGAAGTTGTGAAAAGGCTATTTAATGGAAGTAATATGTTTGATTTAATACATCAATTATTAATTTTATATCTAAATGGAAGTTTTAAAGGAATTTATAGCATAGAAAGAATTTTAAATATAAATAACTCAGTTTTATATATGAAAGGAGTAAAAGATATGAATTTAACTGAAAGTAGTAAGTATAAGAATTATGGGTTAAAGCTTAGAGAAGCTTATAAAGATAAGTCGTCAGAATCAAAGTTACAAGGAATAACTTATAGACTTTTAAATGCACTTAAAACAAAAGATACAGGAAAATTTATGGATACACTTATAAATTCTTATATGTATGTAAGAAAAGAAATACCTACAGATTTTATAAAAGCATTGGGATATAATGACAGACTTTCTAGTGTAGGATATGCATTTATTATTGGTTTACAAGGAATAGAAGTTAAAAATGAAGGAGGAGAAAATAATAATGGAAAATAAGGGATTAACAGCAACATTTATATTTGAGGCAGAAAGTGCTAACTATGGTGAAGGGGTTGGAAATGTAACTTCACTTAAAAAGATAACTAGAGATGGTGGAAGAGCTTATTCTTATATATCAAGACAAGCTTTAAGATACGATATAGTTAATCAAATGGAAGAATATAAAACAAAATTAGATTTAGATGGTGAAGTTCTACAATTTCATCCTGATGCAAAAATTGATGAATATGCAGAAATAGATTTGTTTGGATATATGAAAACAAAAAAGCCAGTTAAAACAAGAGCAGCAGTGGTTAGATTATCAAATGCGATTGCACTTGAAACATTTAATGCGGATATTGATTTTTTAACAAATAAAGGTCTTTTAGACAGATATAATGAAACAGCTGATAAGAAAAAAGAAGGGGGAAACATAGCTCAAAGTGAAATTCACAAATCTTATTATGCATATACAATTGCTATAGATTTAGATAAGGTTGGAATTGATGAAAATGATAATATAGAAATTCCAAATGAAGAAAAAAGTAATAGAATAAAAAATTTATTAAAGACATTAAAATTTTTGTATAGAGATATAAAAGGAAGAAGAGAAAATTTATCTCCTATATTTGCAATTGGTGGAGTTTATGATGTTAAAAATCCTTTCTTTGAAAATCGAGTACAGTCATTTAACAATAGCTTAAATATAGATGCTATTAAATCAGTACTTTCCTTAGATGAAGAGATAAAAGAAAATACTATAGTTGGGTTAAATGAAGGAATATTTAATAATAATGACCAAATAAAAGAAGAACTAAATGCAAAAGAAATAGGAGAATTCTTTAAACTTTTAGAAGGTAAAGTAGAAGAATACTATAGTAAGTAGGTGATTAACTTGGAAAAGAAAAAAGCTATAAGGCTTGAAATTTATCAAAATCTAGTTAACTATAAAAAGCCAGCAAGCTTTCAATTAAAGGAAAGTTATCCACTTCCAGCTCCATCTACAGTTATAGGAATGATTCATTTTGCATGTGGATTTAAAGAATATAAATCTATGGATGTATCAATATCAGGTGAATATAAGTCAAAAGTTTATGATTTATATACAAGGTATGAATTTGCAGGTTCAACTTTTGAAAAAGATAGACACCAATTAAAACTTGATAGTAAAGAGAAGGGGAAAAGTTATGGTGTTACAAGAGGAGTATCTACTACAGAATTATTAGTAGATGTAAATTTAATAATACATGTAATTCCAGAAGATGAAGAACTTTTAGAAACTATATTAAATTCTTTTAGAAAGCCAAAGGAATATATATCACTTGGAAGAAGAGAAGATTTAATTTTAATAAAGAATGCTGAGATAGTTTACTTAGAAGAAGTTCATAGGTTAGATGAAAATATAAAATTTAAAGGAAATTATTATATTCCAATAGAAGAAGATTATTTTGAAAATGTTATAAGCACGACTTACAATTTAAATAAAATTTATGAAAAGAAAAAAATTAAAAAAGATGTAGAAATAAGAACATGGAGCAAAGTTAAAGTTGCCTACTGCAATGGTCAAAAAAATAATATAGTTAAAGAAAAGATATTAGTTGATGAACTTAATAGTCCAGTATTTTTTATATAGAATTTCAGAGGGTAGAATATCTATCCTCTAAAATTTTAAATAATTATCTATAAAAAGGATTAGATCTTAAATAGAAAAATTAAAAGTACATATTTTTAAAATGATTTACTAAGAGGAGTGTTTTAATTGGAAAATAAATTTTTAGCAAAAACATATAAAAAAGAAACAATAATTGAACATACAAGAAAACTTGTAGATAATTTTTATTTATTAAAAAAGATTTATCCTAAAATAGATGTTAACTGGGAACTTTTATATTTAGCTTGTTTGTATCATGATTTAGGAAAAATGAATTCTAAATTTCAAAATAAAATAATGAATAAATTAAATGAGGAAATAGGAGAAAAAAGATTTGAAGATATTAAATCAGAAATTGAAGATATAGAAGAAATTCCTCATGGATATATAAGTCCTGCTTTTTTAAATATAGAAAAATTAAAAGAAAAATTTTCAAATGAAGAAATAAGAATTCTTAAAGAAATCATTTATTATCATCATAATAGAGAAAAATTAAATGAAAATAGAATGAGAGATTTAATAAAAGTAGTAGAAAAAGATGTTAAAAAATATATTAATGATTTTGAATTTTATGATATAGGTAAAATAGAAAAATTAGATACGTCATATATAATTGAAATGCAAACTAGAATCTTAAATTCAGATAAATATAAAAAGAATGAAGAAATATGTAAAAACCTCATAATATTAAAAGGTCTTTTAAATAAAATAGATTTTGCAGCAAGTAGTGAGACAAAAGTAGAAATAGAACCAAGTGATATGTGTATGTTAGTTAAAAAATCTTTAGAGCAATATAATGGATTTAATAAATTACAACTTTATATGGAAGAAAATAATGATAAAAATCTTATAATAACAGCTTCAACAGGAATAGGAAAAACAGAAGGTGCATTAGCTTGGATAGGAAAAGAAAAAGGATTTTTTACACTTCCATTAAAGGTTTCTATAAATGCTATATATGACAGAATTATAGATGAGAAAAAGATAGGATGTAAAAAAGAAAAAGTAGCACTTTTACATTCAGATACAGCTTCAGAATATTTAAAGAGAGATTTAAAAAATGAACTTGATGAAAGGTATTTAAATCATACAAAACAACTTAGTATGCCTATAACGGTTTGTACAGTAGATCAATTAATAAGCTTTATATTTAAATATGAAGGGTTTGAACTTAAACAAGCAACATTATCTTATTCTAAGATAGTAATAGATGAAATTCAAATGTATTCAAGTAGTCTTGTAGCATACCTTTTAATAGCAATAAAAGAGATTGTAAAGGTTGGAGGAAAGTTTTGCATAGTAACAGCAACTTTTCCACCTATATTTGAGTATTTTCTTAATATGTTAGGAGTTAAAGAAAATAAACACTATTTAAAACCAAAAGAACCATTTTTAAAAGAAATAGATGGAAGTCCAATGCTTAGACATAAAATAAAGGTTTATGAAACAGAATTAGATATAGAAAAAATAATAAAAGATAAAAGAAAGAAAAAGCTTGTAATAGTAAATACAATAAAAAAAGCTCAAGAAATTTATGATAAGTTAAAAGAGAAAAATATAAATAATGTGAATTTATTTCATGCAAGGTTTATAAAAGAGGATAGAAGTAAAAAAGAAAGAGATATTTTTGAACATGGAAAATTAGATAATGGGTTTGAAGGAATTTGGATAACAACACAAGTAGTAGAAGCAAGTATAGATATAGACTTTGATGTGTTATTTACAGAGCTTTCAGATATATCAGGACTTCTTCAAAGGATGGGCAGAGCTTATAGAAATAGACCTTTATATACAAATGAAGCAAATATAAATGTATTTGTAGGAAATGAAAATATTTTCCCATCAGGTGTATCTAAAAAGGGAGGAATAATAGATAGGACAATATTTAATGAATCAAGAAAATGTATTTTAAAATATGATAACGTAGAACTTAATGAATTTGAAAAAATGAAAATGGTAGAAGAGGTTTATAGTGTAAAAAGTCTTAAAAAATCTGATTATTATAAAGAAATAAAAAATACTATAAGTGCTTTTAGAAATGTTGAAGCTTATGATTTAAAGAAGAATGAGCAAAAGCTTAGAGATATTTTATCTGTAACTGTAATTCCAGAACAAGTTTATAAAGATAATGAAAAAGAAATAAATTTAAAAATAGAAAAGTTACAAACTTTAAAGAATAGAGAAGAAAAACTAAAAATAAAAGATGAATTAATGCAAAAAACAGTTTCTATATCAGAAACGAGTTTTAAAAATATAGTGAAAAAAGATGTAGTTATAAAAAAAGAAATAAATAAATTTGAAGAACTATATATTATCCCTTGTGATTATAGTATAGAAAAAGGTGTAGAATTTAGAAAAGATTTAAGTGAATTTAATGAGGAACAATTTTTATAAAATAAAAAATGGGCACCGATTATGTCATCTATTCATATTATCATCAAATTAAAAAGAGGTGATAATATGGATTTTGAATTTGAAAATTTTAAAGTTCAAGGAGTAAAGTTTAATTATTATTTTGTTTGTAAAAGAAAACTATGGCTATTTAATAATGGAATAAGTATGGAAGAAAATAGTGATAGAGTAAGTCAAGGTAAGCTTATACACGAAAATTCTTATAAAAAGAAAGAAGAAAATAAAGAAAAGCTTATAGACGGACTTATAAAGCTAGATATATTAGAAGAAAATGAAGTAAGGGAAGTTAAAATATCTAGTAAAATGAAAGAATCTGATAAAATGCAATTACTATATTATCTATATTATTTAGATAAGATTGGCATTAAAAGAACTGGAACAATAAATTATGTAACAGAAAGAAAAACTGAAAAAGTTGAACTTACAGAGGAAAATAAAAAATATATAGAAAAAGTACTTGTAGATATTAAAAAGATTTTGAATATGGAAAAACCTCCTGCTAGAATAAAATATCCTTATTGTAAAAAGTGTTCTTATTATGAATTTTGTTATGTTGAGGAGGTTTAAAGATATGGGAAGAGATTATTATATATTTAGTAATGGAAGAATAAAAAGAAAGGAAAATACTATATATTTTATTGATGAGCAAGAAAATAAAAAAGGAATACCAATAGAAAGTATAGAAAGACTACATCTGTTTGGAGAAATAGATTTAAATACTAAATTTTTAAATTATATTTCTAAATACAGTATATTGATAAGTATTTATAATTATTATGGATTTTATAGTGGAACATATTATTCTAAAAAGAAAAATGTTTCAGGATTTCTACTTATAAATCAAGGAATGGCATATACAAATTATTTTAAAAGATTAGAAATTGCAAAAGCTTTTATTGATTCTGCTACACATCATATGCTTAGAAATATAAGAAGACATAAAGATAAAACAAAAGAATATATAAATAAAATTGAGGAAGAGAGAATTATAATGAATAATTCAAATTCAATTGAAGAGCTTATGGGAGCAGAAGGAAGAATAAGAAAAACATATTATGAATCTTATAATGAATTTTTAAAAGAAGAATTTAAATTTAATAGAAGAGAAAAAAGACCTCCAACAGATAAGATAAATGCTTTAATATCTTTTGGTAATAGTCTTATGTATACAACAACTTTATCAGAGATATATAAAACCCAGTTAGATCCAACTATAAGTTATTTACATCAACCATCTACAAAAAGATTTTCATTATCTTTAGATATATCTGAGATATTTAAGCCATTAATAGTTGATCCAATAATATTTACATTAATAAATAAAAATATATTAAATAATAAAGACTTTATAGAAGATAATGGAATATGCTATTTAAGCGAATTAGGAAGAAAAAAGTTTATAACTGAATATGAAAATAAATTAAACACAACAATTAAACATAGAAGTTTAAATAGAAAAGTATCTTATAGATATTTAATAAGGTTAGAATGTTATAAACTTATCAAAGCTGTAGTTGAAGATGAAAAATACAAAGGATTAAAAGCGTGGTGGTAGATGTTTGTTATAGTTGTATATGATGTTGGAGAAAAAAGAGTAAATAAAGTAAGAAAGAAACTTAAAATGAGTTTAACTTGGACTCAAAATTCAGTATTTGAAGGCGAAATAACAGAAAGCAAATTGAATAGGCTAGTTCATGATGTTAAAATGTATATGGAGATAGGAGATTCTCTTTATGTTTATGAAGTTAAAAATCCTAATAATATAAATAAAAAAGTATACGGAATAGAGAGAAATGCAGATACATTATTTATTTAAAAAGTAATTTGCAGTAAACCTAATTTTTATAAATACATTAGAAAAGCATTGATGTTACTTAGCTTAGGTAGGTTTCTTATAGATAAATTAAAAACTTATTAATGGTTTACTGCAAAATAATAATTATTCTGTTAAATAAAATGCTTGAAAATGGCTTAAAATGGTGAGATTTTTATATAAAAAAATAGGGTTTTAGATTAACTATGTGGAATGTAAATAGTTTTCTTATTAATGCACTATTAAGTCTTAATGATGTTTTAGATTAACTATGTGGAATGTAAATCTGTTATAGGATATAATTCATTTACAAATCCATTTTCGTTTTAGATTAACTATGTGGAATGTAAATGTACGCAAACTAATTGTATCGTAAGTTCTGCATATAGGTTTTAGATTAACTATGTGGAATGTAAATACCATTCGTTGAATTTTTCGTGGATTATTTATAAATCGTTTTAGATTAACTATGTGGAATGTAAATTATTTTTCACCTTTATAAGTTTGTCTTACTTCAATTGTTTTAGATTAACTATGTGGAATGTAAATCCAATATTTAATTCCCAAATTCTAAAACTAATCCCCGTTTTAGATTAACTATGTGGAATGTAAATTAATAATATACTAAATACTGGGTATTGTTTTATCAAGTTTTAGATTAACTATGTGGAATGTAAATTTATGGAAGCACAGAATAGATTAGATAAGAATAAATTGTTTTAGATTAACTATGTGGAATGTAAATTGCTCTAAAATCGAAAGAAATAACTTTTACTTCACGTTTTAGATTAACTATGTGGAATGTAAATAAAAAAAATAAGACCAAGCACTTAATCTTGGTCTCGTTTTAGATTAACTATGTGGAATGTAAATGCAGCTTGAAGAAATCTTCTCATTCTGCTACTCAAAGTTTTAGATTAACTATGTGGAATGTAAATATTTTTGTAACCCGATGTAACCTTAAGTAGCCTTTAAGTTTTAGATTAACTATGTGGAATGTAAATTCATCAACTGGAGTCATATCATCATTAAAATTATCATGTTTTAGATTAACTATGTGGAATGTAAATTCTGCATTATAATGAATTAGCATTTTATCTTTATCTGTTTTAGATTAACTATGTGGAATGTAAATAGTACAATTTAAAATAATCCAGGAAGCAGGAACAAAAAGTTTTAGATTAACTATGTGGAATGTAAATTTATTAAGCTCTCTTACTTCAGCTAATTCTTCTCTAGGTTTTAGATTAACTATGTGGAATGTAAATCAATATAATAGTAAATATTAGTTTAAAATTTGGCAAGTTTTAGATTAACTATGTGGAATGTAAATGTTATATAGTCTATCTTTTGTTCCAGTTCTTCTATTGTTTTAGATTAACTATGTGGAATGTAAATTAAATTCTTTTGGTTCATCTTTTATTTTTATATCTTGTTTTAGATTAACTATGTGGAATGTAAATTTAAATTCAATTCTTAGATGTATGGAGATAATGAAAGGTTTTAGATTAACTATGTGGAATGTAAATGAAGAAGTTGAGGTGTTTGGCTTAGGTTATGAAAATAGTTTTAGATTAACTATGTGGAATGTAAATACACTGTTGGTAGCTGATTGGCCATTTTCCAACACAAGTTTTAGATTAACTATGTGGAATGTAAATTTTTATAAAAGGATATGAAGGTTTCGCACCTAATTTGTTTTAGATTAACTATGTGGAATGTAAATAACACTGCTGTTACTTTTGCACCAAAACTTTCTAAAGTTTTAGATTAACTATGTGGAATGTAAATTAGAATAGAAGGAGGTAGGAGGGATTTTCCCTCCTTGTTTTAGATTAACTATGTGGAATGTAAATGTATAATCAAATAATGATAGTATAACTTTTTTATTCAGTTTTAGATTAACTATGTGGAATGTAAATAAAATAGAAAAGCAACTGGCAATTAAAACTCACTAGATTTTAGATTAATTATTAGAATTTTATAAAGAAGGAAAACACGAAATATACAATGAATATGCATAAAATAATATATTTTATTAAAAGCAAGTATACTTAAAGCTAAATCCAAATGATTTAATTAAGTATACTTCTTTCATTTTTATATATTAAAATAAATTTTTAACAATAAAAAATATGAAAAATGAATTTATTAGATTAATTGCTTTCAAAAAAATATTAATAAAGAGTAAAATATTGTATTCTTATATAAATTTTTAAAATGCATTATTATACATAAGGTTATAACTTAAATTAATGATTTAATAAAAAAAATGAAAAGTTTTATTAATATGATTAAAAATAAAAACAAATTAATAAAATAAAAATTTTATAATGCTCTTTTAATAGAATTTTAATTTATGCAGAGTTGATTATTAAATGCATTCAGTATATCATACTAAATAAGAAATTTCTGAACATTTAAAAAAACTTAAGTTTATTTATTCGTAAATATACGAATAAAAGAATTAATTAACGAAAGAAAAAATTAAGAAAGGAAGATGAGGCTAATGAAGGACAATAGTTTAAACAAAGGTGAATATGCAGAAGAGATAGAAGAAAATATAGAAGAGAAAGCAGGAAAAAATAATAAAGTTGCTAAAATTGGATTTTGGTCTTTTGTAGCAATGATATTTATGACTTGCTATGGTCTTGGAAATGGGCAACAAATCTATTATCAAATGGGTTATGCAGCTATTACTTACGTTATTATTGGTGTAGTATTATTTTTTATTCCTTATACATTTATGGTATCTGAAATGAGCTCTGCATTCCATGATGAAAAAGGTGGAATATTTTCTTGGATGAGAAATTCTGTAGGAATAAAATTTAGTACTGTTGGGGCTTTTCTTTGGTATATTTCAGCAGTTATTTGGTGGTTTAGTACTAGTTCTATATGTATCACATTATCAACAATGATTTTCGGTAAAGATGAATCTGAAACTTGGCATTTATTTGGATTAAGTAATACTGGAACAACAGCAATTATAGGTGTTATTTGGTTTATTATAATAGTATTTTTCTGTAGCAGAGGAATAAAGTCAATTTCAAAATTAGCTAATATCTCAATGCTTGTAACAATTCTTATGCACATAATAGTTTTAGGAGGAGGTCTTTTAGTATTCTTCTTAAATGGTGCACATTTCGCTCAACCTTTTGATTATACAGGAATCCATTCTTTATTTATGGGGCCTAACAAATCTTATGATACTCCTATAGCAGCTCTTGCTTTCTTAGTATTTGCTATATTTGTACTAGGAGGAATGGAAGCTAGTGGAGGTCTTATTGATAAAGTTAAAAATCCTAAGAAAAATGTTCCAAAAGCTATGATTCTTTCAGGAATTATAATAGCAATATTATATGTTGCAATAGTAATTATAACTGGTATGGTAATCAATTGGAAAACAACTTTTAGCAATCCAAATGTTAATCTTTTTAATTATGCAATTTACATAGTACAACAACAATTCTTTGAGTTAGGAAGAGAATTAGGAATGTCAATTCCAGCTTCAATTGCATTAGGACAATGGGTAAATAGAATTACAACTTGGGTAACATTTATATCAATGCTTAATTTACCTTTAATGCTATATTATCCAATAAAACAAATATTTGAGGGAGTTCCAGAAGGAATGCTTCCAAAATTCTTAACTAAAAAGAATAAACGTGGAATTACTGCAAATGCTTTATATGTACAAGCTGCAATAATTATTATAGCAATGCTTTTAATAGGCTTTGGAGGAAATGTTGCAAATACAGTTTATAATAACTTAACTTTTATGGTAACAATAACAACTTCAATTCCATGGGCATTTATAGTATTTGCATACATAAAATTTAAATTAAATGACAACATAAAAAAAGAATATCAATTCTTTAATAAAAAATGGGGAGTAATAGTTGGAAGTATAACATTTGTAACTTTAGTTTTTGCAGATGTATTTTCAATAATACAACCATTTATAGAGCATAATTATCAACAAGCTATATGGATTCTTTCAGGACCAATAATATTTGGTTTAATAGGATTTATACTAGCAGTAAATTATTTAAGAAAACAAAAACAAAATTTAATTTAGAAAACTAAATTTTATCCATAGAATAATTTAGATAGATTAAAAAAGATATAAGTATAAGAAAAAATATTTTATGTTAAATAATAATTATTATTAAGATATTATTAATTTTAATAAATAAACTTGATTAGAACAGTCTGAATTGGTATTCTATATTTAAAGAAATAATTAAAGGGTTGGTGATTTAAATGAAAAACTTTTCAAATGAATTAAAGTCTAGAACAAAAAATATGCATAAAGCTTCTGAAAGCACAGGATTTATTAAGAGGCTTCAATCAGGGAAAGCTGATGAGAAAAGTTATGCAGAATACATACTTAATTTACTTCCAGTATATGAAGCAATTGAAAATAGTTTAGATTCATTAATTGAGAATGAAAGAATAGCACCATTAGTTACAAAAGAACTTTATAAATCAGAATTAATTAAAAAAGATATAGAATTTATTTTAGGTGATGAAGCTAAAAATATAGAATTACTTGAATCAACAAAAGCATATGTTAAGAGAATTGAAGAAATGAAAAATAGTAATCCTATTGGAGTTGTTGCTCATGCATATACAAGATTTTTAGCAGACCTTTTTGGTGGAAGAACTTTTGCAGAAATGCTTAAAAATGATTATAAAATCGCAGATGAGGGATTAAATTATTATAACATGGATGGTATTGGTGAAATAATGCCTTATGTTATGGGATACCACGGAAAACTTGCAAAACTTAATTTAACAGACGAAGAAATTGAAAACTTTATAAATGAAGTAGGAAATTCATATATTTACAATACAGGAATTTCAACAGAGCTTGAAGTTAAATTATTTTAATAATAAATAAATATATAAATTTTAAAAAGGTTAGGTCTTAAAGGCTTAATCTTTTTTTATTAAAAATTAATTGAAGATAAACTATGGAATTATTTATTTAAAGAAAAATAATTAATATAAGCTAAAATTATTTATAAATAGATGTATTTAAACAGTAAAATACCTAGCATAAGGGAGAGGGGGAACTCATAACTTATACTAGGTATTTTTTAAGATTAATTTATTTAAAACTTAAGCCTAACTTTACGGTTAGGATTGATGGGGATATGTTTAAATTATTGACCTAATTAAAAAAAATATACACTTTTTCCAAAAAAATTTTTATTAATATTTAAAAGCAATTTTTAAAGTTTTTTATATGAAAATTTACTGATTTTTTAATAAGAGTTTAATTAAAAATAAGACTTTATTTTAACTTGTAAACTAGAAAAACTAAAAATTAAGAACTTTAAAAAATTACAATATTAAATAAGATAGTTATATAATTTAAATAAAAGAATAAATATAAATGTGATGAACTCCTTTAAAGTAATAATATCTAAATAAATTAAGTGAAAAAAGTGGTATCAAAATCGAACTTTTTATCAACTTAGACTGTGCATAATTATAAATTTTATGCACAGTTTTTTTCTTTTTTTAAAATTTATAAAATTAGGGGAGATAAGTATATATGTTTATCATTTTCGATAGTATAATATTAATAAACAATCCAAAGAGGGGTGATATTATGTATACTAAAGAAAAAAGTAATATAGAATACATTGCAAATAAGACAAGGAGATGCTTAAAAATAAAGAGTAATAAAATTGATATTTATTCAGTAATAGATAAATTAGATATTAAATTACAAAAGTCTAATTATGTACCAAAAGCATCATTTGGAAGAATTAAAAGAGTAAAAAATTCCTTTGTTTTAAAATTACCCGCTAACTTAACGGAATGTCAACAACGTATATATATAGCAAAAGAAATTGGACATTTATTGTTACACTTAGGATATAATATAGAAAATAAGGATGTTAGATATACAAGAAAGATTGAATTTGGTAAAATTTCACTATTTGAATTACAAGAGCAAGCTAAATTTTTTTCTTATGCTTTTTTGCTACCTAAAGATGAATTAAAAGAAGTATTAGAAAAAAATATAATTAGCATAGGAGATACGATTAATTATAATTTTGAGACTGTTGCTAAAGAATTCGGGTTAGAAGAAAGATTTGTTAAAGATAGAATAAAACTATTAGAGAGTAAATAAAATTGCATTTTAAATTTTTAAAACTCAATATATAAGTTTAATTTTAGAAAAGGTGTATAATGTATCTAAAATAAGAAAATTATTTTGTTAGTTATAGAAAAACTAAGATTATAATTTTACAAAACTTTAGAATTATTAAATAGCAATATAGGAGAAAAGATGAATAGAGAAACAAAAATAGCATTAAAAGGAATAATAGTAAGAGAAGATAAAGTATTGGTGGCTAAAAGAGCGCTTACAGATAAAATTGGAGCAGGAAACTGGGAAGTTATAGGTGGAAAGCTTGAATTTGGAGAAGATACAGAGACTTGCCTTAAGAGAGAAGTAAGAGAAGAAGTAAATTTAGAAATAGATATTGAAGGAATAATTTATGCAAAAAATGTAGTAATAGATGAAGAAACTCAAATGTTTCTTGTAGTTTATTTATGCAGATATAAAGATGGTGAAGTAAAGCTATCAGATGAGCACACTGATTTCAAGTGGGTAAATAAAGAAGAATTAAAGAAAATAATAAGTCCAGAAATAAGAAAAGATTTTGAGGATAATGAGGTATTTGAGCTTTTAAGCTAAATATAGGAGGCTTAAAATGAGAAAAATAATAATTATTATATTAATCATAGCTGGAATTATAATAGTAGCTCTACCTTCTATGCCAGTTCCGATAGGAAATATAACATATAAAGATTGGACAGAAAGTTTATTAGTTTTAGTAATTACTTTTATATTTATAAAGATAGGTAATAGAAGAAAACATTCAAAGAACAATAGATAAAACTTAATTTGTAAGAAGAAATTTTATGAGGTGAACAATGAAGAAAAGATTAAGGAAACTTTTTTCACTCATAATTTTAATTCTAGTAGTAATATTATTAGTAATATCATATCTTCCTATAACAACAGGGGATTATTCAGTTAAGAAGTTAATATATAGTTTAATAGGGTTAATAGTCATTATAATTATGGGTGTATATGAAAAGAGAATTAAGTTAAGAAAAAAGTTTTAGAAAAGTTGAATCAATTTTGATTCAACTTTTTTTATTATTATATATTTAAAATTATAGAGAAGGTAATAATTTTATTTATATATTAAATAATTTAACACTTTAAATAGATGAATTATTAAATTATTATAAAAAAAAGAAAAATATGTATAAATTATTATATTTATTTGGCAAAAACAGATAATATTTTATAAATGAATAAAAATGCATAATAATATGATTTATTTTGATAAATATATTAACTATGATTTTTAGAAGTTAAAATATTAATAAAGGGTTAATTGAAAAAAAATTAAAATATCTCTTAAAATTTAAAATTTTGATATCCAATACGTTTTTGATTATCGATTTAATAATTAAAAACTTTTATATTTTAAAATAAATTTTTAAGCACAGGTAATGTATAATATACAACTTAGCTTTATATCATGCGTTATAAATTATTTACTTTTAAAGTATTGATTAATGTTAATTTAAAATTTAATATGTGTATAAAGATTTGAAAAAAGTGGGTAAGAATATAATTTTTAAAATTAGGAGCTGATACTATAAATTAAAAAACGGAAGGATGAATGTGATTGTGAACGAAAACAATATGAAAAACGAAGATTATTTAGAAGAAGTAGAAGAAGTATATGAAGAAAAAATAAATCAAAAAGGAAAAGTAGCAAAAGTAGGTTTTTGGTCTTTTGTATCTATGATATTTATGACTTGTTATGGATTATCGAATGGACAACAAGTTTATTATCAAATGGGATATGCTTCTATAACATATGTAATTATAGGCGTTGTATTATTCTTTATACCTTACACTTTTATTGTTTCAGAGATGAGCTCGGCTTTTCATAATGAAAAAGGTGGAATATTTTCATGGATGAAAAATTCTGTAGGATTAAGATTTAGTACTATAGGAGCCTTTATCTGGTATATTTCTGGAGTTATATGGTGGTTTAGTATAAGTTCAATTTGTATAACTTTATCAACTATGATTTTTGGTAAAGATGAATCAGAAACATGGCATATATTTGGATTAAGTAATACTGGGACAACTGCTATTATAGGGATAATTTGGTTTTTGATAATAGTATTTTTCTGTAGAAGAGGAATAAAATCAATTTCAAAATTAGCTAATATATCAATGCTTGTAACAATACTTATGCATATAATAATTTTAGGTGGTGGTTTATTCGTATTCTTTATGAATGGAGCACACTTCCAACAACCTTTCCATTATACTGGAATTCAATCACTATTCATGGGACCTAATAAAGCATATGACAATGTACTTGCAGCACTTGGTTTCTTAGTATTTGCTATATTTGCTTTAGGTGGAATGGAAGCAAGTGGAGGATTAATTGATAAAGTTAAGAATCCAAAGAAAAACGTTCCAAGAGCAATGATTATGTCAGGGATAATAATTGCAATTTTATATATATCAATAATAATCATAAGTGGTATGGCTATGAATTGGAAAGAGACATTTAGTAGCTCAAATGTTAACTTATATAATTATTCAATTTACATGGTGCAACAACAATTCTTTGAATTTGGAAAATGTATAGGATTGTCTAATGCAGCATCAGTTTCATTAGGAGAATGGGTAAACAGAATAACAACTTGGATAACATTTATAGCAATGCTTAACTTACCATTAATGCTATATTATCCAATAAAACAAATGTTTGAAGGAATGCCAAAAGGAATGCTTCCAAAATTCTTAACTAAAGAAAATAAATATGGAATGACTGCAAATGCTTTATATGTACAAGCTGCTATAATCATTGGAGCAATGTTATTAATAGGATTTGGTGGAAATACAGCAAACACTGTGTATAATAACTTAACATATATGGTAACTATATCAACATCAATTCCATGGGCATTTATAGTATTCTCTTATATAAAATTTAAATTAAATGATGATATAAAGAAAGAATATCAATTCTTTAATAAGAAATGGGGAGTAGTTGTTGGATCTATAACATTTATAACATTAGTTTTTGCAAATGGATTCTCAATAGTACAACCATTCTTACAACATAACTATCAACAAGGAATTTGGATAGTTTCAGGACCAGTAATATTTGGTTTCTTAGGCTGGATATTAGCTGAAGTTTATTTAAAAAGAAAAGAGAAAAATCTTATTAAATAATAAATGGATAATTAAATTTAGCTAAAGAAATAACATTTTGATACAAGTAAATGTAGCTTAATTAAATTTCTAAGCAATTTAATTATAAATATATGATATGTCCTTTAAATAGACTTTATATTTATAACTTAAATATAAAGTCTATTTTTTTATTGATTTTTAGCTGTTAATATAAAAAATATACCTGAAATTAATAAAACTAATCGAATTATTAGAAGATAAATTTTGAATTGAACAACTGGAAAAAATGATATGTACATTTCTATTAATAAAAATAACCCAATAAGAATATAACCTAAATTTTTAGTATTAAAAAAACAGTAAATCATCAATAATATTAATAAAATTATTATTAAAAATTTTATCATAAATAGCCCCTTTTATTTTAATATCCTAATTTAATTTTAAAATGATATATACAAATTTATCCAAAGAAATTCAATGAATTATTTGTTAAATTATTTAAAATGATATTAATCTTACCAAGGATAAAAAAGGAAATTTATGATATTTTAATATACATATAACAATATAATTTGATAAATTAGATTAAAAAAATAAATATATTAGGCTTTTCAAAATTAAAAATATAAATTGTGTTTTAAGCAGTAATTATAATATTAAAAAAAGCAGTCAATAAAGACTGCTTTTTTATTCTTTTAATTTAAATCCATTTAAAGCTGTTAAGATAAGTGTCCATGAACATACAAAAGAGTATCTAGATTGTCTCTCTGTTAGCATATAGAAACCTATAAAGCCTAAAAGGATTAAGTAAATAAACATAACTTTTCCTTTTTGTTTTGAATTCTTTAAATTAAATATTCCTTTTACTGCAAATACAAGTATAAATATATAATAAAGACTTATTATTATATATGATATTGTTGCTATAACTACAGCACTAGGAGCTTTTAAAGCACTTTCTCCTGCATTATTTAATACTGTCCATCCATAAGCGCCATAATCTCCAATTCCCCATTGAAGGAATGTTTTTTCAGCATAGAATTTAATAATTTCTGGTATGCTGTGGCTTTCAAATCTTTGTTTTATTAATTGCATTGATTTTTCAGTAGTAAGCTTTGCATTAAAATGACATTCACTAGGAACTTTGGCATCTTCTACATTCCAAGCACCTAAGGCTTCAAAGTTAGTTCCTTTTAAAACAGTTGTTATAGAAGGCTCAGCAGGTTGCCAAATTTGGTTTTGTAATATATCTGCTTTTACTAATATATTACTAAGAATAACTGTTGGTAATGCGCAACCTATAATAAGTATTATAAAGGCTAATAATTTTATTAAATATTTTTTTCTTTGAAGAATTAGCTTTTTTATAACAAAATAAATTAAATATGCTATAAAAAAGATTATTCCAACTGGTCTAAAAAGGTCTCCAAGTGATAAAAATATACCACTTAAAAATATAAACAGTATACTATCTGTATCAATAAATTTAATAAAGAAATAAACGCTAACTAAAAAGAAAGGTATAGCCATATGTTCAGCCATAGTTTCACTACAATACATTATAAATGGTGGAAATATTGCTATTAAAAATGCACCTAGTTTTGCTAAGTTTTTATTGTAAATTTTTTTTCCAATAACATAAATCATGTAAACTACAAAAGTTTCATATACTACATTCATAAATTTTATTAAGAATAATGGGTTATTTGTTATCTTAAAAAATAAAGAATAATATAAAACTGTTATACTATCATGTGGGAATAAGTTAAAATAGCTTAAACCATGAAATGCAGCAAAGTTTCCTTCTGCAGCAAGTTTTCCTGTTTCGTACATAAGTTTAAAATCAGATGTTGGGACTGTTTTAATAACAAGAATCCATATAAGTCTTAAAACAAAAGCCAAAATCAATATCTTTGGTAAACTTAAGTTGTTTTCAATATAATATCTTAATTTTTTCATTGTAATTTCCCCCAAACGTCGAAATACCATAAAATTATATAAAAAAAATTTTAATAAATAATCAATAAAATATGAACTGGTAGAGAATTTAATCTTAAAAATAACTTTAGAATATACTTCTAAAATAAATTTACAACTAAATAAATATATAATTGATAATGGCGTAATAGTTTTAAAATATTTTAAAATATATTAGGCTTAACGTATTTGAAATTATTTCTATAAATTGGTATAGTTAAAAATGGATGGCATATTTTTTAGCTATACCTTTTATATTTTTAAAAATTTTTATAGAAAACTTTATAGGTGATATTGCACTCATTAGGAGGTGATAATCATGAAAATAGGGTTTATAGGTGGTGGAAAGGTAGGCTTTTCACTAGGAAAATATTTAAAAGAAAATAATTTTGATGTAGTAGGATATTTTAGTAAAAATGTAGACTCAATTAAAGAAGCTGCAAATTTTACAAATACAAAAGAATTCTATTCATTAAAAGAAATATTATCAGAAAGTGATATTTTATTTATTACAACTACAGATTCAGAAATAGAGAGTGTGTGGGAAAATCTAAAAAAGTTATCTATAAAAAATAAAATCATTTGTCATTGTAGTGGAGCATTAAGCTCTGAGATTTTTAAAGGTAGAGAAAATTACAATGTCTTTGGATATTCAGTCCATCCATTATTCCCAATTAAAGATAAATATGAAAGCTATAAAAGCTTAAAAGATGCAGTTTTTACTGTTGAAGGTGATGAAACATATATAAATATAATAATTTCTATGTTTTCTTCTATAGGAAATAAAGTAAAAGAAATAGATAAAAATGATAAAGTTAAATATCATAAAAGTGCTGTATTAGTAAGTAATTTAGTTTTAGCTTTAATTTCTATAGGTGTAGAGGAATTAGAAAGTTGTGGCTTTAATAGTGATGAAGCTTTAGATTCTTTATATCCTTTAATAAAAAATAATATTAAAAATATTAAAGAAAAAGGTTTATATGAAGCTTTAACAGGTCCTGTAGAAAGAGGAGATTTAGAGACAGTAAAAAAACATTTAGAAGCTTCAACATGTGAAAATAAGGATATTTATAAGCTTTTATCAAAGAAGTTATTAGAAATTGGGAAGAAGAAAAATGAAAATAAAGATTATAAAGAGATGGAGGACTTTTTATGCAAATAAAAAATACAGCAGTTACATTTAAAGAAAGTAAAGGACATGAAAAATTATCTATGCTTACAGCTTATGATTTTGGGACAGCTAAGCTTGTAGATGAAGCAGGAATTAATGGAATATTAGTAGGAGATTCTTTAGGAATGGTTATGCTTGGCTATAAAGATACTTTAGAAGTTACTATGGAAGATATGATTCATCATAGTAAGGCAGTTTCTAGAGGAGCCAAAAATGCTCTTGTAGTTACAGATATGCCTTTTATGTCTTATCAAACTTCTGTTTATGATGCAGTAGTAAATGCAGGTAGACTTATAAAAGAGGGAAAAGCACAAGCTGTTAAGCTTGAAGGAGGATTAGAAGTAGTAGATAAAGTTGAAGCAATAGTAAAAGCTTCTATTCCTGTTATGGGGCATATAGGATTAACTCCTCAATCTATAAATCAAATTGGTGGATTTAAAGTTCAAGGAAAAAGTGAAGAAAGTGGAAGAATTCTTATAGAAAGTGCAAAAGCTTTAGAAAAAGCAGGAGCATTTGCTATAGTTTTAGAATGTGTTCCAAGTAAACTTTCAAAGATTATTACAGAATCAATAAATATACCAACTATAGGAATAGGTGCAGGAAATGATTGTGATGGTCAAATTCTTGTATATCAAGATATGCTTGGAATGTTTTCAGGATTTAAACCTAAGTTTGTAAAAAGATATTCAGATATTGGAGAAGAAATGAAAAAATCTTTTATTGAATATGATAAAGAAGTAAAAGATAAAGTTTTTCCAGGAGAAGAACATGGATTTAAAATAAGTGATGAAATAATAGAAAAATTATATTAAAGAGGTTATAGAGATGAAAATTTTAAAAAGCATATCAGAAGTGAGAAGAGTAGTAAACAATAATAAAAATAAGCAAATAGGCTTTGTTCCAACTATGGGATTTTTACATGAAGGACATTTAAGTCTTATAAAAAAAGCTAGAGAAGAAAATGAATTAGTATTTGTAAGTATTTTTGTAAACCCAACTCAATTTGGTGAAAATGAAGATTTAGATAGTTATCCAAGAGATTTAGAAAGAGATTCAAATCTTTGTTTAAATGCTGGAGTAGATTATATATTTTTACCAAATGCAAATGAAATGTATGGAGAAAATTTTTCAACTTTTGTTCAAGTGGACAAGCTTAGAGAAGGACTTTGTGGAAAGAGCAGACCTGTACATTTTAATGGAGTTTGTACAGTTGTAACAAAATTATTTAATATAGTTAAGCCAAATAAAGCATATTTCGGTGAAAAAGATGCTCAGCAATTAGCTATAATAAAAAGATTAGTTAAAGATTTAAATATTGATGTAGAAATAATAGGATGTCCTATAGTTAGAGAAGAAGATGGACTTGCTAAGAGTTCAAGAAATTCTTATCTTTCAGAAAGAGAAAGAATAGAGGCTAGAGTTTTAAGTATGGGATTAAAAAAATGTAAGGCTCTACTAGAAAGTGGAGAAAGAGATGTACAGGCTCTTAAAAAGGTAATTGAAGAAGAAATAAATAAAGCTGAGTCTTCAAAAATTGATTATATTGAAATAGTAGATAGTGAGTCATTACAAGAAGTTGAGACAGTAAAAAATAAAATATTAGTTGCAATAGCAGTATTTATAGGAAAAACAAGACTTATAGATAACTTTACTTTTGAGGGGGAAAAATAAAATGCAAATAGAAATGTTAAAAGGAAAAATTCATAGGGCTTGTGTTACAGAAGCAAAACTAAATTATGTGGGAAGTATTACTGTTGATGAAGATTTACTAGATGCAGCTGGAATATTAGAATATGAAAAAGTGCAAATAGTAGATATAGATAATGGAATGAGATTTGAAACATATACAATAGCAGGAGAAAGAGGCTCAGGAGTTATGTGTTTAAATGGAGCTGCTGCAAGATGTGTACAAGTTGGAGATAGAATAATTTTAATGGCTTATTGTATAATAGATAATGAAAAAGCTATAAAACATAGACCAAAAGTAGTATTTGTAAATAAAGAAAATAAAATAGAAAAAATAACTTCATATGAAAAGCATGGAGAAATAGTAGATATTTAAAATAAAAGATTTAAATAAAAAGAGCAGAGTGTAATAAAAATATTCACTCTGCTCTTAAATTATATAAACTAAATCAATAAATTACTAAATAAATTAAAAAAAGAACCTATAGATAGCTTGTACACACTTAAAGGCTCTTTTTATTTAAACTTTATAAAACTGGCTAATATAATAATTTTTATAATATTTATTATACACTATTATCCATTAAAAGGGAATATTGTTTTAAAAAGTAATTAAAATTTTGCGAAAGTTTTTATCTATAGTATTCTATTTAAAAAATAAAATTTTAATAAAATTACATAAAAGTTTAATATTAACTTTAATATTGTTAAAATGATATATTAATTATATTAAAGGAGGTAAAATAAATGTCTATAGAAATTGTACCAGAATGGATGGTTAATTTAGAAAAAGAAGATATTATATTTATGAAAAAATTTATATTATCTTCAGGTTCTCTTAAAGAGGTAGCGAAACAATATGATGTAACATATCCAACAGTAAGATTAGATAAGTTAATACAAAAGATTAAATTAAATGAAGATAATACAAATGATTCATATATAGCATTAATAAAAAGGCTTGTTATAAATGAAAAAATAGATTTTGATACAGCAAAAATTCTTATTTCAGAATATAAAAATAATAAAAAGGAGTCATAATTATGGATGGTAATACAAGTTCGGTTTTATTTGTATTAGTTTTAGTTAGTTTTATTCATTTTATAATAGTTCCAATCATCTTATTTTTTGTTGAATATATTTTAGCTAAGAAAGCTTCGAAATTTGCAATTATTTTACCCACTATAACTTTATTTATTTCGATTTTTTTAGGAGCATTTTATATATTAATAAGTGCTATTATGTTTTTAATATGGTATTTAGTAAAGAAATCAGTAGAAAAAAATTATCAGAAATAGATAAAATGAATATACAAGATTTAGATTGAATTTTCTTAAAAATAAAATTAAAAGCTAGATTTAATTGGAAAATCTAGCTTTTTTTATTTTTAAAGGATAAACTATTCATAAATAAAAAGGGAATTGTAATAATAAATTACAATTCATAAGAAAGAGATATAGTATAATTTAAATGTTACAATTAAAAAAATTTATCAAATTAATACTTTAAAGGGTGATAAATAATGAAGAAAAGCAAAGGAATAATCACAATATTAGCGGCTATTGTGATAATGATAGTAGGAGCAATATTACTTTTCTCTCCTGCAAAGAAAAATAGTGTATTATCTAATAATGTAAAAATAAGAAAAGATATAAAATTAAATACTGAAATACCAAAGAGCGTTTATGATTCAAAAAAATTGTACATAAAAATTCTTTTAAAAGAGGATAGTAATCCTAAGATAAAAACAATATTAGCAAACTTAAATCTTTACCCAGAATCATTAGTAAAACTTGCTTCATACAATAAAGCAGCACTTGACTTTGTTTATGATTATCCATTTGAAGCAGAATATTATCAAAATAAAAAAATTGATATTAAAAGCTATTATGAAAAAGGAAAAATACCTTTATTTTTACAATGGGATAAGCAATGGGGATATGACAAGTATGGAGATAACTATATAGCAGTAAATGGTTGCGGACCAACAGCTCTTTCTATGGTTATTGTAGGTCTTACAGGAGATACAAGCATAAATCCTAAGGTTGTAGCTGATTATAGCGAAAGCAAAGGAGAATATGTAAATGGAGAAGGAAGTAAGTGGACAATGATGATTGATATTCCAGAGCATTTTGGAGTTGAAGGAAAAGAAATTCCACTTATAAAAAGTAAAATAATTGATGAACTAAAAGAGGGAAATCCTATTATAGCTGCTATGGGACCAGGAGTATTTACTAAAACAGGACATTTTATTGTTTTAACTGGAATAACAGAAGATGGACAAGTAATTGTAAATGACCCTGATAGTAAGGTAAATAGTGAAAAAACTTGGAATCTAAATTTAATTATGAAAGAAACTAAAGACCTTTGGGCATTTAAAAAAATGTAGAAGTATAATAAATTAATATAAAATATATCTTATGATTTATATTTAATCTACAAAAAAGCTAGCATTATTGCTAGCTTTTTATTTATTTATAAAGAAAAGAAGTATTAATAGAGATGTGTAAAGAAAAAATTGATAACTATTTTTTTATTAAAATTTATTTCTAATAGAATATAGAAATAATGAAGTAACTGTTAAAAATAATTAAAAGTTATTCTCAATTATTGATAATAAAATTTTTATATAGTATTATACAAATATAGTACGAAATACGAACTATTCTGCTTTAGTACTATTTTATAAATTTATTTAAAGGAGGTAAAAGTGGAAAAAAATATAGATAATCAAATATCAGAATTGAGTAACATATTTCATGAATTTTTAGTTTTTAGAAAATATCTAGAATTAGAAAAAAGATTTAGTAATCTAAATAAATTCAGTGTTAATGAAATTTCAATAATAAATATGTTAGGGCATAATGATAATGTAATATTGAAAGATATAATAGATGTTATTAAAGTTCCTAAAAGTACATTAACAGGTTTAATTAATAAATTAGAGAAAAATAATTTAGTTAAAAGGGTTATAAATGATTCAGATAAAAGGTCTTATAAATTAGAATTAACTGAAAAAGGTATTGAAATAAGTAAAGAGCATGATGAATTTGATAAGTTTGTCTCAAGTGAAATGCTTAATAGTTTAAGTGATTATGAAGAGAGACAAGAGTTTATAAAATTATTTAGAAAAGCAGTTAATAATGAAAAGCGTAATGCTAAGGAGGAAAAATAGATGTTAATAGATTTAAGTTTAGAAGTTACTAAAAAATATATGGATTTAGCTATGAAATTTGGGAAAATGGAGCATTTAGGACATTTAGGAACTCACTTTGATGTTATGAATAAAAAATTCCCATTAGAATATACAAATAGAGATGCTATAGTGTTTGATGTTAGCAGTGTAAAAGATAGAGATATTGAAATACCTGATATTGATATTACTAAAGTAAAAGAAAATATGTTTGTAGCTTTTTATACAGGATTTATATATGAAGCTGAATATGGAACAGAAAAATATTTTAAAGAACCTAGAGAGTTATCAAAAGAATTAATAAAAGAATTAGTAAAAAGAGGTGTTTCTATTATAGCAATTGATTGCTGTGGAGTTAGAAGAGGAAAAGAACATGATTGGGCAGACCAATATTGTGCTGATAGTAATGCATTTGTTATAGAAAACTTATATAATTTAGAAAAAGTTTTAAATGGAAAGAAATCAGAAGAATTTAAAGCAAATACATATCCAGTAAACTTTACAGAACTTACAGGATTACCTTGTAGAGTAATAGCAGAAGTATAATATTTAGTAAAATATATTATAAAAACTGTTGCAAAATTTTTTAGAACAATTTTGCAACAGTTTTTTTATTTAGCTAGAAAGTCTAGATTCTAAAATTAAATAAGATATTCCTTTAGATTCAGATTTATATTTATTTATTGTTTTTAAATATTCAGGATTTTTATAATGGTCATAAGCTAATGCTAAATATTTTATAAATTCTCCATTATCTTCTTCATTAACATTTTTTCCTTTTATATTTTCATATGGCCATTTTTCTTTTCCAAGTAAATAGTTATTTAAATAGTCTAAGGCTTTTTCTATGCTTCCACCATATGTTGATTTATAATCCCAAATAGGTATAGATAGTTTTTCACCTATATTAGCAAGGGTTATGAAAGCTTCAAGGTTATATTCTGTATAATCAACAGATTTTGTTCTAATTAAAGCAGATGGAATTTTTCCGCTATTCTTTATTTGAGGAAAAATGCTATAAGGTCCAACTGCTTCTAGGGCCTTTATAGTTCTTTCTTTATTTCCTGCAAAAGCATTAAATAAAGCCAATTCAGCTTGAAGCCATGTTCCATGATTATCAATTCTAAGCATATCAATATTTCCTTTACTTGATTTTAAAAGCCATTCTTGGAAGTCATTAAACCATGCTTTTAATCCATTAAGGTCTTTATTAGTTAATGCATTTGAACCTTCTAGTAAATAAATATCATTTACTATTTGTATAAATGGAACAGCAGAAATCATTGTAGAATTATTAAAGAAATAAGTTTTTCCTGAATTAGTAACAAAAATTTCTGAATATTTCATATTAGGATTCATTTTAGTTGAACTATTTAAAAACCAAGCATTTAAAAAATCAACTGCTTTTTTTGCATAAACTTCTTTACCAGTTAAAGTATAATCAATAGATAAAGTATTTACGGCAGAAACTAATTTTGCAAGTCTTTGTGAATCAAACTTAGATTCATCTAATCTTTCAGGATTATCAACTCCATCTTTTACAATATATCCAGTTTTAGTGTTTGAATCATTATAAAGATAAGGTGTCATAGAAACAAAATCATGTTTAGTTTCACCTGATGCAATTAAATCAGTTTTATCAGTTACAGATGGATAGTTAGTAGTATTTAATAGGTTGTTACCTTCCTTTTCTAAAGTCTTAATAGTATCTTGAATTTTAGGAGAAGGATTGTCATATAAAGATTTTATGGCAGATTTATTGTATTCACCTTTAAAGTTTTTAAGATTTACCATTAATTTAGAATTAATTTTAGATTTTGAAGTGCTTTGGTATCTAAAAAAATATCCTCCAATAAAAGAAAGTAAAATAACAACAATAAAACTAATTATTATGTAAAATTTTTTCATTAGATTAAGACCTCCTTATAAAATTTATAGTTTAATAGTACTATCCTTTAATGAAAAATAGTTTAAACATATTTATAAAGATTTGTTAATTAAAAAATTCAATTTATAAATAAAAGAGGAATAACTATGTTTAGGTTTAAAAAATAAAAGTGTATAAATAGAATAATTATTTAAATATATTTTTAATGTATATAAAAACTGCTTTAGTTTATTTTTAAAGCAGTTTTTTTTATTTATAAATTTATTTTAGTATCCATTAACTTCTGATAATAATCCACCAAGTCTTATAAGTGAATTTGGAGCATCTTTACTATCCATTACAAGTTCTATAAAAGCAAGTTTATCTTTATTTTTGTTAGCAAGGTCTATAGCTTTAATTAAGTCTTCTTCTGTTTGAACCTTACAGGAAATTGACTTTTCTTTATTTAAATCAAATATATTTACAAGGTTTTTATAGTCCCACATATTTATTTCATTATATTTTCTTTCTGGTCCATGTATAAGTTTTTCAATTGTATATCCATCATTATTAATAACAAATATTATTGGGTGTAAATCTTCTCTTATCATAGTTGATACTTCTTGACCTGTTAATTGAAATGAACCATCACCTATAATAAGTATATTTCTTCTATTTTTATCTGCCATTTGAGATCCTAAAAGTGCAGGAAGTGTATATCCTATAGAAGCCCATAAAGGTTGCCCTATGAATTTAGAGTTTTCAGGCATTCTAACAGAAGTTGCTCCTGAAAATGAAGTTCCTGTTTCAGCTAAAAGTATATCTCCTTTTTCTAAAATACTTTCTATACATTGATAGAATCTTTCTTGTGTTAGTTCTTTATTTTTTTCAGGTATATATTTTATAGCTTTTTTAGGCTCTACTTTAAATTTATGTTTAAAGTTAATATCATTATTTAAAAGAGCGTGTAATACATCCTTCATTAAAATATTAGCATATATTTTTTCTCCAATTTTTGCATGTAGTGCATGTATTTCTACAACTGTTATATTTTCATGTACTAAGTTAAAGCAAGCTGTAGTAAAGTCGCTAAGTTTAACTCCAAAGAAGAATGCTACATCTGATGTATTCATAGCTTCTTTTACTGAATCAGAGCTTAAAACTCCATTATAAATACCAACGAAATTATCACAATATTCATTAACAGCACTTTTACCCATACTTGTTGTACTTACTGGAAGTCCTGTAACTTTAACAAAATTTCTAGCTTCTAAACTAAGATTACATCTATCTACCTCATAATCCGCAAGAACCATTTCTCCTTTAGATTTTGAAACTAATTCTTTTACGTCTTTTATAAATTCTTTTAGTGTTTCTTCATTAGTTTTAACATCAATATTTAATTTTTCTCCTGAAACTTCTATTTCTGTATCAACAATATCAAAAGGAAGACCTATATAAACAGGTTTTTTAGTTATATAACATTCAGTTAATACTCTATCTATTTCTCTTTCTGCATTCATTTCACTTAAAATAGTTTGAGCAGATGTAACTTCTCTAAACATATTGTAGAATTTATAATATTGACCATCTCCTAAAGAGTGGTGAACATATTTTGAGCTATTATTCATAATGCTCATTGATGGAATACCTGTAATTTTAACTATTGGAACATCTTCTGCATAAGCACCAGCTATTCCATTTATAGCACTAAGTTCCCCAACTCCAAAAGTTGTTACTAATGCTGACATACCATTAACTCTTGCATATCCATCAGCTGCATAAGAACCATTAAGTTCATTACAATTACCAACCCATTCAATTCCGTCCATGTCTTCAATGTGGTCTAAAAATAACAAGTTATAGTCTCCAGGGACACCGTATATATGTTTTACATTAAACTCCTTTAATCTTTTTAATAAATAATCTCCTATTGTTATTTTCATTTTTATTACCTCCATTTTATAAAACTTTAATATTATATCTAAGTAAATTTATTTGTTATTTTAAAATTAATTAAGTACAACTTTTATTAAAAGTTATAATTAATTTTTACATTGATATTTAAAGCATATTTTGTGCCAACTTTAAAAAACAATTAGAAATAGCTTAAAATCTTTTATTTTTTTAAGAATATAAAAAAAATACGATACCAAAAGTATCAATTATGAGACTTTTGGTATCGTATTTGAGATTTTTTTCTCATATAGCTTGCTCTACTGATTTCAAGCTTATCTAAAATGTCTTCCATTTTATAACCATCTTCTAAAAGTTTATTTATAATCTTAAATTCAACTTCTTTTATTATTTCTTTTAAACTATTATTCATATTAATTTTTAGGCTATATTCTTTTTCATAATTTCCCATGCCATCTATAAAAGATTTATAATCTATATTATCCATATCAAAATCACTAAATTCTACCATTAGTGATAATCTTCTAATTACATTTTCAAGTTCTCGAATATTTCCTCTCCATGCATAATTACTTGGACATTTTTTAATAATTTCTATTACTTCTTCTTTATTAAAAACTCCAAATCTATTTAAAAGTTCCTTTGAAATTAAAGGTATGTCAGCTCTTCTATCCCTTAAAGCAGGTACACTTATATTAAAAACATTTAATCTATAATATAAATCCTCTCTAAATCTACCTTTTAAAACCTCTTGCCTTAAATCTTTATTAGTTGCACAAACTATTCTAATATCAATAGGTGTTATTTCATTACTTCCAACTCTCATTATTTCTTTCTCTTGTATAACTCTTAAAAGACTAGCTTGAAGGCTTAAAGGAAGTTCTCCAATTTCATCTAAAAAAATAGTTCCCCTATGTGCAAGTTCAAAAAGACCAACTTTTCCTTCTTTTTTAGCTCCAGTAAATGCGCCTTTATCATATCCAAAAAGTTCGCTTTCTAGTAAATTTTCATTAATAGCTCCGCAATTTACAGCAACAAAAGGCCAATCATGTCTATCACTTTGATTATGTATACTTTGTGCAAATAGTTCTTTTCCAGTTCCTGATTCTCCATAAATTAAAATAGTAGCATTTGTCTTAGCATATTTCATTGCCATCTTTTTTATCTTTTCCATATTTTTATCTTTAGTTATGATGTTATCAAAGTTGTATTTAGCAACAAGACCTTTTTTATGATTATTATTCCTTATTTTTCTTTCTAATTTTTGAATAGTTGAAGCTTTATCAAAAGAATTAACTCTTCCAATTAAAGTGTCATTTATCTTTATTTCTATAGTGCTTGTTGCAACCATCTTTCCATTAATATTTATAATTCCATCACTGGATAATTCTGTTGAGTTTTCAGATATACCTAAAATATTTGTAATATTTTCATCTAAAATTTCTTCTTTATTTACATTTAAAATTTTTGCTGCTTCAGTATTACAAATATTAATTTTATTATTTATATCTGTTACAATAATTCCTTGTTTTATAAAGTTTAAAATAGTATTAAGTTTTACGTTTTTTTCAATTTCTTTTTTTCTAACATTAAAAATATTTATAGCATCTTCAATTGCTTTATTCATAGCTTCATCACTAGACTTTAACAATATACTTTTAAGAGATAAGTTCTTACTATATATTTCAGTACATCCGCCACCAACAACTAGATTGCCTCCAAGTTCTTTAGCTTTTTTAAGAGAATCTTTAATATCTTCTGGAATAATATATTTTATTTGTAAAATATTTTTTTTTAGCTTAAATATACTTTTAATTTCTTCTAAATCAAAAACATCTTTATAATAAGATAAACAAACTATTTGAGTATTATCATTTATTTCTATGTCATTTATAGCTTTAATTAAATCAAAATTAGTTATCTTAATATCAACAACGGGAATATTTGTATTTTCTCTAATAAAACTAACACTTGAACCACCACTTAAAAAAACATCAGTAGTAGCTTCATTTTCTTTTATAAATTCCTTAATTTCTTGTTTATCATTAATAGTCTTTGCATTAATATTAATTCTTTTGTCTTTAAGATTATTAAAATAATCAGCCATCTCACTATAAGGAGACACAATACTAATATTAATTTTTTCATTATTTAAAACTTCCAAATTATCACCTATTCTTTTTAATATAAATTATATTTTATATAGTTAAGTGTTATTAATTTTACTATATTATTTATTTAAGTATTAGTAAATGTGATATATAAGATTAATATTACTTAAATATATTTTACGTTAATAATTTTTACAATTTAAAGCTAATAAAATGAAAAATAAGATAAATTGACAAAATAATGCAAAGTAAATACAATATGAATAAAGGGTTAACATAATATAAATAAAGAGCTTTATTCCGGCATTGAGGCTTTAAATACTGAAGATTATGAGAAAAGTAAAAATTATATGGAAAAGGTTTTAAAATTAGATTCTAATAATAAAGAGGCAAAAAATATTATATATATAATAAACTCTTATGAAGCTTCTAAAAAATATTTTGAAGAAGGAAATTTAAATGGAGCAGAAGAAGAGATAAATAAGATTCCAAGTGAGTATTCAAAATATAATATAAAGGATAAAGTGGACAATCTTAAAGAAGATATAAAAATAAAAAAAGATAATATAAATAAAATAAATGAAGAGTTAAATTTAATTTCTAGTTTAATAGATAAAAAAGAATTTAAAAAAGCAAGTGAAGAAATAGGAAAAGTAGAAATTAAAAATGGAACAAAAGATCAAGAAGAAAAGCTTGAAGTATATAAGAATACAGTTAATGAAGAAATAAAAAAGACTGAGTTAGAAGAAAAAAAGAAAAAATAAGAAGAAGCTAAAAAGAAGGAATGACAGTTATGATGAAGTTAAAGCAAGATTCGGGAGGAGAAGGTGTTTTATTCCATATACTTAGAGAAGATTACTTTCATATTTTAGATGGTGCTAGAATTATACAAAATAAAAATGGAGTAAAATATTATGCAGGAAGTCAAACTGATTTTCCTATGTCAGGAAACAATCCTCAGCTTCAAGAGTATCATGTTATGTTAAGAGAAGCTTATAATGTATTAAATACAATAAAACAGATAAATTAAATTATATTTTATAAAAAAGCTAGCTATAAAATAGCTAGCTTTTTGTATTGTGTATTTATACTTTTATTTTATAATGATTCAACATAGTTCTACTATTATTATATGTATTAAATTCAAATAATATACCAAATTTATATTAATATATATTTTAAATTTTTATATAGAATTTTATTTTTATAATTAAATTTAAAATTAACTTAGTAGTAATACATCTCTATATAATATCTAAGTTATTAAAATTAACCATAAACAAAAGAAAAGATGTATAATTTATCATAGAAGAAAAAATAAAATTAAAGAAAGGTTTTGTGTAAGGATGAAAGTAGCACGTAACATTGGAATCATTATAGCAATTATCTTATATTCATTAATGAATTTTTATGTAGCAAATACAATTAATAATGATTTTATAAATGCTTTTAATATAAATATAAAATATATTATATTTTTAGTATTTACTATAGGAACAATATTAGCTCTTTTAACAATTGGATTAATAAATAAAAATGTAGGAGCTTTAGTAGGAAAAATAGGAACTTATTCATTTGGTTTTTCTATAATAACATTCTTTTTAATTTTGATTACAAACTTATTTGGAGAAATTATATTTTTAGGTAAAATAAATGAAAGTTATTTTAGCTTAGTTCAGTTAATTATAATCTTTGCTGTATTTTTATATGGAAGATATAATGCAAGTAAAATAAAAATTACTAATTACGATATAAAGATAGATAAAAAAAGCAATTTAGATAAGCTTAATCTTGTTTTAATTAGTGATTTGCACTTAGGTTATTTTAATGATAACAAGAAATTCAAAAAGAATATAGATAAAATAAATAGCTTAAATCCAGATGCAGTAGTTATTGCTGGAGATGTTTTTGATGGAAACTTTAAGGCTGTACAAAATAATGATAAAACAAGAATACTATTTAATAGTATTAAAAGTAAATATGGTACATTTTTAAACTTTGGAAATCATGATGCAGGAGAAACTTTTACAGAGATGAAAAGATTTGTTGAAAGTACAAATGTTAATTTACTTGAAGATAATTTAGTAAAAATAGAAGATAAATTCGCTATTGCAGGAAGAAAAGATATGAGTCCAATAGGTTTCCAAGGGGAAGAGAGAAAAAAAGAATGGAATAAAGATGGAGAAGATAAATTACCTATAATAGTATTAGAGCATGAACCAGTATTTGATGAGTATAATGGAAAAGCAGATTTAGTTTTATCTGGACATACTCATAAAGGACAAATATTCCCTTTTAACTTAGCAACAAAAATGTATTATAAGAATCATTATGGATACTTAAAATTTGAATCAGGACTACAAACTATTGTAACTTCTGGTTTAGGGACATGGGGACCTCCTATGAGAATAGGTTCAAGAAATGAAATTGTTAAGATTAATATTACATTTAAATAAAAATTTGATATAGTAAATAAAGAAAAAGAAATAATTAATAAAGAAATTAAATTTATATAAAATTAAGAAGGTGAAATAATGGGAGCATTAGAAAAGAAATTACAAGAAGAGATTATAAAAAATTGCAATATATCAGAAAAAGAATATGAATGTAAAATGACTCGTTTTCTTTTAAATATAGAGAAGTTTGGAGTAGTTAGAACTATTCAAGAGATATTAAGAAAAGGAAGAACTTCAGATTGCTTTGATAAACTTGTTAAAGCTAATCGTATTGATTTAACAATGGAAGCAGTTATAGTTAAACCTAAATATGCAGAACTATTTACTGATGATGAAGTAAATAGCTGCTATGATTTATTATGTGAATATGGATATTATTAAAAAAATCGGTTTTAATGCCGATTTTTATTTTTTATATAATGTATCCTTTAAATTATATTTTAAATTTTTTCAATAGTGTTTCATATATAAGTAAATATATAAATATTAAAATTTCTATAATCCATAAATCATGTATATACGTTATCTTATTTAATAAAGAACTTGCTAGTTCACCAAGAAATAATTCATTTTTAAAAAAGCTTAATATAAAAATTGATATATACATATATAGTGAAGTAAATACTGATTTAACAAATATTTTTTGTATAATTGAAATTTTAATGTCATTTTTCATTATAATTCCACCTCCTTAATAAATATATATTATAATAAGAAGGCGAAAATCATTTATAATTATTTTGACTTTCAGTATATCTTAAAAATTTTTATGCTTTATCATATTCATTTTTAAATTTTTTAAATTTATCCTCGAAATTTTCAGCTTGTTTTTCAGTTTTAAAATTAAAGCTTACTTTATAGTTACTATTTTTTTGAGAACAGACTACTCTATACATATTATTTTTATTAGAATCGAGATTTCCTATGTTATAATTAAGAACATTTGAGTTATCTATATTAGTAGAATTTACTTTTTCTAAAGATATATCATTTGAAAAAAATGAATATGTATACTTACTTGTTTCATTTTGAAGATTAGCATTTTTAGCATGTTTGGGAACATTAATATACTCTAGATCAACTGCATTTTTAGTTAAATTAATCTCAAGCTTAGGTGAAAATTTTTTTAATTTAGATTCATAATTTGGGATATATATAAATGAATAAACATATATAATTATTCCTAGAACATAAAGCAATGTTTTAACTAATTTATTTTCAAGAATATTTTTAATAATAGTTTGTATTCTTAAATCATCCATTTCTAAATCATCCATTTTTAAATCCTCCCTTATTTATAAGCTTTTCTATGTAATAAATATTTATATTATTCTAGGTAAAGTTTTAATGGTGTATCTACTACATTATAACTCCATTTTTGCATATAAATGTTTTTAGTTTTGTGAATAAATTAGAAAATTTTTCTATATTTTTAAATTTAATTGACACAAAAAAAGCCAATTAATATAATTATTGTATAGTAACTAAGGAAGAAGTGATAATAATGATAGGAATATTTGGACTAATTATTGGAGTTGTTATTGGATTAGTTGGAATAGAATTTGCAGGTAGATTTATTAAACTTATATTAAAAAGAAAGTAGTATTAACTAAATTTAGTAATAATATTAGAAGATATAAAAGAATTTATAGAACTTAAAGATATTTAATTAAAATATAAATACAATATTTATGAAAAATAACTTTAATAAAAAAGATTAGAAAGAATAACTTTCTAATCTTTTTTTTATTAAATCTCAGCAAAAATTTCTTTAGCAACAAAAACTGAATTTAGAACTTTTGGAAATCCAACATAAGGAATACAATGAATAAAGGTTTCTATTATTTTTTCTTTTGAGATACCAACGTTTAAAGAAGCATTAATATGAACTTTTAATTGGTTTTAACAACCACCTGAAGTAAGTAAACTTGTAAGAGTTATGATTTCACGTTCTTGTAGTGATAAAATTTCTCTTGAATAAATATCTCCAAAGGCAAACTCAACAATATATTTACCAATGTCAGGAGCTATGTCCTCAATAGAAGTAATAACGTTTCCTCCTATTGTTCCATCAATTAAATTTAAATTTTTCATACCTGTTTGAAATCTAGTTTTCAGCATTTGCAATAACCTCCTAATAGATTTATCATTTATATGATAGTTCTTAGACTATACTCTAAAGCAAGGTGTTAGGAGAAAAAAATTATGAAAATTAGTGAAGTAAGCAAATTAACAGGAATAAGTGAATATACATTGAGATATTATGAACAAAAAGAATTAATAAGAGTAAATAGAGATTCCTTTAATAGGAGAGAGTATGAAGAAAATGAAATAGAATGGATTCTTTTTATAAAAAAATTAAAGGATACAGGAATGATTTTACAAGAAATCGCAAAGTATTCTAGTTTAAGATATGATGGAGATTCAACACTTATAGAGAGAAGAGAGATGTTATTAAAGCATAAAGATAACATTAAATTAGAAATTTTAAAATGGCAAAAATATTTAGAAAACATAAATGAAAAAATAGAAATTTATAATAAAAAAATAAATGATTTAATTTAAATTTTGCTAAAATATCTTAAATTAAATAGAGTTTAAAAAATTTAATATTCTAATTTCTTTTATTAAAAAATATAATAATTTAGAAGTTAAAATTATTAAAAATTTTCTTTGTAATATATTTTATAGGACATACTATTTTAAGTATCTTGAATAGTAATTATTTAAGATAGTTTTCAAAAAGTAGAAAAATGTATAAACTTGAAATATTTGTTGACAAAGGTATGTTATGTGATATAATTTAATTAGAATTTAGGATGGTAATTGTTAACTCAAGCTAGACCTATTTGCAGATTTTTGAAAGTTTTTTGCTTTTATAAGTGTGCAAATAGGATTTTTTTTTGTAAGAGAGGGTGTTGAAGTGGTTATTGATCGTGTTTTAAATAATAACGTTGTTATTATTAAAGATAAAAAAGGGATTGAAAAAGTTGTTTGTGGTAAAGGGATTGCTTTTAAGAAAAAAGCTGGTGAAAAAATTGATGAAAAAGAAGTTAATAAAGTCTTTGTTCTTCAAGACCAAATACAAAACAAACGTTTTCAAGAACTTGTTTTTGAAATACCTTTAGAATATTTAGAAGCAGTTGATGAGATTATAGAAATGTTTAAGTTAGAGCTTGGGAAAAAACTTAATGATACTATATATATATCTTTAAGTGATCATATTTATACTGCTATTCAAAGATTCTTAGAAGGAATAACTATTACAAATTCAATGTTATGGGATATTAAACGATTCTATGAATTAGAATTTGGTTTGGCTCTTAAAGCATTAAATATTATTAAACAGCGTTTTCAGGTTGAATTACTTGAAGATGAAGCAGCATTTATTGCTTTACACATTGTAAATGCTGAAATGGATGAAAGTAACATAAAACAGACATTAGAAGTAACAAAAATAATGCAAGAGATTTCTAATATAGTAAAGTATTATTTTTCAGTTGAATTTGATATAGATTCTGTTTATTATTATCGTTACATTACACATTTAAAATTCTTTGCTCAAAGACTTGTTTTTAATAAGACTTTTAAAGATTCAAATGATGATGGGTTATTAGAAGTTGTGAAAATGAAGTATCAGACTTCATATAAATGTGTAGAAAGAATTACTGAGTTTATATTACGCAAATATAAATATGAATTATCTAATGAAGAAAAACTTTATTTAACAATTCATATTGAACGCGTTATATATAAAAATCAAAACAAGTGATAAATAAAAGTGCGCACAATCACTGTTTGGTAAATATAGATATATATAGTTTTGTAAAAAATGGATGGTAACATTAAGTTGGCTAAACCTTCAAAATGAGTTTTAATTACTTAGAATGGAGGAAAAATAATGGGTAAATACACAAAACTAGCATCTAATATTATTGAAAATATTGGAGGAAAAGAGAATGTAGAGAGTTTAACACATTGTGTAACGAGGTTAAGATTTAAATTGATTGATGAATCAAAGGCTAATGATGATGTGTTAAAGAATATGGATGGTGTTGTAACTGTTGTTAAATCAATAGGACAATATATGGTTGTTATTGGAGAACATGTTGGAGAGGTCTTTGATGAAGTATGTAAGCAATTAGGATTGGATAATCAAGTTGCTGTCAATAAAGACGCAAAACAAAAAAAGAGTATTATTAATAGAGTATTAAATGTAATTATGGGTGGTATGGGACCAGTACTTAATTTACTTTGTGCTTGTGGGATTATTAAAGGGTTAACTGTTTTATTGGCTTTTGCTGGACTAAGCCCTGAATCAAGTATTTATATGCTATTTAATGCAGCAGGAGATTGTTTCTTTTATTTTCTACCTTTAATGTTAGGTTATAATTTAGCTAAGAAATTTGAAATAGATCCTTTCTTTGGGATGATTTTAGCAGGAGCTATGTGTTATCCTACTATTCAAAATGTTGAACTAAATATTTTTGGATATGTTGTTAAAGCAAGTTATACTTCAACATTTATGCCAATTTTATTTGGATTACTTTTTGCTGCACCATTATATAAGTTAATTGATAAATATATGCCTAAAACTATTAAAGGATTTATGACACCATTATTAACTTTGGTAATTTCATTTCCTTTAACTTTCGTAATTATTGGGCCTTTTGCTAATTTAATTGGGACAGGGTTAAATATGGCTCTAACTTCAATTTGTAGTTTTTCACCATTACTTGCAGGAGTATTATTAGGTGGTTTATGGCAGGTATTTGTAATGTTTGGAGTACATGGGGTTTTAACAGTATTTGCATTTATGGATTTAATTGCAGGTAATCCAAGTCAGATGCTTGCATTCTCTTATGGAGCATGCTTTGCAACTTGTGGTACAGTTTTAGCAGTATTTTTAAGAACAAAAGATGAAAAATTAAAATCAGTTGCTTTACCATCATTTATATCTTCAATATTTGGAGTAACTGAACCAGCAACATATGGTGTAACTTTACCTCGTAAAAAGATGTTTGTAATTAACTGTATTGGTGGAGCAGTAGGTGGTATTATTGTTGCATTAAGTGGATTAAAAATGTATTCATATGCTGGTATGGGTGTAATCGGTTTATTAGGATTTATTGATCCAGTAAATCCTAATTTTATAGCTATTGCTATTATGACTATTGCTCCATTTATTGTATCATTAATATTAGGATTATTCTCTTATAAAGATTCTGACTATGATTATTTAGAGAATAATAATTCTTCTTCTTTAAAAAAAGAAGAACAAATATCAACAAAACAAGAAGTATTTCTTATGCCAGTTGCTGGGAAAGTACAAGCTTTATCTGCTTCTAAAGATGATGCTTTTGCAAGTGGAGCATTAGGAAAAGGATGTTTATTAATTCCTGATGATGGAAAAGTATATTCTCCATGTAATGGAATAGTAAGAACATTATTTCCTACAAAACATGCTATTGGTATTGTAAGTGAAGATGGTTGTGAAATTTTAATCCATATTGGTATAAATACTGTTTCTTTAGAAGGGAAATATTTCAAAAACCACATTTCTCAAGGAGACGAAGTAAAAGCTGGACAATTACTTTTAACATTTGAAAAAGATAAAATTGAAGAATTAGGATATGATTGTGAAATTCCAATGATGGTTACAAATAGTTTTGATTATTTAGATGTTGTTGAATTAGATCATGAACATCATGGCCATGGTGATTCAATTTTAAAAGTTTTAAGAGTATAAAGAGGTAAATAGGAGGTATATTATGAGTTTTCCAAAAGGATTTTATTGGGGAGGAGCTACAGCTGCTAACCAATGTGAAGGTGGATATGGTTTAGATGGTAAAGGTGAAATAGGTTCTGATTTTTTATTAGCTGGAAGTGCAAAAAGTCCACGTCTTATCACATATATAGATAAAGAGGGGAATAAAGGAAAGATTTCTGGATTTCAGCCTTTCCCTAAAATGGCTAAAAGAGCTATTTTTGAAGATGAGTATTATCCTAATCATAAAGCTATTGATTTTTATCATTATTATAAAGAAGATATTGCATTATTTGCTGAAATGGGATTTAAGATGTATCGTATGTCAATATCATGGAGCAGAATTTTTCCAAATGGTATTGAAAAAGAACCAAATGAACAAGGGTTAAAATTTTATGAGAATGTTTTTAAGGAATGTAAAAAGTATGGAATTGAACCTTTAGTAACATTATGTCATTATGATACACCTATTTATCTTGAAGAAGATTGTGGTGGATGGACAAACCATGATTTAATTGATTATTTTGAACATTATGCAGAAACAGTTTTTAAGCGTTATAAGGGCTTAGTAAAATATTGGCTAACATTTAATGAAATAAATAGTTTATTAATGTATTTTGATTTCTTTAAAGGAATGACTGCTGATGATAAGAAAGAAACTTATTTAAAATTACATCATCAGATGGTTGCTAGTGCTAGAGTTGTAAAACTTGCTCACCAAATTGATACAAATTATCAAGTTGGTTGTATGCTTGCTACAACTGTCAATTATCCATTAACATGTGATCCAAAAGATGTATTAGCTTGTCAGCGTAAATGGCAAGATTACTTTTTCTATAGTGGAGATGTTATGGTGAGAGGATATTATCCTTCATTTGCAAAAAGTACAAGAGCAAGAAGTGGTGTAGAACTTGAATTCTCTCAGTCAGATCTTGATGAATTAAAAGAAGGTGTAGTAGACTTTATTAGTTTTTCTTACTATTCAACAAGTTGTGTGACAACTCATGAAGATGTTGAAATGGATGGAGCAGGAAATATTGTTCTTGGTGCAAAGAATAAGTATTTAAAATATAGTGATTGGGGATGGTCTTTAGATCCTGATGGATTAAGATATTTATTAAATGTTATTTATGATCGTTATCAAAAACCTTTAATGATTGTAGAAAATGGTTTGGGAGCTATAGATAAAAAAGAAGAAGATGGATCAATTCATGATCCATATCGTATAGATTATTTAAGAGAACACATTAAAGCAATGGAAGAAGCTATTGATGATGGAGTTGATTTAAGAGCATATACACCATGGGGTTGTATTGATTTAATTAGTGCATCTACTGGTGAAATGCGTAAACGTTATGGTTTTATTTATGTTGATTTAGATGATGAAGGTAATGGAACTTATAAGAGATATAAGAAGGATTCATTCTATTGGTATAAAAAAGTTATTGCATCAAATGGAGAAGATTTAGATTAATTAGTTAAAATGTAGATTGATATACATTTTAAAAATAATAAAAGCTAGAGAAAATAAATTCTCTAGCTTTTTTTGTTTAAGTTAAAATAGATTTATCTCCATAATCAGAACCATATGTTCAATTTAAACCGGCACTCTTACCGATTTCACTTAATTTTCTTATCATTTCTTCTTCATCTTGTGAAAATGAAGTTTTTCTGTATAAGAAATAAAATTTATCTTTATATTCAGTTAAAATTTTAGTTAAGTTTTTATCTTCTTTAACTTCAAAATCATTTAATGACTTTTCTAATTCACTTATTAATTCGTAGTATTTTTTATTTAGCTTTTTCATAATTGATCCTTTAAAGATAATGAGGCTATATATAATATTTAAGATAATAATACATTATTTTATAAACTACCCCCTTTTAAATTTTGTTTTTTGAATTTTAAGATAAATAAAAATTTAATATAGTATTTTATTTATAGTCTAAGAGTAAACCTAATAATATCATTATGATAATGTAAAAAAATATAATTAGAATAAAATTTATGCATTTAATATGTTTTAACGAATTAATTATCCAAAATATTATAAAGTGACATTGTATTTAAAATTATTGCAATAATATATTAAAATATTAAAAGTTTTGAAATTACATATCCAATATATGTATAGTCATTGTGGTATACTAAGTATGTTACATAGTTACTTTATACTAATTATGTAATATGTAATTAACATAATAATACTCCTAACAATTGTTTATATTAAATTTATAAGCTTTTTCTAATGTATACACATAAATAGTTTCACTACTTTTGTAAATGTTTTTTATCATTTGTTTAGTAAGCAATATTATGTTAGTGCAACCTAATAATATTAATACTAGTAAGGCGCTTATTTTGGTGTTTCACTAGCTCCTTATAAAACCTATTTAAAAAAGCTATTCAGAAATGAATAGTTTTTTTATTGTTTGAAAAATAAATCTTTTATTTATATAAATTAATTTAAAATAAAAATTTATATGTTTTAATAAATTTTATATAATTAATTACTTTAATTGCAATAAAAGAGTAAGATATTTATTTTTATTTTAAAAAAGTATATCAAATTACTGAAATTATAAAAATAAATATATTCAATATATACGACATAAATATAAATATTGTGCTATAATACAAACATATTGAATATATTATATCTCAATATGTTGTATGTTAATAATATAAATAATAAACCTAAAATTTATATTTATGTTGGGTACTAAAACAGATCTTCCCCATAGCAAAGAATAATTTTATTTGTAAAGGTTTTAATAAATAAAATATAATTATTCTTTGTATTTAATACAAACTTACTACTATTTTATTAACATACCATTATAGTATTTTGCTATTACCTTTTAAAATATAATAAAAAGCCGTTCGAATTATTGAACGGCTTTTTATTATTTTTATTATGAATTAAATATTGGATTCTAAAGATTGAATATATAGATTTCTACATTTTAGTTTATGATAAACAATAATTGTTATGCTAATTAAATAAAAGAAATATTAAAGTTTTAGTTAGAAGTAAATTTATACATTTAATATATTTTAACGAATTAATTGTTCAAATTATTATAGAATGATATTTTATTTAAATTTATTACAGAAATATATTAAAATATTAAAAGTTTTAAAATCGCATATCCAATATATGTATAGTTATTGTGATATACTATATATGTTATACATTTACTTTACAGTAATTAAATAATATGATACTAACATAATAATACTAACTAATATTATTTATACTAAAGTTATATAATTTTCCAAACTATAAAAATGATAATTTTAATGTTTTTTGTAAATATTATTTATCATTTATTTAGTAATGTATTTTATGGTTAGTACAACTTAATATTATTATTGTATACTAGAAAATCATTAATTCGATTAGTGTTTTTCTAGCTCCTTGTAAAAATATATTAATAGAAAACCCATTCATTTTTGGATGGGTTTTCTATTGTTTTCGAGAACAAATCAAATATTTTATTTAAAGGCTAAGTATATAAATACTACATTTATATCTTATGAAAAAGAAAAAGAATTATACATATTTAAATTAGAAATTGAACTTATAAAAACTATTCAATTAATTTTTAAAAAATTAGATTAAAAATCTAATTTATCATAAAAATGTTATTCGAAATTCATATTTATTTGTTAGATTAATATAGAATATATTGATAAGGAGATTTTTACATATGAGAAAAATAATTACTATAATAGTTGGGATAATAATGGTTTGTGGAATAGGTGGGTTTGTTATAATTTCTAGTAATAAAGAAACCGAGGTTAATAAATTAGTAGCTAGTAATAAAATAAGTCCAGAAGAAGAGAGCTTAAAAAACGTTAAAACAGATAGTGAAAAAAACATAAATACAAATATTAATGAAGAAACATCGAATCAACAAAATATACATATAAAAAATACTAAATCTATAACAAACCAAAAAGATGTGCAAACAAGTGAAAATGTAAAAGCAATTTATAATCAAAATATAAATAAAAGTGTAAAACAAAGTAATCAAGAAAATAACGATATTAAACATTTTAATGATAATAGTACAAATAGTAAATATCAGATAAGTGGTAGGGCTTTAAATAATTTAATAAATAATCTTTATACTAGTTCATGGTATCAAATAAGAGCTATTGATAAATCTTTTGATAAAAATGGTATAGAAGGAGGTCAATCGTCAAATAATAATAATAGTATAGTTTATATAAATCTTGGAGAGTTAAATTCAAAGTTAAAAGGATATTATGATGAAATAAAACCGATATAATAATTATTTATCTATTAAAAAATATAAAAGCTATATCTAAAATTTTTGATATAGCTTTTATTTTTTATCTTATTTTCCAACTTTTCTTTTTAAATTTAAATATTAATAATGGAATTATTATATTTATTATTGTACCTATAGCTTGAAATCCAATATAAAAACCATCTTGACTCTTACTTATAATTGATGGTGGAATTAAACTTATTACTATAGTTAATATAAGACCAAATAAAGCAAGTAATGCCACTATCCACATTACTAAATTTCCATTTACACCTAATCTAAAAGCTCTTTCTATATTAGGTTTTGTGTATCTTAATCTTATAGCTGAAATACAAATTAGTATGTAAACTAAACAATAAAGTATAGTTGTAACAATTGTTATCATAAAGAATACTCCATTAACATTTGGAATTGCAACATATGATACTGCTAATAAAGAAACCATTATAGCTTGTACTATAACAATAGTTATTGGTATTCCTCTTTCTGTTTTTCTTTGAAATATTTTTGGTAAATTCCCTTCTTCTGCAACTTTTATCATTGCTTTAGCTGGACCTAATACCCATGCACTCATTTGTCCAAGAACTCCAATTACTATCATTAATGCAATAATTTTTTCTATTATTGTAGGTAAGTGAAAGGCTTTTGTATATACTACAAAAGGTTGTAATACATTTGTTAGCTCAATTTGTCCTTTAGGAATTGCATTTGCAACAGTAAGTCCTGCTATTAAATTCACAATTACCAGTATAACTACTGATATAATAACTGCTATTGGATAATTTCTTTTCGGATTATGTATATTATTTATATGAACTGATGAAATCTCTACCCCTGCAAAGATAAATATAATTCCTGAAAAATATGTTAATGTACCTAAATTATGTATATTAGGCACTAATTTAGATAATTCAAAGTTTCCTAAATAATGTCCTGGATTAATTCCAAATTTGAACATATATAAAACACCTAATATTGTAAGTGCAGCAAAAGGAATAAGAACTCCTATAAGTGTTCCAAACTTTCCTACAACTTTAACCATATTAAATTTAAAATTAAGAAGCGTAACACCCCAAAAACTTATAAGTAAACAAATAAATACAAAAATACTATTTTGAGAAAGACTTGGAATTCCTATTACATAAGCTAAAATTACTCCTACTATACTCCCTACCATTGTCATTCCTGTAACCATCTGAATCCATAGTATCCAAGAAGTAACAAAACTCCACTTAGGTCCTAGTCCTTCCTTAACCCACAATTGAGGTCCACCTTCATCTGACCAACCAGTTGCAAGTTCAGCTGCTATAAGTGCTATAGGAATTGCAAAAATAATTACAGCTGCAACTATATATGTGATACCTGTCCATCCATTTATAGCTAATGTTGGTACACTTCTAACACTTCCAAAGAAAGCAATAGTAATTCCTATTAACTGAAACAGTGTTAGCTTTTTTAATTTATTCATATAATCCATCCTTTCATATTTTTCTTTTACTACATTTAAATAAAATTATTTAATAAAATTACAATTACTTATAATTATTACTAATAGAATTCATTATTGTCAAAGAACGCAATTATAATAATTTGTTAACATTAATTCACCGATTTATATAGATAAAGTTTTCGTAGTTTTTCTATTATTATAATAAAAAAAACATATTATATTTTTAAATGTAATAATTTCACTTTGAATTAACACTCTGTTTTTAGCAATTTATTAAAATGATACAAGCCTATTTTAATTCATAATATATTTTCTACTTATTAATTTTTTTATCTTATCCATAAAAAAATGTTGCTTAAAAAATTTTATTAATTACAGAAAAGAGCCTAATAAAATTTGTGAAATACAAGTTAAATTTAAATGAGAATAATTTACAGGAATGTTATCATTTAGATTTCGATTTATAAATTTATAAAATGAACACATATAAAACCTTAAATAGTCTTGGAAAATATAATTATAAATTTATACTTGGTAGTGATTGATTTGGAGAAAGTCAGAAATATTATTAATATTTTAATAAAAATTTTATGCTAGAATACATTTAATATGTAAAAAGTTAGATACGTGTTATCTATTGAAAATGTATATTTATTTTACATAAGTATAATTATATGAAAGGAGTTTTAATGTGAAAGCAGCATATATTACAGAGTGTGGTAGTATAAAAAATATACAATATGGTGATGTTGATAACCCAATATGCCGTGATGATGAAATTATAGTAAAAACAATTTGCGTATCCGTAAATAATGTAGATACATTTATTCGTTCAGGAAAGTATAAAACACCAATACCATTTCCTTTTATTATTGGTAGAGATATGGTAGGAGTTGTACATGAAATTGGAAAGGCTACAAAAGGCTTCAAAATTGGAGATATTGTTTGGGCAAATAGTATGGGGTATGATGGAAGACAAGGCGTAACTTCTGAATTTGTTAGTGTTAACCAAGATAGACTATATCATCTTCCAGAAGGAGTTGATCCTATTTCAGCTGTTGCTTCATTACATTCTTCAGCTACTGCTGCTATTCTTTTAGCAGAAATAGGAAAAGCGAGAATAGGAGAAAAAATATTAATACAGGGAGCTGCTGGACATGTTGGTAGAAAACTAGTTAGTTTAGCTAAGCAAATGGGGCTTTCTATTACAACAACTTCAAATCCAGATGATTTTGAAATATTACACAAATTAGGAGCAGATAATACTATAGATTATAAAGAAACTTTTCCGTCAGAAAATCAAAGAGAAATATTTGATTTAATTGTGGATACATCAGGTCATGCAAATCTTCAAAATAATATTACAGCATTAAATGTTGGTGGAAGAATTTTAATGATTACACCAGCTCCAATTGATACTATAGATACTTGGCCTCTTTATACTAAAATGGGACAAATACTAGGATTTGTTATAAGCCATGCTAGTATAGAACATCTAAAAATAGCTGCTGAAATTATAAATGATCAATTCAAAAAAGGTCTTTTATTGGATGATGATGTTTATACATTAGATTTTAAACATGCTTCACAAGCACACGAATTACAAGAAAAACAAGCTAAGAAAAAACCAAAATATGTTTTAGTATTTTAAAAAAATAATTTTATTACAAATATTTTAGATAAATAAAAATATTTATTAAAAAATAAAAAAGGATGTAAAGCAAGCAAAACTCTAGCTTTATATCCTTTTATCTATGTTTATATATTACCACAAAATTGAAAAATTTTCAAGTCTAGTAGTCTTTGAAAAAGAAGAGTAAGATATGCTAGAGGTGATAAATGTGAGTGAAAGTTTTGATTTAATTATTCAAAATATGCAAAAGGAGAAGATGATATTAGAGATAAAGAGTTGTAATGAATTAACAATGAAATATGGAGTTTCTTTATCAGATAATCAAATAGAAAATTTAATTAATAAACGTTTTGAAAGTTTGAAAAATACTGGAAGAGTTGAGTTTGGAGATGGTATTTTGAAAAATCTAATTGAGGCTTTTTGCGATTCACCATATATCATGAAAGATAATTATGAGGAAGTTTTAGAAGAGCTTCAAGAGATTTTTTATTTTTTTAAAGGAGAAGCTATGGAACAAATAGCTGATGAAGAGTTAATTGAATTTATGAAAAATTATTTTAATGGTCAATGTCAAGGTTCTATAGAGTATTTAAGTAGCACAAATCTTGAAGAGCTTTGTCGTGAAACTAGATATGGATTTAATAGAAGAAAAGATTATTAGTTTCAGGGAGGATTTATGAAAGAAAATAATATATACCTAGAAACTTTGAAAGATACTAAAATTGATAAAATAAGTAGAGAAGAAAGAGATATTATAAATTTAAAGTTATATAAATTGCTAGGAAAAAGAATTGAAAGATATACTATGGGAGATAGTAGTTCAGTTCCAATAGAAATAGCTGAAGAACTTTTAAAATCAATCTGTTTTTCATTAAATAAAAAAGTATCAGAAATAGATTTATTAACAATAGATGATTTAGAAAAAGTGCTAGAGGAGTCATGGAATGAAATAGAGGTAGAGATAAGTAAAAGTAAAGAGCTTTTAGAAAATGTAATAAAGGAAGATGCAGAGATTGAAAATATATCCTATTCAGATACAATAATAGAAATTGGAGCAGGTTTAAAAAGGTATGATTATAGATTTTTTGCTCATGAAATAAAGTGCAGTATAGATTATCAGCTTTCAAATCCTGTAAATGAAAAATTACAAGGAATAGATTATATAAATGAATATCTTAAAAGACTTTTAATTGAAAATAAATTTTGTAATAAATTTAAAAAAGAGAAGATTGAAATGATTTTAAATAGTTATTGTGAAGATTATAAAGGGCTATTAATAAATATATTCGAGCCTGTTTTTACAAATATACTAGGACTTCAGATATTAAATGAAAATATATTTGAAATGGAAATAAGAGATATTCAAAGAAGAATTTTACTAGAGATTTTTAAAAATAATTCTATTAAAGAAATAGTTTTAGAAGCAGTGGATAAAATTTGCATTGAGCTAGAAATAGTAGATGAATTTGAAAAAAATTATATTAAAGAAAGTGGATTAAATTTAGTAGCACGGATTAATAAAGGTGTTGAGTTTAATAATTTAGATAATATTTTTCTAAATTTTAAGATGAAAGAAGATTATATAGAAGAAAAATTTATAGGAAATGCAAGTATAGAAGATGAAAAGTTAAGAGCTTTAATAGAAGAAATAAAAAGTTGCAGATTTATAGAAGACAAATTAATAATAATACATAATGAAATTAGTAGTTTAGAAGACTTAATAGAGATTTTAAATAATTGCTTTTTGGGCGGCGAGATAAGCAAAGTTATAAATAGTTTTACAGAGGAGGAAAAGCTTATATTAAAATATTATTTAGATAATAAAGAGGATAGCATGGAGTCAAATACAGGGTGGGAAAAAGTATTATTAGATAATTGAATATGAATATTTTTAAATATGAAATTTTCAATAAAGAAATTACTATGATTATAGTCATAATTATTAGATAATAAAATAAAAGTTATCTTCAAATAAGATAACTTTTTATATTTATTTTAATATATTCTATTTAAATAGTTTTTTTATTATAAATTAAATTTTAAATAAGTTAGTTATTGCTTAGTTATAGTAATACTTTTATTTAAAATATCAATAACTTTCTTTCCTATAACTTCATCTTCATAAAGATATTCTATCATATAAATTTTATTATCCTGAAATATATGATGCTCATAAACTTTAAATTTAGATTGAACATTTGGATCTCCAACATCTTTATAGTCTCCATTATAATTAACTTTCAAACTATTTCCATCTACATTAATATCTTGTAATTTTCTAACTAGTCCTGGAAATTTATTTGACTCTTTTATATTTTCTATACATTTTTCAATAGTATAATTAGAATCATTATCTACGATAGATACACTTATACTATCTTTACTATAATGATTAAAAATATCATCTGTTTTTGTGAGCAAAGCTATCGTACCATTATTGCTATCCATTGCTTGAAAAGTTTGAAAATAATCAGGGATTTCTAAGCTTAAATTTTGAAGGTAAATTTTATTTAAAGAAAAATTTTCAGTTATTTCTTTATTTGTATTGCTAATAAAATTACCTTCTATATAACCTATATATTTAGAATCATTCTTTTTAGATTTATCTATTGCTTCACCATGCAATTGATTATTATCATCTAAATATATGCCAGTAAGACTAAGAGTTTCGTTATTTATATTAGAGACAAATAAATAACAAGCAACTAAAACAATTGTTAACATACATACAATACCAAAAAATTTTTTTTTCATAAAAGTCCCCCTTTTATACCATTAACATAAATTTTATATTATTTATAGTAAAAATAAAAGTTTAATTATTTAATTAAAATATATATTTGCATATAAAGCTATAAGAGTTTTTATTGCTTGTATAAAAATGAGATTCTTTTGCTTAAATAATAATTGAAATATTAGGACAACCTACGGTTTGTATACAAAACACAGGTTGTCCTAAAATATTTATCAATCATTATTTAGATTAAAAATTTAAATTTATATTACTTTTAAAATTGCTTAAATAGAGAAAAATATTATGATTTGATTAGTAGTCTAGAAAAAACAATAATTGTAATTTTTTTATTAAATAGATATATATAATATTATTTTAAAAATTTTTAGTTATCAAGAAGTTTGTTTAAACTTACATTTATAATATCAGAATCTTCAGTATACTTTAAAGTTAATTCATTTGCTTTAAAAATAGCTGCTGAAAAAGCTGTTTGAACAGATTGTTTTACTTTAGGGTCATCAATAGAATTAATATAATCAATTTGCTTTTGTTTAGCTTCTTTAATTAAATTATAATAATATTCTTGCTTTTCTTCTTGTTGAGAATTTTGCTTCATAGTTTCTGCTTCTGTAGTTTTTGGCTTTTCTTCTTGTTTAGAGTTTTGTTTTATATTTTCTGTTTCTTTAGGTTTTGATTCTTGATTAGACTTTTGTTTTGTATTTTCTGCTTCTGTAGTTTTTGACTTCGATTCTTGCTTAGAGTTTTGCTCTATATTATCTGTTTCTTTAGGATTTTGTTTTGCTTCTTGTTTAGTATTATTATCAAAATCAATTGATTGTGTTGAATTATTTTTTTGTCCACATGCAACAAATGAGAGAGATGATAAAGATACTAATAATACTCCTAACTTTAAAAATAGCTTTTTATTCATTATTTACCTCCTAGTAAAGTAATATTTAAATTTTATTAAAAAGTTTCTGTGAATTTATTTTAAATTAAATTTAATCAAAAATATACATTTTTAATCAATTTTTAACAGTTTTAAGGTTGGAAAGATAAGATAAAAATTATTTTTCTAAAATAATTTTAAATTAATTTGATAAATAATGTAAAAAGTATAATATATATTTATACAATAATATTTTAAAATAATACAAAGGAAGAGATTAAATTGATAGGACATAGACATATATTGATTAAAGAAACAAAAGATATATTAGATAGAATGGTATTTATTCATAATGGAGCTTTTTTAAATTATGAAGATAATGAAGAAGAGAAACAAGAAGCTTTAGAAGTATTAGAAAATATAGTAAGAAAATTAGGGACAGCATTAGAAAAATATAAAATGAAAGAAATAACTACAAATGATATGGAGGATATTTATAATGTATGTAAAAAAGGTTGTAATAATATAATTGTTACATATCCTTGGCTAAGTAAATTTGATTTACATAATGGAGCATATTTTAATTATCATGAAAATCTTGATAAGCATGTAATTAAATATAATAAATACAAACTTATAAATAATATAAAGAAATTAAAATAGTATAGAAGATAAAAGTTACAAGTAAAGGAGAAGCTATAATATGAAAAAGTGTATGTATTGCAGAGAAGAACTAGAAAAAGATTACTTTGAGAATAAAGTAGGATATTTTTGTAGTGAAGAACATTTTTATAAATATTTAGAATCTTTATCAAAAGAGGAGTATATAGAAGTACAGAATTCTTTTTGTACATGTAGTGATGATTAAAAATAAAAACAATATTAATTATGATATAGAGAATATATTTATGAGTTAAAGTTTATATAAAAGTACAATATTTAGCAAAAATTTATTAAACTATTAATTAAAGCTGAATCGCTACATTTAGATTCAGCTTTAATTAAAAATCTATATTTAATTATAGTAATACTAATTAGACTATCTTTCCATCAATAATTTTTATAATTCTACTTCAAATGAGAATTTATATATCAAAATCTAATAAATTTAGTATATTTAATATTTTAAAATCATCTTTTGTTTCAAAAATATCTTGCATAATATCTATATTTTCTTCTAAATGCTCAATGTTTTTAGAATAAGTATAAAGTATTTTTATAAAATCAGAATTTGTTAAAATACCAGTTTCAGCCCATTGAATAATAGATAGCTCACGAATAATTAAAAGACTAACTACTGAAATTTTTATTTTGGAAGATAAATCAAAATCGAAAAAGCCTTTTAAAAAATATCTATAGATGAAATAAGCTAGTATATTTTTAAAAGCATAATTATTTTCTTTAAAATAATCATTAAAATCATTTCTTTTACTTAAATAAAAAAGTTTATTATTTTCAATAAAGTTTATAGAACTATTTATATTTAGTGGATCAGTATTATCTATCTGTTTAAAATCTTTATAAACATTAAGATAATCATAAATTTGCTCAAATTGGTTAGATTTCTTAAAAGATTTTTCTAGAGTTTCTTCATCTATATAAGTTAAAACTTTTTCTATAAAACCATCTTTTAAAAATTCCTCATATTCTTTTATTACATCTGGAATCTCTTCCATATCTCCTAAATCAATTTTAAGTTGAAGATCATTAACAAAAGAAAGAATTATAGTAATTTTTTTATTAAATGATATGTGCGAATCATTTAAAATTTTAAATATTAAATTTCTAGACAATAAGAATTCATTAAGAACTTTTTTATCAAAATCTGATGGAATCTCAGTAATAACTTCCTCATTTGAAGATATACTAAATTCCAAGGCTTTATCTTCTTTTAAAATTATTCGTGCAGCCTCAGGGCAAGATAAGGATAGTCCCATTTCTTTTAAATCTAAAAATTGTTCTATAAATCTTGGATATTGAGAGCAAGTATAACATAAGCTATCTTTTCCTAAATTTATATATAGGTCACAAGTATTATTAGAGTTTAAGAAGGAACATCTATTTTTATTTAATAAGAATATATTTTCATTTTCAGAGTTAGTTGTAATCTTACTTTGTAAAACATCTTTAAAAGGACCTTTTACAGCATTATATTTTTCTAGACTTTCATCATCTATTACAACTTCCCAGTTTGCACAACAAGTGGATTCACATTTATCTGCAATACATTTAAAATCATTAAAATAATGAGGAATACGTATTTTCATTGTTTTATACTACTAAATTTTAGTAGATTACCTCCCTGCTTTATAAAGTATCTTTGAAAATTATAGTATATAGCTAAATATATATCAATGGTTAACATTTGTGCTAATAATTAAAATATGAAGAAAATCAAAAAAATTAAAGTATAACTATCAATTAATTAAAGTGCTGTACATTTTAAGTTAGAGTATATTAATAGTTTAAGTTAGAGTATATTAACAATATATAAAAAATAGAATTATGTAATTGACTATTTAAATAAAAGAGACTATTCTAGAATAGGATTTTTCCAAGATAAATATAATAAAGAAAAAAATTACTGTTGATTAGAATGTAATATAAGTAATATATTGGAAAATGAAATGAGAATTATATTAAGGGGAAATTTATAGTGTCTTTAATAGGAATACTTTTAAAGATACTTTTTAAATTAGTAAAAAATAAATTAGACATATAAATTAGTTTTTATCTGATAAATTTAGGTTTATATAAATTAAAGATGAAAGCTATTAAATTTATTATATATCATAAAGATTAAATATAATTTAAACTGTATTTAGGGGGACTTTATTATGCAATATGGTATAAATAGGGACAATATAAATGAGAATGATAGTATAATTCTAAATGACATATAGAGATTAAAGATTTTTATATATTAAACTAGACTAAAATTATATATAAGAAAAGTTTTAGAGGCTTATTAATTTAGATAGGTACAAAGAAAAGTTAAAAATAATTTTTAGAACTTAAATAAAATTGCATATTAATACTTTAAATAACCTTAATTATATTATTAGTTTTTAGAATATATAAAATTAGTAGATTTTATAATTAAAAACTAATTTATATAGTCTATATTGTTTTTTTAATACACAATATAGAAAGTAGGATTGAAAAATGAATAGTGACAAAATCAAAGGTATAGGGTTAATAATATTAACTGCTGTATTATTATCTTTAATGGGAGTGTTTATAAAACTTGCAGGACATATTCCAACTGCTGAAAAATTAGTTTATAGAAATTCACTAAGTATTGTAGTATCTTTTATTATAATACTAAAAACTAAAGGATCATTTTTTGGAACTAAAGCAAGTAGAAAAGCATTAATTATAAGAACTGTTGTAGGAACAGTAGGAATACTTGCAAATATATATGCTATATCACATATGCTTTTAGCAAACGCAAGTATGTTATCAGAACTTAGTCCTTTCTTTGTAATAATTTTTTCTTTTATATTCTTAAAAGAAAAAATAAAACCAGTTCATATAATAGCTATAGCTTTAGCTTTTGTTGGAATAATTCTTATAATACATCCATCAGGAAGTAAGTTCCAACTGGTTGCTTCATTATGTGCTTTATCATGTGCAGTATTAGCAGGTGCAGCATATACTACAATGAGATATTTAGGACCAATAGAAAAACCAGTTACAGTGGTATTTTTCTATACATTTATATCATCACTTTTATGTTTACCATTTATGATACATGGTTATGTTCCATTAACAGGAAAACAGTTTTTATATCTAATGCTATCTAGCGTAGCTGTTGTAGGGGCAGAATTTACAGTTGTTTATGCTTATAAATTTGCACCAGCTAGAGATATATCACTTTATACATATAGTGGAGTAATATTCTCAGCTATATTTGGATTTTTAGTTTGGGGAAAACTTCCTAAAATGTATGATGTAATAGGATATGTAATAATAATAGTAGCAGCTATAATATTATTTGTGTATAATACTAGATTTGAAAAAGCTTAAAATATTTATTTTTAAAGAGCTAATACAAAATATTTTGTATTAGCTCTTTTTTATAAAAAGATACTATAATTTATATTCAGGTTTAAATAATTCAAAAATAAAATTTATGAAATGAGAAAAAGGATAATATTAACTTATATTTGAAATTAATGCTTTATAAAATTAATAATGTAAACGAAGGTAATATTAAAATTATAAAATAGATTAAAGAAAAATTAGATGAATGTAGTTTTTTTCATTTTTAATCCATTATATGGGATATTTTATTGAAAACTTTGGGAGATAAGTATAAGATATTACTTGGAGTTTTTAGAGAACTCTAATACAAAAGAAGAGGGGGTTCTAAGTATGGCTAAAAAAGCTATCGCAGAATTCATAGGAACTTTCGTTCTAGTATTTGTAGGGACAGGATGTGCTGTTTTAGGTGGAGGAATGAGTGGCGTAGGTATACTTGGTATAGCTGTAGCATTTGGTTTAGCACTTATGGCTATGTGTTACAGTATAGGAACTATATCAGGATGTCACATTAATCCAGCAGTTTCAGTAGCTATGTTTATAAATAAGAGAATGAATTTAAAAGAACTTATATCTTATATAATAGCACAATGCTTAGGTGCAATATTAGGTTCAACGGTATTATATTTAATTTTAAAAGCTGGAAAAAAACCACTTACTAATTTTGGACAAAACTCTTTTGGACATTTTACATGGTGGGGAGTATTTTTAACAGAATTTGTTTTAACATTTATATTTGTACTTGTTATTTTAGTTGTAACAGGTAAAAAAGGAAATCCAATAGTTGCAGGACTTGTTATAGGATTAACTCTTACAGCAGTTCACCTTGTTGGAATTCCAGTTGATGGAACATCAGTAAACCCAGCTAGAAGTTTAGGACCAGCATTATTTGCAGGTGGACAAGCATTAGGTCAATTATGGGTATTCATAGTTGCCCCAATAGCAGGTGGGATACTTTCATCAATAGTAAGTATGTTTATACTAGATAGTGAAAAATAATTTTTTATATTTTAAAATAATATAAAAAATTATTTAAAATTATATATTAAAAATTCTAAAGTTACTATTTTAAAAAGCTAATGCAAAATAATTTGCATTAGCTTTTTTTAATTTCATGTTCTTCTAAAGAAGCAGATGATTCAAAAGGTGAATTAATTTTAATCAACCTTTTTTTATTAGAAAGAATATAGGTTTTATATTGAATATTTATTATGGAAATAAATTAATAGATTTATAAATATTTTTATATAGATTGAAAGGAATATTTATTGAATATATCTAGAATTTCAAAATAAAAAAATTTTTTACTTATACTTTAAATTATACATTAATAAATAAAAAAGTTTGTTTTTTAGTTTTAATTTAAAGATTAAAAAATGATAGATAGTTTGTTATTAAAAACAATAATTATCATAATAATAGAAATTAATGTTATAGACTGATAATTAAATTTGTTAAAATTTAAATAGAATGTAATTATGATGAATATTGTAATTAAGTATAAAATATTAAAAAAAATATATTTGAGCGTGATATAAATCACTTTATTATAGAATGTTTAACAAAAAAATATATATAAGTAAATTTATTGAATAAAATCCATAATTTTAATGGATTTTTCTAGAATTTTGATGTTTATTTTTAATAATTAATATTTTTATTTCTATTATTTTCTCAAATAAATAATTAAATGTTTATAAAAAGATTTATTTTAAGATAAATTATTTGATTTATATATAATTTATTAAAGTTAATTCCTAGATTATTCTAGGAATTAATGATAGGTTTTTAGTTATAAATTGGAAAAATAAAAATTTAAACAAAAATTTGGGAGGAATATTATGGATTTTAAATTATCTAAAAAGGAAGCTCATAATTTTTTATTAAAACTTCAAGAAGAATATAAGGTATTTGGACCTAAATCTTATAAAGGTGAAGGAAGATATAGTGATATAGATAGTATAAGATACGGAGAAATAAATTCTTTTGATGAAGTAGTATATGAAAAAAAATCAAATTATTCTCCAAAAGAAGTATTATTACCTATAAATCATCTTTATGCTGTTAAAATTGGAGAACAAGTAATTAGAAATTATGAAAAAGAAGATAAAAAGAAATTAATTATTCTACGTTCTTGTGATATTCATGCTATAGAAAGATTAGATAAAAAGTTTTCTAAAGATGATTATTACAATGAAAAAAGAAAAGGTGTCAAGTTTATAGTTATGGAATGTCCAAAGGCCTTTGATACATGTTATTGCTTATCTGTTGGAACAAATAAAACAGATAATTATTCTATGGGAATAAGATTCTTAGAAGATGGAATTTCTATAAAAATTAAAGATAGTGATTTTGATAAATTTATTGATGATTCTTATAGTAAAGATAATTTTGAGCTTGCTTTTGCAACTGAAAATACAACAAAAGTAAATGTGCCACATATGGAAAATTGGGATAAGCAAACTTTTGATAAAACAAAAGACCTTTCTTTATGGAAAGAATATAGTAAGCGTTGTATTGGATGTGGAAGCTGTAATATATCCTGTCCAACTTGTACTTGTTTAACTACAAAAGAAGTAAAAAGTGAGACTTCAGATGTTATAGAAATAAGAAGAATATGGAATGGATGTCAGTTAGTTAAATCAAATTCTCTTAAAAAGAAAAATCTATCAGAAATAGTTCCAACAAGAATTCGTCAAAGAGTATTAGATAAATTTTATATGTCTCAAGTAGAGACTTCAAATGAACAAGATTGTGTAGGTTGTGGAAGATGTACTGATATTTGTCCAAGACTTATAAATTTCTCAAATACAGTTAATAGATTTAGTTTAGAACTAGATAAAATATATGAAGAAGAAGGATTTAATAACTAATAGGAGTGATATAAATGAACAAAGACATAAATGTAGATGAACTTCGTGCTAATTGCTTTCGTCAATCAAAAATTCCAGGAGAATTTATGTTTCAAATGAGAGTTCCAGGAGGAACTACAGATGCTAAATATTTAAGCTTAGTACAAGAAATAGCTTTTAAATATGGTAATGGTAAATTTCATTTTGGGACAAGACAAACTTTTAATATTCCAGGTATAAAATATGAAAATGTAGAAAAAGTAAATGCTTTAGTAAAAGATTATATAAAACAAATAGAAATTGAAGAATGTAATGTTGATATGGAATCAAATGAATTAGGATATCCAGCATTAGGTGCAAGAAATATTTGTGCTTGTGTTGGTGGAGACCATTGCATAAAAGCAAATATAAAAACTGTAGCTTTAGCAAAAAAAATAGAAAAATTAATTTATCCAAGTCATTATCATATAAAAGTTAATATAGTTGGTTGTCCAAATGACTGTAATAAAGCTCATATGACTGATTTTGGAGTTTATGGTGTTACATTACCTCAATATAATTATGACAGATGTGTTGTTTGTGGAGCTTGTGTAAGAGCTTGTAAAGCTCATTCAACAGGAGCATTACAAGAAGTTAATGGAAGGATAGTTATAAATAGAGATATTTGTATAGGATGTGGAGAATGTACAGATGTTTGTCCATCAAGAGCTTTAACTAGATATGATAAAAAATTGTATAGAGTAACTTTAGGTGGAAGAACTAGTAAGAAGAATCCTAGAATTGGAAAAGTGTTTGTTGATTATGTTACAGAAGATGTACTTTTAGGAATATTTAAAAATTGGATTCCTTTCTCAAAAGAAATATTAAATAATACTCCTATTTATATGCATGGTGGACATTTAATAGATATGGCTGGTTATAACAAAGTAAAAGAAATATTATTCAAAGATGTTAATTTTAATGAAGAAGCAAAAGTTGCTGAAAGAATGAATTGGAGTGAAGTAGAATATAAAAGCAATATTAACGTAAAATTCGTTAAAAAAGCATAGATTGTTATTTACTTTTAAAAATAATATTTTTTATGGAGGAATTAAGTTGATGAAAACTATAAAGATAAATGGTAAAGAGTACATTGCTAATGAAAATGAAAGTATTTTAAGTGTAGCCAAGAGAAATAATATAGATATTCAAACTTTATGTTATATAGAAGAATGCATGAATATGTCTCACTGTGGAGTGTGTTTAGTTGAAATAGAAGGAAAAGAAGATTTAGTTAAGTCTTGTTCTACTATTGCAGAAGATGGAATGTCAATTAGAACAAATAATGAAAGAGTTCAAAAAGCTGTAAAAGAGAGAGTTTCAGAATTATTAGATAAACATAATTTTAAATGTGGAGAGTGTAAAAGAAAAGGCAATTGTGAATTCTTTGATATTGTTGTAAAAACTAATGCTAAAAAATCAGAATTTATAGATTATTCAGATGTAGAAATAGATGATAGAAGTAAAGCAATAGTATATGATAGAACAAAATGTATTCATTGTGATAGATGTGTAACTAACTGTAATAATAAAAGCGGAACTTATGCTGTTAGATTTGAAAATTGGGATAAGTCATTTGATGATACAAATTGTATATTATGTGGTCAATGTGTAACTACTTGTCCAGTAGATGCTTTATATGAAAAATCTCATATAGAAAGAGTAAAGAATGCTTTAAAAGACCCAAATAAACATGTAATAATTGCTATGGCTCCTTCAGTTAGAACAGCTTTAGGTGAAGTTTTTGATATGGGATTTGGAGTTGATGTTACAAAAAAAGTTTATACTGCATTAAGAAAAATAGGCTTCAAAAAAATATTTGATGTAAACTTTGGTGCAGATATGACAATAGTTGAGGAAAGTACAGAATTAATTGAAAGAATAAAAAAAGGTGGACCTTTCCCTATGTATACATCTTGTTGTCCGGGATGGATAAGATTAGTTGAAAATTATTATCCAGAGTTACTAGATAATATTTCAAGTGCTAAATCTCCTCAACAAATGTTTGGAGCTGCTACTAAAACTTATTACCCATCTATATCTGGAATAAATCCAAAAGATGTTTTTACAGTTTCAATCATGCCTTGTACAGCTAAAAAATTTGAAGTTGATAGAGATGAAATGGTTAATAGAGGATTAAGAAATATAGATGCTTCTTTAACAACTAGAGAACTTGGAAGATTAATAAAAGAATATAAAATAGATTTTAATTCTCTTGAGGAAAGTGAAGTAGATTTAGCAATGGGAGAATATACAGGAGCTGGAACTATCTTTGGAGCTACTGGAGGAGTAATGGAAGCTGCTTTAAGAACAACTAAAGACTTAGTAGAAGGAATTTGTCTTGAAAATGTTGATTATGAAGAAGTAAGAGGATTAGATAATATTAAAGAAGCTACTGTAACTATTGGTGGAGTTGATTATAACATAGCAGTAATAAATGGAGCTGTTAATTTTGTTGAATTTCAAAAAAGCGGATTAATGGATAAAAAACAATATCACTTTATAGAAGTAATGGCTTGCTCTGGAGGATGTGTAAATGGTGGAGGACAACCTTTCGTTAGTTCAAAAGTGCGAGAAAAAGTAAATTTTAGAAAATTAAGAGCAAGTGTTTTATATAATCAAGATGAAAATTTAACTTATAGAAAATCTCATAAAAATAAATCATTAATGAAAATGTATGAAAATTATATAGGAGAACCTGGTGGAGAAATAGCACATGAACTTTTCCATGTACATTACAATAGAAAAAATAATTAAATTTTAGTTTTATATATTTTAATTAGAAAATTTATATAAAATAAGGCTTAATTTAATATAGCCTCATTTATTGATTAGATAAAAAGGGGGATTAGTTATGAAAATTATACAGTCAACTTGTAATTACTGTGCTATAGCTTGTAATTTAGATTTTTATGTTGAAGATGATAAAATAGTAAAAATACATCCAACAGAAAATCATCCAATAAATAATGGGTCCTGTTGTATAAAAGGATTAAATCTTGATAAACAAACAAGTAAATATAAGACAGAAAAATCTCCATTACTTAGAGGAAAAGATGGTAAATTTAAGTCAATAGAATGGGATGAAGCTTTCAAATTAATGAGCGAAAAGATTAAAGAAAATCAAAATAAATATGGTAAAGAAAGCTTCGCTTATTTAAGTACAGGACAATTAACAACAGAAAAGATGGCTTTATTAGGACACATAGGTAGAAATTTTTTAGGAGGAAATGGTGATGGAAATACAAGACTTTGTATGGCTAGTGCTGTTGTAGCCTATAAGCAAAGTTTTGGGTTTGATGCTCCACCTTATGCTTTAAAAGATATAGAATTATCAGATACTATAATTTTGATAGGTTCAAATCCAGTTTTAGCACATCCTATAATATGGGAAAAAATCGAAAATAATAAAAAAGCTAAATTAATAGTTGTTGATCCAAGAAAATCAGAAAGTGCTAAAAACGCAGATTTATGGATTGATATAAAGCCTAAAGGAGATTTAGTTTTATTTTATACATTAGCCAATGTGATTATAGAAAAAAATTGGATAGATAAACATTATATCGATAATTTTACGGAAGATTATGAAAGCTTTAAGGAATTTGTAAAAAAATTCTCTTTAGATAAAGTTGAAGAGAAAACTGGAATATCACCTGAAAGAGTTTTAGAGCTAGCTGAAATAATATATAAAGGAAAAAAAGTTTCTTTTTGGTGGACTATGGGAGTTAATCAAAGTTATCAAGCAGTTAGAACAGCTCAAGCAATTATAAATTTGGCTCTTATTACTGGGAATATTGGAAAACCAGGTACAGGAGCTAATTCCCTTACTGGTCAATGTAATGCAATGGGTTCAAGGTTATTTAGTAATACAACTTGTTTATATGGTGGAGGAGCATATAATAATTTAGAAGAAAGAAAGAGAATTTCTAATATTTTAGGTATAGAAGAAGATATGTTACCATCAAAGCCAACCTTAGCCTATGATGAGATAATAGGAAAAATTAATTCTGGAGAAATTAAAGTTCTTTGGGTTGTATCAACAAATCCAAGACATTCATGGAGTAATAATAAAACTTTTGAAGAAGCTATAAAAAAATTAGATTTATTTATTGTACAAGATTTATATAAAGATACAGATAGTGCTAAGATTTGTGGTTTATATTTACCAGCAGTTCCAGCACTCAAAGATGAAGGATTTTTTATAAATACAGAAAGAAGATTAACAGGAGTACAACCTGTATTATCTAAAAAAGAGTATGAAAAAACAGATTATGAGATATTCTTAGGAGTTGGACAAGCTTTAGGAATGGGAAAACTTTTAGAAAAGTGGAAGACACCAAGAGATGCTTTTGAGTTATTAAAGAAATGTTCTGAAGGTCAGCCTTGTGATATAACAGGAGTAGAATATGATGATTTAAAAAATTCTAAAGGAATACAATGGCCTTTAAAGAAGGGTGAAAAGCTAACATCTGATGAGAGAAGACTTTTTGCGGATAATAAGTTTTATAGAGAAAATGGAAAAGCTAAATTTATATTTGAAGATATTTTAGAAAATCCAGTTCATGAAACAAAAGAATTCCCTTATGTATTAAATACGGGAAGAGCAACTGTTGGACAATGGCATACTCAAACTAGAACTAGAGAAATACCAGCAGTTTCAATTATAACTCCTAAAAAAGCTTATATATATATAAATATTGAAGATGCGAAAAAATTAAATATAAAGTCAGGAGAAGAAGTAACTGTGAAATCAATTAATGGTGAAAAAAGTACATTTACAGCTAGATTAACAGATGATATAAAGCCAGGAAATTTTTATTCATCTCATCATTATATAGAAACAAATAACCTAACACCATCAGTATTTGATAATTATTCAAGAGAGCCTTCTTATAAGACAGTGGCAGTAAGAATAGAGAAATAGGAGGATAAGCTATGAAAAGAATTAAAATTTGTAGAAGTAAGTGTATAGGTTGTTTAACTTGTACAGCTGCTTGTATGATTGCACATGAAGATAATGAAAGTCGTAGCAGAATAGTTTTAGATAAGAATGGAAAATATAATCCTATTTTTTGCAAAGAATGTAAAAGCCCAGAGTGTAGTTTTGTTTGTCCTACTGGAGCTATGCATAAAGAAAAAGATAGTGAACTTATATATTATGATAAAGAAAAGTGTGTAAGCTGCTATATGTGCATAATGGCTTGTCCTTATGGAGTTCTAAAAGCAGGAGAAACTCATCATAAGCAAATAATGAAATGTGATATGTGTAAAGATACTCCAGAGCATTCACCTAGATGTGTAGCAAAATGCCCAATGGGAGCAATAACATTAGAAGATGAAGTATAATTTAATAAGAATTATTTATTTAAGTTTGGAGGTAAAATTATTTAAATATAGAAAATTAAACTAGCATAATTTGCTAGTTTAATTTTTTTATATAGATGTTTATTATATAGATGTAATATAGTTTTAAAATTAAATTATAAAGATATATAAATTTTATTAAATTAAAGGAATGGTTCTAAGTCTTTAATTATAAGCATATTAGAGTACTGATTTCTTTATAAAATATATATTATTAAATTATTATAAAACAATACTAATATATTATTAAAATTTTTAAAATTAAACCAACAATTAAACTAAATTTAAAACTAGTATACTAACTAGAACATTTGTGAAAAAGTTTTCACGAGAAAATTTAATTATTAATTTGTTAGTAAAAAACGATATTAATTAAGATTTATTTAAAAAAGTATATTCATAATTATATTAAAAGTGCTTTTTTAGTATTAAAAATAATGAACAAATATATAGTATAACAAAAAAAATTAAAAAAATTGGTTTATTCTGCCTTTAGTAAGCACTTGATTTCTCTATAGGCGTGTATATAATAGGAGATGAAAATGAAAATGTTTACCTCGGAATGTTTCTATTCGAAGTGAAAATGTTTACTTTTTAAAGTTTCTATTCAAATTAAAAAACGAAAGGATAAGATTATTATGTCTAAACAACAAAATAAAAATACTCACTCATTAAACAGTAATGTTATTTTTGTTATTGGTGCACTTGGTGGATTATTATTTGGATTTGATACTGGTATTATTTCTGGTGCATCACCACTTATTGAAAAAGCATTACATTTAACAATTTCAGAAATTAGTTTTGTAACATCAGCAGTACTTATTGGTTCTTGTGTAGGAGCTTTAACTATTGGTGGATTATCTGATAAATATGGACGTAAATTGCTTTTATTTATCTCTTCAATACTTTTTATAATTGGGGCTTTAATGTCAGCTTTTGCTCCTAATTTTGTAGTTATCGTAATAGCTAGAATTATTTTAGGTTTAGCTGTTGGTTCTGCATCTGCACTAACACCAGCTTATTTAGCAGAGCTTGCTCCTAAGGAAAGACGTGGTTCTTTAGAAACCCTTTTCCAACTTATGATTACTGCAGGAATTTTACTTGCATATATGGCAAACATTGGTTTTCTTCATCACAATATTGCAGGTTGGGCAGATTGGAGATGGATGCTTGCAACAGCATTTATTCCAGCTTTAGCTTTATTTATTGGTAGTATAATTCTTCCTGAATCACCTCGTTTTCTTATTCGTGTAGGTAGAGTTGAAGAATCACATAAAGTATTAACACAATTAAGACCAGATTATACTTCTGAACAAATAGAAGGTGAACTTCGTGATATACAAAATGCTGACTCTGAAGTACACAAAGGTGGTGTAAAAGAGTTATTTACTATAGCTAGACCAGCACTTGTGGCTGCTATCGGTATTATGTTATTTCAACAATTAGTTGGTATTAATTCTGTTATTTATTATTTACCACAAGTTTTTATAGAAGGATTCCATTTCTCAGCTAGTTCAGCAATTTGGATTTCAGTAGGTATAGGTGTAGTAAACTTCTTATCAACAATTGTAGCTACTATAATTATGGATAAATTTCCACGTAAGAAACTACTAATATGGGGTGCTTTCGTAATGGGAGTTTCACTAGCTATACTTAGTGTTATTAACTATACAATTAATATTGAGACAGCTGCTACATATACTATAATTCTTATTGCAATTTATATTTTTGGATTTGCTGTTTCATGGGGACCTATCGCTTGGGTACTTATTGGTGAAATATTCCCATTAAGTGTTCGTGGAGTAGGATCTTCATTTGGATCTGCAGCAAACTGGTTAGGAAATTTTATAGTAACACAATTCTTCCTAATTATTCTTGCTCTTTTCCATAATAACGTTGGTGGACCTTTTGGAATTTTTGCAATCTTCTCTTTCCTTGCTATTCCATTTGTTATGCGTTTTGTTCCAGAAACTCATGGTAAATCACTTGAACAAATTCAAGATGAGTTATTAGAAGGATCAAAGACAAAACATAAAGATGCAAAATAGATATACACTTATAAATTCAATATTAATTTATTCAATATATTAAATAGAAAAAGCAGATAGTATTTTATCTGCTTTTTCTTTATTAAAATTTATTTATTAAAAATAGAATTGCTACTTTAGATATATTATAATGTATGAAAAGTCATGAAGAATATAAAGTTCAAGAATTAATACAAAATATTAAGAGAGGAATATTTACAAAAGTAATTTGTATATTTGTAAAACGTTTGAAAAATATAAATTATTTATGTTATCATTATAAGAAATCTATATTTAACATATAAATTATAATTTTATATTAGATACTGTATAATATTAATTTAAATTAGATTAGTTAAGTAATATTGTATTAAGGAAAAGAGTGATGAAATAATATATGACTAAAATGTTGGATAGGCATAGTAAAATTTTAAAGTTATTAACTGAAAATAAAAAAGTAGAAGTTACTAAATTATCTGAATTATTAGATGTATCTCAAGTAACTATTCGTAAGGATTTAATAAATTTAGAAAATAAAGGGCTAATAATTAGAGAGCATGGTTTTGCAACACTAAATTCAAGTGATGATATTAATAATAGATTAGCATATAACTATGAAATTAAAGGGAGAATCGCTCAAATAGCTTCAGAGTTAGTTAATGATGGTGAAACTATTATGATAGAATCAGGGTCTTGTTGTGCACTTCTTGCTTTAGAAATAGCAAAAACAAAAAAAGATATAACAATAATTACAAATTCAGCTTTCATCTCTGAATATATAAGAAAATATCCTAATATAAAGATTATCTTATTAGGTGGAGAATATCAAAAAGAGTCTCAAGTAATGGTTGGGCCTATTACAAAAAGCTGTGTTCAGAATTTCTTTGTAGATAAATTGTTTATAGGTACTGATGGGTTCTCAAAAAATTCAGGTTTTACAGGAAAAGATTATATGAGAAGTGAAACTGTACGAGATATGGCAAATCAAGCTAATAATGTAATTATTCTTACTGAATCAACTAAATTTTCTCAAAAGGGAGTAGTTAATTTAATTACTATTGATTTAATTAGTTCAGTTATAACTGATGAGAATATACCAAAAGAATATGAAGATTATTTATCTAGTAAAGATATAGAAGTAAAAAAAGTAGAATATTAAAGCTCACTCTGAAACAGAGGTTTCAGAGTGAGCTTTTTATATTTAATTAAAATATTTATATAAGTTAAAATTAAGGATTTAATTAATAATATTAGCTTGTTAGAAAAAACAATTTAAGCCTTTATCAATGAATATATTTTTATAATTTTCTAATGTTTCAGGTCTTAAAGGTTTTATATCTTTTAGTTCATATGTTTTGTTAAGCATATCATACTTTTTTTCTCCAAACTGATGAAATGGCAGAAGTTGTACATTTTTTACTCCAATAGACTTTAATAAGTCTGATAATTGATAAGCATCTTCTAATGAACTATTAAATTCAGGGATAACTGGAATTCTTATTAAAATATTTATTTTATGTTCAATAGCCCATTTTAAATTTTTAATAATCAAGTCATTATAAACTCCAGTTCCTTCAAAATGTTTGTTACGGTCATAATGTTTAACATCAAATAATAATAAATCAAACAATATAGCTAATTCTTTAAATAAATTATGTTCAATGTACCCTGTTGTTTCAATAGCTATATGAATATTTTCTTTTTTTAAATATAAAACTAATTCTTTTAAAAAATCTGGTTGGCACATTCCTTCTCCACCAGAGATTGTTACTCCTCCATTTGATTCTTCATAAAAATCTTTATCTTTAAGACATTCATATATAACTTCTTTAATTTCTTTATAATTTCCTTCATTTTCAATAGCTTTATTAGGGCAAATTGAAACACATTTTAAGCAGCCAATGCATTTTTTATTATCTATAGTTATTTTATTATCACTTAAACTAAGGGCATTTTGATTACAGTTAGAGACGCAGGTTTTACATTTTGAACATTTAGATTCATCAAAATGTATTTCTATATTATTTAATTGTGATTCAGGATTAGAGCACCATTTACATTTTAAAGGACATCCTTTAAAAAATACTGTAGTTCTTATTCCAGGTCCGTCATGAATACTAAATTTTTGAATGTTAAATATTATACCTTTATTCTCCATATAAATTCCTCCTAAATTTATATTATTTTAATATTTTATTGACATTTATATCTAATATGATACCATAATATTATAAATGAAACTATAATTAGTTTCGAATGAAACTTAAAAATGTTTTAGGGGGAATAGTGATGAAGAATTATTTTGGTAATTTGACTGAAAGAATGAATGATTTTCGTGAAGAGTTATTAGAAACTAAAGCATCTATTGATGCAACAAGAGCTGTTATTACTACTGAAGCTTATAAGCAACATGCAGATAAACCAATAATTGTAAAAAGAGCTTATATGTTAAAAAATATTTTAGAAAAAATGCCTATATTTATTGAAAAGCAAACATTAATTGTTGGTAATCAAGCAAAAGCTAATAGAGCTGCACCAATTTTCCCAGAATACGCTATGGATTGGGTAATAAGAGAGTTAGATGAATTTGAAAAAAGAGATGGAGATGTTTTTTATATTGATGAAGAGACTAAAGAAGAACTTAGAAATATAGCTCCATATTGGGAACATAATACAACTCTTGATAAAGGATTAGCCAACATTCCTCCAAGCAGTAGAATATTATATGATTTAGGTATTATTAAAGCAGAAGGAAATATTACTAGTGGTGATGCACATATTGCAGTTGATTATGGGCGTATTATGAAAAAAGGATTAAAAGAATACGAAGAAAGAACTATTATTGCAAGGGATGCATTAGACCTTACAGATTTTAATAATATAAAAAAATATCATTTTTATGAAGCAATACTAATCGTACTTGATGCAGTTAAAATATTTGCTAAAAGATATTCTGAATTAGCAAAAAATATGGCAAAAGAAGAAAGTAATCTAACTAGAAAAGCTGAGCTAATAGAAATTGCTAGAATAGCAGAAAAAGTTCCATATGAACCATCAAATAGTTTTTATGAAGCAGTTCAATCAATGTGGTTTGTTCATTTAATTCTTCAAATTGAATCTAATGGACATTCATTATCATATGGTAGAATGGACCAATACCTATATCCATATTTAGAAAGAGATTTAGAAAGTGGAAATATTACTGAAGATAAAGCTGTTGAATTATTAACAAATTTATGGATTAAAACATTCACAATTAATAAAGTAAGAAGTTGGTCTCATACACAATTTAGTGCTGGATCACCTCTATATCAAAATGTTACAATTGGTGGACAAACTATAGATAAAAAAGATGCAGTTAATAAATTATCTTATTTAATTTTAAAATCTGTTGCTCAAACAAAATTACCTCAGCCTAATTTAACTGTTAGATATCATAGAGGTTTAGATGATAAATTTATGAATGAAGCAATTGAAGTTCTTAAATTAGGAACTGGAATGCCTGCTTTTAATTCAGATGAAGTTATTATTCCTTCATTTATTGAAAAAGGTGTTACAGAAGAAGATGCTTATAACTATAGTGCAATTGGATGTGTGGAAGTTGCTGTTCCTGGTAAATGGGGATATCGCTGTACAGGAATGAGTTTTATAAATTTTCCTAAAACATTATTAATTGCAATGAATGAAGGAGTTGATCCTGCTAGTAAAACTAAATTAGTTGAAGGATTAACACATTTTAATAATATGGAAAGTTATGAAGATTTAAAAGAAGCTTGGGATATAACTATTCGTGAATTTACTAAGCACAGTGTTATTATTGAAAATTGTTGTGATTTAGTTTTAGAAGATGATGTACCAGATGTTTTATGTAGTGCTTTAACTGAAGATTGTATTGGTAGAGGTAAACCTTTAAAAGAGGGTGGAGCTATATATGACTTTATTTCAGGATTACAAGTAGGTATTGCAAATTTAGCTGATTCTCTTGCTGCAATTAAAAAATTAGTATTTGAAGAAAAGAAAATTTCTACAACAGAACTATGGAATGCTTTAATGGAAGACTTTGAAAGTGATAAAGGTAAGATAATTCAAAAAGCATTAATTGAGGATGCTCCTAAATATGGTAATGATGATGATTATGTAGATAATTTAGTTGTTGATGCTTATAACACTTATATAGATGAGGTTAAAAAGTATCCAAATACAAGATATGGAAGAGGGCCAATTGGAGGAGTTAGATATGCAGGGACTTCATCAATTTCAGCAAATGTAGGTCAAGGAAAAGGTACTTTAGCTACTCCAGATGGACGTAATGCAGGAACTCCTCTTGCTGAAGGATGTTCTCCATCACATGCAATGGATAAAAATGGGCCAACTGCTGTGTTTAAGACAGTTTCTAAGCTACCAACTCATGAAATTACAGGAGGAGTATTATTAAATCAAAAAGTTACTCCTAATATGTTATCTACAGAGGAAAATAAAATTAAATTAGCTATGTTAATTAGAACATTTTTTAATAGATTAGAAGGATTCCATGTGCAATATAATGTAGTTTCTAGAGATACTTTATTAGATGCTCAAGAGAATCCTGAAAAACACCGTGATTTAATAGTTCGTGTAGCTGGATATTCTGCATTTTTTAATGTGCTATCAAAGCAAACACAAGATGATATTATTGAAAGAACAGAACAAACATTGTAAGGAGATAATGATATGAAATTTATTATTGATGACGCAAATATTGAATCAATTAAAAATATATATGAGTATTTTCCAGTAGATGGAGTAACTTCTAATCCAACTATATTAGCAAAGACTGGAAGAAATCCATTTGAAGTATTAAAAGAGATAAGAGAATTTATTGGAAAGGATGCAGAGCTTCATGTTCAAGTTATATCTAAAAAAGCAGAAGATATGTTAGAAGAGGCAGAATGTATTCTAAAAGAATTAGGTTATAATACATTTATTAAAATTCCTGTTACAAGAGAAGGTTTAAAAGCAATTAAAGAATTAAAAGCAAAAGGTGTTAATATTACAGCAACTGCTATATACACTTCTATGCAAGCATATTTAGCAGGAAAAGCAGGAGCAGATTATGCAGCACCATATATTAATAGAATTGATAATTTAGGATTTGATGGTATTGAAATTGCAAAAGAAATTCATGACATATTTAAAAAGAATGGATTAAAATGTGAAGTATTAGGAGCTAGTTTTAAAAACTCTAAACAAGTACTAGAATTAGCTAAATATGGAGTAGGAGCTTCAACAGTAAGTCCTACTGTTATTGAAGGATTAATAAAAAATGATACTGTTACCTGTGCAGTAGATGTTTTTACTAAAGATTTTGAAAAATTATGTGGTGAAAATAAAACAATGAAAAATATTTAATTGATGATTAAAATATTATAATTTTTAAAATTGAATATAAATAAGTTTTATTTTAAAGGAATTAGAAAAGTAATTATATTTTAAAAGCTGTTTTCTATATTAAATAGAGATCAGCTTTTTTATATGGATTATTAGAGATTGTTGAAATAGAAACAATAATTTAATATAATATTGTTAATTCATTAACGGTTGGGAGGATAGGCTATGAACAAAGAAGAGCAAGTCATGGCAGGGTTTTGGGATTTATTTAATAAGAAGATTTGGCTTGATGCATTTAAGATGAAAAAAAGTCTTAAAGATTATAAGCCTTCTGAAATACATTGTATTGAATATATTGGAAGAAATATAGATTCTAATGTAACAAAACTTGCAGAGTCTTTTTATATGACTAGAAGTGCTATAAGTAAAATAACTAAAAAATTAATAGAAAAAGATCTTATAGAAAGCTATCAGAAGGAAGGAAATAAAAAGGAAATATATTTTAGGCTTACTAAGAAGGGTAAATCAATTAATAAAATCCATGAAAAACTACACAACGAGTTTCAAGAAAGAGATAAGTTTGTATTTGAAGGTATAACTGAAGAGCAATTAGATATTATGATTAGATTTGCAGAAAACTATAATAATCATTTAGATGAAGAAATAAATAAATTAGGTGTAGATATGAAAACAGAAGGGTATGATAAATTATAGTTTATCAAAATCAATTTATATAATGGTATAGAATATGAAATTATTTAAATGTTTTGCTATATCAAATAAATCTGAAAGATAAATAAAATAATATGCAGCAAACTCTATTGAGAGTAGGCTGCATTTTTATTTTTATTTTTTTGTTGACAAGGAAACAAAATTGAGATATTATTTTTGTTGACAAGGAAACAAAAATAATTTGAGAGGAGAATTTAAGTGTTTAAATCTAAATCATATAATGAACATAAAATAGATAAACAAACTATAGATAAAAAGGCTTTAATATTTGGTCTTATGTCTGTATTTCTTTGTGGAATGGGTTTTAGTATTATAGCACCTGTTGTACCATTTTTAGTACAACCTTATATAAGTAATCAAGGAGAACAAGCTATAGTTGTTACTTTATTGACTTCTGTTTATGCAGTTTGTGTGTTTTTTGCAGCACCTGGGCTTGGAGCTTTAAGTGATAGATATGGACGTAGACCAATATTATTAGTATGCCTTTTGGGATCTGCAATAGGATACTTAGTTTTTGGAATAGGAGGAGCTTTATGGGTATTATTTGCTGGTAGAATAATAGATGGTATAACAGGTGGGAATATAAGTACCATATTTGCATATTTTGCTGATATAACTCCTAGAGAACAAAGAACAAAATATTTTGGGTGGATTAGCGCAGTGGCAGGAGTAGGAACAGTACTTGGACCTACTATAGGTGGATTACTTGCTAAATTTGGTTATTCTGTACCAATGTATTTTGGAGCAATAATAACTTTAATAAATTTAGTTTATGGAATTTTCTATATGCCTGAGAGCCTTGATAATAATAATAGATTAAAAAAGATTACTTTTGTAAGACTAAATCCATTTACACAACTTATAAGTGTGCTTTCTATAAAAAATTTAAAAAGATTACTTATTTCAGGCTTTTTACTTTGGATAACTAGTGGATCATTTCAGGCTCTTTTTTCACAATTTACAATGAATACTTTTAATTGGACACCTGCAATAATAGGACTTATACTTTCAATTATGGGAATTCAAGATATAATTTCACAAGGATTTATAATGCCAAAGCTTTTAATTAAGCTTAGTGATATAAAAATAACTGTTCTTGGAATGGTATCAGAAATTATAGGATATGCCTTTATTGCAGCATCAGGTTTATTAGCATTCTATCCTCTTTTTATAATTGGAATGTTTATATTTGGTTTTGGAGATTCAATAATTGGGCCTTCATTTAATGGAATGATATCTAAGTCTGTAAATGATAGTGAGCAAGGAAGAATTCAAGGAGGTAGCCAATCTATTCAATCATTAGCGAGAATAATTGGACCTATAATTGGAGGACAAATTTATGTAGCATTTGGTCATTCATCTTTTGCTTTTATGGGGATTATTCTCATAGTAATAGCAATAGCAATTTTATATAAGAATGTAAGAGTAAAGATATAAATTATTTAATGATTTAAGAAATTAAATATTTTATTTTTAATTATAAATAGAATAATCACAAATCTTGAATATATATTTTAGAGTTTATCTAATAGATTTTTAGTTTTATTTTTAATATAAAAGTATATATTTTAAGTTGATAAAATAGTTAGATAAAATTTTATAATAATAGGTTTAAAATAAAAAAAATAGATTAGAAATTAGTATTTTCTAATCTATTTTTTTATTTAAAGTACTAATAAATCTTAAAATATTTGCTTATGAAAATTTAAATAAACATATATTAAATGAATTATAGTAAGTATATTTAAGGAAATTATCTACTTATTAAAAAATAAAATAGGATTTTTATGGTATAATGAGCCGTTTTTGAGGGAAATATTGATTTAGATTTAGTTATTTTTAGTCATAATATTAGTTTAAATTTTACAATAACAAAATTTAAACTAATAAATAATTAAAATAGAAAAGTAAGTAAATATACATAAATTAAATTATTTAGAATATTTGTAATGATATTACTATTTATTTTAGACTTAAATAATTAAAAAATAAAATAAAAAATTTAAAAACAAAAGCTTCATTATTAATTTTTTTATAAATTTTGCCTGTAAATATTAATAAAAAAAGTTAAAAAAAAATATAATTTGAATTTTTTAATAGGTAAATTGTAAGAAAGTTAATTTTGGATTATACTTATTACAGCTTCAACTTGTAGCCAATTTTTATATAATTTTCTTTATTTTTTGGAATTATTTATTTTTTGAAATGAAAAATTATAAAATAATTATTATTAAAATATTTTTATATTTATAAATTTAGAAAATTGTATATAATCAATAAAATTAAATTATGTACGCTAAGTGCAGTGAAAGGAATGATTTTTTATGCGTAACAGTAGTCCAAACTGGAAAGTGGATGCGATAAAATATGGAGCATTCATAATTTTTATGTTTATCTGTGGAGGAATATTTCTTGCAACTGGAGTCTTTAAGTTTCCAACACTTTTAGGAATGGGAGTGATATCTTTAACTTTTGGACTTGCACATGCATTCGATTGTGACCATATAGCATGTATTGATAATATGACTCGTAAGTTAGTTCAAAAAGGAGGAAAAACTAGAGGAGCTGGATTCTTCTTTTCATTAGGACATTCAACTGTAGTTATGCTTATGGGAATAGCAACAATTTTTGCTGTTAACTGGGCAAAGAAAGCAATACCTCAATTTCAAGCTGTTGGAGGAGTTATAGGTACTGTAATTTCAGCTGTATTTTTATTACTTCTTGCTATTGCTAACTTTATTATATTAAAAGATGTAGTAAAAACGTTTAAAAGTATGAAAAATGGTACATATGTTGAGGAAAGTCTTGAGAGACCAAATACAAATTACATAAATAGAACGATAAATCACATACTTAACATAGCTAATAAAAATTGGCATATATATATTATAGGTTTCTTATTTGGACTTGGATTTGATACAGCAACACAAATAGCAGTTCTTGCTACATCAGCAACAGCAACAGCTCAAGGAATTCCATGGACTGCAGTAATAGCTTTCCCTATTTTATTTACTGCTGGTATGTGTCTTATGGATACATTAGATGGATTCTTTATGTCTACAGCTTATCAATGGGTTCTTACTTCACCATTAAAAAAAGTATATTACAACATGACTATTACTATCCTTTCTATATTAGCAGCAGGAGTAATAAGTATTATAGAAGTTGGACAAGTTTTTGCTATGGAAAGAGGCTTAAATAATGGTTTTTGGGGATGGCTACAAAACTTAGATTTTGGTAAGATGGGATTCACTCTTGTAGGAATGTTTATATTAGTTTGGGTTGTATCTTTAGTTTGTTGGAAAGCATTTAATTTAGATAAAAAAGACGAATTATATAAACAAATTTAAATAAAAGACTAACTAAATATTATAAATAATATATATTATTAAAAGTTTTTAAATGTAAGGAATATATGTTTAATAAGATATATTTTTATAAATAGTAAAAAACAGTTTAGAAAGGAAATCTTTCTAAACTGTTTTTTTATTTAAAACCATGTAATATACAATAACATATTCAATTGAGTTAAAAATGTAGTATTACTTATATTATAAAAATTATAATTAGTTGAAAAATATTATAGCTTAATATTTAAAATTTTTTCTTTTTAACATATAGTGATATAAAGGAATACCTACAAGTGTTATAATAAGTCCTCCAAGAGCAATAATACTTGTTTTAAGTCCAGACATAAATAACTGATTTATTGTAACAAATAAACCACCAAGTATAGCTATTAAAGGAATGATAGGATATCCAATAACTTTATAAGGTCTATCAATTTCTGGTCTTTCTTTTCTTAATTTAAATACTCCAATAAATATTAATGAATAGAATATCCATATAGTAAATATTGAGAGATTACTTAATAGACTAAATTGCCCACTTAAAGCATATAACATAGCTAAAATTGCTATAAGCCATGTAGCATTAGCTGGTACATTTTTTTTATTTACTTTTGAAAAAATTTTGCTAAATGGTAAAAGTCTATTATTTGCAAGAACAAAAGGAACTCTAGGAGCTGTCAAAATATATCCATTCAATGTTCCAAGTATAGATATTAATATACCTATATTTATAACTTGAGCACCAACATTACCAAATAATTTTTGTGCAACTAATGAAGCAGGTGTAGAATTAGCTGCTAAATCTTTAGCTGGAACTACAAGTATAAATGCTATATTAATTGCTATGTAAACAGCCATTATTATCATAAGTCCACCAATTATAGCAATTGGAAGGTCTTTTTTAGGATTTTTCATTTCTCCAGCAATATTACCTACATATATCCAACCATCATAAGCAAAAAGTGTTGCAACTAATACTTGTCCAAGTACTGAAGCAAAACTAAGATTATGTCCTAAAAATGGTGTCATTATGTTAGAGGCATGTTTATTATTAATAAATCCAAAAGCTATTATAAGAACAATAGGTATAAGTTTACCTACTGTAGAAATAATTTGTACAAAACCTCCTGTTTTTGAACCAAAAAGATTTAAAATTACTATAAATATGATTATACCTATAGCAATAGGAATTTTTAAATTAGGACAATTAATAACTATACATGCTTGTTCTGCAAAAAGTATAGAAAGAGCAGCAATGACACTAGGAAAATATAAAATAGTTTGCATCCATGCTGTTAAATATGAAAGCTTTTCTCCATAAATTTCTCGCATATATACCATCATTCCACCAGTTTCAGGGAATAAAGCTGAAATTTCAGTAGCAGTTAAACCTGCTGCAATAGTTATAATTCCACCTAATATCCAAGCAAAAATACCTAAGCCAGGTGCTCCGCCTGTAGCTTTAAAAATTTGTTGAGGCATAAAAAATACACCAGAACCTATTACAAGTCCAATTACTGTAGATAATGCTGCCCAAAATGTTATAGTTTTACTTAAATTATTCTTCACAGTACTTTCTCCTTTGTTTAAATATTTAATTAAATTAGTTTTAGAATTCTGCAACTATTTATTTAGCTAGTTTTTTTATATTTATATTTGAGTTAATAATGTAATGTTTAAAATTTTATCAAAAAACATTAAGTTTCTTAAATTATTTTAGTTAAATTTTAATTTTTTTTATAAAAAAACTCGTCCTATAATAGGACGAGTTAGTAAACTCGTTAAACCACCTATGGTTAATAATCAATATATAAATTTGACATTTTTCAAAATTTATATTGATTTTAATTTCAGATACTAACATATCCTATCTCTTAACGCGAGCTAACGTGTAAGCTTAATCAGAAATCTTTTCAGCTACCAACTCATAGGTGATTTTCATTGAAATGTAATATGCTTTTTCACCAACCAAGCACTCTCTAAAAATACAGTGAACAATTACTTTTCCTAATCAATGTCTTTTTAGGAGTATTATATAGGACAGGTTTATAAAAGTCAATTGAAAAAATAATAAAATTTTAATTCTAAATTATGTATATAGTAAGTATATATGGAATTCGAATATTAAAGAAGATTAGAATTATAGAAAGATAATTAACATAGTAATTTTTTAATAAATTTTAATTATGATATTTTATTTTAAATTAAATTTAACAAAATAGATATAATAGGAATGGATTGAATTTTAGAAAAATTAAGAATATTAAAAAGACATATAATTTATTATAAAAAATTATTATGTTTATAGTGAAAATAGTCTGTTTTATTGATTAAGCTTATGATGTATAAATTAAATTATATTTCAAAATAATTATGATTGAATTAAAAGTAATTAATTAGTAATATTAATTATGGGACAAATAGTAAAAATAATAATTTATTTAATGTAAAAGGGTATATAAAGAGAGGAGTGAGTATTTAATAAGAGCTTCGTAATGTTCTTATTAAAGATAGGAAATGTTTAAGAGTAATGTTGATTTATTGAGAGGGAATATTTTAAAATCTCTTATAATATTTGCAATACCATTATTTATATCTAATTTATTTCAACAGTTATATAACACTGTAGATATAATGATTGTAGGTAATTATTTAGGAGATACATCTTTAGCTGCAATAGGGGCTTGTGCAGCTGTTTATGAGCTTTTAATTGGATTTTCACTAGGAGTTGGAAACGGTCTTAGTATAGTAACAGCTAGAGGATATGGGTCTAGTGATGAAGATTTAGTAAAAAGATCAGTTGCAGGTTCATTAGTTATTGGAGTAGGACTAACATTTATAATAATGATTATATCAAGATTATTTTTATATCCATTATTAGAATTAGTAAATACACCTGCAAATATTATAGAAGAAACATATTCATATATTTCTGTAATTGGAATGTTTGTCGGAGTAACTTTTTTATATAATTTATGTTCAGGATTTTTACGAGCAATAGGAAATAGTATGATGCCTTTAGTTTTTCTTATAATTGCATCTATATTAAATATTGGATTAGATATTTTACTTATTACACAATTTAATATGGGAATTAGAGGAGCAGCTGTGGCTACAGTTATAGCTCAAGGAATATCAGGAATTTTATGTATTTTATATATTTACTTTAAATGTCCAATTTTAATTCCTAAGAAGGAACATTTTAAAGTTTCTAAAGAGTTATATAAGGATTTATTAGGACAAGGGTTATCTATGGGATTTATGATTTTAATAGTTTCAGTAGGAACTGTAATACTTCAAACTGCTATAAATGGGTTTGGAAATTTAATAATTGCTGGACATACTGCAGCTAGAAAGATAGGAAGTTTTGCAATGATTCCTATTAGCTCACTTGCCATAAGCCTTTCAACTTTTGTTTCTCAAAATAAAGGAGCAAATCAGGGATATAGAATAAGAAAAGCTGTATATTATTCAAATTTAATGTCAATTATATGGGGATGTATACTTGTTGTATCACTAATATTAGTAGCGCCTATTTTAGTAAAATTTTTAACAGGCTCAAGTGAAGAGATTCTTATAAATACAGGGGTTAAATATGTAGTAATAAACGCACCTTTTTATGCAGTATTAGGGATATTGTTGAATTTAAGAAATGCACTTCAAGGAATAGGAGAAAAGGTTTTACCTCTTATTTCAAGTATAATAGAATTTGTTGGGAAAATAATTTTTGTAGCAGTATTTATTCCAATGCTTCAATACTTGGGTGTAATAATTAGTGAACCAGTTATATGGTGTTTCATGTGTGCACAGCTTGCTTATGCATTTTATAGAAATCCATATATTAAAGAAAATAAAGTGGAGAAAACAGAAGAAGAGTTAGAAAAAATAATAATGTAAATGCAAAGTAATTATCTTAAGAATTTATAGATTTATAAAAATATTAAAGGAAGCATTAGAGAGAAAATAATTAAGAAAGAATCCATTATGAATTAAGCTTGTAATGGATTTTTTTGAGCTTTAGATTTAATGAATTAGGAAATACAAACATTGAAAATATATTATAATTAAATATTTTTAATCATAATTTTTGATACCATACTATAAAATAGTGTGGTATTATTTATATTATTACAAGTATTTGGAAATTAAGAGAGGTATGATTATGTGGAAATGAAAAAATAAATTTTAAATTAGGCACAATTGATATAGTTTAGAAATAATTAACAATTATTTGATATTATTTTTTTGGTAAATAAAATTGTAAATAATTACTTTAAAAGGAGGAAATAAAAAATGAAGTTAAAAAGGGAATCAATAGGAAATTTAGGGAATGAAGAAATAATAAAATATAGTGTTGATAATGAAAAAGGTCTTAAGGTATCCATATTAAATTTAGGGGCAACTATAACTGAAATAAAAACAATAGATAGAAATGGAGAGTTTGGGCATATAGTTTTAAGTTATGAAGATGAAAAAAATTATATAGAAAATCCTTCTTATTATGGTGCAACTGTAGGAAGAACAGCAGGAAGAATTGATAAAGGAAGATTTACTTTAAATGACAACGAATACATTCTTAATAAGAATTATGGAGTGAATAGTGGACATGGTGGAAGTGTTGGATTTAATAAAAAGATTTGGAATGTAAATGCTATAGAAACAGAAGAAAAGATAACTTTAGAGTTTAGCTATTTATCAAAGGATTTAGAAGAGGGATATCCAGGAAATTTAGAGATTAAGGTTTCTTATGAGATTACTGAGGATAATAAGTTAATATTTAAAATACAAGGAGTTTCAGACAAGGATACTTTAATGAATATAACTAATCATTGTTATTTTAACTTATCAGGAGATTATAAAGAAGATATATTAAATCATACTTTAAAGATGAATTGTGATAGATTTTTAGCTATTGATGAAAATGGGGGAGTGACAGGAGAAATTATTCCTGTTAATAATACAGAGTTTGATTTTATAGAGGAAAAAAAGATTGGACAAGATATAGAAGGATCATCTAAACAAATGAAGCTTGGATATGGATATGATCATCCATTTATGTTTAATGAAAATGAAAAAGGGAATGTAGAACTTTATGATGAAAAAAGCGGTAGATATATGAAAGTAACTACAGAATATCCTTGTGTTGTAGTATATAGTCAAAACTTTATAGATGGCTTAGTTTTAAAAGAAGGCAAAGAAACAAAAAAGAGAAATGGTATTTGCTTAGAGGTTCAATATCCACCAATAGGATATAATGAATCATTTAAAGAGTTTTCTATTTTAAAAGCTCATGAAATATTTAATAAAGAAACTATATATGAATTTGGAGTAAAGTAAAAAGAGGATTTATAGTATAAAATATGTAGTTAAATTATTTAAGTAAAAAAGTTATATTTTTTACTAAAACATTGAAACAAATCTTCCTTATATGATAGTATTTAAAGTAATAAAGAATATAAAGGAATGTGATTTATGGCAACATTAAAAGAAATAGCAGAAGTTGTAGGGGTGTCTATTGCAACTGTATCAAGAGTTTTAAATCATGATGATAAGATTTCAGTTTCAGATACAACAAAAATGAATATATTTGAGACAGCAGAAAAGTTAAATTATAAGACATTAAAAAATAAAAAAGAAGGCTTAGTTAAAGACGTTAAAAAAATAAAAATTGGAATTATTGAAATGTGCAGTATAACAGAGCAATTAGAGGACCCATATTATTTATTACTTAAAAAAGTGATTGAAAAAGAATGCTTTGAAAATAATTTAAGCACCATTAGTATTTACATAAAAGAAGGTGTATATAAATTTATTGGTGATGAAGAGATTGATGGAGTGATTGCAATAGGAAAATTTAATGATGAAGATGTGGACTTAATGGAGAAATTATCTAAAAATATAATTTTTGTAGATTCTTCACCAAGAGACACTCATGATTCTGTAAAGATTAATTTTAAAAGTGGAACTCTTAAAGCATTAGAATATTTATGGGAATTAGGTCACAAGAATATTGGATATGTTGGAAGTATAAAAACTTTAAATGATAAGAAAGAAAAAGAAATAGATGAAAGATATAGTATTTATTTAGAGTATATGAAGAAAAATAATGCATATAGAGAAGAAAATGTATTAGATACAAATGAAATGACAGCATTACTTGGATATGAAAAGATAAAAGGCTTTTTAAAGAGTAAAAAAGAAATTCCAACAGCATTTTTTGTAGGGAATGATACTGTAGTAACAGGTGTTTTAAAGGCTTTATCAGAAGAAGGTATTCGAGTTCCTGAAGATGTAAGTATTGTTGGATTTAATGATATTGTTGGAGCAAGACACACAACACCACCATTAACAACAGTAAGTGCACATATTGAATATTTAGCTGATGCTGCAATTGACTTATTGTTAGAGAGGATAGATAAAAAAAGAGAATATCCAAAAGAAGTTCTTATAGCAAGTAGATTAGTAGTTAGAGAAACAGTAAAAAAAATTTAAAATTTTAAAATAAAAAAACTCCTTTTTAGGAGTTTTTTTTATTTAAATTGTATTCTAATTCCCATATTAAGTGCTTATAAATAAAGTAAAACAAATTTTAGTAAAAGCAAAAGTAAAAAATAAAACAAATTTTAGTAAAAAAATAAAAATATTTTTACTAAAAATGTTTACATTGAAGAAAAAATATAATATCCTATGGATATAGGATATATTGTAAAAATAAAAATTATTTGGAACAAGGAGGAATAGAAATGAAAAATAAAATGATAGAAATGTTTAAAAATATTTACTCAGATTGTGAAGGGGTAAGAGTATTCTTTTCACCAGGAAGAGTTAACTTAATAGGAGAGCACACAGATTATAATGGTGGGAATGTATTTCCATGTTCACTAAGCTTTGGAACTTATGGAGCAATAAGAACTAGAGAAGATAATTTAGTTAGAGTTTATTCAGAGAACTTCAAAGATTTAGGAATAATAGAATTTAATATAGAGAATTTAAAAAATGAAAAAGAACATGATTGGGCAAACTATCTAAAAGGTGTTTTAGATGTATTGGACAAGCATGGTTATAAAATAAAAAATGGATTTGAAATGGTTGTTTACGGAAATATTCCAAATGGAGCTGGGCTTTCATCATCAGCATCATTAGAATTATTAATGGCAGTTATGATGAATGAAATCCACAAGCTTAATATTGATAGAGTTGAGTTGGTTAAGTATTGCCAAGAAGCAGAAAATAAATTTATTGGAGTTAACTGTGGAATAATGGATCAGTTTGCTATTGGAATGGGAAAAGAAGATTCAGCAATATTGTTAGATTGCAATACATTAAAATATAACTATTATCCAATTGTTTTAAAAGATGAAGTAATAATTATAGGTAATACAAATAAAAGAAGAGGTCTTGGAGATTCAAAATATAATGAAAGAAGAAGTGAATGTGAAAAGGCTTTAGAAGAATTACAAACAGAACTTTCTATTTCATCACTTGGAAAGTTAACAGAAGAAGAATTTGAAGAGCATAAACATTTAATAAAAAGTGATATAAGAAGAAAAAGAGCTAAACATGCTGTTTATGAAAATAGAAGAACTTTAAAAGCAGCAGCAGAGCTTGAAAAAGGAAATTTAAATGAGTTTGGAAAGCTTATGAATCAATCACATATATCACTAAGAGATGATTATGAGGTTACAGGAATCGAATTAGACACAATAGTTGATTTAGCTTGGAATTTTGAAGGAACTATTGGAGCGAGAATGACTGGTGCAGGCTTTGGTGGTTGTGCAGTATTTATAGTAAAAGCATATAAAAAAGATGAATTTATAGATTTTGTTTCTAAAGGATATAAAGAAAAAATAGGATATGATGCAGAGTTCTATATAGCAAATATAGGAACTAGAACAACAGAAATTTAAGGGAGTATATTTATGGATATATACAAAGAGATTGAAAGATTAGTTCAATATGGATTAAAAAAAGAATTATTTGAAGAAGAGGACAAGATATTTATAAGGAATTCTTTAATAGCTTTATTTAATTTAGATGAATATAAAGAAGTAAAAACAGAAGATGAAGACTTAGATTCACCAACAGAAATATTAGATAATCTATTAAACTATGCTTTTGAACAGGGCATTTTAGAGTGGAACACATCAGTATATAGAGATTTATTAGACACCAAAATAATGGGAGTTTTAATGCCAAGACCATCTGAAGTAACTAGAGAATTTTATTTTAAATATAGCAAAGATAAAAAAGAAGCTACAGATTATTTTTATAATTTAAGCAAAGCTTGTAATTATATAAGAACAGATAGAATATCTAAAAATATTACTTGGAAATCAGAAACTGAGTATGGAGACTTAGATATAACTATAAATTTATCTAAGCCAGAAAAAGACCCAAAAGCAATAGCTGCTGCAAAAAATTTAAAGGCATCATCTTATCCAAGCTGCTTACTTTGCAAAGAAAATGTAGGTTATAGTGGAAGAGTAAATCATCCTGCAAGACAGAATCTAAGAGTTATAGAGATAGATTTAAAGAATGAACAATGGTATATGCAATATTCACCCTATTCATATTATAGCGAACACAGTATAATTTTCTCTGGCAAACATGTTCCTATGGTTATAGATAAAGACACTTTTGATAGAGGATTAGAGTTTGTAGAAAAGTTTCCACATTATTTTTTAGGGTCAAATGCTGATTTACCTATTGTAGGAGGATCTATTTTATCTCATGATCATTATCAAGGTGGAAGATATGAGTTTGCTATGGATAGAGCTAAAGATGTTAAGAAGTTTAGTATTGATGGATATGATGATATAGAATTATCAATAATTAAATGGCCATTAACTGTAATTAGAATGAAGAGTAAAGATAGAAATAGATTGAGTGAATTAGCTGAAAAGATATTAAAACATTGGAGAGAATATTCTGATGAAAAAGTTGAAATATTGGCTTTTTCAGGTGATATACCTCATAACACAATAACTCCAATAATAAGGAGAAGAGGAGAACTTTTTGAATTAGATTTAGTATTAAGAAATAATAGAACAAATGAAAAACATCCAGATGGAATATTCCATCCACATAAAGAGCTTCATCATATAAAGAAAGAAAATATTGGCTTGATTGAAGTTTTAGGGTTAGCAGTTCTTCCAGCAAGATTAAAAGATGAGCTTCAAGAAATAAAAGATTATATTTTAAATAAAGAAAAATATAAAGATAAAATAACAGATACTTTAAAAATTCATTTAGATTGGATAGAAGAAATAGAAGAAAGAAACACTTTTACAAAGAAAAATATAGATGATTTAATCCAAAAAGAAGTTGGAGAAGTATTTGCTAAAGTTCTAGAACATTGTGGTGTATTTAAATGGGATAATGCTGGAAGAGAAGCATTAGACAGATATATTAGTGATTTAAAATTAAAAATTTAGAATAATTCTACTATTTGAAGAGAGGACTGATTTAACAAATGAAAAATCAAAATAATAAACTAGTACCTATTTTAATTTCATTACCTGCTATAGGATTAGGATTAGCCTGGAATATGAATAGTACCGTAGTACCATTAATTGTAGCTACTGTAACTAAATCTTCATTTCTACTTGGGTTATTAGTTTCTATGGCATCATTTACAGGATTATTTGCTCCGTATATTTCAGGAACCCTAAGTGATAGAGTAGGAAAAAGAAAACCTTTTGTTTTAGTTGGTTCATTATCCGGAGCTATTTTCTTGTTTTTATTGGGATATTCCTCATTTTATTTTGAAATGTTTATTTTTGCTTTTTTATTTTATTTATCAATGAACTTTTATCAAGGAGTTTATTATGCATGGGTACCAGAAGCAGTTGAAAAAAATGCAATTGGACTAGCTACAGGATTTAGAACATCTTTTTATTTTATTGGTGGAATTATAGTGTTTGCTTCTGGAGTTATTCTATTTAATATAAATCCTGCATTACCACTTATTGTATCAGGAATTGTTGTAATAGTAACAAACTTAATAACTGTTGCCTTTGTAAAAGAAGATAGCAATCATTTAGTAAAATCAACTGTAAAAATTAGTTTTGATTTTATAAAAAATAAATCAGCAATGAAAGTATTCATGACTGCATTCTTTTTATATTTATCATACGGATTTATTATGCCATATTGGATACAATATTATGAAAAAATGAATGGATTTACAAGTAATGAAATAAGTACAGCTTTAACTGGAATGACTTTAATGGGGCTTATATTTTCAATTCTTATAGGAAAACTATGTGATAGATACAATAAACAATTAATTTTATTTATCTCATGTACAATTTGGTTAATTGGATTTATTGTTGGAGCATTTGTTATGAATTTAAGTATGTTGTGGGCATTTACATTAATTTTTGGATTAGCTTGTGCTATGTTTAGTGTAGTATTTTATGTTTTAATTCCAGCTGTTGCACCTAAAGATAGATTAGGAGAATATATGGGAATAAATAATATATTTATAAGTCTTCCACAGATTATAGGAAATCTTATAGCAGGAAAATTAATAACAAATAATGCTTATTTAATATTTCCATGTTGTATTATTTTTATAATTATAGCTATATTAATATGTTCCATAGGTAAAATTAAGCTTAATGATAACAAAATATAGATATAAAAAAGATTGATTAAGAAAGAATCTATTAGATTTTTATAGAGTTTTAATTAAGCATATGTTAATTATGTATATCCTTCTGTAAAGGTTAACAAGAAATGAAAAGATATTAAAAGGAGATGTTTTTATGAATAATATTTCAAGATTAGATTGGTTAGAAAACCCAGAAGTTTTTAAGATAAATAGAATAGATGCACATTCAGACCATTTATATTATGAAAAAGAGGATGATATAGCATTAGGTTATGATATGCCTCTTAGACAATATTTAAATGGAAAATGGAAATTTTCATATGCAATAAATCAAGATAAAAGAATAAAAGATTTTTATAAAGAAAGTTTTAATTGCGAAAATTTTAATGAGATAGATGTTCCAGGACATATACAACTTCAAGGATATGACAATGTGCAATATATAAATACATTATATCCTTGGGATGGAAGAGAAGAGCTTAGACCACCTCATATTTCTAAGGAATATAATCCTGTAGGTAGTTATATTAAATATTTTGAGTTGAAAAATGAATTAAAGAATAAAAAAGTATTTATATCATTTCAAGGAGTAGAAACAGCCTTTTATCTTTGGTTAAATGGAGAGTTTATAGGATATAGTGAAGATTCATTTACACCATCAGAATTTGAATTAACAAAATATCTAAAAGATGGGGAAAATAAATTAGCAGTTGAAGTATATAAGAGAAGCAGTGCTAGTTGGCTTGAAGATCAAGATTTTTGGAGATTTTCAGGAATATTTAGAGATGTTTATTTATATGCAACTCCAAAATGCCATGTTAAGGATTTATTTGTAAAACAAGATTTAGATGATACTTATAAAAATGGTAAGCTAGAAGTTAATATCAAATTAGATGCTTTAGAAAAATGTATAGTTAAGGCATATCTAAAAGATAAAGATGAAAAAATTATATTTAAATTTAATGAAGTAGAAGGAAATGAGAATATAATATTTAATGAAGTAATAAAAAACGTTAATTTATGGAGTGCAGAGAATCCTTATCTTTATACTTTATATATTGAAATTTTGGATGAGAAAAATAATTTAATAGAGATAATTCCTCAAAAAATAGGATTTAGAAAGTTCGAATTAAAAAATAAAATAATGCATTTAAATGGAAAAAGGATTCTATTTAAAGGTGTTAATAGACATGAATTTAGTTGTAAAACTGGACGAGCTATAAGCAAAGAAGACATGATTTGGGATATCAAATTTATAAAACAAAATAATATAAATGCAGTTAGAACTTCTCATTATCCAAATCAAAGTTATTTTTATGATTTATGTGACGAATATGGAATTTATTTAATAGATGAGGCTAATTTAGAAAGTCATGGTTCATGGATGAAACTAGGAAAGTGTGAACCTAGCTGGAATATACCAGGTTCATTACCAGAGTGGAGAGAGGTAGTTGTAGATAGAGCTGAATCTATGTTTCAAAGAGATAAAAATCACCCATCTATTCTTATGTGGTCTTGTGGAAATGAGTCATATGCTGGAACAAATATTTTAGAAATGGCAAATTATTTTCATAAAAATGATGATACTCGTTTAGTTCATTATGAGGGAGTATTCTGGAATAGAGAGTTTAATGAAATAAGTGATATAGAAAGTAGGATGTATGCAAAGCCACATGAGATAGAAGAATATTTAAATAATAATCCTGAAAAGCCTTATATTAATTGTGAGTATACTCATGCTATGGGAAATTCTTGTGGAGGAATGAATTTATATTCAGAACTTGAAGATAAATATTTAATGTATCAAGGTGGCTTCATATGGGATTATATAGACCAAGCTATAGAAACAACTGATGATAATGGAAATAAAATTTTAGCTTATGGTGGAGATTTTGATGATAGAGCAACAGACTATTGTTTCTGTACAAATGGAATTATATATGCAGACAGAACTCCATCACCAAAGGTTCAAGAAGTTAAATATCTTTATTCAAATGTTAAAATAGATATAGATAAGAATGGAATTGTTATAAAAAATAATAATTTATTTATAACTACAGAGGATTATGATTTTATAATATCTTTAGAAAAAGAAGGAGAAAAATTACTTGAAAAAACTATAAAAGTAATTGTTAATCCACAAGAAAAGAAAATTATAGATTTTAAATATCCAGAGCTTAAAGAAAATGGAGAATATATATTAAATGTTTCTATGGTATTAAATAAGGATACTATATGGACAAATAAAGGACATGAAGTGACTTTTGGACAATATGTATTTAATATAAATGAGTTTAAAAAAGAGGAAATTATTAAAAAAGGCGAATTTAAAGTTATTCATGGAGATGGAAATATAGGAGTTAAAGGTAATAATTTTTACTTTATGTTCTCTATGCAAGAAGGTGGAATAGTCTCTTTATGTTATGATGGAAAAGAATATATAACAAGAACACCTAAAATATCTTATTTTAGAGCTACAACAGATAATGACAAAGGAAATATGCATAATTTTAGATGTGCACAATGGCAAATAGCAGGAGCAAACCAAAAACTTATAGATTTTAAAGTAGAAGAAAAAGAAAATGAAGCAATATTAACATATATATTTGAATTACCAACTGCTATACCAACTAATAATGTCATTAAATATACTGTAAAAAGATGTGGAGATATAGATGTAAATATAAATTATAAAGGAGTAGAAGGTTTATCTGAAATTCCTTTACTTTCTATGGATTTTAAGCTAAAGAGAGAGTTTAATAATTTTAAATATTATGGATATGGTCCAGAGGAAAACTATATAGATAGAAGTCAAGGAGCAAGACTTGGAGTATTTAAGAGTACAGCCAAAGAAAATATGTCAAGATATTTAATTCCTCAAGAATGCGGAAATAGAATGAATGTAAGATGGGCAGAAGTAACTAATAATAATGGAGATGGATTGAAATTTAAATTTAAAAATAATCCATTTGAATTAAGTTTATTACCATATAGTGCTTATGAAATAGAAAATGCTATGCATATTTACGAATTACCTAATATAAATTATACTTGGGTTCGTATAATTGCTAAACAAATGGGTGTTGGTGGTGATGATAGCTGGGGTGCACCAGTACATGATGAATTCTTAATTCCATCTAATAAAGATATAGAATTTGATTTTACTATATCAAGGATTTAAAACTTTTGAAGTAATAAAGAGAGTTTAATTACTTTCTTTATTGATTTAACTATAACTTATGGTAGTGGAAATAAAATAGACTTCACACGGGAGATTACTATTATTTTTATTAACTATAGTTGTATTTAAGGGAATAAGACTAACTCTTTTACAATGTGCTGTCGCTAGTACAAGATTATTTGATTATGTTTTACAAAGATATTAATATATTAAGGGAAAACTCTATTGTTTTAATAGAGTTTTTTTCTTTAGTTTATATATGAAATATCATATAATATTATATGTAATATTTTACATATAAGGAGATGATTTATGAAATTAAGTCAAAAATGTACTGTTTTTAATATAATTAAATTTTTATGTTTTGCAGGTATTGTTATAGTATCCTTTGGAAATACAGAAATGTCTTTTAAAAATTATATAATAACAAAAGATATTCGTGAAATTTATATAATATTTTCTATAATAATTTCTTTTTTTATTGGTAATTTATTTATAAAATTTCCACTAAAAAAGAAAATATTAGTTTTTATAATTACTATGTTAGTGTTATATTTTATTATGAAATTTAGAATTTTATTTATGGGTATAAGTTTATGTACTATTTATATGTATATATCTTTTGAACTGAGTATAATATATTTTATTGACTTTTTTACAAAGGAAGCTAAATTATTTTATATTGTATTAGTATCACTAAATTTTTTAATTTTAATTTTTATTTGTGTAGTTCTAACAATGAAACCATTAGTTTAATAAATTGTATTTAGTGGTTTTCAGACAAAATAGAATTATAGATTGATTATCTATAGGGTGTTAAGGAGTTGCTAGTTTAATATTTAAATATATTAATTTATATATTTATAAAAATAAATATATTTAGTCGATTATAGCTATTACATAGATATTCTTAATAAATTTTTTTAAAATTTTATTTAATATATGATATTAAGTGATGTATATACTTAGGGGGATTTTTTAATGATAAAAATAGAAAGTTTAAATGACATTAACAATAAGGATATAAATGAAATATTAGATACATGGGAATCATCAGTAAGAGCAACACATGACTTTTTAAGTGAAGATGATATAATATCAATAAAACCTCAAGTTATAGAAGGAGTTAAATATGTTAGCAAACTTTTATGCGTAAGAGATAAAAAAGATACTATAAAAGCTTTTATGGGAATACATGATTTTAAAATTGAAATGTTATTTGTAAGTAATGAGAGTAGAGGAAAAGGAATTGGCAAAAAACTTATAGACTATGCAATAGAAGTTTTAAATGTAAATTATGTAGATGTAAATGAACAAAACCCACAAGCAATAGGATTTTATAAACACATGGGATTTCAAGTTTTTAAAAAGTCAGAGTTTGATGAACAAGGTAATCCATTCCCTATATTACATATGAAGTTAAAATAATAATACAAATAATAATATATTACTAAGATAAAATTAAATATTAAATTAAGAAAATACCGTATTATTCAGAAAAATATACGGTATTTTTTCATGAGCAATTCAAATATATAATAAAAAGAAATGATTAAAGAGGAGAAAAAATAAAAGGTCTTTTAAATAAGAACTTTTTAATATTAATATATCTTAAAAACAAATAAATATTTACAAAGAACAAAGCTATAATTTACTTTATCCTTTGTAAATATCAATTATTACTTCCCAGCTTTAGGATAAACTGGATTAGCATCATCATATTGATAATGACTGATATTACCATCTTGCATCCAACGACGTAGACGATCAACTTCTTCTGCATGGTCTGGATCTAATAATTGAGGAAATTCACCTCTAATAGTATTGTCATAATTCGCACTATTAATTTTTTTTGGCTTTACATCTTGAACAAAATCATATGCACGACCAAAAATAATATTATCAAGAACCCACTCATTACCTGATTTAAAGCCAATCTTTAACTTTCCATTAGGTGTACCTTTTGATGCACATGCATAATTAACAGATTCCTTAGTAACTTCATTGATTACATCAGAATAAATTTTATAAACCTTATGAATAGAGGTAACATACATAGCTAAGCTATTATTTTCTTCATTAATAACGATTTGTGATATTTTTTCATCAAGTTTAGAAATATACAATCCAAATAATTTTTGATATAGCTTATTTGGAACACGCTTTTCAAATCGAATATTATTTATCTTTGATACTTCCTCCATGCAACAATACCTCCATTATCTATTAGTACTTAATTTTTCCATCTATAGTTAGAGATTTATATCCCATTTTATCTAGCCATTCTGGCATAGTTAGATTTTCCATTATTTCCATGTCCTTATCTAGTGTAAGAATTGATCCTCCTGGTATAGAATCAACAGGTAATGTAACATAAGGAGCAACAGTAATAGCATTACCAATTTGACCAGGTTCCATCATTGTATAAGCGAAACCAATCCAAGATTCTTTAAATGATGTATTAGCATCTTCACCACATTCAGCAATAGATTTTGCAATTGCTCTACGACGACTGTCTAAGAATTCAATAAGTTCATCTTCATTAGGAGTTTCCCAAACACCAGAATCTTCAATAAACATATTAGAATTTTTAGCAGGATCTTTAGCAAATGAAATTGCAATAGCAGACCAAACTCCATAACCTTGACCAGGCTTCATATCAGCATCATTTTTTGGACGTTCTGCTGTAACACCTTTGTTAGCACAAACAATAAATGAACCAGGTGCTGGATAATGTCTACGATCATCTCTAGTACCAAAATATTCAACAAGTGCATCTTGTAAAGGCTTTGCATCATAAATTGGTAAATCACTACCATCCCATTGTTTTACAGTGAAAAGTGGTTTAGCTTCATCAACTTCTGGATTTCTTAAAATGTCATAACCAATAACATGTCCTTGTGGACCAGTAAAGCTTGAAGCAGTTGTCATATTAATTTGTCCAATATATGCATTTTTTGTTTCAGCACGATCATATGAAACAATTCCATCTAAAACATCATCATCAGTTTTATCTCTAACACCAGCATCAACTTTTAAACCAGTAACATATCCATTACCAAGATTTCCAGGTTCCATATAACCACGTGTCCATTGTTTATATGGATTAATAGCAATACGGTCTACTCCAAGTTTATTTAATTTTATATCTAATTCACTCATATCAAAAACCTCCGTTAATTAAATTTAAATAATGTAAATTAAGAAGGCGCCATCTGTATTCTTACAAGACAAGTGTATTCTTAATAAATTTGCTATTCAAGCAACTACTTTATAGTGGTAAATTAGTAAATAAATAAAATTATTGAATAAAAAGTTAATATATGTATAAAATAACCTTTATATTCATAATAAATATAATTTTTTTTATATTATAAAAAGGTTTGATAATATTAAAAAAATTTTAATCAATTTCTAAATATACTATTAATTAACAATAAATTACTAATGGTAAAAATTTTTTATTAAAATCAAAATCTTTTAAACTATATAAAATTTAAATATTAACTATATAAAATTTTTCTAAATTAAGAAATAAATAAACTATTTGTTTTAAATTAGTGAAGTTTTTAGAAGTTATTAAAAAAATAAGCTTAGTAGAAAATTAAAATTTTCTACTAAGCTTATTTAAAAATTTATTACTTAATTAAAGCGAAAATACCATAAATTGCGACTAATACAATTATAACGGCAAATATAATTTCGCCTTTACTAAATATTTTTTTACCATGTTGTTTTCTAGCTAATATATAAATTGGAATTCCGATAGCATAGAAAATAAATGAAATGAATGTATATTTAATTTGTGCAGAATATGCCATGAAAATAATATACAAAAATGCAAGGATACCAATTGCTAATGCACTTTTCCTGCTATGTTTTGTATTCACAGCAAAATCATTACTATCTTTATTTTTACTAATTTTAATTAAATACATTGCTGAAAATAAGTATGGTGGAATAGTCATAACCCCAACAATAGTTAAAAGCATTTGGTAAGCACTACTATCAAAATGGGCAATTAGAATAACTGCTTCAATTACAATAGTTGCTATAATAATTGAGAATGCAGGAACACCTTTTTTAGAGATTTTAGCAAAAGCTCTAGGGAATGAACCTTCATCTGCAGCAGCATGTTGAGGAAGTTCAGCTAACATTTGAATCCATGAAATCCAACTTGAAAAAACAGCAAATAACAATGCAACAGTTATTACATCACGTCCAAGAGTACTATGCCATAAATTCATAAGAATATATGCAGTAGATGGTGAAGTCATATTAGTTAATTCGCCATATGAATATACACCAAGTGAAAGCATACCTACAGCAGCAAACATTACTAAGCAAACAATAAAACCTATAATTGTTGCTTTAGATACTTGTCTTACATCTTTTGCTTTACCAGACATAACAACAGCACCTTCAATACCTCCAAATAACCATAATGTAACCATCATAGTATTCATAACTTGGTGCATAATGCTTCCCATAGGTTTATCTTGTAAAGATGGAAGAGCCCTAGTTGCTGCTGCATTAGCAGTAAATGTGTGTAAATTAAAATGGAATAGAACAGTTGCTAAGAATACAAAAACTACTGCAAGCATAAAAGCTGTAGCAACTTTTTGTATTCCACTTGAAATTTTTACACCTTGAAGAACTAAAGCAGTAATTAACCAAGTAATAATAGATGCACCTATAACTGCTGGCCAGTTATTACCACCAGTGAAAACACCTGGGAAAAAATAATTTAATGTACTCATAACTAAAACTGCATATGCAGCATTTGCAGCACATTCACAAATAAAGTAAGCCCAAGCAGTAAAAAATCCACTAAATGGTCCAAAACCAACTTCAGCATATTTATATAATCCAGCGGTTAAATTTGGTTTAACATCACTAAGAATAACGAACATTTTTGCAATAAACCAAATACCTATACCAGTAATAATCCAAGATATAAACTGAGCTGTAACCCCAGCTTCCATAGACATATTTTTAGGTAAATCAAAGACTCCTGACCCAACCATAGCACTAATACAAAGTGCAATAAGTCCAACTAATCCAAGTTTACCTGCTTTTGATTTATCTTCTTCCATAGTAAAATCTTCCCTTCAAAAAATAATCTATGTAAGAATTAAGATGACTGCCTTTACATATTATTCTACACCTTGATTTTAAACAAGTCCATATTTACATTCATTTACATAGTTTAATAAACAATTATTAGGTTATAGGAATAAGTATAGTAATAGTTTTTGTGATAATTATAATAATTTGTAGTTCGATTATTTATAATAAAAAATATAAAAATAATATAGATAACAAAGGTACTAAAATAGAGGTTAAGAAGAACGAAAAAAAGTTAATCCAATATCTAATATTCAAAAGCCAAAGATGTTAACCGAAAAGAACTAGGTAAAAAGAAGCTACTGAAGAATGGAAATTAAATTTGCACTTAATATTAACACAGACAATATTATATATAATAGTAATAACTATATATGTATTTGTAGAAGTTTTAGTGAAGAATAAATTAATAATAAATCAAAATATAGTAATTAAGTTAAATAGTTCAGGTAAAATTAGATTAAATTTTAATATAACTATATGATGTACATATATTTAAAATCAAAAAATAAAAAGATTTCCTATTAGCATTGCTTGAAATGTTAAGGACTATATGGGGGAACTTCTATTAGCTCTTGGTTTTTATTTAATATTATATATTCTTTTATTTATTAATTTTTTTATTCTACTATACTATTTTAGTTTGTTTATTCTATATAGGATACCAAGTTTTTGGCGTTTGATGTAGTTGCAGTCAAAAATTTATAAATTACTATGTAAGGCAAAAAGAAATTAATTTAAGAAATCTAGAATTAAAGGGATAAGAGGGATTTTGAGAGGTTTAAAAATGGTTGAAAAAATGAAAAAATTCAAGCCTTACAATTAGAAGAGAATGTAAAACAAAAGTTGATTTAAAGAAAATTGCAAAAAATAAAGGGCTTACAATGAGTGAATTAATAAATGAATATGTTGTAGATATAATTGAAAGAGAAAAATTTAAAAAGTATAGTGAGAGCAATTAGAAAAAAAGTTATTACTTTTGAGGAAAATTTAAGAAAGTTTAAGAATAAGTTTGGGTGATTATAAAAAAAAAGAAAACTATAAAGCAATTTATAGTTTTCTTTTTTTTGTCAAAATAATTAAAGATAGTATTTAATAAAATATAAAAAATAATTCAATTAAAATAAGTTGTATCATAAAAACTCCTTATTATATTTTTTTTATATAGTTAAATTTCAATAGAGAATATCGTGTTAAAAATATAAATATTAAAATCTCTCCACCCATAGTTAATTCATATTGATATGGAATAGAAAGAATAATAATATGCGGTAAGCAGATAAGTATAAGAAATATTCAGAAAATTTTTAATAAAAAATGTTCAAGTTTATAGAAAGAAGCATCTATTACTTGATATTTAGATGAATTAAAAAGAATAGAATCGTATTTTTTAGGAAAAATCAAATTTTTAAGAAATATAACAAGAAAAAGAATCGTAATTATAATATTACTATACATAATAATTGGATTGCCTCCTTAAAAAATTGTTATAATTAAATTGTAAAAAAATACTTTAATTCCATTATAATATATATAAGAGGGATGTATACGGAAAAATATTATATAAGCAAAGTGCAAAATATTTGGGAAAAGAAATAACTTTAGATGATGTTAAATAAAAAGGTGGTGATATGTAATGGAAGCTATTATTTTAAGAAAAGCTGATATGATAGGTTCATTTGGTTATAATGGTATATTGAAAAACTTAGAAGAATTAGATGAAAAAGCATTAGGGACTGGAATAGAAATAGTAATAGTTAATAATATAGAATATTATAAGGAATATTATCCAGTTGAATATTTAGAAAATGAAGAAGAATTTATAAAAAAATTCAATGAATTGTATCAGAATTCGGAAAAGTTAAATGTAACAGAATATATTTTAAATAAAATAGAAAAATATAAAAATGATTTAAATAACTCCAAAATATATGGAATAAAATAGAGGGAAAATGAGTGTAATTACAGAATATTTTATAATTACACTTAATTTTTTATGTAATGGCAAATAAAAAAGTGTAATTACATTAAAGAAAAGGTGTAATGACAATAACATGAGTAAAAAAGAATTGATACAGTTTAGAATAAAATCAGAAGATAAAAAGAGAATTAAAGAAATAGCTGAAAAGCAAGGAAAATCAATAAGTGAATTACTTTGTAATTACATAAATGAGATAATAGAAAAAGACTATACTAAAGAAAAATATCAAGAACAATTAGATAAAAGAGTTATAACTACAGAGGGAAAATTGATAAATTTAAAGGAGAAAATTGGATGGTGATAAAAGGATGAGATTATTATAAAACCAAAATGTAAGATTAGGGAGTGGAGAAGTTATATTATCAATGAATTTATTTGTTTTTGCAATGTTAAGGTTTAAATAATTAAAAATGAAGTTTATTTATAGGGATAAATTTAAGTAAAGGTAAATAAAGAGTTACTTATTTTTATGATATAATATATTAAATAGGGGGAGAGATTTATGAATAAATCAAATGTTTTTGAAAAAGAAGAAAAAGTTTTATGTGCAAATTGTGGTAAAGATTTAATGTTAGACCCAGAGATGTCTATGGTATAAATTGTTGATGATATAATTACAAAGAAGATTATTAGAATTGTGCCTTGTTGAAAGGGGGAATGTGATAATCTTTTAAAGCTTAGATTAGAAGAAAATGAATCAGATGTATGGAAAGATTTATCAGAGTTTATTAATCCTATATTATATTTAAAACATATAATGAGTGTTTTGAATAATATGTATGCTGGTATTGGATTTGCAAATGAAGAAGCTTTTGAAGAATATAAATCATTAGTTATAATATGTTACCCATATGTGACAAGGGATATGACTGAAGAAGAAACTAAAAGTTGTGAAATGAGTTTTATGTTTCCATTTTAAGTAAATAAGTTTAAAAACAGATTGGATAGTTTCTAATCTGTTTTTTTTTTTAGATTATTAAAAGGTTGAAAATTGAGGAAAAAAATTAAGAAATTTCAATATGAAAGTTGGTAAATTAAATGAGTGACAATTTAAAAATAAAATTAGATAATGTAAGTAAAGTAGCAATTACTATTATAGGGTTACTATTAATATTATTAAATTATAACGAAGAAAGAAAAATAATGTTTTTAACAGCATTATTTTTTATAATATGTTTAATTAGAGAATTTTTAAAAAAAGATATTATGTCTTTTTTTAAAAAAACATTAGAAATAAATGTTTTATTAATTCCAATAACTTTAAGTATATATAAGCCTATAATAAAATTGTTATTGAATAAAACACAAAGCTTAGACATAGTAAATATTTTTATTGTTATTGGTGTCTTAGTATATATAATTTATTTAGTAATAGTTCCTGAAATAATAATGAAGTTAAAATCAGAATTTAATAAAAAAATAGTATTAGGATGTATAGATAGTATAGTAACTATAATTTTTAATGTTATTATGATTAGTTTATTTGGTGTTATGATGGGATATATAATTAAAAATACTATAACACAATTTTTTGAAAATTATATAAGTGGTTTTTTAGTGAAATTTTCATTTATATATATTTTCTATGTAGCATTTTCATATGTAATGATAAATGGGAAACTGATTAAAGAAAAAAAGCGATCAATTCATAAAAATATTAGTGAAAGCGTTTATAATTTTAGTAATGATAACTCCAATAATAAATTTCTTTAATAAAGAGATTGCATTATATGCATTCAATCCAATAATAATTTGTTTTATTTATTCAAGTAAATTTGGATTTTTAATATAAAATATAATATTAAATAAAGGAAGTGATGATTATGGCAAAAATCTTAAATATTAAGAAAAAACAAGATATGACTAAAAAACGTTATATTGTTGAATTTGAATTAGAAAATAGAAATATAGCAGAGTTTTTTGCGGCATCATATTTAATGTCAATTAGAATTGAAAGTAGGCTTGCTGATTTATATTCTAAAAAACAATATCTTTATCTTGATACACCAAATAAAGATATTACTATCAAATTAGCTAAATTATTAAAAGAGGAGATAGAAAAGAAAAATTGAAATGATAAAAAATTTTGCTAAAATACTCTAATGCGAAATTTATATTAAAAAAATTCAATAAATATAGAAAAAATACCGATTGGAGCACTCGAAAGAGTGCTTTTTTTTATTGCCTAAATGAGAATTTAAAGAAAGAATAAATAATTTAATTGAGAATGTAACTAAAATATAATTTTATTTTATAAATTTTTCACAGAATAGAAAAAACTTTTTGCTTGGAAAGTAGCATATTTCTTATGAGAGAAAATTTAAAATAAATAGTTTTACTAATTAATTAAATGAAAAAGTATATTAAAAATTAATTTGTAACTAAAAGGCTTATTTATTTTACTATTTAGTTACTAAATGTTTAAAAATAATTGCAAAAGTGATTAAAAAATCTACATATTATACTTATAGACTTTTTTTGCTTTATTAATTTAAATGCAAATCAAAATATCTTAAATGATAAAAAATATAGAAACTCATTAAATTGAGATTAGAAGGAATTAAAAAAAGAAAATTAAAGAAATAAAGTAATCTGTAAAACAGAATAGGAGAAATTAAATTAAAAAAATATTTTTTAGTAATTTTATTGATTAATAAATATAAATTTTTAATTGAACTGTAAGAACTTATATTTTTATTTAATATAAGATTCAAATTGAAAAATTTGAATTTAAATTTACTTAAACTGCTGTTGTAGACAGCTCTTATAGCAAATTTAAAAATTTATTTTAATAAAAGATAATTGAACTAAAAAATTAAAGAATAATAAAGAATAAACTTAAATGTTTAGAATGAATTAATTAAAAAAAGAAAAAAATTAAATTAAGTTTATTGGGACAACTAACTTAATTTAAAAGAATACAATTTTTATATTAAATTTTATAAAAAAATTGGGAAAAGCTTTAACTTATTTAATATTTAAAATTGTATAAAAAACGAAAAAAACACTTAGAATGCTTTTAGGAACTTTGAGTGTAACTAGAATGTGTAAAAGCATTCTAAAAAAGCATTGTATGCTAATAATGCATACAGCGAAGCGAAATGAGTTATTAGCATAATAAAGTATGCTTTAGCATATGAGCGAATGCGAATATGTAAAAGCATAAATCTAGTTATAAATAATAACTGTATAGGCACACAAAATTATCTAGTCGGCGGGCTGATATGAGGGTGCAATTAGTTTGTAGAAGTAAGTAAATATAATTTCTATCAAACTGTTATTCAAATCACGCAATATTTTTATTTTATCTTTATGTCTTGTCGCCATTAAGTGGAGATACGAAAGTGGATGTTAATGATGGACAAGTAATAGATAAATTTGTAAAATATATCCAAATTGAATTGAAGTAAAGCAAAAGCACAGATAAATAAAGTAAAAACATCTAAAAAATTTTTGAGAAAGGAGAACGTAATAATGGCTAAAAAAAGAAGTATAAAGAGTCAATTTCATTATGCGATTACTAAAAATTTTAAAGAAGGAGTTAAAAAGAGAGATTACAAGATAGAGAATGGACAAGATATGGATAATAAAGTATTTAGCTATCAGGAGCTATATAGATTAAAAGATGTTGCAAGAGATATAAATAATTTTTTAAGAGAGAATGAAATGGAAAGAAGAGGTGTAAGAGATATAAAATCAGAAGATATAAATAAATTTTTAGACTCTAAAAAATATGATTGTACTCAACAAACTATAAATAGCTATAAGAATAGTATCTATAAATTACAGGAAGTAGTAAATAAGACTTATAATCTTAATGTCAAATGGAGAGAGGATATAGAAGTACCTAAAAGTATAAAAGCTATTAAAAGTAAAGAGAGAGGTGTTAAAGCAGTAATAAGCAATGAAGACTATAAAAAAATAATTGAATATGCAGAAAAAAACAAGTGTCAAAGTGCTTATGTAATAATTTTAGAGAAAGAGATTGGGGTAAGAGTTAACGAGGTAGTAAATATAAAAAAAGAAAATATAGATTTAGAAAGAAAAGAAATTTTGTTCAAAAATACAAAGGGTGGAAAAAAGATAGTTAAGAAAATAAAAAATATAAATTTAGTAAAAGAAATACTTGATAAAAACTATAGTTCAAATGCTTTATTTAGTATAAAAGCAAGTAGCGTAAATCGTTATTTAAATAGAGTTCAAGATAAATTAGGTTTAGGAAGAAACTCTTTTCATAATTTAAGAAGAAACTATGCTCAAAATTTTTATGATAACAAATTAAAAGAAGGATTAAGTGAAGAGAAGGCTTTACTAGAAATCAGTAAGCAGCTTAATCACAGAACTAAGAGAGAAAGGCTTATGGAGGAAAGTTATATCAAAAGACAAAAATAAAAAATATAGTATATAGAATATTATATATTAAAATAAAAAGTAACAGAATAAAAAACAGATAAAATCAAAAAAGAAA
>NZ_KB850957.1:0-1171 GCF_000371465.1 Clostridium thermobutyricum | reverse complement strand
AAAAAACGCATTTGTAAATTTTTTATTAAGTGCCATTTCGTAAAAATTTATTTTAGCGAAATTTTAATAAATCCATTTACTTTTTAATTTTATTTTCTAACCTATCTTTTAAAAAAGGTTTAATTGCTCCTACAATTAATCCATTAATTTTCCTTTTTTGAGCTTCTGTAATCTCATTTTTATTTATTTTATTAAACATTTTCAACAAAAAATCATAATCTTTTTCTGGTGAAAATTTATTATATTCATTAGGTTTAAATGCTCCATCTTCATATAATTTCCTTATTAATTTTCTAGTGAAAAATTCTGATGATAATTTAATAAATTTATTATTTTCTATTGCATGAAGTAATTTAAACATACTTTCTTTAACTGATATAATTTCATTTAAATCTTCTCTACCAAACTTTTTAATACAAGAGCTTCCTATTGGATAAATTTTATTTCCGTTCAATTCATTTTCTATTGTAAATAAATATTTTATATTTTCTTTTCCACATACACAATTTGAATTTTGAAACTCATCTTCCTCACAGTCTAAAATTCTCCATTCATTAACGGCATTTTTCCATTCTCTACTTTCAGATTCATTTATTACTTTTAAAATTAAATTTTCTTGATATTTACTACATTTCATTGCCATCACCCCATCCATAGCTAATAAATTTTTTAATATACAATCCTTTTATTGATAATACTTTATAAATATAACTTATATTTATTTTTAACAAAAAAACTTAATTTCTATTATTCTTTAATTTTTTAAATTCAAGCTCAATTTGCTTTTATTTCCATACTTTTTTATTGATTTTAATATTGCCTCTCACCAATTCATTTTACTTTTTAAATTCTTTAATTTTTCATCTATTTCAATACTTCTCTTTTCTAATTTTTCATTATATTTCTCATTAAAATTTTTCCTTTCAATTAATTCTGTAAGACATTCATTTACTAATTCACTCATTGTAAGACCTTTTTCCTTTGCAATTTTTTTTAAATTTTCTTTTGTCTTACATTCAAGTCTAATTGTAAGACTTGAATTTTTACTGATTTTTTCACCCATTTCTTTATCCCCTCAAAATCTTCTTACCCGTTATATTCTCTATGTCTTACATTAATTCCTTTTTGTCTTACATGTATTTCTAAATAAAAAAGAACAGGTTACTACGTA
>NZ_KB850956.1:2917201-2922022 GCF_000371465.1 Clostridium thermobutyricum | reverse complement strand
TAATCTTTTAGCTCTTAAAACTTACTTATAAAAGAATTGCTGGTTTAAGTTTGCTTATATATTATTCTGTTCAATTTTCAAAGACCATTTTTTCTCATCGCTTTTTGCGACTTGTTTAGTTTATCAAACAAAGTTTTATTTGTCAATATATTTTTTAAATTAAATATATTTTTAAAACTTTAATGTCTCACTTTCAAAAGCTTGTTTGCTTCAAGCGACCTATTTATAATATCATCTATTTTTGAATATAATATTTATATTTACTTCATTTATTAAAATTATATCTATTCACAGTCAAAATTCTTCTATTTTCAACATTTTTAGTCTATTGACACGCAAGGATACGTTTTTAATAAACTCAAATAAATTTTAATTTATATAATAATCTATCTTATAATTTGGATAAAATTTTATTATTATATAAAAAAATAATATTTAATCATACATATATTTTTTCTTTATTAAATTTTTTAATATTTCTTCTTTTAAACTTTTTTCTTACAATACCTATTTTAAATTATAAAATCTAACCTTTATATCAAATAAACAATTTTCAGTCTCTACAAATATTAAAATTATCTTATTCAATTTATATAAAGCGTTTTTTAATATAAAATAGACGTATTACAATTTAAGTAATACGTCTAACTTATAAAAAATAATATTTTAATATCTATATTTTAATAATTCTATGCTGCTGTTACAGGTCCTTGATCATTATTGAATCTGTGTGCAAGGAATCCATAAATTGTCCATCCTGCCATAGCAACTATACCTCCGTATAGCATAGCTTGTGAACCTGCAGTATATAATGCATATAAAGTATATATACCTGCTAATACAGCTATAATATTATTAATTTTAATTTTCTTCTTGTTAGTTGCCTTTTCAATAACTTGCATATTTTGTAATGATGCCATTGATAACAAGTAAGGAACCATATTTGTTACTACGGCCAAGTTAACTATAACTTGGAATTGAGCATTTAAGTTTGGACTTATTGTCATAAGTGCTAATAAAGTTTGAATAATTCCTAATATAATCATTCCGATAATAGGAACATTTCTGCTTGTAACTTTTGTAAACACTTTTGGGAAGTATCCTTCAAATGCTGAACTCTTGAATACTTCTGCAACAGTGAATTGCCATGCCATTAATGATCCGAAACAAGCAATAACCATTAATCCCATGATAACTTTACCTACTGTTGGGTTAAACATTGTTGCGAATACTAATCCGAATGGAGCATTAGAAGTTGCTAATGCATGTGTTGGACAAATACCAGCCATTACTTCTGTTGAAATAATATAGAATATAGCTGCTATTATTGTACCACCTAAACATGCTATTGGAACATTTTTTTGTGGATTTTCAACAGAGTCCATATTAGCTGATGCTGATTCTAATCCTAAGAATGCCCATAAAGTTAATGCTATTGATGATTTAATTCCTGTTGCTAATGAAAGGTGATGTGGATTCCAAGCTCCTATCCATCTGCTTGGACTAAACCAGAACCATCCTATAACTGAAACTATTACTAAAGGAATAATTATTCCCCAAACAACAACTGATCCAATTTTCCCAGTAAAATTAGCACTACCAAAGTTAAGTACTGTACTTATCCATAAAACTACTATAATTGCTATTGTGTTCATTACTGGTGATAAATGAATACCTAAAAATTGAGTTCCATATGCAACAACTGATACGGCTATAGCAACGTTAGCTATTAATAATGATATACCGTATGAATAGTTTGCCATAAAGTTACCATTTTTACCAAATGTGTATTGAGCATATCCACCCATACCACCTTTGTTTCTACTAAGCATACCACATTGAGCAAATGTATATGCTAAAGCTAACGCTCCTAGTGCTGTAAGAATCCATGATAAAATTGAAACTGTACCAACTTGAGCTAAGTTAGATGGAAGCATAATAATACCTGATCCCATCATATTAACTGCAACTATAATAGTAAGTTGGAGAGCATTCATTTTTGTTTTACTTTTTCCCATTTTAACACCTACTTTTAGTTATTTAGTTATATTGTAGTTATCTCATTATATATAATGAGATAACTACTTTAATATTTTATTTTAAAACTAATGTTTTAAATTTTCTTTCTCCATTAATTTCTACAGCTTCTATTCCATGTATATCTCCATAATATCCTGGGAATACTCTTTCAAAAGCTTCTCTTGCTAATAGATATTTAACTATTGGTGTAGCATCTTTATCTATTTTTTCTCCACCCATTAACATTGGAATTCCTGGTGGATATGGAACTATCATTATAGCTGCTGTTCTACCAATAATCTCATCTATAGTAACTTTTTCAACTTCTTCTCTAAATACTTTTCTTGCTGCTTCTGCTGGTTTCATTTCTGGTTTTGGAATAATTTGATATGATGCTGCCATTAATTCTAATATTTTATGCTCTTTAATATAATTGTGCATTTCTTGACAATGATCTTTTAAACCAATTCCATCATATACGCCTGGATTTTCTTTAACTAAATCTGGGAATACTTCGCTTAATGGTGCGTTGTTATCATATAATTTCTTGAATTGGCTTAATCCAGAAATTAATGCACCTTGCTTACTCTTAGTAGTTCCTATAGAATTTAATACCAAGAATGAATAGTAATCAGTTTTTTCAGCAACAACCCCAAAGTTTATTAAATAATTTGATACTATTGCTGCTGGAATACCTTCTTCTTCTAAACTTCCATCTGTATTTATACCTGGCATTTTTATTGTTACTTTTAATGGATCTAGCATGATATAATCATCTTCTATATCATCAAATCCATGCCAGTTATCTTTTGAATTTAATATCCAAGTTTTTTGATCTTTAGCTAAGAATTCAGTTGGTGCTTCAGTAAGTTTAACCTTTTTACCTTCAAACATAGTAGTTTCTGGTTGCCATGCAGAGAAGAACCATCCATTTTCTTTCTTTTCAGTTTCATAAAGTCTATTGATATTCTTTCTTAAATCAATAGCATCTTTTATTGTTGCTTCAAGTAAATCTTCTCCATTGAAGTCCATCATATTAGTTGCAACATCAAGTGATGCAATCATATTGTATTGTGGAGAAGTTGAACCATACATCATATAAGCTTCATTAAATATTTCTGGATCTACTTTTACATCACTACCATTTTTAACATGTAACATAGATGCTTGTGAGAAAGCAGCTAATAATTTGTGTGTTGAATGTGAAGCAAATATTGGTGGATGTTTTTCATCATCTAAATCATTAGTCATTGCAAAAAAGTTATTATATAAAGGATGGAATTTTGCATAAGCATACCAAGCTTCATCAAAATGTAGATTCTTTATACTTTTATCTAAGTTTTCTTTAATTTTGCTTACATTATAGCAAAGACCATCATATGTTGAGTTAGTAAGGGTTAACATTTTTATGCTTTCATCTTTTTTACTTTCTGGAACTAAAGGATTTTCTTTTAAAGCACCCTTTATATATCCATTTGTAAACTCTTCTAATTTAACTGGTCCTATAATTCCTAATCCATTTCTTCTAGGAATTATGTATGTTGGAATTGCTTCTGTAATTACCATTGAATAGTTTAGAGATTTATGGCAGTTTCTGTCAACGAATGCTAATTCATCTTTTGTTACTCTACCTCTCCAAATTATTTGGTTTACTGAACTTGTACCATTTAAAACATAATATGTTTGGTCTGATCCAAATACTTTTGAAGCAAATTTTTCTGATTCTCCTATAGGTCCTTCATGATCAAGTAATGATCCTAATTCTGGAACTGAAACAGAAAGGTCAGTTCTAAATACATTTTCTCCTAAGAAATCATAAAAATATTTACCTGGAGGATTCTTTAAAAATGCACATCCCCCCATATGTCCTGGTGTATGCCATGCATATTTATATTCTTTAGCATATTTAATTAAATTATTTAAAAAAGGTGATTCAACAATACTCATATAATTTTTTGAGTGTTCTTCTATTCTACCAGCTAAGAAATCTACTGTATCTTCATATAAGAAGCAGAAATCATTTAATTTTTTAATTTCTACTAAATCTAATTTATTTAGATCATCTTTATTAGCTGTAAATGCGATAACAGGAAGTTTCTTGTTATGCTTTCTAATAAATGTAAGAGTTTTGTCTAATTCATCCTTATGTTCTGAAGAATATTCCATAAGTAGACAAGTTATATCTTGTTTATATAGAAAATCTTCTATGAAGTCATCTTTTGAATTAACAAAATTTACTTCTAAGTTATAAATGTTTTCTAGATGAGTTGCTATTTCATTTAATTTTTTTAACTTCTCACCTTCATCACATTTTCCAAAGTAAACTAATATTTTCCCATGTTTGGAATTATTCATTTTTTACCACCTACCTTCTTGAATTATAATATCACCTAATTATTAATTAAATTTATTATTATAGTTAATAAAATAAATTTTTTGAAATCTTTCACTATTTTTAAGTTTATATCATTTTTGATAATTTTTGTTTAAAGTTAAAAGCATCTTCAATTAATAAAATTTATTTTTTAATAAATAAATTTTATTAATTTAATATATAAAAATTAAAAATAGATTAATAAATAATTAATTTATATACCATATAGAGCTATATTTACACAATTTATTAACAAAATAAGCTATTAAATTGCATTTTTCATATTTATAAATAAAAAAAAGCCAGTAGATAAATCTACTGACTCTTCTTGAGTTCTCACTTGGCAACTTCCTACTCTCCCACACAGTCTCCCATGCAGTACCATCGGCGTTATAGAGCTTAACTTTCCTGTTCGGAATGGGAAGGAG
>NZ_KB850956.1:2905905-2914486 GCF_000371465.1 Clostridium thermobutyricum | reverse complement strand
TAATCTTTTAGCTCTTAAAACTTACTTATAAAAGAATTGCTGGTTTAAGTTTGCTTATATATTATTCTGTTCAATTTTCAAAGACCATTTTTTCTTATCGCTCTCAGCGACTTGTTTAGTATATTACTTATATTTAATATTGTCAATACTTTTTCGATATTTTTTTAATATTTTATTTTGTATATTTTTTTAAAGACCTTTTCTATATTAATCATATTCCTATTTTCCAAATTTATTTAGTGCTCAGATTATGTAAAATTGTAATTTATACTCAAAATATTTATTATATATTTATTTTCCTTTTAAATATAACTAACATTGTGGTATGCTAACCTAATTAATAAAAAAGACTTTAAAGTCATAAACACTTTAAAGCCTTTAGTTGTTATTTCAATATATTTAATATTTATAAATATATAATATTTATTTGCCAACAAACCTCAAAATAGGATTTATGAAATAAGTATTTTTAATATTTAAAATTTCGTGGATATATCACCATTGGAAAATTCTTAGTTCCAATATATTTTTCATTTCCTCCTATTTCCATTCCTTTTTCAATTATCATATTGTTAATCTCTGAATTAGCCTTAATAACTGCATTTTGCATTAATATACAACCTCTTAATTTTACTCCTTTCGCAACGTGTACGCTTCTTCCTATAATACAATCCTCAACCTCTCCCTCTATATAAGATCCATTAGCTATTATTGAATTTTTTACTACACTGTCTTCTGTATATTGTGTTGGTGCACAATCTTTAGATTTAGTGTAAATTAAATCTTTATTACAGAATATTTCATGGCTTATATCTTCATCTAAAAAATCCATATTAGTTTTATAATATTCTTCTAATGTATTTATGCAACTTACATACCCTTCAAATTTATGAGCATAAACCTTTAGACTTTTTAATTTCGAATGTATAAATTGTTTTACTTTTCTATATTCTCCACTTCTTATAGAGTCATATACTATATCAATAAATATCTCCGTTTTCATTAGATACATTTCCATACTTATATTAGCATGTTTTTTTTCTCCTAAATTTTCTCCAACACTTATAACTCTATTTTTTTCATCTATATTTAAAACATCACAATCAATAAATGATTTGTCCGCATTATTCACCTCTTTATAAATAACTGTAATATCATTATCGCTTTTTTTGTGATTATATATTATTTCGCTATAGTCTATATTACATATCATATATGAAGGAGCTAATAATACATATTCTTTTCTACTATATTTAACAAAAGCTATATTATCTAAAAAATTATGAACATCTTCATAATAAGGTTCATTATCTCCAAAGTTAAACACTTTAAGTCCATCTTTTTTTCTATGCAAATCCCAAGGTCTACCATTAGTTAAATGATCCATTAATGATCTCGATTTATTTTTAGTAAATATTCCTATACATTCAATTCCCGAATTAGTCATATTCGATAATACAAAATCGATAATCCTATACTTTCCTGCTATTGGAACAGAACCTAGTACTCTTTTTTTTACTAGTTCCCCCATTCCTTTTTCATTTTCATCTAAGTTTATTATTCCTATGCAATCTTTCATCTTCCTTTCACTCTCCATAAATTAAAGTTTATATTCTGAATCTATCCTACTTCCTTTTTTTATATATTCTTTAGAAGCAACAACTGCTATTTCTTTTCCATTTCCAATATGAGATTCTTTTCCTATTTTTGCATCTGCTCCTATTATTGCCTTTTCTATTACTACATCATCTTCTATATAAGCATTATTCATTATTACAGAATTTTTTATTATTGTATTTTTTCCAATATGAACTCCTTGAAAAAGTACAGAATTTCTTACTTTTCCTTTAACTACACATCCTTCAACAACTAAAGTATTTTTAACACTAGCATCTTTTCCTATCATTTGTGCTGGACTTACAGGATTTTCAGAATATATTTTCCACTCATCATTATGAAGACATAGTTCATTATCATCTTTCAATAAATCCATATTTGCTTGCCAAAGACTTTCTATAGTTCCCACATCTTTCCAATACCCCTTGAAAGGATAAGCAAATAACTTATTATTCTCTTCTAACATCTTTGGAATTATATTCTTTCCAAAATCATTATTCGATAATGGATTCATTTCATCTTCTAATAGATGCTTTTTTAAGTTTTCCCAATTAAATATATAAATTCCCATTGAAGCATTTGTGCTCTTTGGGAACATTGGCTTTTCCTCAAATTCATAAATAGATAGATCTGGATTTGTATTCATTATACCAAATCTAGTTGCCTCTTCTTTAGAAACATTTATTACTGCAATAGTTGCATCTGCTTCTTTCTCTTTATGAAAATCTAACATTTTAGAATAATCCATTTTATAAATATGATCTCCTGATAATACAAGTACATATTTTGGATTATAGCTATCTATATATTCTATATTCTGATATATTGCATTTGCAGTTCCCTTATACCATTTTCCTCCATCTTCTTCTTGATATGGTGGTAATATACTAACACCACTTCCTCTTCTATCTAAATCCCAAGGACTTCCTATCCCTATATGTGAATTTAATTCTAAAGGTTTATACTGAGTTAATACTCCTACAGTGTAAATTCCTGAATTTGAACAATTACTCAAAGGAAAATCTATTATTCTATACTTTCCTCCAAAAGGCACTGCTGGCTTTGCTAGGTTTTTTGTTAAAACTCCAAGTCTTGAGCCTTGTCCTCCTGCTAATATCATTGCAATCATATTATTCTTATTCATATCCACTCTCCTCTCATATGTTGCTTTACTTTCTGTATCAATAAAACATATGTCAGGATTTTTAGATTTATACATAAGTTTTTAAAATCAAAATAAGGTTGTCTAAAATCTAAACAACCTTATTTCTCAATTTAAACATGAACTAATTTTTATATTATAAATTTTTATATATAAGCTCTGATCCCCAAATTCCTGTTGCATATTCTGATATTGTTCTATCTGATGAAAATATTCCTGAATGTGCTATATTTATTCCACATTTTCTTTGCCATTTATATAAATCTCTAAATTCATCATCAACTCTAGAATTTGTTTCTATATAGGAATCAAAATCTTTTAAAACAAAGAACTCATCATTATAAGTTATTAAATTATCATATATTGGTCTAAACCTTTCTTTATCAGAACAATATCTTCCATTTATTAAATCATCTATTACTGCTCTTATTCTCTGATCATCTCTATAATATTCATAAGATGAATATCCACCATATTTGTAATAATCTAATACCTCTTGCGATTGCAATCCAAATATAAATATATTATCTAATCCAACTTCATCTTTTATTTCTATATTTGCCCCATCTAATGTAGCTATTGTTAATGCACCATTCATCATAAATTTCATATTTGAGGTTCCTGATGCCTCTTTAGTAGTAGTTGATATTTGCTCACTTAAATCAGTAGCTCTAATTATTTCTTCTGCTAAAGAAACTCTATAGTTATCTAAAAATACTACTTTCATTTTTTCATTAACTCTCTTATCATTATTTATTACATTAGCAATCTTATTTATTAATTCAATTGTATTTTTTGCTAAGTAATAGCTAGGAGCTGCTTTCCCTCCAAATATAAATGTTCTTGGAACCATATCCTTATTAGGATTTGCTAAAATCTCATTATATAAATGCATTATTTTTAAGCAATTTAAACTTTGTCTCTTATATGCATGAATCCTTTTTACCTGAACATCAAAAATTGAATCAGGATCTATTATTATCCCTTTTGTATTTAAAATTGTTTTTGCAAGCTTTTCTTTATTTAATCTTTTTATTTTTGCAAGTTCTAATTGAATTTCTTTTTTATGCACTTCAGCTTCAAATTTAATTAAATCTGTTGGATGCTTTATAAATCCATCTCCTATTGTATTTTTAAGAAGTCTAGTCAATTGTGGATTACTTTTTATAAGCCATCTTCTATGAGTTATTCCATTGGTTTTATTATTAAATTTATTTGGATAAAAATAATATAAATCTTTCATTTCCTGTTTCTTTAAAATTTCAGTATGAAGCTTGGCAACCCCATTTACACTATGACTTCCTACTACTGCTAAATGAGCCATTCTAACTTGTCCATCAGCTATGATTGCCATTCTAGAAATCTTATCCCATTGACCTATATATTTATTCCAAAGTTCTTGACAATACCTTTTATTTATTTCTTCAACTATCATATAAATTCTTGGTAAAAGTGTCTTAAACATATCTATTGGCCATTTCTCTAATGCCTCTGCAAGTATTGTGTGATTTGTATAAGAAATAGTTCCAGTAGTAATCTTCCAAGCCTCTTCCCATCCTAATCCTTCTTCATCTAAAAGTATTCTCATTAATTCTGGAATAGCTAATGTTGGATGAGTATCATTTATATGAATAGCTATTTTTTCATCTAGATTTTCTATTTTTCCTCCATGTTTCTTATAATGCCTAATTATACTTTGCACTCCAGCAGATACAAAGAAATATTGTTGTTTAAGCCTTAATATTTTCCCTTCATATTGAGTATCATTTGGATATAAAACCTGTGAAATTGCTTCAACTGAATTTTTATATTCTAAAGCTTTTAAAAACTCACCTCTACTAAATGAAGAAAAATCAAATTCATCACTTACAGTTTCTGCACTCCAAAGTCTTAAATTATTTATTGTCTCATGTTCATATCCTACTACTGGAGTATCATAAGGAATAGCTAAAATAGGTTCATAATTTACATGAGTAAACTTCATAACACCATTTACTTCTTCTGTAATTACTTCTCCACCAAACTTTACTATTTCTTTTTTATCTTGTTTTCTTTTCTCCCATAGATTTCCGTCTCTTAGCCAATTATCTGAAACTTCAACTTGCTTATCATCTACTATTCTTTGTTCAAAAAATCCATATTTATATCTAATTCCACAACCATGCCCTGCAATATTAAGTGATGCCATAGAATCAAGAAAGCAAGCTGCTAGCCTTCCTAATCCTCCATTACCTAATCCTTGGTCATGTTCTAAGCTTTCTAATTCTCCTAAATCTATTCCTAAATCTTTTAATGCCTCTCTACAGACATCTCTTATTCCTAAATTTAATAGAGCATCTCCAAGAAGTCTTCCTAATAAAAACTCCATTGAAAAATAATAAATTTGTTTTTCTCCACTATTATTATATTTCTTTGTAGTTTCTACCCACTTTTCGCCTACATAATCTTTTACCAAGTTACCTAAAGCTTCATATTTTTTATAACTATTACCCTCACCTAGTTCTTCCCCATGAATTTCAAGAAATTTTTTTAAATAAGCCTTTTTGAATTCTTCTTTTCCGATATTTATCATAAAAATATACCCCCTATTTATAAGGATTATCTAAAATCTCTCATATAATTTTAAATAATCCTTTGCGGATTTTTCCCAGCTATTATTTGAATCTAAAGCTTGTTTTATTATAGAATTCCAAACATCTTTATTTTTAAATGTATCTAATGCCTCTTCAATAATATTTACCATTTCATAAGCATTATAATTCTTAAAACTAAAACCATTTCCTTTTCCAGTATATTTATTAAATGCTGAAATTGTGTCTTTTAATCCCCCAGTTTCTCTAACAATAGGTATAGAACCATATCTTAAAGCTATAAGTTGTCCTAATCCACAAGGTTCAAATAAAGAAGGCATTAAAAACATATCTGAAGCTGCATATATTTTATGTGCTAAAGAGTCATCAAAAAATATATTTGCAGATACCTTTTCTCTATACCTATATTGTAAATTTTTAAAATGTTCTTCAAAATGATGATCCCCTGTTCCTAGAATTATTAATTGTACATCTCTTTGTAAAATTCTATCAATCATAGAGACAATTAAATCAAGTCCTTTTTGGCTTGTAAGCCTTGATACTATTCCAATTATAGGTATATCTTCATTTACCTTAATTCTAAGTTCTTTCTGGAGATTTATTTTATTTTCTTTCTTACCTTGTTCGTAATTATTTCTATTAAATTGACTATATATAAATTTATCATTTTCAGGATTATATTCATCATAATCTATTCCATTTAGTATTCCATGTAATGCATAAGCTCTTTCATTTAATATAGAATCCATTCTCTCTCCATATTCAACAGATTTTATTTCATCTACATAAGAATTACTGACAGTAGAAATTATATCAGAATACATAATTCCACCTTTCATAAAGCTTATCCCATCATCAAATGCTAAACTTCCATTATAATAGGGTTCTAAGTCATATCCAAATAATTCAGTTAATATATTTTTATCAAAAGTTCCTTGGAATTTTAAATTATGAATTGAAAATACAGTTTTCATATTACAATAAAATAAATGTCTTGAATACTCTAACTTTAATAAAACAGGTATCATTCCTGTATGCCAATCATTACAATGGATAACATCAGGCTGATAATCAATCTCTTTCATGAACTCTAATACAGCTCTAGTAAAAAAAGCAAATCTCTCACCATCATCTACATATCCATACATTCCTTCCCTTCCAAAATAATATTCATTATCTAAAAGATAATATTTAACTCCTTCATAATCATATTCAAATATTCCACAATATTGATTTCTCCAGCCAACTTTGACCATAAACCATTTTATAAATTTAAGTTTATTATTTAATTCCTTATTTATATTTTTATATTTAGGAATTACAACTCTTGCATCCACTCCATTCTTAACTAACTCCTTTGGTAATGCTCCTAATACATCTCCAAGTCCTCCACTTTTAATAAAAGGATTTGCCTCTCCTCCAACATATAAAACTTTCATTTATATTAACTCCTTCTATACTATATTCTTATATTTCAAAACTTATTTTTCTTTCAATTTCATAAAAATTGTACCTATTAATTGAATCTTAATTTTAATACCCCATCCTAACCCATAGGTACATTAATATTTTACAAATACTATCCCTCCCCTAAATTATAGATTTACTTATACATATTATTCTTAATTAATTTTATTTAGAATAAAAAAAATTACGTTGAGTACTATTCAACGTAATTTTAAAATTATGCAATCCCAATTTTTTTATTTCTTATTTTAATTCTATTAGTATGAATTTTATTATTTATTATTTTAACTCTAATTAAATGAACTATCATTGCTATTGCTATTGCAATAACTAAATTAACACATACAGTCAGTATAAGAGTTAAAATAAGTTCAAATCCACTAGCTTTATCTTCTTTAATAAGCTTTATACAATCACTAAAATTCCCCATATTATATGAAACCACTATAAGTATAGCTGCTAATACAGTTAAAGGAACATATTGAAGAAGTGGTACACATATAAGAAGAATAAATAATAATATTCCAGCATGAACTAATCCAGCTAACGGTGTTCTTCCTCCGTTTTTTATACTTGCAGTTGTTCTAGCTATTGCTCCTGTAGCTGGTATTCCTCCGAATAAAGAAGATACTATATTGGCTATCCCTTGACTTATAAGCTCAGTATTTGAACTATGTTTTTCTCCTATCATATCATCTGATACTACAGCTGTAAGTAATGCTTGTATGTATCCTAAAAATGCTATAGTTATAGATGGTAGTATAAGATTTTTAATATTAATTATTCCAAAATCCGGTAATTCAGGCATAGGAATTGAGGAGCTAATGTGTCCAAAAGAGCTACCAATTGTATCTACATTTATATTCATAAACTTTACAATTAATGTAACTACTATTAATGCAATTAAATAACTAGGTATGATTCTATTTACTTTAGGAAATGTAATTATTATTAATATAGATATTAACCCTAATATTAAGGTAGTTATACTTACGGTTTTAAATGATAAAATATATAAATTCCATTTTCCAAAAAAGCTAACAGGAAGCTTACCAGTTCTAAGACCAAAAAACTCTTGTATTTGGGCACTAAATAAAACTACTCCTATTCCTGCTGTAAAGCCCAAAATTATACTTTTAGGTATAAATCTAATCAAATTTCCTAAACGAAATAATCCTAAAATAATTAAAATAAATCCAGCCATTAAAGTTGATATTATTAATCCGGTAAAACCATATTTTTGAATTACTCCATAAACAATTACAACAAACCCTCCTGTAGGTCCTCCTATTTGAACTCTACTTCCACCAAAAATAGAAACACATAAGCTTGCTAAAATTGCAGTTAAAAGTCCTTTTTCTGGACTAACTCCTGATGAAATTCCTATAGCAATAGATAATGGCAATGCAATAATAGCAACAACACTTCCTGCTATAACATCATTAATAACTTGTTCTTTTGTCAATAATTTTTTTCTGTTTTGAATCATAGAAAAAAATTCTGGTTTTTTCATTTATAAAAATTCCCCCCTTGATTTTTAACCGCGTAAATAAGAGACAGATTCTAATTATCTGTCTCATATCATATAAATTTTTTGTAAATTAATTTTATCCATGAAAAAAAGGATAGTATAAACTATCCTTATCTCTTTCTCACTTGGCAACTTCCTACTCTCCCACACAGTCTCCCATGCAGTACCATCGGCGTTATAGAGCTTAACTTTCCTGTTCGGAATGGGAAGGAG
>NZ_KB850956.1:2900137-2901050 GCF_000371465.1 Clostridium thermobutyricum | reverse complement strand
AGCTCTTAAAACTTACTTATAAAAGAATTGCTGGTTTAAGTTTGCTTATATATTATTCTGTTCAATTTTCAAAGACCATTTTTACTCATCGCTTTAAACGACTTGTTTAACATATCAAATAAAGTTTTATTTGTCAATATATTTTTTAAAACTTTAATTTTCCACTTTTAAAACCTTGTCTGTTTCAAGCGACTCGTTTATATTATCATCTATTTATCATTCAAGCATTTTGAAATTCATAAATAAATAAATTTATAATTATTTAACTTTATATTTCTCTTTATTTCTAATATTTTTATATAAAGACACACCAGGATTAGTTTAATTATATTATTATCATTATATTGAATTTTTTATAAAATTTATTTGTAGAAAAGACCTATAACTATATCTAAAAAAACTAATAATAAACTTATATATTTAGATTTGATAAAACTATCATCAATAAAAGTCTATTTAAAAATTAAATAATTTATTTTATATAAATTTTATATCTTTAAGATTCTGAAGATTTATTTAAATCTTAATATTCATTTCTTTTTACATTTGTCTTCATTACATAATAAAATTATGTATAAAACTTCCTATAACTCCCTACTTTATATGTAAATGAAAAATTTATATTCCATTAAATTGTTTATAAAAATTATCTTTTTTGAATTTATCATGCATATTTTAATCATTAATTATATACTATTAATATATATATTTTAAATTCTATTTCTATTTTATATAATCGCTATATTTTCTATAAAAAGAAATAGTATTTAATTATAAAATACCTTCAATTATATTATCTCTTATATCTAACCTATAATAAAAAAGCCAGTAGATAAATCTACTGACTCTTCTAAGTTCTCACTTGGCAACTTCCTACTCTCCCACACAGTCTCCCATGCAGTACCATCGGCGT
>NZ_KB850956.1:2785768-2896557 GCF_000371465.1 Clostridium thermobutyricum | reverse complement strand
AGCTCTTAAAACTTACTTATAAAAGAATTGCTGGTTTAAGTTTGCTTATATATTATTCTGTTCAATTTTCAAAGACCATTTTTACTCATCGCTTTTGGCGATTTGTTTGTTTCAGAAGTCGTTTCCTCGCTTCCGACACGATTTATTATACTCATATTATTCGACACTTTTCATTTATCTATATGTATATAAACGAATTATTTTTATTTTTCTTTCATTTTCTCTTATTTTCTTTAAATTTAATATATTGATACACTAGGAAAAGTGTCTTTAAAAATATATTTAAATTTCTAATTTTAAAAAAGTTTTTAGCATATATAAAAGAGGATTTTAGGCTATATTTTAATCAAGCTAAAATCCTCCCGAAATATTTAAAGGACACAATAAAGAATCTAATCAATTTTAATATACCCATAAAATTTTAAAATAATAAATTTAAGTTATATTAAATTATGCTCCACTCTTCTAATTTTATTTATGTAATTTGTTATTCTCATTTTAAATCTTTCAATATGATTATTAGTATAGAAATTTATCAAATCATATGAAATAAAAATAGCATCTACTATTAAATATTGCAAATCTTTTAGATTTTCTTTATCTTTTTCATCTATATCTATCTCATCACTCTTTACTTTTAATTCTTCGAAAGCATTTTTAAACTTGTTTAGCTTCTCAGTAATTTTAATATCACTATTGTCTTGTATCTTTTTATCAAGTATGCCTTCTATATATTCTACATATTCCTTATTTAATTCTTTATAACTTACATAAACTTTATATAATTCCATTTCATCACCTTACTATTTTTTAGATTTTTATTTATTATTATAAAACTTTTAGTTATGAATTTGAATTATATTGTTAATTCTCTTTTAGACTATTTATATAAATTTATTTTACTTAGATTATTAAATTTCTAATATTATAAATACTATTTAATTACTTTCTAAAACTTTTTAATAAAGGTAAAATTTTTGCTATTGCTTTCTCTTCTGCCTCTCTTTTACTTTCAACTGTGAATCCAGTTCCATCTACTAATAATTCTTCAAACTTCTTAATACCTATAATATTCATTAAGTCCTCTACATATTTTATTCCTTGACTCATTTTATTTTTTAATATAATAGGTAAATGTCCTCCAGATGATTGAACATAAATCATTCTTCTTTCTTTATCACCCAATAGACCTTTTACTCCTTTTTCAGAAATATCAATAGTTTTTCCTTGTTGAATTATACAATCTAAATATTCTTTTAAAGGAGATGGAAAAGACATATTCCAAAGTGGAGCTGCTATTATATACACATCTGCACTTATGAACTGATTTACTAATTCATTAATTCTATCTACATTATCATTTTCTTCTTGTGTTAATGAATCTTTTCTTTGAACTATGCAGTTTCTACTTTCAAAATATCTTGCTTCTAATCTAGGTATTTTATTTTCATATAAATTCAATTCCTCTAATTTAGACTCAGGATGAAATTTCATTAACATATTAATTAACTCTCTAGATACTTTTCTACTTGATGATTCCTCTTCACTCTTTGAATTAGCTATTATATATAATATTTTCATAAACACACCTCTTCTCATTTTATAAATTTAGTATGCTTATTTTATATATAAAATAAACATAAATAATTCTTATTAAAATAAATAAAGAGCTTCCTTAAAATTAAGAAAGCTCTTTATTAGCCTATTATTTTGTTTCTTCTATTAATTTGTTTAGCTTATTTTCTAATAGCCATAATTTTTTTTGTTTTCTGTTAGTAGCTACTAATCTATTTTTATCTTTTTTATTTAATTCTATTAATCTTATATATTCTGCATCAGCAATTTTAACTGCTTCTTTTATTACCATTAATTCTTCATGAGTAAACATATTAATTTTGTTGTAAAATATGATATTTTACAACAAATTCACCTCCTGCACTAAAAAATATATTTTATTATAACATATAACTATTATTCTAATGCTATTTCATTTTCTCTTCTCATTTCGGTTATTGTTTCTCCTATTATTTTTATACCTTTTTCTATTTCTTCTAAATTCACTCTAGATAATCCTAATCTAAATGCATTATCAGATGCATTATCTATTGAAAATATATCTCCTGGCATAAATATAACTTTCTTTTTATAGCATCTTTCTAACAATTCTCTGCTGTTTATATTATCTAATCCTACATATATGTGAAGGCCACCCTCTCCCCACAATATTTTAGGATTAATATATTTTTTTATGCATTTTAAAGCAAACTTATATTTTTCCTTATATATCTTTTTTACTTTTTTTATATTCTTATCAAAATAACCTTCACTTAGATACTCATAAAGTATCCCTTGATCTAAAAAGGATGTATGAATATTTTTACACCTTTTAACACTTTGTAATAAATCAATTAAATTCTTTTCCCCAAGTATCCAACCTATTCTCATTCCTGGAAAAAGAATTTTAGAAAAACTTGATAAATATACTACACCACTCCCCCCAGTATCAAAAGATGCTATAGGAGATAGATGTGTACTATTATAAAGTAATTCTTCATTAAAACCATCTTCTATAATTGGAACATTACTTTCCTTAAACAACCTATACACTTCATGTCTTTTTTCCCCTTTCATGACGAGCCCTGTGGGATTATGATATGAAGGTATAAGATATCCAAATTTAACTTTTTCTAATTTGAGCTTTTCTTTTAGTTCTTCTAGACATAGTCCATCCTCATTCATACTAACTCCAATAATGTTTAATCCTTGAGCCTTCATTATTTTTATAGCTGTATTATGAGTTGGATTTTCACATATTATGCTATCTCCTGGTTTTGTAAACGCTGAAAGCATCATTTCTAATGCTTCAGTAAAACCATTTGTTATTAATATATCTTTTCCTTTTGTATCTATGCCTTTATTTTGCATATATTTTAATAAATAATCTATTAATGGTTTATATCCTTTTGCATATCCATAATTTAAAATTTTGTGTTCTTCCATTGATATTCTATTTAAAAATGATTTTTTAAAATCATCTATATTAAATAATTCTCCATCTGGTGATATGCTTTTAAAAGATATTATTCCTTTTTCCCATGGTATTTCACTTTTCACGATATCTAATTCATTTGCTAACCTACCATATTCATTTAATTTATCATTCCATGGGATATTCCATTTTTCTTCTTCATTAATTTCTATTGGAGTTACAAAGGTTCCTTTTCCCTTAATTGTATATATAACTCCTTCTGATTCTAGATTTTCATAGGCTGTTATTACCGAATTCCTACTAACTCCTAGAATACGTCCAAGTTCTCTAGTAGCTGGTAACTTTCCATTACCTGCTATTAGCTTATTGTCTATCATATTTTTTATATATTTCTCTATCTGTTTATATATTGGTTCTTCATTATTAAACTCTAAGCTAGAAAAAATCAAATCATTTCAACTCCTAATTAAGTGAATATCTGATTATATTATCTATCAACTCACTATATTCCATACCACTAGCTTTGGCACTTTTAGGAATAAGGCTTGATTTTGTCATTCCTGGTAAAGTATTGACTTCTAGTACGTATGGTTCTCCATCACTTACTATCATATCAATTCTTGAATAGCTCTTGCAACCTAATGCATTCCAAGTTTTTTCTGAAATTTTATTTATTTTTTCTTGAACAAAAGGATCAATTTTTATTACCTCTTCAACTGCTCCACCTTCTTCATATTTTGAAGCATAATCAAAAAACTTGCCTTTGTTTGCTTTTATTGAAATTGTAGGATAAACTTTCCCATTTAAAACAAAGCTCGCTATTTCTTCACCTTCTATAAACTTTTCTATTATTACTTCTTTATCACATTTAAGACCCTCTCTAACAGCATTTTCTACTTCACTTTCACTCTTAACAAAGAATGTTGCCACACTTGAGCCTCCGTTATTTGGCTTTATGAATACTGGATATGTCATTTTTTCAATCATATCATAATCTATTTCCTCAACTGATTTTACAACTATCCAATCTGCTGTATTTATTCCATGTCTTTTTATATATTTCTTAGTTAGTGCTTTATTCATACATATTGCACTTGTTTTTACATCACAACCACTGTAAGGTATACCCATTCCTTCTAATATAGATTGTACTGTTCCATCTTCTCCAAATTTTCCGTGAAGTGCAAGAAGTGCAAAATCTATATCTTTAGCCTTTTCTATTACATCACTTTCTTTATTTATTATTATTGGAACTATTTCCTTATATTTATCTTTATTTATATTTTTTAATATTTCTTCCCCTGATTTTAAAGAGATTTCTCTCTCTGTCGATATTCCTCCCATTAATACTCCAATTCTCATTTCTAATCACTTTCCTTTTTATTATTTTGACATGATTTATTATATGTTCGTAATATCTTTTTATAAAGAACCACTTCTTAATAAGTTTCTCTAATCAGTGGTTCTTAAAATAGAATTAGAAAATTTAACCTTTTGTATTGAAAACAATTACATAAACTGTTATAATTTTAAATGTAAATTATTTATATATTGATATATATTTAACTTGTGTAGAGATTATTTAGAGTTAAACACGAGGGAGTCTTTTTTTATTGCTCCATTTTGTTTAGCTCTTTTAATTTTTATAAACTATTTCTAAACAAAATTTAATATATCGGATGGTGAATGTTTATGGTAGAAAAATTTTTAGCAGAAATGATTGGAACAATGATTCTAATACTATTAGGAGATGGGGTTGTAGCCAATGTTTTACTAAAGAAAACTAAGGGGAATAATTCAGGTTTAATTGTTATTACTACAGGTTGGGCTTTTGCTGTTGCAATACCAGTATTTATATTTGCTTCTATAAGTGGTGCCCAATTTAATCCTGCTGTAACTATTTCTTTAGCTGTAATAGGAGACATGCCTTGGTCTGAAGTACCTTTTTATATAATTGCACAAGTTATAGGTGCATTTTTAGGTGCTGTTTTGGTATTCTTAACTTATTACAAGCATTTTGAAGAAACTGAAGATAAAGATTCAAAACTAGGAATTTTCTGCACAATGCCAGCTATAAGAGATTATAAGTGGAACTTTATAACAGAGTTTATAGGAACATTCATTTTAATGTTTGGAATTATGGGAATAGGAGCTTCTAAAATGGCTGCTGGTATTTCACCAATAGCTATAGGACTTTTAATTTGGGTAATTGGACTTTCATTAGGAGGTCCTACTGGATATGCAATTAATCCTGCTAGAGACTTTGGTCCTAGACTTGCTCATTTCTTACTTCCAATAAAAAATAAACGTGACTCTGATTGGGCTTATTCTTGGATTCCAATTATAGCTCCAATACTTGGAGGAATTGTAGGAACAGTTTTATTCACAGTAATATTTAAATAATTATAAAAACAATATATTCACAGTCTAAAGGAGGCTATTTTAATGATTAATTTTAGAAGAGTACTTGAAGAAAATCCAGTAGTAGCTGCTGTAAAAAATAATGACCAATTGGATAAGGCATTAGAAACTGATGTTAATGTAATTTTTGTTCTTTTCGGTAATATCTTAGATATTGTATCTATTTCAAAAAAAATATCTGCTCATAATAAAATAGGAATATTACACATTGATTTAGTGGATGGCTTAACAAATAGAGAAATAGCTTTGCAATATTTAAAAGAAAAAACAAGTTTTAATGGCATCATAAGTACAAAGCCTCAGACAATAAGATCAGCAAAAAAACTAGGACTTATAGCAATTCAGAGAGTATTTATTTTAGATAGCCTTTCTTTTCAAGGTATACAAAATCATTTAGTAGATGAATGTGATGCAGTTGAAATGCTACCTGGTCTATTATTTAAAATAATAGATCAACTTTCTAAAACTATAAATAAGCCACTAATTGTTGGTGGTTTAATATCTGATAAAGAAGATGTTATGAGTGCTCTAAAATCTGGAGCAACTTGTATATCTACAACAAAAGAAGCTATTTGGTACATGTAAAAAAATCTTATGAGGTGATTAATATGAAAAAATATGTAGTGGCATTAGATCAAGGTACAACAAGTTCAAGAGCAATAATATTTGATAATGAACAAAATATTCTTGGAGTTAGCCAAAAAGAGTTTAATCAAATTTATCCAAAAGAAGGTTGGGTAGAACATGATCCTATGGAAATTTGGGCAACCCAATATAGTGTTTTACAAGAAGTTATGGCAAAATCAAATATAACTCAAGAAAATATTGCAGCTATAGGTATAACAAATCAAAGAGAAACTACTATTGTTTGGGACAAAAATACTGGAGTACCTGTTTATAATGCAATTGTTTGGCAATGCAGAAGAACTGCTGATATTTGTGATAAATTAAAATCTGATGGATATGAAGAATATATAAAAGAAAATACTGGATTAGTTTTAGATGCTTATTTCTCAGGAACAAAAATTAAATGGATTCTTGACCATGTAGAAGGTGCTAGAGAAAAAGCTGAAAAAGGTGATTTATTATTCGGTACAGTTGACACATGGCTTGTTTGGAAACTTACTAATGGAAAAGTTCACGTAACAGATTATACTAATGCATCTAGAACTATGCTTTTTAATATAAAGACTTTACAATGGGATGATAAGCTACTTGAAATTTTAGATATTCCAAAACAAATGCTTCCGGAAGTTAAAGATTCTTCATGTATATATGGATATGCTAATTTAGGTTCTAAAGGTGGAATAAGAGTTCCTATTTCAGGTATTGCTGGAGACCAACAAGCTGCTTTATTTGGACAAGCTGCCTTTAACAAAGGAGATGTTAAAAATACTTATGGAACTGGATGTTTTCTATTAATGAATACTGGAGAAAATTTAGTTCAAAGTAAAAATGGTCTTTTAACAACTATTGCAATTGGATTAAATGGAAAAGTTCAATATGCACTAGAAGGATCTGTATTTGTAGGGGGAGCTGTTATTCAATGGCTTAGAGATGAACTAAGAATTATAAGTGATTCTAGTGACACTGCATATTTTGCTACAAAAGTTAAAGATAATGGGGGAGTTTATATAGTTCCTGCTTTTGTTGGACTTGGTGCACCTCATTGGGATATGTATGCACGTGGTACAATAGTTGGATTAACTCGTGGTGCTAATAGAAATCATTTAATAAGAGCAGCCCTTGAATCAATTGCCTATCAAACTAGAGATGTTTTAGAAGCTATGATTGATGATGTTGGATATGATATTAACTGTATTAAAGTAGATGGAGGCGCAAGCCAAAACTTATTCTTAATGCAATTCCAATCTGACCTTGTTGGTAAAAAAGTTATAAAACCTATAATAACTGAAACTACAGCACTTGGTGCAGCATATCTTGCTGGTTTAGCAGTTGGATATTGGAAAGATAAAGAAGAAATATCCAAACTTTGGTTTGCTAGTGAAGAATTTGAGCCAAAAGTTAATGAAGAAGACCGTAATAGATATTATAGTAAATGGAAAAAAGCAGTTGAAAGATCTAAAGATTGGGCTTTAGATGACTAATTTAAAAAATTTATGGAAATGTTTTCAGATATGTGTTATAATTAACGTAAGTTAATAAGAAAATTTTATTTTTGTGTAGAAGAGAAGATTAGAGCTAAACACAAGAAGGGCATTGTTATGTCTTTTTTGAGTTGGCTCTTTTTATTTTAATACGAAGGAGCGATATAAATGATTTATGATGTTGCAATTATTGGTTCAGGAATTATAGGAGGTTCAATTTTTAGAGAGCTTACTAAATATAATCTAAATGTAGTTACACTTGAAAAAGAAAATGATGTTGCTATGGGAACATCTAAAGCAAATTCGGCAATTGTTCACTCTGGATATGACCCAGAACCAGGTACATTAATGGCAAAATATAATGTTGAAGGAAATAAAATGTTTGATAAGCTTTGTAAAGATTTATCTGTTCCTTTTAAAAGAAATGGTTCACTTATTATAGGCTTTAATGAAGAAGATATGAAAGAATTAGATATTTTATATAAAAGAGGATTAGCTAACAAAGTTGAAGGAATAAAAATGCTAAATAAAGAAGAAGTCTTAGAGATGGAACCAAATATCAATCCTGATATTAAAGCAGCTCTATTCTGCCCTACTGGAGGAATAGTTGGAGCATATGAACTTACTATAGCTTTATCTGAAAATGCTATTGATAACGGCGGTGAATTAAGATTAAATTCTAAAGTAGTTAAAATAACTAAAGATAATCACTTTAAAATTACACTTGAAAATGGTGATATAGTAGAATCCAAATTTATAGTTAATGCTGCAGGAGTTCATGCTGATAGTATTCACAATTTAATCTGCAATGAGGCTTATAAAATTACTCCAAGAAAAGGTGAATACTTCCTTTTAGATAAAAGTCAAGGATCTTTAGTAGAAAAAACTATTTTTCAATGTCCATCTGAATTAGGAAAAGGAGTTCTAGTTACTCCTACTGTCCATGGAAATCTTTTAGTTGGTCCAAATGCTATTGATATAGATGATAAAGACTCAGTTTCTACTGAATCAGAAGGATTAAATAAAATTAGAGAAACTTCACTAAGAACTACTAATAAAATTAATTTTAGAGAAAATATAAGAAATTTTGCTGGGCTTCGTGCTGTAGCAGATAATCCTGATTTTATAGTTGAAGAAGCAAAAGATGTTAAAGGTTTCGTTGATGTTGCAGGTATTAAATCTCCTGGCCTAACATCTGCTCCAGCAATAGCAGTTGATGTTGTAAAAATGATGGGACAAGCAGGACTTAAATTAAATCCAAAAGATAATTTTAAGGAAACTAGAGAGCAAATACATTTCATTAACCTTTCTCAAAGTGAAAAAGCTGAATTAATTAAGAAGGATAATAGATATGGAAGAATTATTTGTAGATGCGAATATATAACTGAAGGTGAGATAGTAGATAGCATTAATAGAACACTTGGAGCTAGGACAATTGATGGTGTTAAAAGAAGATGTAGACCTGGATGTGGAAGATGTCAAGGTGGATTCTGTGGACCTAGAGTTCAAGAAATAATAGCTCGTGAAACTGGAATGAATATAGAAGATGTTCTTTTAGATAAAAACAATTCATATATAATCGTTGGAAAAACAAAGTAGGAGGTATCAGTTATGAAATATGATTTAATAGTTGTAGGTGGAGGTCCAGCTGGTTTAGCTGCTGCACATGAGGCTTATAAAAATGGTGTTAAAAATATATTAATTATCGAAAGAGATAAAGAACTTGGAGGTATATTAAACCAATGTATTCATAACGGATTTGGACTTCATACTTTTAAAGAAGAACTTACTGGCCCTGAATATGCTGGAAGATTTATAGATTTAGTTAAAGAAACTGAAATTGAAGTTATGCTAGATACTATGGTTTTAATGATTCAAAATAAAACTGTTCATGCAATAAATTCTGAAAAAGGATATATTACTCTTGAAGCTGAAGCAATTGTACTTGCTATGGGTTGCCGTGAAAGAACAAGAGGAGCTATAAGTATTCCTGGTGATAGACCTTCTGGAATATTTACTGCTGGTGCTGCTCAAAGATTTATAAATATGGAAGGATATATGGTTGGTAAAAAAGTACTTATTCTTGGATCTGGAGATATTGGACTTATAATGGCTAGAAGAATGACTCTTGAAGGAGCCAAAGTTAAAGCTGTTGTAGAACTTATGCCATACTCAAATGGATTAACAAGAAATATAGTTCAATGTTTAGAAGATTATAATATTCCATTATACCTTTCTCATACAGTTGTAGATGTTAAAGGAGATGGGAGACTCGAAAAGGTAACTATAGCTAGAGTAGATGAAAATAAAAATCCTATAAAAGGAACTGAAATAGATTTTGATGTAGATACATTATTACTTTCTGTTGGATTAATTCCTGAAAATGAACTTTCTAAAAGTACAGGTGTAGAATTAGATATGAGAACCAATGGACTTATAGTTTCAGAAAGTATGGAAACAAATAAAGAAGGTATATTTGCTTGCGGAAATGTTGTACATGTTCATGACTTAGTTGACTTTGTTACTGAAGAATCAAAAAATGCTGGTAAAAATGCAGCAAAATATATTCAAGGTAAAAAAAGATTAAATAAATTTGTAGAAATTAAAAATGGAGAAAATATAAGTTATACAGTACCTCAAAAATTTGAAATTGAATCTCTTGATGGAAACCTTGGAGTATTCATGAGAGTTCGTAATGTATTTAAAAATAAAGTTATAGTTGTTAGAGATTCAGAAGGTAATATAATTCAAAGCTTTAAAAAGCAACATGTTGCTCCTGCTGAAATGGAAAGAATATCAATCCTAAAAAATAACCTTATGAATGCAAAAGGTGCTTTAACAATTTCATTAGAGGATGGTGAATAATCATGGAAAAAGAATTAATTTGTATAGTTTGTCCTAGAGGATGTCATCTTACTGTAGATACAGAGAAAGAAACAGTAAAAGGAAATACATGTAAAAGAGGAGAAGTTTATGGATTAAATGAAGTTAAAAATCCAACAAGAATCGTTACCTCAACAGTTAAAATAGATAACTGTTCTAATATGGTTATACCAGTTAAAACAAATATCCCAATTCCTAAAGGAATGATATTTGATGTAATGAAGGAAATCAATTCTGTTTCTATTACACTTCCTATAAAAGTTGGAGATGTAATCATTAAAAATGTTTTAGGAACAGGATCTGATATAATATCAACTAAAACAGTAAACTAAACACTAAAAAACCTATAGATAAAACTATAGGTTTTTTTATTTTATTAAAAATTATAACTTAAAATTTAAATATGATTAATACTGAGTTATATTCAAAACATAACTCTATAAAATTTGTTTCTAACAAATTTTATTTTAAAGTATCATTTTAAAATATTTAAGTTATTACAATTCTATAGAAGCTAGAACACATTGAAATTTATAAATTAATAAAAAATTTTATAAAATATACTCTATAAACAATTATAAAAATAATATAACAATAAAAATAAAACCACTTATTATACACTCAATAAAACAGTAATCTCTGTTTTATTAAGATTATAACAAGTTTATTTAAACATAAATATATCTTCAATAATAAATAAAATTAAATTAAAAAAATTTTATTTATTAAGATAATATAATTTTAGAATTATATAAAAAATCTTTAAAATAATAAAGATTTTAAAGGTAAAGAAATAATTTTTTATTTTATAAATAATAAAAAACTTTTCGCCTAAAAAATACTATATTATTCAGACTATATTATTTATTCCCTATAATTCTTGATTTTATCTCTCTATATATTATCTAACATTAGTAAATTTATTAATATTTATATCTCATATCATAGAATAATAAAAAATTTTGTTGAATAAAAGCATTTATCATAGCACATTTTTTCTACTAATTTATACAATGTACTATAAGAAAAAAATTAAACTTTGTTGAACAAATGTATTTAGATTTATGGAGGATTTTATAAAAATGATAGAAGATAATAAAAATTATTTAGATGATTGTGAATGTAAAGAGCCAAAAAGAAAACATTGCTATGATAATGATTATGATTATGAATGTAGAAAGCCTGAAAAACATCACTGTCATGAAGACTATGATTGCGAATGTAGAAAACCTAGAAGAAATCATTGCTATGAAGAATGTTTTATAGTTAAAAAATCTTGTTCTTGCGCTCCAAAGCCAGGAAAAGCTTTATTAAGATGTGCTAGAGGAGCTGTTGGTCCATTACCTTTAATAGCTGCAAATGTTCTTTTGCCAAAAACTTATCCTGTAGGTAGTGTAACTATAGATACTAGAGAATTATGTAATCCTACAGTTCTTCTTAACTTCAACTTTTTAATAAATGTACCAGTTGGATTATTAACTACTTTAACTTTCTCAGTATTTAAATGCTGTGATGGATGCAGACAACCTGTAGGTGAATCATTTACTTTCTCTGAAGTTTTACCTGCTGGTCTTGCAAATAAATCATTCTCTTTCCAAATTTGCGATTGCTCAAATTGCTGTGGATGCGAAACTTATTCAGTTGAAGTAACAAGTGCTACTTTATTAGGTGCTGGTGTATCAATTGTTGCACAACTTTCAGCTCTTGCTGTTGAAAACTTTTGTTAAAAATAATCTCTAACTTTAGAGCTACCTAATATTTTAGATTATTAAATAAAAAAATTTTTACTAATTAATATAAATTGCTATAAAAATAAAAAATTTTATTTAACGAATGTATTTTAATTTATGGAGGAAAATATGAAAATGATAGAAGAAAATAAACATTATTTAAATGATTGTGATTGCGAATGTAAAGAAGTTGAAAGAAAACACTACTATGAAGATTATGATTGCGAATGCAGAAAACCTAGAAGAAAACATTGTTATGAAGAATGCTTTATAGTTAAGAAATCCTGTTCTTGTGCTCCAAAGCCAGGAAAAGCTTTATTAAAATGCTCTAGAGGAGCTGCTGGACCATTTCCATTAGTAGCTGCTGGTGTCCTTTTACCTCAAACTTATCCTTTAGGTAGTGTAACTATAGATACTAGAGAACTATGTAATCCTACAGTTCTTCTTAACTTCAACTTTTTAATAAATGTACCACTTGGATTATTAACTACTTTAACTTTTACAGTATTTAAATGCTGTGATGGATGTAAACAACCTGTAGGTGAATCATTTACATTCTCTGAAATTTTACCTGCTGGACTTGCAAATAAATCATTCTCATTCCAAATTTGCGATTGTTCAAATTGTTGTGGATGCCAAACTTATTCAGTTGAAGTAACAAATGCTACTTTATTAAGTGCTGGTGTTTCAATTTCTGGTCAAATTACAGCTCTTGCAGTTGAAAATATTTGTTAATTAATCATCTAATTGTATACTTTAAAATTATAAGTATTTTAAATTAATGATAGATATATAGTCTTTAAAATGAGTTATCGAATTAAATAATAATTTGATAACTTATTTTATTTATAAAATATTTTCTCTAAAGAATAAAAACTTTGTTTTCCTCTAAATCATATATCACATTTTCCATCCTTTTACATAAAATATATTATACTGAAAGATAAAAATTTGATTAACAAAAAACTATTTAAGTTTACGGAGGAATTTATAAAATGATACAAGAAAACCAAAACTGTTTAAGAGAATGCGAAAGCGAAAAAAAACAATGCTATGAAGAATGTTATGTAGTAAAAAAACCTTGCCCTTGTGGTCCAATGCCAGGAAAAGCTTTATTAAAATGTGCTAGAGGATCTGTTGGTCCATTACCTTTAATAGCTGCTGGTGTACTTTTACCAACATCTTACCCTGTAGGTAGTATTACTATAGATACTAGAGAATTATGTAATCCTACAGTTCTTCTTAACTTCAATTTTATAATAAATGTACCAGTTGGTTTATTAACTACTTTAACTTTTACAGTATTTAAATGTTGTAATGGATGTACTAATCCTGTAGGTGAATCATTTACATTCTCTGAAATTTTACCTGCTGGGCTAGCAACTACTTCATTCTCATTCCAAATCTGTGATTGCTCAAATTGTTGCGGATGTGAAACTTATACTGTTCAAATAACAAATGCTACTTTATTAGGTGCTGGTGTATCTGTTTCAGCTCAAATGACAGCTATTGCAGTTGAAAATATTTGCTAGTAATTTAAATTTTAGATAAAAAAGAGTGTTGATTTTTCGGCACTCCTTTTTTTATTTTATATATCTTTTTAATTATTTGTTATTTAATTTCTTTCTTTTGAATATATTTATAATAATTTATATTTTATAGGAGTTATATATGAACGCTAGAACTAAATCTACTGCTACTTGTGAGTATTTCGTAACATTAGGTAAACCTGGATCATTAGTTATTAAAGCTCCTGTAGTACTTGGGACAATTACTATAAAACTATCTAAAACTACAAATATTCCTTTTGATCCTTCTTATATTGATGTGTTAGAAAATATAAATAAATTGTCATTAAATCCATTAGATTTTGATGGAGACTCTACATTACTCATTAGTGGATTAATTAATAAAACATTAAAGTATACCACTATTACAAATTCTATAAAGTCACTAACTCTAAATATTCCTATTAATGAGTGTTTGGAAATAAAATTAAATCATTCACCTATTTTAGATACTATTGACTTTAAGTTTTACTATCACAAAAAACCTAATCCTATATCTTGCGAATTAAATCACATAAAAATTGAAAAAGATGTTATCAAAAAAGAAAAAAATGGTTTCTTTAATGAGTTTTCTATTCTTTTAAATGTTTCTTTAACTCAGATTCAAGATGTATTTATACCTGAACCAGAAGGCGAATTTATTGTATTAGATAAAAACTCTAATAAATTTAAAATAAATTCACCATCATCTCCTGAGTATATTGTTGGCTATAATCCAGAGAAAGGCCTTATAGCTGAAAATTTAACAGATAAAAAATAGTATGTAATTGATATTTCTACTCAGTACATACTATTTTTTTATTATATTAATTTTTCAAAAGCTATTCTCTTTTCTCCACATTCTAGCCCACTATTTAAATAAATTATTCCACAATATTTAAAACCTGATTTTTCTAAAAATCTTTGCATAGACAAATTTTCTTCATGAGTATCAATTTTTATACTATTTATATTTTTATTTAAACATAGCTTTTCTGCCTCTTTTAATATCTCTCTTGATATTCCTCTTCCTTTTAAATCATCTTTAATAGCAATCCTATGTATAACTGCATATTCACTATTAGTAAGCCATTTTCCTTCATAAATTTTATCATATGTAGATTCCCCTCTAAATGATATTGCTATAGTTCCAATAATAGTGTTTTCATTATCTAAAAGAATAAATGCCTCTCCATTTTTTATATCATTTAAAATAACCTCTTCATTTGGATATCCATTTTGCCATTGATTTATATTATTTTTCTTAAGATATTCCTTACTTGCATTTATAATATCCATTACATTTTTTATATCTTTTTTAGTTGTTTCTCTAAATATCATTTCTCTCTCCCCTAATTGTTACATTCTGAATACTTCATTATTTCATATTTAAGAAATTTATTAAATGTATCATATTCTTCTTTTAATAATTCTCTATTGAAGCTCATAATTTTTAAATTGTGTCCCTTATATATTTTTCTATAAGGTGGATGTATATGATTAAATTCTTGCATAACAAATCCTAATCTTTCGTAAAAATTAAGCCTTTTAATTGATACTTCATCTATTGGTGGATCTATCTCTAAAATAATAATTTTATTATCACTACAAAACTCTTTTAAAATCTTTGATCCATAGTTTTTACCTCTAAAATGTTTATTAATAGCTAAATGTTCAACATATTTATAGTTTTCAAATTCCCAATAAAGTATTATTCCAATTAAAATATTCTCTTCACAAACTACAGTACATTTATAATTATCATTTTTTAAAACTTCTACCTGATCATTCAAAGTCCTTTTTTCAAACTCTGGAAAACTATAATTATATATTTCCATTAATTTATCGAAATAAATATCTTTTTTTGAAGTTATTCTCTTAAAGTGCATATAAATCTATCTCCAATCTATTATTTATAATTAAACTATTATACTCTCTTAACTTATTACATCTTTTATTTTTAAGATAATTTCATTTATATTTTTATTAGTTGTATCAATTTTTATTGTATTCATTGACTGATATAATTCATATTTATCTAAACTTCTTTTTATATTCTCTTCATCTCTTATACCCAACTTTATATCTTTTGATATTCTTTCTAAAAGATTTTCTTTAGAACACATAAGCGTTATTTTATATATATCTAAATTAGTAGTATTTAGCTTTTTAATTATATCCTCCATTATTTCATCAGTATGTATAACCCAATTAAATATTATATATTTTGAATTTGAATTACTTATAAAATTATTCAATATAAATGTTATATTTTCTAATACCATTTTTTTATTTTCTTCTGTTACTTTAAATGGATTCATAATCCAACAATTATCTCCATCTAGCCAAAAAGATCCTTCGAGTTCTCTATATAACTTTTTGCTAATTGTTGTTTTTCTAACACCCATTACTCCATTTATAATTATCAACTTCTTTTTCATAATCCCTAACCTCAACTAAATAAAACTTCTACTTGATTTTTAGCTTTAAAAATACTTTTTATTAAATCTAAACATTGCCCTATAAAAATTTTACCATATAAAATATTCAATTTAATTCGTATATTTCAAATTTGTAAGCTTATTGAAAGATACTTCGATATGTAGTTTTGGTTTTTCTAAGTAAAATTAAATCATAGAAAACAAACAAAAGATATTTAGGAGGACTAAGAAATGAATAGAATTTTATTAATTTTAGAAGCAGTTTTAACAGGGGTATTTGGATACTACATAAATAGCGATAAAGTTTGCTAATTCTAAGCTTAACTTTAAGAATATGGAGGCTTAGAAATTGTATTATCGGATTATAAAATTAAATAAATTACGTATATAAAAAGACTTATGCAAAAATTCAAATAGCATAAGTCTTTTTTATATTTAAATTAGTTTTCTTATAAAGTTATAAACTTTTTCATCTTCTTCTCTTGATAGTTTTATATTTCCAAATTCATTTTCACTTACTGAAAAATTTAAAAACTCTTTTAATTTATGATTATACAAAGATCTATCTAGCTTTATTTTGCTAAATAATATCTTTTGAGCGCATGGTTTACTATTAGCATCAGATGGAAGCATAAGCATTGCTAATCCACATGTATATTTATTTTTATTTACATTAGGTTTAATCATAGTTATGTTAGTAATTCCATCTTCAGCACTTTGTAATGAAAAATAAATAAGTTTATCAGATGTATTATAATTTCCTTTAAAACATTTAACTATATCTCCGCCTCTTGATAAAATTTTAAAAGTAACATTATCATTTAATATTTCAATTATACCTTCGTGTATTCCACCTTCTCTGCCTATATTAGTCACTAAGAAATAAGTGTAGTATTTTTCTTCAAATAAATCTTCTTTAATATTTAAATTATTCTCTAAATTTTCTACATCTATAGCAGTTAAAGGAATACTTATAAGATTTTCTATTTTTATTTTATATATTTCACAAATATATATTAAAGTTTCTATAGAGGGAAAAGCTTCTCCACTCTTATATTTTGAAAGTAAATCTTCAGATACTCCTATCTTTCTAGCCAAATGTTTTTGTGTACCCTCTATTTGAATTAATTTTTTTAAATTATATATAAAAGTCTTAGATGTCTTTTGAAATATATCATTTTTCAAAGCCTTTATAGTATTTTTATCACAATTATCTTTTTCATTTCTTATATGTTCTAATTTATTTTCAATAGTCTTTTTTATTTCCTTTAATTCGCTAAGTTCTTTTCTCAAGGCTATACCTCCAAATTAATATATAAATAAATTACTTGAATAATATTCAAGTATATATTTTATAATTTTCAATTAGATTTTATATTTCTATATAGTTATTGTAATAAATCTAATATTATATTACCATAATATCAAAATTACTAAGATTTTATATTTTAAATGCTTTATGGGGGAACACTAAGTGAGTAAATCAAATACTTTTGATAAAAATAAAATTAAAGCTATATTATTTAATCCTGAAAGGGTATTAAACATTTCACCTACAGGGCATTGGTTTATAGCTCCAAATTTTTTTAAATACATTAATAAAAATAACTTTAATTCAAAGGAGAAATATCAAAGAAATTTATCTTTCCCAAAACGCATAGACCCCGAATTTAATGAATCTTTGATAATATATGAAAAAGAAAATTTTGAACAATTTAATTATTACTATAAAATACTACGAGAGAATTTTCCACAATTAGAAATAAAATTTGAAAAAATAGATTCTATTAATGTGGATTATGTGTATAACCATTATAAATTTTTTAATGACACTTTTAAATTATTTCCCGAATTGAGCAAGAATTATCACCCAAAATCAAACTCAAATAACTGTACATCATTAAAAAATATTTTTAAAAAGATTAGTTTTAAAAATTGTTTTAAAATATTAAATACTTCTTCGCAGAAAAATATAAATAATATAAATACTTTTCATATTTCTTCTATTGATGAATATAGTCTTTCTCCTAATGAAGCAATCTTTGTAGATGATAATATAAAAAATTGTGATGCTGCCAAAAAACTTGGTATAACTTCATTCCTATTATGTGAAGATTATAAATCATACATTTATAATAAAATTAAACATAGAGAATATAATATAATCAGAAGTTTATCAGATATTAAATCAATTTTGGCTAAATAAAAAGCATTCTTTAAATAGAATGCTTTTTATTTATTATGTTTTTTTAATTTTCTCTAACACATTCATTAATAGATGAATTTCCTAATCCACCACCATAAGTTATTACTTTATTTCCTGCTATTAAAACACGATCTGCTGGGAATTTATCATTGAATACTCTATTTGTAATTTTTTCGTTTTGAGGTAATACAACTAAGACTTGTAATTCACCAAATTTATTAACAGTAACATTTTCTAATTTATTATATTTTGAATCTCCAAAATATGAATTTACACTCATATTATAAATATAGTATTGAGGATTTTTGATAACTTTTCCCATAAATGAATATAACTTATCTGTCATTATTAATTTTTGTCCTTCATATGAATTATATTTTCCAACTTCACCTACAGTACTTCCTATTTGTTTACTAACTACCCAATTTCCAAAGTATTTTGAAATTATCGCATTATCATTTGGGTGAATATCATTTTGATTATCAGTAAAAGTTATATATTTCTTATTTATATATCCATAGAATTCACCATTTTGTTTAACTTTATAATAATCACCTTTTTCACCTAAAATAGTAACTTTAACTCCATTATTTATAACATATCTTGAGTTACCATTATCTGTTGGTACTATAAATTCTGGTTCACTATTTACAGCTATATTAGTTACATAGCCTATCTTTCCATTTACATTATTAACCTCTTCAATATTATTATTAATAGATTCAGCTCCTTCATCTTCTCTTACTTGCTTACTTAATTTTGTAATATCAGCTGCTTTAACATTAGAATTTGAACTAATGTTATTCACCTTAATATTTTTATTATCTAAATTTTCAATTTGTAAAGTTTTAATTTTATTTGCCGTTAAAGCTTTATTGTTAACTGCACTAGTAGTTGCATGAGCTGAAATTCCTCCTGCAATTACTAATGCAGCCACAATAGAAATTATTACCTTTGTTTTCATTTTAATGCCTCCCTAACAAAAAAATTACATATTTATTTATAATGTAAGAATATCACATAAATTTTATATAAAAGTTTAATTTTTGTTACAGAAACGTAAAATTTACATTTTATTCTAAAAAAAATTTTGAGATAATAAACTTAAAGTTTATAATATTATTTAAGAATTTAGTTAATATTTATAAATAAAAGTCTATAAAGGAGGAAAAATTTTGAACAATGCATTTAAAAAAGATTATAAAATAAATATTTATGATGTTGATGCTAGACATCAATGTAAATTTTCAACTCTAGCAAATTATTTATGGGATATAGTCATATCTCAATCTGATTCTTTAGGAGAAACTGAAGAAGGATTTGTACATAATAATTGTGTTTGGGTACTTTTAAAATACGATATAAATATATACGAATATCCTAAATTTAGAGATACTATAAGCGTTGATACTCGTGTTTTAGGTTACAAAAAATTCTATGGTTATAGAGGTTATACTATTAGAAACTCTGAAAATAAAGTTATAGCTGAAGCAACTTCTATTGCAATAATAATTGATATTGAAAAAAGACGTCCAATGAAAATAACTCCTGACCAATGTGAAGTATATGGCTTAGAACGTGAATTAGATGAGTGTCCACCATTAGATGATTTAATATCTTTAGAAAATGAAGAATATTCAAAAGACTATACTATAAGTTACAGTGATATTGATTCAAATAATCATGTTAATAACGTAAAATATATGGAAATGTCTATTGATACTTTACCTAAATATATTCTAAATGAATATGACCTATCTAATATTAAAGTCTTATTTAAAAAGGAAACTAATATTGGAAGTACAGTTCATGTATCTAGTGAAGTAAAAGAAGTTTCAGATGAAGAAGTAATTACACTTCATACTATTACAGATGAAAAACTTCTTACAAAATTACAATTTACATGGAAAAAAAATAAAACTCCAAATCTATTTTAATTGAAATTTTAAAATAAATGAAAAAGCAAAACTGTTTCAGAATGCTTTTTCATTTATTTATATCTAAAAAGTTCTATATAAATCTAAGTTAAATTCTAAATTTATATACTCATTATATATTCTATAGCTCCAGTCTCTTCATCTCTTTGCTCTTTAATTATTTTAAAGCCTTTAGAAATATAAAATTCAACAGCATTTTTATTTTCTTTATAAACAGCTAAGCTTAATTTATTGTACTCTTTAACTACATAATTTATTAGTTCACTTCCTACACCCAAGCCTTGACAATTAATATCTACAAATAAAGCTCCTATAAATTCATTATTTATTACACTTATAAAACCTTTTATTTTATTTTCTATTTCATATATAAAAGTCTCAGACATAGGTATATATGTATTTTTAACTACATCATAATTATTTTTCCAGTATTCTTTACTAATAAAGTCATGTGCTTTAATCGTACTATCTTTCCATATTTTCATAACTTTTTCTATATCTTCATTTCTCAATTTTCTTATCATAATATTATCCCCTTTTAATATATCATTCTTAAGTTATTATAATTTTCCTATATTATATCATTTAAAATATAATTTAAGTTTTACACCCTCATTTTAATTCATAAAAAATAATTATATTTATTATAAAGAGTAAAAGGTATGTATAAAAAATACATACCTTTTACTCTTTAAGAGAATTTAGTCATATCTCTTTCAGTTCCATTTGACTTAGGTTCACCTGAAAGTGATTTTGCGCTTTCTACCTGTGGGTTATGATTTATGTGTTTCTTTTTAAATTTTTTCTTAGCCATAAATATCACCTCAAGAATAGTTTGTACAATTTATCTTTTATATATACTTTATAAATTAAAAAATGCATTTTTAAAATTTTCATAAAAGTACATTTTTTAATTATTATTTATTTTCTTATGATTTAGGAATCATAGCACTAATATACTGAATTCCTAATCTATAATATTGCATTATTAATTTTATAACTGCATCATAAGTAATCTAAAATATATGAATAAACCTCATCTCTATAGCCAAACTAAAATATATTTAAATTTGATAAAAGGAGTAAATTCTAATGAAAAAATATATAAAATCTTTTTTACTTATTTCATTAACAATTATATGTTTGCTAGGATTTTCACTTCCTACGTTTGCATATGATGATGTAAGATTAGTTCTAGATTCTGCTTCTACAGATAAGCTAAATAAACATTTCCGTAAAAGTACAGATACTGTTGACCTTAGCAAAAATCCTAATCTGAATTTAACCGGACTTAATGAATTGAACATTTCAGGTAGTTCTCAATTTACTGAAAGTACACTTTCATTAATTAAAGATTCAATAGGAAAAAAATATAATATTATTGATATTGATTTAAGAGAAGAATCGCATGGATTTGTAAATGGAATGGCTATAAGTTGGAAAAATAAATTAAATAATGCAAATGCCGGTTTGAATTTACAAGAAATTATATGTGATGAAAATCAGAAATTACAATCAATAAAGCTTGATGAACCTTTAAATTATTATGCTCATAAAAATATTCAAAAACAAGTTATTCCTAAAAAAGTTGAAAATGAATGTAAGTTAGTAAATAATAAAGGAATTTCTTATGTTAGAATTCCAGTAACTGATGGTGGATTGCCCTCTGATGAAATGGTTAATTCCTTTGTTAATTTTGTTAAATATCAGCCTAAAAATAGTTGGCTTCATTTTCATTGTAAAGCTGGTATAGGAAGAACAACTACATTTATGATAATGTATGATATTATGAAAAATTGTAAAAAAGTTCCCTTAGATGATATTATTACTCGTCAAGTTATACTATCCAAAATAAGTAAACCTAATGCTCAATATTTTTTTAATAAAAGACGTCATGATTTCTTAAGTAATTTTTATAATAAATGTAAATCAGATGAATTCAAAGTGGCTTCTAATAATGTTTTATCTGATACTATAAAAACTAAAAATTCATATATAAAAAATCCAATAGTTCCAAAAAATTTATGCGTAATATCAGAAAATGATATGACTAAAGAAGAAAGAACAATGATATCTACTCTTCAAGGATTAATATCAAATAAATCTAGCACACAAATTTATATACTTCCTTCAAATGATCCAGATTATTATATATGGCTTAAAGATTTGAAAAATAACTATAAAGTTAAATATAAAAAATTTAAAAATCCATGGGAGATCTTAAATCAGTTTGGCAATTATGCAAATGGATATGTTTTATATAATCAGAAAAATATTCATTCTATTAATAACGCGTGTTCTCTTGCTTCTCTAAAGAACTCTATAGCTATTGATGAAACTTTAGAAAGCAAGGTTAAAGACTATGGCATAAAAACTTTAATTGGCGATTGTAGAAATACAGATAAAAAGTGGGGATATAATAATTTATGGAATTCAGGTCTTAATCATTCTATTGTTATAGAACTTTCTCCTGAAAAATCTGCTTCATTAAGAGATTACGCAATAATGTCTAAATCACTTATTTTTTATGAAGATGATGTAAAAGATGATACATTAAGAAAAAAGATTTTTTCTTCAATGGACAAAAATTCTCATTGTTTAGGATGGGGACCTGATGAGCATACAAACGTATCAATAGCTTCTAAATATGGAGTTGATGTAATCGCATCTGATTGGTCTTATAATTTATCTGTTCTTAGTGCATTTCCCTCTAATCCACAAAAACAAAAAACAAATAATTATATAGATGAAGATGGGGTTCATTATGTAACATTTATTATGTCTGATGGAGATAACCAACAATGGCTACTTGGAAGTAATTATAGTAATAAAAAATGGTTTGGCTCTGCTCATAGAGGATATTTTAATTTAGGTTGGTCTTTAAGTCCATCATTATATTATTTAGCTCCTACTGTTTTTAATAGATATTATGAAAATGCTAGTTCATTAAAATACTCAGATTATTTTTTAGTTCCTCCCTCTGGAAATGGATATATGTTCCCAAGCAAATTTCCTAGAAATAATTTAGATAGTTATACTAAAATTCTAAATAATTATATGGAAAACTGTGACCAAAATTATGTTTTAATTCTTGATGATGAATCTTTAGATGATGTTAGTCTATGGGATAAATATACTAAACATAGTAATATAGATGGTTTATTTTATCTAAACTATAATCTAAATAATGCTTACCAAGGAAAAACTGTATGGTCAAATAATAAACCTGTTGTATCATGTCGTGATTTGTTGTGGGGTGGATTAGAAGATGAAAGTACCTTAGTTGAAAACATAAATGATAGAGTAAATAAAGGTTTTACAAACAAAAATGATATAAACTCATATACTTTTGTTTATATTCATGTATGGAGTAATACAATGAATAATGTTAAAAATGTTATTGATAAATTAAATGATAATCCTAAAGTTAGAGTTGTTACTCCTGATAATTTTATGGATTTAATAAGTAAAAATGTAAAACATAATAATTAATAAAAATAAAGTGCCTATTATAAAATATAGGCACTTTTATTTTAATTAACAAACCTCTTCTTTTATTGATTCGTTTATATATTCTATATCTTTTTCTATTTTTGTTTCTAATCTTGGATCTATTGCTTTTATAAATAACTTTAAGAAATTTATTAGCACAAATAATACTACATAAGTTGCAATAAAAATTTCTACATTTCCTAAGAAAGTGAATAAAGATGCTAATTTCATTTCTCCCATTCTGCTAAAGTAAGCTCCTAATTTAAAACCTGATAATGTTGCTATTGCTAATGGGAATGTAAATGCAGCATATGTTGGTTTAAATCCTAATTTAAATAATTTATATATATAACTATAAACAACTGGTAATAATATTAATCCTGTTATTATAAGCCACCATAACATTATTTTATTTGGATTTGTGTATAAAGTTAACATTCCAACTACTCCAAGTGGAGCTGGTGAACATATTATACCTACAGTTGGTATTCTGTGATCTTCCATCTTTTCACTTCTAAATACTATATATAAAACCATTGGTAATAATGCTGTGTAGAAAATAAATCCAAACATAAGCATAAATTTAGCTATTGGTTCAACTCCAACTATTCCTTTACTTGCTACAGTTCCTGTTATCATCCCTGTATAAACTATAAATGCTGTAGGAACTATATTTTTGAAATTTCTTTCCTTTATTCTTAAATAAGTGTATAAAACTACTATAAAGTAATGCCATACTACTCCAGCTAACCATAAAGTAGTACAAACTCTTGGAAGTACAGGATAAAAGTAATTTGCTACTAGCCAAGTTACCATTCCTATTGTTGGGAAAAATGTACCTAAAACTGGATCTTTCATTTCACTATAAAATTTTCTTGGATTTTTTATAAATTTTCCAACCATTAATATTAACATACCTACTGCTAAGGCTATTGCTATTGGTTTTACGAAATATATACCTTTTATTGCTAAACTATTGCTAAGTGTTATAAATGCTAAGCACGTACCACTTATTGCTATAGGATAATTCTCTAATTTATCAAAATATTTCATCATACTACGCACCTTCTTTTAATTTTCTGCTCATCTTTATCTACTCGTATTCTAATAAAATATAAATTCAAATTTATTTTTTATAATCTGTAATCTCTATTACAATTTTATTATAAGGCACATTTAAGTATAGGTAAAATATTATTATTTTATATTTTTAATAGGTAATAACCTATTAAATTTTATTTATAAAAAAGCACCGTCTTCCATCCAAGAAAGACAGTGCTTTTTATAAAAATTCATTAAAACAAAAGAGTGTTGTGAAAGCGACTATCTTTAATATTAAAATTAAAGATATTTACTTTTGGTTTAATCTTATATAGCTTAGTGTTGCCCGAACTAAGCTTTTCTAGTTTAAATTATATCAAAAAAATATAAATTTTAAAGATATAAACTATATCCTTTATACCCATTAAATAACATACTTTTCAATTCCAACTGCTACCCCATCATTATGAACTGTATCAGTAATTTTTTTCGCATATTTTTTTACTTCATCACAAGCATTTCCCATAGCAATTCCACATCCTACAGTTGATAACATTTCTATATCATTTTTTCCATCACCAAAAGCATAACTGTTTTTAATGTCTACTTTTAAATATTCTAATGCTTTTAATATTCCAGTTGCCTTAGTATTCTTACTTGAATATAGCTCAAAAGCTTTTACATCTATACTATTAACATGACTATAATCTGAATTGTTACTTATTAAATCTAAGCATATATTTGATGTTTTTTCATCAAGACATAACATCTCTATTTTAAAAACATTTATATCCTCAAGTGAGTAAGTATCTTTTAATAAACTTCCTGATATCCCTACTCTATAATAAAAATCGTATAATTCTTTAAACTCTTTTTTTATATATGAATATTTATCACTTTGTAAAATATATTGAATATTATTTTTTTCAAGTTTTGAAATTAAATCTTTTAAAAAATCTTTTTTAAGATAATCACTATAAATAGTTTTATTATTAATTATTACTTGAGCTCCATTTGCTAATATAAATCCATCAAATCCAAACTCTAATATAGCTTGGCTTAAAAAAGCATAAGGTCTTCCTGTTGCTATAAAAACATAATCCCCTTTAGACTGTAATGAGCGAATTACTGTTTTTACTTTAGGTGAAATCTCAGTCATTCCATTAAAACAATCTATTAAAGTTCCATCAATATCTAAAAATATAGCTTTTTTCATACAACCCCTCCTAATAAAATTTATATATTAATCTTATCAATAACTCTTAATAATATCTATCATTTTATATTTTATTATCTTCATCTCAAATATTATTTAAAATATAACTTTATCTATTATTACAAATCTCTAATTTTTAAATTTATTATAAGTTCTAATTATATCATTGTAGAATAAAAAAATAAGTAGCCCTTTTTAAAAGTGCTACTTATTTTCATTTATATACTATCTTATAAAGTTCATATATTTCTTTTCTTCTTGCTCTGGTGCTTTAACGGCATCTTTTCCATACTCTACAAGTTTCATTAACCAAGCCATGTTCTTTCCTAATACTCTCATGATTTGTGTACCTTCTTCATCTTGAAGCATTTCTCCTGGAGCTGTACCACTTGCTACATTCCAATAGTTTGATGTTGGCATTAACATTTCTGAGTAATTTATAAAATTATTTAATTGATCGAAAGTTGGAATTCCACCTGCTCTTCTTACTGCAACTACACTTGCACCAACTTTATGTCTAAACATTCCGCCATTTGATGAAGCAACATAAAATGCACGATCTAAGAATGATTTCATTGTTCCTCCAATTGCTGAGTAGTGTACTGGTGAACCTAAAATGATTCCATCAGCTTCTTTCATTTTTTGAATCCAATCATTTACTTCATCAGTTTGAATAACACATCTTTCGTTTTTGTTTCTTGAACAACCACCACAAGCTAAACATCCTCTTACTGCTTTATCACCAACATGTATAATCTCTACTTCTATTCCTTCTTTTTCTAATTGGTCTGCTACAATTTTTATAGCATTATATGTATTTCCTTCTTTTTTAGGACTTCCATTAAATGCAACTACTTTCATATTTCATTCCTCCAAAAACTAATTTAATCTATGTCCTCATTATATTTATCAATTGAAAATATCACAAGTAGGCACTTTTAGGTTAGTAAACTTACCTAAAGGTAAGTTTTACTGTAATAATTACGTTTCAATTGATAATTAAATTTTAAAATTATTTTATAATACTAAATTTATGCTTTAAATAATAGGATATTATGACTTAATTCTTTTATCTTAGTATCCTCTATAACAAATTTAAAGTAACAATAAAATTTGAAAATCATATGATGTTATAAAGTAATTTTTAGGAGTTTTTATGAGTTATACAACTAATAGACAACCTCAGGGAATCCTTATAGACAAAGTAGCATTTTTAAGAGAGGGGATGATTGCTGAATTAGTAGCTATAAATGACTATAGCACTTTTATATCACTTACTAATAATAAAGAAGCAATAAATATTTTTCATCACATTATGGAAGAAGAAAAAGAACATTATGGTATGTTTTTAGATGCACTAAGAAAATATGATGAAGAACAAAAGGAATTTGAATGTGAGGTTAGAGACCAAGTAAATATTTCTTCTAAGAACATAGGAAAATATAGCGATTTATCTTATTCTAAAGATAAAAACCATAATTTACTTATGTCTATAAGAGAGGCTATAAAAGGAGAGCTTGAAGCTATATTGCTTTATGAGTTCTTTATAGATAATATAACTGACGAATACCTTATAGCCCTTATTTCTAAAATAACAAGTGATGAAAAAGAACATATAGAAGAACTAACTCTCGCATTAACACTATTAGATAAAGATTCTTATGGCCCTATTAAATCCTAATTTTAATAGTTTATAAATCTTCTATATTTTAGTTCCTTATAATAATATCTCTTCGAAACTATACTATTATTTAATATATATATTTATTATAATATAATTATCATAAAATATAGGAGGTGTTTTTTATGAAGGTCTATGATACATTCATCTCTAAATCAGATTGCTCCTTGCAAAGACTACAAAAAAGTAAGCTATGCTTTGTCTGGAGCCTAATCTGTAAAAATTAGCTGAAATTATATAGATGATTTAGGCTCTGTAACACATAGATTTTGTACTCTTTGCTTTAATAGTTTAATAAAAGTAAAGGAGTAAAAAAATGAAATATATAAAAGCACAGGATGTGTTACCAGATGATATTCTTAAAATAATACAAGATTATATAGATGGAGAGTATCTTTATATACCTAGAAAAAGTGGAGAGCATAAAGCTTGGGGAGAAAAAAGTGGTATAAAAAATATTCTTAAGATTAGAAATAATGAAATTTATAAAAAATATCTCAATGGATCTAGTGTTTATGAACTAGCTCAAACATACTATTTATCTGAAAAAAGTATAAGAAGAATAGTAAATCAAGAAAAGAAATTACGCTCATAATCAATATAGAACTATTTAATAGATTGAATGCTTATTTAAAATAATGTTATTCTTTCATTGTGTCTACCACATGAAAGCTTATCTAAGTTAAACTAATATCTTTAAATAGTACAATTATTAATATTTAATATATTTTTATTTAGATGATTATTATTGCTTTCAAATCGGAGTAATAATAGTCATTTTTTATTTAATAAAACAATGCATTAATTCTTAATATATCAAATTAGAAAAGAGGTGTTATATTTTATGAATCCTTTCATAAAAAAACAAGACTATAACTATATAAAAAAATGCTTATTCGATTTAAATAATACTTTAAGAAACTGTAATGATAAAAAAATTGTTGAAGCAACTAAATTATATTTAAATGAAAAAATATTAAGCATTTTTTCAGATTTATCTGAAGAACAAAAAAATTTACTTGATATTAACGGAATAACTGATTCTCTATACATTAATCCATATTTATCAAAATTAAATGATTATGTTTATGGAATGCCTAAAATAACAAATGCTCAACTTAAAAAATTATTTAAAAAAGAAAAAAAATTAAAATTTCCTGATTTAGAAATTCAGAATACTCCAAAAGTGTATCTTGGATGGATTGACTACTCTATAAGAAAATTACTTATAGCTTATAATATGAATGGTAAGCTAATTGGCATGGCATGTAGATTACCAAATACTAATTCAAATAATACTAATGTTTGTACGCTTTGTAATCATATAGGTCCTGAAAACGAAGTAGCATTTGTTTCACCTATCTGTAAATCAAATAAATCAGGAGAAGACTATTATAGATCAATAGGATTTCATATATGTTTAGATAGCAATAAATGTAATGAAAGAATTGTATCTATAGAAAAGCTTGAAGATTTATTAAAAGATGTTAATAATCTTAAATAATATAAACATTAAAATTATACTATACTTGATGATAACTCTTACAATATATTCTATTTTATTTAGTCAATTAACTGGGAATATTAATAGTATATTCAGGAGGTTATGCTATGCTAAAAGTTATAAGTGGAATATGTTGGACAATTGTATATGTAATATTAATCTATAGAGGATTTAAAGATAAGTCATATGGCATTCCTTTAGTAGCATTATCTTTAAATTTTTCTTGGGAATTTGTTTTTGCATTTATTTATAAGACTAATGATAGTGTTTCAGCTATTATAAATCCTATCTGGTTTATATTAGATTTAATTATAGTTATAACTTATTTTTTATATAGTTATAACTATTTAAAACAAGAATATGATATATCAAAATGTTTTTGGCTCTTTATAAGTATCTGTTCTTTTTTAAGTTCTTTTACAATCATGATTATTGGGACACCTTTTTTCATTAAATTTGATTTCTTTAGAAATAGCATTTTTGAAGTTGCAATATTTATTGCTTATATACAAAATGCAATAATGAGTATTCTCTTTGTTAATACATTTTATTCTAGAAAAAAATATAATTATTCAATTGATGGGCAATCTTTTTATTCTGCTTTATTAAAATTTATTGGAACTTCACCAACAGCAGGTATATATTACATATTAATTCACCCTGACAATTGGTATTTTATCGGAATTTTTATATTTTTATGTTTTATTTTTGACTTATTATATTGTATTTTAATTTGGAATGAATTAAAAGCTAAAGGAATAAATCCTTTTAAAGTGTTATAATATAGATTTAATAAATTATTTTTATATTCTCAAATATATTCCAAAAAATTATTGACTGATTTGGAATATATTTGTACAATAAATTTATTCATCAGGGCTATAATAATTTTTAGAATCATATGCTGGATAGTATAGTAATAATAACTTACTTGCTTATTCAGCTTTTTGTTTATAATTTATATTCTAAATTATTTCCCAAACAATAAAATTTATTTACGGTGGTATTAAATTGAGTAATTTAACGAGAGGTAAAATAAGTACAACATTATTAAAGTTTGCAATTCCATTTTTATTTGCAAGTTTATTACAAGCATTATATGGTGCTGTTGATTTATTTGTTGTTGGAAGATTTACTAATTCTGCTACAGTTTCAGCTGTTTCTATCGGAAGCCAAGTTATGCAAACTGTAACAGGAATAATTTTAGGTATATCAATGGGTGGGACAGTCTTAATTGGTAAGAGAATAGGAGAAAAATATGATTAAAAAAGGATTTTCTTTTGAGATTAATAAAAAACATTTTAAACTAGATAAGGAATCTGTTAAAAACATATTATTAGTTGGACTTCCATTATCATTACAAGATGCTTTTGTTAACATATCATTTTTAATTATTACATCTGTAATAAACACTATAGGAGTAATCGCATCTGCCTCCGTTGGAGTAGTTGGAAAAATTATTATGTTTGCAATGCTTCCACCAATATCTTTTGGTTCAGCAGTTTCAGCTATGACTGCTCAAAATATTGGAGCTGGTGAGCATAAAAGAGCAAGAAAAGTTCTTTATTACGGAATACTATTTTCATTAATATTTGGTATTTTTGCAACATTATATTCTCAGTTCTATCCTGAAACTTTAACATCAATTTTTTCAAATGATATTGAAGTTATAAATTCATCAAATCAATATTTAATGTCTTTTTCTATTGATTGTATTATGGTTAGCTTTGTATTTTGTATGAATGGATACCTTAGTGGAATAGGCAAATCAATTGTTTCACTTATACATAGTTTAATTGCAACATTTGGTGTTAGAATTCCATTAACTTATATATTAAATAAAACTGCTGGTGTTACTTTATATGAATTAGGATTAGCAGCTCCTATTTCTACTTTCGTTTCTATTTTAATATGTTTTATCTATTTATATTGGACTTATAGAAAAGATAAATTAAATTATAATGATAATAATATAAATATAGAATGTGATGAAAATACAATTTTACTATAAAAAAGAGAACTAATCTTAGTTCTCTTTTTTTATATTTAACTTTATTAATATCATAATGTAATTTTTAAAATATCTTATATACTTAAAATTCTACTTTTATATTAAATTAAAATGTTTCATTGCGTAATAAAATCCATCATTATTTATATCTTTAGTAATATAATTAGCATGATTTTTAACCTCTTCAGGTGCGTGTCCCATTGCTATACCTGTTGTAGCAAAGTCAATCATTTCAATGTCATTATAATCATCACCTATTGCATATATATCTTCACTATTTACATTAAAATAATCTAAAATTACAGCCATTCCAGCTTTTTTAGAAACTCCTTTTTCGCAAATTTCTCCTCCACAAAACATTTTGCTAAAAGAAAGTGAAACACAATTATATTTATCACCTAAATCTTGTATTACTTTTTCATAATCTAATGGACACTTATTATTATCATATAAAATATCAGCTCCATAGTAATGAATTTTATTAATATCTATATTTGAAGTATCTTCAATTTCTTTTGTTCTTTTAGATATACATTCCCTTCTATGTAAAATAGCATTATATTCTTCTTCTGAAACTTCTCCTTTTTTAGGTAGCTCAAATAAACGCATATATTTTTCTTTTTGCCCTTTTTTAATATAAATATAATCATTAGACTCCATATTATAAACAGCGTTATATTTATCAAAATAATCTAATAATTCTTTTTTACTTTCCTTTGACATTGGATTTGTATATATAATTTCATTATTTACTACAACTGTTCCACCTGCGGAACAAATAATATTTTCAAAATTCATCTCCTCTAAAACACCGTCAATTGCAGATAAAGCTCTTCCAGTACTTAAAACTAAAATATGCCCATTTTCTCTAAGTTTTTTAAATGCATCTAAAGTTAATTTTGACATTCCATGTCCTTTAACAATTGTCCCATCAGCATCAAAAAATATAATTTTCCTACTCATATCTATCTCTCCTATTATTTATTTTATCCATTAACTAATATTATCCATATGAAGTTAACTCTAAGTCAATACAATTTTAGAATTTAATGTAAATTTAATTTAGTACAAAATAAAAAAGTAGTAGATCTTATATCTACTACTTTAAATTTAAATATTCATATTTCTCTCTAAAAATTTTTTGCAAGTGATTTAGCTTGTTGTATTCCAGCATCTACTTTTGCTTGAACATCAACCCCCATTACATCTACACCTTCTACAGCAATAGTTTCTATATCTTTAATTCCGAAAAATCCTAATATAGTTCTTAAGTATTTATCTCCCATTTCAAATGGAGCACCACTATATTCTCCACCTCTAGATACTATATGAACTGCTTTTCTATCATTTAAAAGTCCAACTGGTCCTTCAGCAGTATATTTAAATGTTATTCCAGTAACACTTACATAATCTATATAAGCTTTTAATATTGAAGGAATGCTTAAATTCCACATAGGTGCTGCAATTATATATTTATCTGCTTCTGCAAATTGATATGCATATTTTAATATTGGATTCTTTTTACTTTCTTCATCTTTTGGTCCAAATAATTTTCCTAAATCTTCTGGTCTTAAAAAATCTATATTTTCTTTATATAAATCTAATACAATTACCTCATCATTAGGATTATTCTTTTTATATTCTTCTACAAAGCTATCAGATACTTTAAAAGTTCTTGATTCACCTTCATTTTTAATATTTGCTTTAATATATAATACTTTACTCATGTTTATTTCTCCTTTTTATTACTTATAAAATTTTTTTAGAAATTTTCAGTTCCAAATTTATTATTTCTATAATCTTCAAATGCTTCATATATCTCTTCCACTGTATTCATTACAAATGGTCCATGTGATACAATTGGCTCATTTATTGGTTCTCCACTTAGAACAATAAATAATGAATCTTCTTCCATTGATTCAACTAAGATATCTCCTTCTACATTATTAAATAAAATAAAGTCTTTTTCTCCACATATCTTATTTTCATTTACTTTAACTTTTCCCTTTAAAACAAGTATTCCTGTATTAAAAGTTTTATCTTCTTTTAAAGTAATTTTCCCATAAGATTTTAAATTTACATTGTAAATATTCATTTTAGTAAAAGTACTAGCAGGCCCTTGTATTCCATTGAAGCTACCAGCAATAATACTAACTTCACCTTTACCATCATCAAGTTTCAAAGTTCCCATATTTTCTTTTAATAAAGTTTGATATTTAGGTTCTGTCATCTTCTTATCTTTAGGAAGATTAACCCAAAGCTGAATCATATGTAAAGTACCACCATTTTTACTAAACTCAGTTTCATGATATTCTTTATGCATAACTCCTGAAGCAGCAGTCATCCACTGTACATCTCCTGGACCTATAATTCCGTGATTTCCTTTATTATCATGATGCTCAACTTTTCCTTCATAAGCAATTGTTACAGTTTCAAATCCACGATGTGGATGAGCTCCAACTCCTAATCTAGTTGATGATGGAGCATAATATTGTGGTATATTATAATCCAATAGTAAAAATGGGGACAAACGACTCACATCATTAATCATCTCTGGAAAGTATTGTGAAACTCTAAATCCATCTCCAACCATATGAGGTTTTGATCCTTTAAATATATATTCTATACTTCTAAAATTTTTCATTAGTATTTTTCACTTCCTTTTAAACTTTTATGCACTTTTCATATTAAAATTTATAACTAATTAGTGATATTTATTTAAAAAAATTTGTATCATCTCACTGTTTAAATTTTTTAATCTATCTAATTATTTTTTATATACTTTATATTTTTAATTTATCACTAATTAGTGATATTGTCAAATAATATTTTGTTAATATCTTATAATTATTTTACTTTATTTAATTCATATGTTATTATTTTTCAATGTTCAATTAATATTTAATTCAAGGAGAAATTTATGTCAGATTACATTTTAACTTATTCTAAAGAACACTTTTCACCAATTAATCCAAAAGAAAAAAGTATAAATATTAATGATATTGCTCATTCTCTATCACTTATGTGTAGAGCAAATGGTCATATTAAAAATTTCTTTTCAGTAGCTCAACATTCTATTAATTGTGCAAAAGAAGCTAAAGAGAGAAATTATTCAAAAAAAGTTCAGTTAGCTTGTCTTCTTCATGATGGAAGCGAAGCTTATTTAGCTGATATTACAAGACCAGTAAAAAAACATCTTGAACATTATTTAGGATTTGAAAAAAATCTTCAAAATGCTATATATAAAAAGTTTTTACCTGAAAATTTATCTGAAGAAGAAAAACTTCAAGTTAATTCAGTTGATGACTGTATGTTATATCATGAGTTTATTGCATTATTAGGAGAAAAACTGTTTAATACTGAACCAGAAATAAAAAGTAATCCTTCTTTTGAATTTGTAGATTTTAATAAGGTTGAAAGTGAATTTTTAAGCATATTTAAAGAACTTACCAATGCATAAATAAGCTCTTTTATATGACTTTACTACTAAATTGATTATATAATTTTATAAAAAAGTAGCTAAATAAATTTTAGCTACTTTTTTATCTAACAAAATTCATTGTAATCCAGTTGAAAATTTTAACTTTATTCTTTTATTGATTGTGGGTAATTGAATATATTATATGGATCATATTTTTCTTTTACACATCTTAATCTACATACATTTCCACCATAATATTTTTTCTCATAATTCATTAATGGACTATATGGAAAATTAACATAAAAGCCCCTAGTTAAAATTTCTAGATAATTTAATCTATTAGCTACCCATAATTTATTTTCTTCTGCGTAAATAGGATTTTCCCATACTGATTGTATACTTATAATATAATTAGAATCTCTATAATAAAAGGCTGTTTCATGTTTACCTTTATCTTTTACTGCTCCACCTAATCCATAAAAAGTAACTGCTGCATAAACAGATCCTATAGGTCTTTGTTTAATCAAAGATGCTAATCTCAATAAATCACATTTTGAGTATATTCTATCTTCAAAACGTCCAGAAGTTTTGAATTTTTCACTGCTTGGATAAATAGATTCAACTTCTCTTATAGCTTGTAAAAAAGTTGTATATTCAAAATCTGCTTGAGCTTTTGGTAAAACTAATAAAGGTTTTAATATTCTTTTTAACTCTTCTGGGTCTCCATAAAATAAACCTATAAAAAATACTGCTAATCCTTCATCTTCAGAATTATAAAAACTTGCTCTCATATTTACTCTTCTATCTAATATTTGATATAAATTTTGAAATATATCCATAATATTAGCTTGTTCTGAAAGATTAGTTTTTGGATAATATATTTTAAATATTGTTACCTTATTTAACTTTGGAGGCAATTTGAAAGTTAATGAAGTAACTATTCCAAAATTTCCTCCTCCTGAACCTCTTAAAGCCCAAAATAAATCACTATTGCAATCTTTATTTGCAATAATTAATTTTCCTCTATAATCTACAACTTCAAATTCCAATATATTATCTATTCCTAATCCAAATAACCTACAAGATAATCCCCATCCCCCTCCTAAAGTAAATCCAGACAATGCAACAGTTGGGCAAGTTCCACCTGGAAAAGGATATCCTCTCTTACCTAAATACTCATACATTTGGCTATTTTGAACACCAGCTTCTATTTTTACTGTATTACTAAACTCATCTATAGCTATTTTCTTCATTCTACTAACATCAATTACTATAAGATCATTTCCAATAGAATAACCTTCATAATTATGCCCTCCAGATCTAATTCTAAAGTCTATATTTTTTTTAATACAAAATTTTAATGCACATATAACATCATTTCTGCTTATACAATACAGTATTGCAATAGGATATTTTTGAATTGATCTATTCCATACTTGTCTATCTTTTTCATAATTTATGTTGTTAGGTGTTACAATTTCACCTTCAAAACATAAATCTTTAAAAAATTTCATAATCATCATCCTTTGTACCATATATTTTTAATCATTTGATACTATTAATGTATGATAGAGAAGGCAATTAATTTCACATATCATTTATTCCAAATAATAAAACATACTATTTTTTATTAAAACTTCGCTATTGAATTAATGTAATAAAAACTTTAACTAATATAAAAAAAATACTATACTTAATAAAGATAATGTATTCATACTTAAAATAGAAATACTAAATTACGGGGGTTATATATGAGAAAAAAAGATATACTAGAATTAAAAAAACGTTTTAAAAAAGATCAATGCACCTTCAGTAAAATGTGTGGTTGTTATGTTAATGGAGAAAAAAATATTATTTTAAAATTTAGAGAAACTTTTCTAAATTTAGATGAAGATGAATACTTTAAATATTTAGAAATTGCTAAAAAAGTCCTATCTGGAACTATTGATAATAATATTTTAGAACTTAAATTTCCTCTTAATGAAGACCTTATAAATGAAAGACAAATTTCTCTTATGAAGCTTAAAAATAGCCAATTAAAAGATGATAATCTTCTTGATAATTTTTATAACATTATTATAAATAATTATGATTATACTGGGAATTTTTTAATACTTCTTTTCCATGATGCTTATGATGTTATTACTAAAACTCGTGATAATTTAAAAATAGATGAATCTGAAGAAGTATACGAATATGTATTATGTGCAATATGCCCTGTATCTCTTTCAGGTCCTGGTCTTAGATATTTTGAAGAAGAAAATAAAATAAAAGCTCGTATTAGAGATTGGGTGGTTGATCCTCCAACTAACGGTTTTGTATTTCCTGCTTTTATTGATCGTAGCGCAGATGTTAATTCTGTTATGTACTATACAAAAAATGCAAAAGATACACATCCTGAATTAATGGAAAATGTTTTAGGTTGTTATTCAAAACAAACTGTAACTATACAAAAAGAAACATTCCAATCAATTATTAAAGATACCTTTAGTGCTGATGAAAAGAAAGCTGATAAAATTTTTTCAGAAATACAAGAAAACTTAAATAATATGGTAGATGAATATAATGCTATCTATGATGATACAGATTGCGAACCTATAAGCTTAACAAAAGATGATGTACAAAATCTTTTAATAGAAAGTGGAGTACCAGAAGAAATTACTACTAAAATTGAAAAATCCTATGTAGAAAACTTTGGTAATGATCTTCCTTTAGCTGAAAATTTAATTGATGCAAAAGTTCTTAAAGCTAATGAACAAAGAAAAAAAGAAGAAAAACTTCAAAAACAAGTAGAAATACTTGAGTCTAGACTTGAACAAATTAAAAGAGAAACTGCAATAGATAGTGAAACTAATTTATCTACAGAACTTAATGAAGATAATCAAAATTTAGAAGAATCTTCAGAAACTGATATAGAAGAAAACTTAGAGAATAATACAGATTCTCAAGAATATGACGTTATACTTAAAGTAAAACCTGGAAAAATACCTCAAATAAAATCTCAAGTAATTGATGGACAAAAATGCATAGTAATTCCTGTTAATGAAGATGAACAAGCTACTGTTAATGGATTAGATAATTTAATTTAATATTCAATAATAAAAAAATAGCAACTTTTAAAACAAAGTTGCTATTTCTCATTCATTTGAACTGTAATCTATAATAAATTCTATCTTCTACCACAAGAATTATCACAATCATTACACTCAATAAGTCTAATGATTGAAGTTGAAGTATTATTTGATAAATCTGGATCACATGTTGTTGAGGTTACTTTAGCAGTATTCACCAATTTCCTACCAAATCTTTCACTTAATACTCCTTGTATAATTATTATTATACAAGCTCCTGCTCTCAAAGTTCCTATATTATAAGACCCCATCCAAGGTAACCAAGTCCTACCTCCATCATTTGAAAATCTTACATTTAAAATATCTTCTGGGATATTATCTTCTAAAACAACATTATTAGCATCTATCATTCCTAAATTTGAAATTTTAATTTTATAAGTCACTATATTTTCAAATCTTTTAAAACTTATAAATCCTTTTTTAGTAATTGATAAATCAGTACATTCACTAATAACCTCTGTACATATAGTTGATATATTATTAGTAGGATTAGGATCTGGAGTTGTTGAAGTTACATAAGCAGAGTTTGCTATACATTTTGTAGCTGTTGAATTTACTATTCCTCTAATTAAAATAGTTCTAGAACTTCCATTTGGTAATATTCCTATATTATAAGAACCCATCCAAGGATTCCATGTTAATCCCCCATCTACTGAAAATTCTGCTAATGAAATACTAGGTGAAATATTATCATTTACAATAACATTTTGTGCACTTGAAGGTCCTGAATTTGATACTACTATTGTATAAGTTAATATTTCTTCTATTGATATAGGGTTTGGACTTGATGTCTTTATAACTGAAATATCAGCTGATAAAGAAGAAGTTACTTCTGTATTTGTTGTAGATGTGTTGTTATCTGGATTTGGATCTGGAGTTGTTGAGGCTACTCTTGCTGTATTAGTTATAGTTCCTGTAGCTGTTGAACTCACTGTTCCTCTAATTAAAATAGTTCTGGAGCTTCCATTTTGTAATGTTCCTATATTATAAGAACTTGTCCAAGGATTCCATGTTAAGCCTCCATCTACGGAAAATTCAGCTCCTATAATACTAGAAGGTATAATGTCACTTAAAACTACATTTTCTGCATTTGAAGGCCCTGAATTTGATACTTCCATTGTGAAATTTAACATCTCCCCTCGATCAACAGGATTTGGATTTCCTGTCTTTATAACTGAAATATCTGCTGATGCATTAATTTCTACTGAAACTGTATTAGAATCTACTGTGTTTATAGAAGGTATTCCTCCTTCTACTGGCGTATAAAAGTAAGTCATTGTAGCTGTGTTAAGAGTTGGATTAATATTTGGCACATTAGTAACTATAGCATCAAAAGTTATTGTTGCTGTGTTTCCTCCTAAAATGTTTGGTATATTAAAACCATTATTAGGATTTGCATTTGCTTCTAAATTACTATTAACAGTTACAGTTCCAGGTAAAAATTCTAATCCTTCTGGGACTATATCTTGAAAAAATACATCTGTTAAAGGACTATTACAAGTATTTTCTAGGTTTATTGTATAAGTTACTACTTGTCCAACTTCTGCATTTGAATCACTAACACTTTTTTCAGGAATAAATTGTGGAACTTCAATTTCTCTTAATGATATATCATCTATAGCATAATCATTTCCAATTGCAGCTGGTCCTTCACTTAAAAACTCAACAGTTATATTTGTATTATCTCTTGAGTTAATTACAGTACCAATTTCTTTCCATTCTGGAGCATTAGTATTAACAGGTATTTGATTTCCTAATGTCGCACTATATAATATATTATTATTTTCATCTAATATCCTTACCCCAAGTGCTGGATTTGGATAACCTGTTACTTTAAAAAGATTTAAAATCCATGAACTAAATAAATAATTAGTATTAGGTTCTACTAATACTACTTCTCTAAAAAATACTGCTCCTGGATTAAATCCATTTACAACCATCATTCTTCCAGTTTCATTACCTGTTGTATGATCTGAAATACGCCACCAAGCACCTATATTGTTACTAAAAGCATTATTCATAATATTTTGTACTGTATATTCGCCATCATTAGGAGTATACTTAGTTGGATCTGGTAATACATAAGTGAAATCTGGTGTTACTCCAGGATATGGTTCAACAGGAGCTCCTGTATTAGCTGGGGTTCCCTCTTGGAAAAATCCAAACGTTCCATTGCTAGCAGCAGTAATTAAATTCTCATCTGAAATTACAGCACATTGATCTAATATTGTCCCTATACTAGTATATATTACTGGTCCATCAAGGAAATTTTCATTTGCTAAATCAATACCTGCTAAAGTAACTAAAATTGTATCTGGTGTCACTGAATCTAAATTAGTAGTTCCAGTTGGTGGATTTGTTGCAAAACTTAATGGTGGATTCATTTCTATTGGAAATGGTCCAAGAATTGCATTATTAAAATCTCCTGGTGTTGCTACTCCTCCTGTAGTTCCATAAGCTTCAACTATTCTATAATCTCCATTTGGAACATTTATAAATGAATAATTACCATTTGCATCAGTAAGAACTACAAGTCTAAAATTTGTTGCTATATTTTGTAATACAACAGGAACATTAGCAAGACCAGCATCTCCTGTATTTATTGTAGCGCTTCTATCTCTATCGAATATAACACGACCTGAAATTGTCGGCATATTATTATCACCTCTTTTTATTTTGATAACTATACTATAATTTTGTTATGATATATATTATGCATTTCTATAGCTTTTTGATTATATTTTTTAAAATTTGATATTAATATAAAAATAGCCTTAGAAACTTATAAAAGCACCTAAAGCTATTTTCTACATTTTCTTATAAATATTATTTAAAAATTTATTTTAAATAATCATACTTATTTATATTTTTAACTTATATAAAAATTATCCTATTCATTAGATTTTAAAGCATCAATCATATTAACATTTCTTAATTTAATATGCATTATAATCATAACTATTATTGAAAAAATTATAGTTATTAAAGCAGATAATATATAACTTATAATAGAGATATCAGGATACATCATCATAGTATCAGTTTCTGATGTATAAATTATATATACATGTAGCATTTTTCCTAAAATAGAACCTGTAACTATTCCTAATAAAGTTAAAATAACATTTTCTCTTAATATATACATTGTAACTTCATTATCAAAAAAACCTAAAACTTTTATCGTAGATAATTCTCTTATACGCTCTGATACATTTATATTATTTAAGTTATATAAAACTACAAAAGCTAAACATCCAGCTGATACAATTATTACTATCATAACCAAATTCATATTGGCAGTAGATTCTTCAGTAGTTTTTTGTATCTTAGATGTTGAAGTAACATTTATTATATTTTCACTCTCTAAAATTTTTGATGATATCTCATCTTCATTATCTATATCTTTATTAAACTTCAATAGTTGTGTATTATATGCAGGTTTCTTTTTAAATATTTTTTCATAATAAGTTGGTGACATATAAATATAATGTCTAATATAATTTTCAACTATTTTATCTATCTTAAGTTCATAAGCATTATTTTTGTCATCTTTTATTGAGACAAAATCTCCAACAGAAGCATTTAAAAGTTTAGCTAATTTTTCAGTTATAATAATACCACTATCTGATATTTCATAAACTTCACTAGATTTTCTATCATTTAAAATTATAAAATCACTTATATTCTGTTTATATTCAGGTACATATAATGTTGCTTCTTGATTATTCATATTTTCTTTATTAAATATTACTGATTCTTGATGTAAATTCAAGTTATTTTCATAACCTGATAAATTTTTCAAAGTATCATAATATTTTTTATTTTCTTTATCTGTAGAATTTTCATCTTGAATTACCATAAAATCATAATTCCATAACTTTTCAAATTGCTTTTCAACAACACCTGAATTTGAATCTTTAAGTCCAAATCCTGTAACAAGTATTGCCATACACCCAGAAATTCCTAATATAGTCATTATCATACGCTGCTTATACCTGAATATATTTCTAAATGTAACTTTATAATTAAAGTTTAATTTTCTCCATAAAGGTGTTATTCTCTCTAAAAATATTTTCTTTCCTATTTTTGGAGCTTTTGTCTTCATTAAATCTGATGGCTTATTTCTTAATTCAACTCTGATAACAAATAAACTAGCTCCAACAGTACTTAAAATTGATACTATCATTGACTGAATTATATATGAATTGTAATAATAGATATCTATTTTAGGTAGACTATATAAACTTTCATATGCATTACTAATTATTATTGGAAGTATAGTAGAACCAATTAATATCCCTAATATACATCCTGAAATACTCGCCAATGAAGCATATACTATATATTTTTTAGATATTTCTAAATCTCCATATCCTAATGCTTTTAAAGTACCTATCTCAACTCTATTTTCTTCGACCATTCTTGTCATAGTTGTTAAACAAATCATAACTGCTAATAAAAAGAAAAATACAGGTAAAACTGAAGCAATATTATCTAAACTATCAATTGAATCTTTATATCCTAAATATCCTGGATTATCAGTTCTATCAAAAACATAATACTCTAAACTATCTATATCTATAACTTTTGCTGTTTGATAATCTAAAGGCTTTTGATTAGGATTATCCATACTCTGAAGCATTTGTTGTGATAATTTTTTCTTTATCTCTTCTACTTTTTCTTTTTTTCTATCAGAATATATTTTCTCAAGATATTCATTATTTTCTTTCATTAAATCTTTATATTTATTACTATATCCATCAAGTCCTTGTACATTTTTAAATCTTACATATATCTCTGTATATGTGTCCATTGATATATCCGAACTATTTAGTACTGCAAAATAATCAACACTTCCTTTACCAACAGAAGTTATTCCTCTAGAACCTTTTTCTATATACATTGGACTTCTTACTATCCCAACTATCTTAAAATTTTTCTTATTAAAAGACTTAATTGTATCTTTATCAGTATCAATTATATATTCTTGTCCAATTTTTATATCTTTATTAATCTTTAATGCCTCTTCATCTATTGCTATTTCTCCACTTTTTTCAGGTAACCTACCTTCAACAACAATAAAATTATTTATATTATCTTTGTTGTTATATTCCATAAATTTCACTATATTACTTGTATTGTTAAGATTAACATCCAAACTGTGCGTAGCATAAAAGTCTAATATTTTATCATCATTTTTAATTAGTTCTATATCTTTATCATCTAATCCAAAATTAGATACTATTTTACTATCCATAAGTTTATATTCATTATATAAATTATTTATAGCTTTATTCATATCTGGTCCAGTTGACTTTATACCTGAGTAAAAAGCAACTCCTAAAAGAATAATTATTAATATTGAAGCAAATCTTGCTTTTGATGATAAAATTTCTCTTATTGTTAATTTGTTATATGACTTAATTCTCATAACTCTATACCTCTACCACTCAATTTTTTCTACTGGAAGAGGATTATTATTAATTTCAATACTTCTAACCTTTGCATCATTAATCTTAATAACTCTATCTGCCATTTGTGATATTGCAGAGTTATGAGTTATAACTATAACCGTTGTTCCCATTTTTCTACATGTATCTTGAAGTGTCTTTAAAACTTGTTTTCCTGTATTATAATCTAAAGCGCCAGTTGGCTCATCACAAAGCAATAATTTAGGATTTTTTGCTACTGCTCTTGCAATAGATACTCTTTGTTGCTCTCCTCCTGATAATTGAGATGGAAAATTATCTTTTCTCTTATCAAGCCCTACTAATTCAAGAGTTTTATCTACATCTAATGCATTTTTTGATATTTGAGTAGCAAGTTCTACATTTTCTTTTGCCGTTAAGTTTTGTACTAAATTATAAAACTGAAATACAAATCCTACATCATCTCTCCTATATTTAGTCAGTTCTTTATTATTAAATTTAGAGATATTAGTGTTATCAACTATTATTTCTCCTTCATCACAACTATCCATTCCACCAAGAATATTAAGGACAGTTGATTTTCCTGCTCCACTTGGACCTAATATAACAACAAATTCTCCTTTTTCAATAGAAAATGAAATACCATTATTAGCTACAACTACCGTTTCTCCAACTTTATATTTTTTATATAAATTTTTAATCTTTATATACGACATCTTATTCCCCCATAAACTCTATCTTTTATACATACTCATCGTTATTAAATAGACAAAATGTTCATTTAATAATATGATAATATTATAAATTATCAAAATTTACCAAACAATAATCACATATTTTCTTATTGTTATTAACTGTACACAATAAATAAATTTGTCTACTAAATAACATATAAATAAAAATTATCTAATTTAATAAAGGAGATTAAATATGGCAGGTATAAAGGGAAATCGTAGAATTTTATATACTAAAAAGATTATTAAAGAGAGTTTACTTAAACTTCTCGAAACTAGAGAAATCCATCAAGTTACTGTTACTGATATATGTAAAAACGCAGATATTAATAGAGGAACTTTTTATGCACATTATAAAGATGCCTATGATTTACTTCAATCTATGGAAGATGAATTATTTTCTCAAATTGTTAAGTATATATCTGAAACACCAGCTGAAAAATATTATGATTCATTACTACTTAAAGTTCTTGAATTAATTAAAGAAAATAAAGACTTATGCAAAATACTAATTTGCAGACAAGGAGATAATTCACTTTTAGATAAACTAATATTTATTGCTAATAAAGCTGATCTTGAACATATATATAATGCTTCAGATGAAATTAATAAATCTTATTCAAACTATTATATAAGGTATATTGTTGGAGGTTGTATTGCAATTATTCAAACTTGGTTAGAAAATGATTTACCTGAATCTCCTAAAGAAGTTGTTAAAATAATTAATTCTGTTAGTATTTTAAGCAATACCTATATTACAAATTCTAATACCAATCATTTATTCAAATAAAATATTTAATATGATATAAAGTTTTAGTTAATAATATAAATATATTTAAATCAATATTTTTGCTTAAATTACTATCAATTTGATGTAGTAATTTAGCTTTGATATAATATATAAAAAACCTAGGAGGAAAAAATATGATTGGAAATGATACATATAGAGAAGACGTAAGTTTATTTAAAAAAGTAGCTTCTTCACAAGCAGATGACCTATTATCTAATGAAGAAGTAGCTATTGTTTATATTGGTAGAGAGACTTGTCCATTTTGCCGTAAATTTGCTAAAAAATTAAGTGGATTATCTAATGAAATTAATAGAACTATTTACTATGTAAATAGTGAAGATTTTTCAGATGATGGAATTAGCTCATTTAGAGAAAAATATAATGTTGTAACTGTTCCAGGATTTATTGTTAGAAAAAATGGAGAAATTGAAGTTCGTTGTGATTCTTCACTTCCAGAAGATGATATATTAGCTATGACAAAATAATAAAAAATAGTCTTAGATAAATTTAAAATATCTAAGACTATTTTTTTATTAAAATTTTTAATCCTCTACAATATCTTTAGTTGCAGGACTTCCTATTAATCTTCCCTTATAATCAAATCTTGATCCATGACATGGACAATCCCATGTTAATTCATCTGCATTCCAATGAAGTTGGCAACCTAAATGAGCACATTTTGTTGATACAATAAATGCTTTCCCCTCATTATTTTTATATACTCCAACTTTTTCTCCATTATATTCTACAATCCCACCATGACCATTTTCAATATGTTCTATATTACTACTTGGAATATATATATTTTGTGCAATAAAGTTTTTAGCTGTTTTGGCTATATCTTTAGCAACATTATTTATTGATAATGATAAATCAAATCTTTTTGGAGAAAATATTTCTGAAAAATCATTTTCTTCTTCTAATATCATATCAGATATTATCATTGCTGATACCATAGAACTTGTCATTCCCCATTTATTAAATCCTGTAGCAACATATATATTAGGGGTTTCATCAGAATATCTTCCTATGTAAGGTATTCCATCTATAGTCATACAATCTTGAGCTGACCAATGATACATCTCTTTTGATTTCGGATATAATTCTTTTGCAGCTTTTCTTAACTTATCATAGCTTCCGCCACTTTCATTTTCTCCTGTTCTTTGCTTTATTCCCCCTAATAGCAATAAATCTTTATAAGTCCTAAAAGAATAACCTTCTTCGTCAATATCTATATACATACCATCAATATCATTTGTATTTTTTAAAGCTAAAACATAAGATCTTTCTTGATTCATCTTCAAAAAGTAATATCCTGGTGCATTCATTATTGGATAATGTGTTGCTACAACTATATTATTTGCTGTTATATTACCTCTATTGGTAATTACTAAGTTTTCTTTAATTTCTAATGCTCTAGTATTTTCATAAATAACTAAATCCTTTGAAAGCTCTTTTAAAAATTTAAGTGGATTAAATTGTGCTTGATTATTAAATTTAACAGCTCCAGCAATTTTGAATGGAAGATTAACCTCTTCCACAAATTCTGCATCAATACCAACTTTATTTGCTGCTTCTATTTCTTCTTTAAGTATATCTGTTTCATTTAAAGAATAAATATATGCAGACTTTTCTTCAAAGTCACAATCTATTTCTCTTTCTTCAATAATTTCTTTGTACTTTTTTATAGCAAGTTCATTTGCCTTTGCATATTGTCTAGCTTTCTCTTCTCCAAATTCTGATATTAATTTATGATAAATTAAGTTATGCTGGGATGTTATCTTTGCAGTAGTATTTTTTGTATTTCCACTTGCTGTTCCAACTGCATCAATTAAAACTACACTTTTTCCTTTTTGCTTTAACATATAAGCTGTTAATATTCCTGCTATTCCAGTTCCAATAACTAAAATATCTGTTTCTATATCTTTATTTAAAACTTCTCTTTTTCTTAAATTACAATTTTCACTCCATACAGATTTCATAAAATCACCTCAAGCTTAGTATTCCATTTCTCAAATAACTTTTATTCCATATATTTATTTTGTTTTAAATTAATAATATTTAATCTTCCATATATTTTTCACAAAAAAAGATAGACTTTTTAAAGTCTATCTTTTTTAATATTATTGAATTATATTATTCCTTTTCATAAGTTTCTAATAATCTAATATAATGATTTGATTCTCTTAATACATGATCTGCAAGAAGTGGAAGTATTATAGATCTTATTTTACAATTATAAATTCCTACTGTACCTGCTTGCTTAAAGTTTTTAAGTTTAATAGTTTGATTTAAAGTCTTATCAGTAACACTATCCATTGTGGCATCTGTCTTAGCTTGAGCTTCTTTAATTAATAATTTAAATTCATGAGCAAATTCATCTGCAGTATCAATCAATTTCTCTTCAGTAGGATCAAGTAATCCTCTTATAAATTGTGAATGTTCCATCATAATCTGATCCCAAAATAACTCTGTTTTTTTAGCATCTTTAGAATCAATGTCAACTCTATTTTCAAGATCATTTACTAATGAAAGATATAATTTTGCTTCACGCAATATATGCTCAATAAGCAATGGATAGTTAAGTGTGAATATCTTGCATGATAAAACATCTTCTAATACTCTCTGCTTAAAGTCAATAAGTCCTTTAAGAAGTTTTTGTGCACCTGCATTAAGCCAACCTACATATCTAACCAAATCCTCACTAACTTTAGGATCTACCCCACTACGTAATTCTGACTCTTTCTTAGTTATATTCGTATCTAGCTTTATACCTGTAAAGTCTTGAGTCTTCATCTCAGTTCCTAATGTAAAATCAGTTATAATTTCTCCAGAATCTAAAACTTTTGGCCTTATTGTCCCATAACTAACATCTACTGCTCTTGCTAGTAATTTCTCAAACTGATTTTTATAATGCTCTGCCTCTTTAGCTAAATTAGAGTTTTTAGGCGTAAACCCTGCCTCTAAAAAGAAAGAGTGTTCCTTCATTATTCTTGAAAAAAACAAATGTAATTCAAGTGATAAAATAACATATCTCTGATTGTTTATCATAATTACTCCTAAAAAATTTTTTACTACATTCTATACATTAGGATATTTATTAGTGATAAATATCAGATAATATGAACTATTATCTTTTTATTTATGCTTTAAATTTCATAATAAAAATCATAGCAAATTATTATAAATAATTTAAATTTATTTTATTATATATTTTTTTAATATCTCTCTTGGAGCACTAGTAAATGCATCACTAGCTCCCCAATCAAATCTAAATAATCCTTGACCACCACCAGCACCTATACAATGAACATTTGTAATATCATTAATATTGTTTATACATACTGTTAAAGTAAGTCTGTTTCCTGCTCTATAGAAATGTTTTTCATAAACAATTACAACCATAGCATGAACTTCATCAACTTTTACAGTGTGATAATCTATTCTTTCTCCTGTAAAACTTCCACTCACTATTCCTTTATCTAATAACTCAACTACTTCTCTTAAGCCTAAGTTAACATTAAAATTATCCCCCGACATAACATTTATCCCCCATAAAATATTTAATATAAATTTTCTTATTTTTATTCTATTAATACTACTTAAAAATAAATCTTCTTGAATTAATATTAGTCTATTTTTGAAATTTATTCCATTTAATTATATCATTTTTTCTTAAATTCCTTATTATCTAAAATAATAATCTTTGACTTATCTTTTTTTGCTTCCTTTTTTGTATTATCCACAAGTTTTATAATATCCTTATATGATTTTTTAGCTCCTTTTACAAGCAATGGTACTCCTATAAAATCTAATTTTAGCCATCTAGAAAATAATCCCCCAAAAGTCATTGATAATGAAACTGTTGGTGATGTATTAGAAAATATAATTTTCTCATTTAATAATTTTTGCTTATGAAGCATGGAAGCCAAATTATATAATCCTGGAATTAAAACCTTTGATCTACCTCTACCTATAGAGTAGACATCATTTCCTTCTTTATCTCTACCATAATAAAAAAGCTCTCCACGATTTCCATATACTAATTTATTAAAGTTAGGTAAATTCAATATTTCATCCTTAGTCGGTTCTCTATTTTTATCTAGCATTTCTAAATGATAAGCAATTGCCAGAATAGATGAATGAGTTCCTCCGTAACAATTATATATGTATACCATTAAAATCACCTAATTTCTTATTTTAATAATCGTAGTATATGCATTAAATGTTGTAATTAACCAATATTTGAATAGTTTTCATATAAAACTCTCAATATTTTATATACTTATTCCTCCTACTCACTACATCTATTTATAAATTAATAAAATAAACATACTAGAAAGTACTAATAGAGAATTTAAAAAAACAAAATCCACTTTCCCATCAGACTTATCCTTGCTAAAAGTATTTAGCAAGTCAAAACTTAATGAAAAAGCGGATTATATTATATATTTAGTTTATATTTCATTAGCAGCATCATAAGCAGTTTTAATTGCATTTTCAATATCAGATGCTTTATCTTTACAATCACCGATTTTAACAACTTTAATATTATTTTCTAATAATTTATCAACATCAAAACTATTAGGTCTGGCACCAACTGCCATTACTACATAATCACAAGGTATTTTAATTTCATTATTATTATTTTCGCAAATTATATATTCTTTATCTATTTTATTAACTTTATGATTTGTATAAATTTCAACATTATTTGTTTTGAAATTTTCCATTAGAGTTGGAAGTATTGTATTGCTTTCACCTTTAGCTATACTATTATCCATTTCAATTATAGAAACTTTATTTCCTTCTTGAAGACATAAAAGTTCAGCTACTTCACATCCTACCATTCCTCCACCAATAACAGCAATCTTACCAAATACTTGTTGTTCTCCATTCAAGATTTTCCATGAATCACATACCATTTTTCTATTATAACCATCTATATTTGGTATAACATTACTTGCTCCTACTGCAACTAATACCACATCTGGATTTAAAGTTAATATATCTTCTTGAGTTACTTTTTTTCCAAGTCGTAATTCTACATTTTGAGAAATTACAGAATGAGTTAAAAATCTAATAGCTCTACGAATCTCATTTTTTCTAGGAGGAATACAAGCTAAATTTAATTGACCTCCTAAAGATGTATTTTCATCAAATAAAGTAACATTATGACCTTTTAAACTCGCTACACGTGCAGCCTCAAGTCCTGCTGGTCCTCCTCCTACTACTATAACTTTTTTCTTAGTTGTAGCCTCAGTGATTTTTCGAGTTCCTTCATATCCATTTTCAGCATTTAATACACAACTTAAAAATTTACGATTTTGAATATTATCTGTACATCCCTTATTACAACATATACATTCACGTATATCCTCTAATTTATTCTCTTTTACTTTATTAACCCAATCTGGATCTGCAAGTAAAATTCTACCAAGTCCAATCATATCTACTTTATCAGCTTCTAGAATACTTTCAGCCATTTTAGGATTAAATATTCTTCCAACTGTACTAACTGGAATATTTACTGATTTTTTTATTGTAGATGCAATATCAACAAAGAATCCATAAGACTGAACACCCATTGGAGGAATAGTATCTGCCATATTACCAGTATGGTTTGCTTGAGCTACATGAAGCATATCAACTCCAGCTTCTTCTAACCATTTAGCAAATATAGGTGCTTCATCTAAGCTTATTCCGCCTTTACCTCTTTTAGGTGTAACAACTGAGAATTTATAATCAATAGGCATATCAGGAACAGCTTCTTTTAATGCTTTTACAAGTTGTAGAGCAAATCTTGTTCTGTTTTCTAAAGTACCACCAAATTTATCATTTCTTTTATTTAATATAGTACTGCATAATGAACCTACTAATCTATCACCATGTATTTGAATAATATCAACTCCAGCTTTTTGAGCACGAATTGCACAATTACACATTTTATCTATAATATCTTTTAGACTTTCTTCGCTAACCTCATTAACGAAATGCTGCATATCATGATGTAGTTTTGCTCTTACAGCTTGCATATCACCACTTGCAACCATCTTATTTATCTCATCACAGTCATACTCTGGATGAAATATCTGAACAGAAACCTTAGCTCCATATTTATGAATTGAATCACATAATTTTTTGAAGCCTTGTATTTGGCTATCATCATATAATTTTGGTGTAGGAGAGAAACCATTAATTGGAGAGACATCACCTATTACTATATATGAAACCCCACCTTTTGCTAATCTCTCATAAAATTCAATACTTTGCGGAGTTATACTGCCATCTCTACCTTCATAACCAGTAGTTAATGGAGGAAACATAACTCTATTTTTTAATGTGATATTTCCTATATTGATTGATTCTAAAAGTTTCATATAAATTCCCCCTAATTTTATTTGTTTTTAATTGATTTGCAAAAATTAATAATTGCATCCTCACATTCACTTTTAGCTTTTATATTTGCAAAATTATGATCTCCACCTTCAATTTGTATATATGTTGTCTTATTATTGTTATAACAATTTAAATAAGCCTCACAAGTACGATTATCAACTAATTTATCTTCAGTCCCTCTTATAATTAGAACATCTTTGTCATAACCCATAGAACTAGAAAATGGCTCATAGTTATATAAATCATAATTAAAATCAATATTAAATTTTAAACCTTCCATATTAGCATATTGTATTGATTTATTTTTCAATTCATCTGCACGCTCTTTACAGCCATACCACATTCCAGCACCAGGACTCATCAAAATTAGAGCAATGGGTTGTATCTTTGGAGCAACACATGAAGCTACATAACCACCCATACTATGACCAGATAATATGATTCGATCAGAAGTTGTTATTTTAGAATCAATTAGCCAGTTATATATATCAATAGTATCTTCTATAAGACCAGTAAAAGTCATTTCTTCAAATTCTCCATCACTTTCACCACAACCATAAAAATCAAATCTAGCACACCCAAATCCATTAGAATCAAGAACTCTTGATAAATGAGTATGAGCATATTTATATCCTGACATACTTCCTCCAAATCCATGAAGATTTAATACTATAATAGGATTTTCTATATTATCAGGAAGAGTAATTACACCTCTTAATGTATTATTTTTACGATTTTTTATTTCTATTAATTTAATCATTATTATTCTCCTAAATTAAGTATTCTTTATATTTTTTGTTTTACTTTATAACTCTTCTCTATATTCTTTCTTTTAATTGATAACTCTTCTAACATCTCTTGAGTTTTTTTCTTACCTAAAGGATATATAAAGAATAATGCTAATATTGCTATTAAATATCCTACAGAATAAATTCCTGTATAAGATTTCCAAAGCTTTGAAACAACTTCTGCAGTTTGTGTAGAAGCATGTACATTATATCCTATAAATGCAAGCATAAAACTACTTAAACTTGAGCTTAAAGCAGCAGCAAGCTTTCTAAAGAATGAATATGTGGAATAAATTATACTTTCATTACGAGTTCCAGTTTGTAACTCTTGATAATCTATTGAGTCATTTACCATAGCCCAAATTAATATTTGGAAGCCAGAAGCCCCTATATAGCAAACTCCATTGATTACTATAAACATTATAGGGTTACTTATTGGGAAGAAGAATAAAACTCCATATACTATTACAGCAAAACCAGCTCCATACATACACCATTCTTTTTTCCCGAATTTATTAGCAACAAATTTAGTACCAACAAATGTAATTATTGAATAAACTGTACTTAGCATTCCTGACACAGCCATGATTTTTACATTACCAAAATAATCTTTAAATAAATAAGTATTTAATCCATTAACAACACTAGCTGATATCATACCAACTAAACTAGCAATTATAACTCCTAATAAAGCTTTATTTTTTGAGATATTTTTTAATACTTCAAAGTAATTAAATTTTTCCTTTTCTACATGAGGTAGCTCAACACGCTCTTTACACCAAACAGATGTAATTTGTAGACAGAAAACGCTTACACAAGCGCAAATAATAGCTAATAATAAAAAGTTTGAAGGCACAGGTACATTATCTTTATATAAAAATAGTGGACCAACAATAACTATAATAGTCATAAAAATAGTTCCGCCTAAACTTCTATATCTTGATAAATCTGTACGATGATTAGTGTCATCAGTCATAACACTTGATAATGATCCAAATGGAACGTTTACACAAGTATACATAGCTTCATATAGAACATAAGTAATTAAAATATAAGCTAACTTTAAACCATAATCTAAATTAGAAACGTTTAAAAATCCAATACACATTAATATTGCACATGGTATTGAGAATGCGCGAATCCAAGGTATAAACTTTTTACCAGCTTTTGCTTTACGAGAATCTATAATAGCTCCAATTATAGGGTCATTAATAGCATCCCAAAATTTTGTTATTAACATTATTGTTCCTACATGAATAGGATTAACCTTTAGAACTAATGTGTAAAATACTGTTAAAAACATAGCTCTAAATTGTTCGGTACAGCAACACCCTAGGTCCCCCAAAGTATAACCAATCTTATCTTTCATTGAAAAATTTCGCATAAATTCCACCCCTTGATATTGATAAAAATAAATAATAAGTCCTCTAATAAAAGCTTTAATATTTATTTGTATTTTTATTATCTCATATTGTAAAATTAAATTATACTCATAAATTGATATAATATTAACAAAAATTGATATATTTTCTAGTAAGTTATGAAAGGGGAGATTAATGATTAATAAAAAAGATTACTTCGTAAGTGAAATTAAATTTAATAATATAACAAGCAAAAAAATTAAATCAAATAAATATTATAAAATATTATTTATATTTTCAGGTGATTGTTATGTAAAATTAGATAACAAATATCAAAGATGTAGTACTGATAATATTATTTTAATAAGTCCTAATAATGATATTGATATAGAATCTGAGTCAAAGCAATCACTTATAATATATGAGCTAGCAATAACAATAGAATTACTAAATAAATTATCAGATGAAGAAGTAGATCTAGTTAGAAGTTTTAATACTGTTCCTTTTAAATGTACAGTAATAGATGCAAATACAGAAACTACTATGCTAATAAAAAATATATTAAAAAAACTTGTGCACTTAAAAGAAGAAGTCCATGAATTTGCTAATAACCTATATATTAAAAATATGTTATCAATAGTTTTAGTTCTAATACTAAGGTCATGTATATATGCAGAACCAAAACAAAAAATAAAAAAAAGTAAGCCATTTTTAATTGATGATATTTTTTCATATATTAACACTCACATTACAGAAGAAATTTCTCTTGATCATCTTGAAAAAGAATTTTATGTTAGCAAATTTCATATATCAAGAGAATTTAAAAAAACTACAGGTTTAACATTACATCGTTACATAGTAAAAACTAAATTAGATTTATGCAAAAAACTTATAGAAGAGGGAATGCCTATAAAAGATATTGCTCATATTTGTGGAATAGGAAGCTATAATAATTTATTTCGTGCTTTTAAAAAAGAATTTGGGGTTACACCAAAAGAATATTATAATGAAATAAAAAATATAAATAATAATATTTAAATATGTATACTAGTATATTTAATAACATAAATACGTTTGTTGTAGAATAATTTTTTATCCTACAATAAACAAATTTTTTGGATAAATAAAAAGAGTAGATTTAACTCTACTCTTATAAAACTTTATTAATTAATCTCCTAGAATCTTCTCTATTTTAAATTTTATATTTTAATATATTGGTCATTTATAGCTCCATTATTTTATATACTTGTTAAACTCATTTTATCATTAAGTATTCTTAGATGCTTATTTTGTTTATTTTAAAATTATATTTAAATTTATACTTTTTTGAATTTGAGATATAAGCGGTTAAATTTAACTCTCTAGTATTTCATATATTTTCTGCTCTTTTCACTTAAAAGATAGTAACCTTAAATTTACTTTTTAAGACTATACCAATTACTTGTGATATGGTTCTCCGTATCGATACTAAGTGAGGTTTGTTAACAATTCTATTTATATATTATGCAATTTACCTTTCTATTTTTATCCTGTCATAAAACACAGATAAAATACTTTCATCTAGTTTTGATTTATTTTTCCATTCATAAATTGCTTTTAAAGAAATGTTTTCAGATATTGAATCTGTATTAATATTATTAATATCTTCTACACCTATATATCCATGATTTTCCAACAATGTATTTAAAGTTATTGTTCTAAAAGCAATTATTTCTTTACTAATAACACCAAAAGCATAGCATGGGACTGCTCCTCTTCTTATAGCAGCATTATAGCATCTTACTATTTCTTTAGTAGGAATTCTAATACTGTTATTTCCATTATCAATATTTCTAAACTTTACTGAAATACCATATTGAACATTTTTTTCATTTTGATAACACATTAAATCAATACCGGTATGATCAATAATATCAGTTTGAAAATTATTTCTATTAAAGTGCATAGCAACGAAATATTCACCAAAATCTCCTGTAAGCCTATTCTCCCTCATATTTTCCTCCTTAATAAATTAAAATTCTATATTTACTAAACTTATAATTATTTAATGTTAACTTATAACTTTTTTGTGACTACTTTTACATCAAACATTCATAACTACTTTTCTTTTAAATATATATACCTCCTAAAATTATATTTATTCTGTATATATCACATTTATACTTATACCGTAACAATTCTTAATAACAATCTCAATATTCTGTTTTATCACTATAGTATTCTCTATATATCAATATCTAAACTCAATGTATTTATACCAATATTCTTTAATACAAAAGAAGAAGGAGTAGCCTTCTTTGACTCTCCTTCTTCCTTGATTAAATACTCTATTAGTTTATATTTCTTATTTTTTAGTTTTTGTATCTCTTTATCTATCTTTTCTAATCTTTCGTTTGATAGTTCTACATTATTTCTTCTAGTCTTATTTATATTATTTACAATAGCTTTTATCATCTTTTCATTCGATAGAAGTTCTGATATTTTTCCAAATACATATCATTAGCTTTATCAACTCTTATAAAATTACTATTACATACTGCTGTATCTTTATTCTTCCAGTTTCCACAACCACAATATGATATTATTGCTAGTTTATTAGTTGTTCTCATTATAACCATTCCAGATCCGAATACAAGACATTTTAATATACTCGTTAATGAACATTCATCATCATATATTCTTTTAAGTTTTCCTTCTTTAGACTCCATTATCTTTTGTACTTTATTCCATATTTGTATACTTATTATAGGCTTGTGTATTTCCTCAATTATTATTGGATTAGGATTTATATTTCTTCATATTTTTTCAAACCATTCTTGTCTTACATTATACTTTACTATTCATTAGCTTCTATTCCAATATCAGTTAGAGCTAATACTGTTCCAATTATCTTTAAGACTGCTGATAAACTCAATTAATTCACCACCTTTAGATATGCATAAATATATAAATAACTATCCATAACAGGAACTAATTTAATCACATATTTAGCAATTTTTAACTCTATGTTCATTATCATATCCTCTACCATTGCAAAAACTTACTACATTATCAAAGGTATTTATTAAATCGAATTGAACGTAATTAAGTTCTTTTTGTAACTTCTTTGACTCTATTTCTTTTTTATCATTTAACTTAATTATTAAGTCTCTAGGATTCCATTGGTTAGCAAGACCCCCATCATAAAAATCAAAACGCATTACTCCAAGTAGTTCCTTAGAACTGTACTCAAAAGTTTTCTCTTTGCTTAATCCTTTCATCTTCTTACCTCCTAATATTCTTCTGCTAACATCATGGTTGAATATTCATTATCATCTATAACGAAGACTTTTATACTTTCATCAATCTCTATGTCCTCTAAAGTTAGAACATATTTTTCTTTGTACTCCGGTACTTATTGACTATGTTCAATTACAAGTCCTTCTTCACATTTTCTAATTCTAAAAACCTGTAAATAATCTAATTCCTTACCTTCTTCATTTAACTTATCAATTATATTCCAAAGTATAAGTTGTAATCTTAAATCTAACTTTTCATTAACCCCTCTAGTTATATATCTGCTCTCTTTCTTAAACATCTTAATCCTCCTAAAAATAAATAAAGCTACCTAATTACTTTATTTTGTAATTAAATAGATACTTTAATTCTTGCTTTAACATATCTATAAACTCATCTGAAAATACCTTCTCTTTAATTGATTTTTTATTAACTCCATTAATTCTAGTTAAGTTACATCTAAACTTCTTGTAACATAGATATCATCACCTCTTACTGTATATTTATATACTGCAAATCTTATTTCTTCCCTTCTTTTTGACTTTACAAAGATTCTTTCTATGCAGTATGTGTAATCTTCATCTCTTAAACTAGCTTGTTTTAGAAGATTACAGTATCTAGTACTTTTTATTATTTCCTCTTCAACTTTTTAGCCACACTATCACCTCCTTATTCTAAAAGTATCTTAGAAAGTTCTTCATCAGCTATGACTACTACAGAAAAATCGCTAGAAAGTAAACATAGTGAAGAAGTATAATTAACTCCTTCACTACATATAATCTCATCTGTGTATTCTGGTAATATGTCTTTTAACATTCCATTTTTAAGTTCTTTAACATCACCTATATTTTCAACTACTAAAACATATCCTCCTAAATTTTTATCTATATCTCTGTTTTCTCCATAGTTTTCATTAAGTATATTCATAGCTTCAGAAATACTTTTAATTACTTCTATAGGATATCCTTTTAATTGATTTTTTAAATAAACCTTTTTCATTATAATTCTCCCTTCTAAGAAAGTAAAAAACTTTTACTTGTATACATAAATACAAGTAAAAGTTTGTTTTTCTAAGTTAATAATATATATTTAATTTATCTTTTAATATAGTAATTAACCTAATTCTAATATTGTAATTTAAAAGTGTTTTTGAAGATTTCTAAAAAAAATTTACGAACCCTCTTGTATTGTTCAATCAAATTATCTTCATTTTTAATCCCTTATATTCATGATATTTTTTTATCCATTATCATAGAAATAATATATAACACTAATACTGGTGCTACTAATAATGAAGTACATACTATACCAATACTTACTGAAATATTTGTAGCTATGATTCCTATAATCGGTCCACCTAAAATTTGACCTAAAGAATTTATTTGTCCATTTATAGAAAGCACAGTAGCTCTAGCTTTATCATCTATATGACAATTTAACCATGAACTGAATATAGGTTCATTTATAGTTCTAAAAGTATTTGTTGCTAAATAAGCTATTAACATTAAACTAAAGTTTCTTGTAATAGCAAATATCAACATAGATAATATATAAAATATATTTATACATAATAACAGCTTTCCGTTTTGTATCTTATCCTCATTCTTAAGCTTCTTTTCCATAAAATGCATTACTATAAAACTAAATATCATTCCTAAAATTCCAAAAATTCCAAACCAAGTTACTGGTTTAAAGTTTCCAAGCTTAGGAAGTATAGTATCTTGTAAAAAATGCGCATTAGAAAGTCTATCATAACCTTCACTTGATAATCCATAAAATAAAGTTACTGCAAGTAAAATCATAATTATAGATTTACTTTTTACAAATTTAAAACCAGATTTAAATGTATATCCCATCTTTTTGAATGTATTTAAATCCCCAGGAACAGATGGTTTAAAATTATTTTCTGGCATATATAACCATAAAAATAATGCAAGAATTATAAATAAAACTCCACTAACTATAATAGGAAATCTTACAGAGAAATTAGCTATTACAGTGCTTAGTACTATTCCAATAAATGCTCCTATCTGCCCTGCTTGTGCTCCCTTTATATAAATTTCATCTAAATCTTTATTCTTCTCTTCTTCCGCAATCCAAGCTTCAAGCGAGCCACTGATAAAAGTAGACCCTAATCCCCATACAATCTGTGCTACAAGTACGAAAACAAAACTAGAAATAGAACCTTCTAAAATAAATCCCACTCCTGTTAAAACTCCCCCAATAACAATAGATAGTTTACGACTATACACATCTGCAACTATGCCTGTAGGAATTTCAAATATAAAGCATGCTAATTCCAAAGTAGTTCCAACAATTATAAGCTGAAGTGGATTTAAATGAACTATTTCAATGTGATACACTATCATAACTGTAGATACTACCGAAAAACACATTGCTGTAATAGCTGAAAATAATAAATAAGTTTTATATGCTGAAAGTTTATTAACCATTAATCATCACCATCCTAGTATTTCTTAAAAAATTTGTTTGTTTTTCATAATCTTCATATTTAAATATATAAATCATCAAAATAATCTCCTTAAACAAAAAAAAGCTGTAAATGAACATAATTCACTTACAGCCTCATAATCATATAACATAAATATAAACATAAAATATAGAACTTTAATTATATAACTTATGATTAAGCTATTCAAATTAAAATCTTATACCATATCTATAAATATAGCAAAAATAGACATAAAAATACCGTGTTTAGAACACGGTTTTCCTATGCTGCAAATAAAGATGTAACATGCTCATTATAATACTGATTATTTTTAGAGTACATAAATAAACATGGTAATATCAATATTATCAATAATTGATTCTACCACAAATAAACCTTGAGTTATTCAAGATTTTTCATATACTTTTAAAAATAATCCTTATTCAGTTAATTTAATTAAAAATTACCTCTTTGCGCATATTTACAACACCTTTACATTTATATTTTTTATGCTTATATTTTAATATAATTATATTATATATAATTTTAAAAATTTTTTCAATGCTACAGATTCTGAAAAACAAATTCTAATTTTCTCAAGTAGTGAAAAATGAAGAATCTATAGAAGAATCTATAAATAAAATTAAAATACCCCACAAAAATTCAAACTTTAGATTTTTGTAAGTTTCATTGCAAAAATTAAAGCACACCTATCGTCCATTTATATATCCAATTCTATCCAAAACATCATTTATTTATGATACGGTTCATTCTTCATTATCCTAAATCCTCTATAAATCTGTTCAAGTAGCATAACTCTAAACAATTGATGTGGAAATGTCATCTTTGAAAAGCAAAGTTTATAATTGGCTCTCTTTTTAACTTCATCTGAAAGTCCAAGACTTCCTCCAATTAAAAATACTATATTAGAGTTACCCATTACTCCATTTTGCTCTATAAATTTTGAAAATTCTTCTGATGTAAGATTTTTTCCGCCCAAATCCATTGCTATTACAAAAGCATTTTCTTTTATTTTGCTTAAAATTTGTTTTCCTTCTTTTTCTTTTATAAGTTGTTCTTCTTTCTCTGAAGCATTATCTGGAGTTTTTTCATCATTTAATTCTATTATTTCCAATTTACAATATCTACTTAATCTTTTTGAATATTCATCTATTGCTTGTTTTAAATATTTTTCTTTTAGTTTTCCTACTGTAATTAGTGTTATGTTCATTATTCCTCCAATTAATATCCTAAGTTTTCATTTAAGAATAATACATGTATTCTATCTTTAAAGTTTTGTCTTTTTATTACTGAATATTCTTTACATATTCTTTCTGGACTCTTACAATCCATGCAATATCCAACTTTTGCACATGGAGTTTTTCTATCTAATCTTTTTGCATTAGCTGGTGCTGACATTAATCTATTTCTTTTTATTGCTTCATCAATATTTTTAACTATTTTATTTATTCCACATATAACTATTACTTTATCTGGTCCATAAAGCATTGCAGCTATTCTATTTCCATTTCCATCTACATTATATAATTCACCATCTTCTGTTATTGCATTAGTACTTGTAAAGAACGCATCTGCTGAAAATGTATCTCTATATATTTGCTTTATATCTTCTGGTGTAAGTCCTGGTTTTGCTCTATCTAAAAATTCATATCTTCCACTTCTTAAGTGTTCCATTATCCCTGCTTCTGCAAGTGTCATTGATCCTCCACAAGAAACAACAGAACCTTCATTAACTAACTCTTCTATTTTTTTAATTAAAGCTTCTCTTGACTCTATTAAACAACCATTCATATTATTATTTTCTAAAGCTTTTATTGTTCTTTCTATTTTCTTTTCATTTATCCAATTAACATTTTTGTCCATACATAATACCTCCTAAGTACTATTTTATTTAAACTTCTTTATATAGGAAATTTTTCCATGATTATATAGTAAAAAAGCCCATAATCATATTATGAGCTTTCCTTATATTAAAGTATTATTTTCCGCAACACTTTTTATATTTCTTTCCACTTCCACATGGACATGGATCATTTCTTCCGATTTTTTCTTCATTAACTACTGTTCCTGCTTTTCTATATTCAGTTGTTATCTCTTTTCTTTTTTCTACTGAGAATATAGAATCCCATTGTTTTAAAGTGTATAGATAATCAGCTTTAGCATCTAACATATTGTAGTATAATTTTTCAAAATCCATATCAAGTACTAATTCAGTATTAACATCAACTGTTTCTAAGTCATATGAATTTTTTAAACTATCATTTATACCATCAACAAATCCCATAATGAATTCATTTGTTGTATTATATTCTTTTGATAATTCTGCAATTGTAGTCTTTTTAACTTCTGTGTGTTTTCCTAATAAATCTTTGTATATAGCTTTTTCAATTGCACCATATTCTTGCCAGAAAGCTGCTTCTCCTTTAGTTTTTACATATTCAACTACCATGTCAGTCCAATCTGTGTATAAACTCATTTTAGTACCCTCACTTTTTTATAAATTTATTAATTTACTAGGTTCATGTCTATTGGCCATATATAATTTAACGTCCTCACCTAGCTTTATGCCTTGTTCTTGTAAAGTTGTAATAACTGTTTGATAAGCTAAATCTGGATGATTATTTGTTCCACTTAAATGACCTAAGAACACTTCTTTTCCTAATCCATACTTTATAAGTTGAACTAATGCTTCTCCACAATCTTCATTTGATAAATGCCCTATTTCACTAAGTATTCTTCTTTTTAGATTATATGGATATGGTCCAAATTTAAGCATATTAACATCATGATTACTCTCTAATAATATAATGTCTGAATCTTTTATATTATCTTTTATTTCTTCTGTAAAAGTTCCGAAATCTGTAGCTATACTTGCACATTTATCTCCACTTTTTATAGTGTATCCAACAGGTGCTATAGCATCATGAGGGATATTAAAAGATTTAACTTCTAAATCCCCTATTGTTACAGTACTTCTCTTATCCATAATTTTTATATTATGTTCTTTTATTTTTCCTAACGATTTTTCCATAGCTTCCCATGTTTTGTCATTAGCATATATAGGAATATCATACTTTCTTGAGACAATTCCTGCTCCTTTTATATGATCAGAATGCTCATGAGTTATAAATATCCCTTTTAACTCTTTAGGATTTTGACCTATTTTTTTTAATGCTTCGTCTATCTTTTTTCCTGGCATTCCAGCATCTATTATTATTTGGTTATTTTCATTACCTATAAAAATACTATTCCCACTACTTCCACTATAAAGTGAGCAAAATCTCATTTTCTTATCCCCCTGTTGTTTATTATTCTTCAACAGTTATTCTTTCGATTTTTGCACCTAAGCTTCTAAATTTATTTTCAATGTGAGGATATCCTCTATCTATATGTTCAATGCTTGTTATTTCTGTTTTTCCTGAAGCAATTAATCCAGCTATAACCATAGCAGCTCCTGCTCTTAAGTCAGTAGCTTTAACAACTGCCCCACTTAATGAATTAACTCCATCAATTATAGCAACTCTACCTTCAACTTTGATATTTGCTCCCATCTTTTTAAGCTCATCAATATGCTTATGTCTGCTTTCCCAGATTGATTCAGTTATTATACTTCTTCCTGGTACAACAGATAATAAAGTTGACATTGGTTGTTGAACATCTGTTGGGAATCCTGGATATGGCATAGTTTTTATGTTAACTCCTTTTAAGTCACCAACATATCTAACTCTTACACTATCGTCTCCCTCTATTATTTCAACTCCCATTTCTAAAAGTTTTGCTGATATTGATTCTAAATGTTTTGGTATAACATTTTTAATTGTTATATCTCCTCTTGTTGCTGCAGCAGCTATCATAAATGTTCCAGCTTCAATTTGATCTGGAATAACGCTATATGCACAACCAGTAAGCTTTTTAACTCCTGTAATTCTTATAACATCAGTTCCTGCACCTTTAATATTTGCTCCCATTGAGTTAAGGAAGTTTGCAACATCAACTACGTGAGGTTCTTTTGCTACATTTTCTAATGTTGTAACACCTTCTGCTAAAGTAGCAGCTATCATAACATTTATTGTTGCTCCAACTGAAACAACATCAAAGAATATGTTAGCTCCTTTTAATTGTTTAGCTTTTACGTGAACAGCTCCATGTTCTATTACAACATCTGCTCCTAATGCTTCAAAACCTTTTATATGTTGGTCTATAGGTCTAACTCCTATAGGACATCCTCCAGGTAATTCAACCTTAGCTTCTTTAAATCTTGCTAAAAGCGCTCCTATAAAATAATAAGAAGCTCTCATTCTTCTAACATCTTCAGTACAAGCATTAACTGTATTAACACTTGTGCTATCTATTTCTAATGTATTATTATCAATTTTTTTTACTTCGCATCCTAAACTTGAAAGAATTCTATCAAGGCAATGTACATCTTCTATATCAGGCACATTATCTATAAGACATTTACCTGAACTAGCAGCTACAACAGCTGGTAAAATTGCAACAGCAGCATTTTTTGCTCCGTTTATTTCAACAGCCCCTTCTAATTTTCTTCCTCCATGTATAACTAATCTTTCCATCCAATTCACCCTTATTAATAAGATTATATATATGATTAATTTCCCAAATCTCGTTTATTTTTTTCATCTAATTATTTTTTAAATCATCAAATAAAATAGGATATTTACACATTATAATCCTATCATAATTATTTAATGTACGTTTATCATTATATCATAAACTTTTGTTAATGAAATATTTTTTTTTATATTATTAAAAATGAGATTAATTATTTACATATATTATCGATTTTATAAAAAAATTGAGGCTTTTACCTAGTAATTTAGCAATTTAATATTTCAATTTTGTAAACTTAGTGAACTTTGGTACTTTAAAAGTTCACTATTTTTCCTTTTATTTCCATGTAGTGTTACCCCCTATTCTTTTATTCTAAGTATTATGTTATAATTTATAGAAAAGTTTGGATTAAAAATTTAAAGAATTAGATTAAGAGAGGTTGAATATGAAATATTATATCGTTGCATTATTAGATGAAGCTTCTAACGAAGCAATACTAGATACTCAAAAATTAATGTCAAAGAAATTTAGAGCTAATAAAAATATTCCTAATCCTTATATTGCATTAGAAATATTAGATAATCCTAACATTGAAAAATTAACTGAAGTAGTATCTAAAGTTCTATCACCTTATAAAAAATTTAAGGTTGAGTTAACAAACACTCTTTTTGTTTCAGAAGAATGCAAAACATTAAACTTAAAATTAGATAATAGAGGTTATATAAAGAAAATTTTATATTCTCTAAATGATATGCTTAAATTACATGGTTTTAATGTAAAAGACCCTGATGCAACTGTTCTTTCATTAACTCTAGCTAATTTTAATTATTATCCAAGAGATATAAAGAAAAAATTATCTGAAAATCAAACTCTTCTTAACACTGAAGAAAAAACTCTTAAAGTTACAGGTTTTCAAATTTGGAAAATGCCTCACAATAAACATGAAATTAAATTAAAAGATTTCGAATTAAAAGTCTTCTAATTAAAAATATATATAATTTATAGCTATCTAAAATCAGATTTTAATTACATATCTACTTTAGATAGCTTTTTTATTTCAATATTTTATTTAAAATTGATAATTTCTTTTACTATTAACACATATTATTGCTTATTAAGAATTAGATTTTCTTAAATTTTGTGAAAATTTCAAAATTTTTTTCATGTATTCGTTTTCCCAGCTTTCCTTATATCAAAACTTTTTGTAAAATATATTAAGATGATTGTCTGTAAAGCCAGGAGGGGTTTTTTATGTTAATATGTGATTTATTTAATATCCAAAGAAATATAGATTCAAATATTTCAATTAATGAAAATCTAAACAATTATAAAATAACAGCAAGAAAAAACTTAGAACTTCATATAAAAATAAGTGATCTTGCAAATGAAACTAAATGTTACACTTATACAAATGATAGTGATTTAGAGATTGATGAAGATATAGTTTTAAGAAAATATATATCTTGTTTTCAACAAATACTTTCTATTGGTATCGACAATAAATATGATCAAGTTTTAGAAAAAATAGACGTAGCCCCTAGTGACTATTGCTTAAGTGATCAATTTCTTAACTTATACATAGATATAAATGATTTAATAATATCTAAATCAGAAGATCACTTTGAAACTCTTTGTGAAGACTTTTTAAGCATCGGATTACAACTAGGATTTGAAGAAAATAAAATAATAAATGCCTTTAAAGAATACGCAGCATAAATACTAATAATTGCTATAAGTTAAACTTATAGCTTTTTTTTTACATTTTTTATTATCATCTTGTAAATACTATTTTGGAGGTGATAAAAAAATGATTGGTGTTATAATTGCAATAATTTCTGGATGCTCTATGGCTCTCCAAGGTGTTTTTAACACTAGATTAGGTGATAAAATAGGTGTTTGGGAAACAAACTGTATAGTTCAATTAACTGGACTAATATTGACATTAATAGTAACTATATTTTTAGGAAAAGGAAGCTTCAAAGCTTTAGGTACTGCAAATAAAATTTATTTATTAGGTGGTGCCTTAGGAGTTGTAATAGTTTTTACTGTTATGCAAAGTATAGGTACATTAGGAACTACTTACGCAACTTCTATAATATTAGTATCACAATTACTTCTTGCATCTTTAATAGATGCTTTTGGTTGGTTTGATGCTAAAAAGATTAATTTTACCTTAAAAGAATTCATTGGAGTTGCAATAATCATAGTAGGTATTATAGTATTTAAATGGAAGCATTAATCTATTTAAGGAGACTATAAATGAATTTTTTTAAAAACATACACTTTTTATCAAAGTTAACATATAACAACATAAAAGAATACTTTAATGAAAGAGAAGTCGTAAAAAATGATGAGATATTAACAGATTCTATTCATTGGTACGGACATGCAACAACTATTATAAACATATCAGATAAACTAATACTTACAGATCCAGTATTATCAAATAGACTTGGATTTTTTAAAAGAGTTGTCCATAAACCTCTTGAACTTAAAGACTTAAAATTTGATTATATTTTACTTTCCCATGGACATATGGATCATATGCACTTTCCATCTTTAAAAAAATTAAATAAAGATGCTATTGTCATAGTTCCTAGAGGATATAAAAAAATCCTTAACTTCCTTGGATTTAAAAATGTTATTTTACTAAGACCAGGTCAAACATATGAAGATGATTTTATAAAAGTTACTTCAATTCAAGCTAAGCATGATGGTAGAAGATTTTATGTTGGTATTGATATAGAAAGTAATTCATACTTAGTAGAAGCTAGTGATAAAAAGGTTTTTGTTGCAGGAGATACTGCAATGACTAATAGATTCAACAATATAGAATGTGATGTTGCTATAATGCCTGTAGGATGTTATAAGCCTGAAAGGTTTAGTTATATGCACTGTTCTCCTCAAGAAGCATATAAAATGTTTAAGAATATGAATGCAAAATATATGCTGCCTGTTCATTATAAAACATTTAAAATATCTCTAGAGAATTTTGATGAAACATATAATACTTTAAAAAATTTTAATGATAATAACGTAAAAATTCTTGATATAGGAGAAACATTAAAATTTTAATACAAATTAATATTAACACTTATTACTCCTCATTAATAAAATGTTAGTGTAACAATTAATGTAGGAGTATTTTTATGTTTAATTTTAAAAACAAGCTTGACTACAATTTACAATTATCATTAAACAGCAATGTTTATAAAAAGTATCGTGTCTTTGTAAAATGTAAAAACTTATTTTCATCTGTGTTAAAAAAAATATCATCTATGAATGATGCTTTAATATATCCAATAAAACCATGCAATTTAATCTCTTGTAACTTAAGTAAGAGAGAAATTATAGCAATTTCTGAATATCCAGAAGTTGAATCTATATATTTTGATGAGTACTTATTTTTATGTGGTATGAGTGTATCTAACGCTAATAACTATCATAAGCTTACTTCCAAGTTAAAATTTTCTGGCAAAGGTGTAACTATTGGTATTGTAGATAGTGGTGTTTATCCTCATATAGATTTAACTAGACCTAATAATAAGATAGAACATTTTGAAGACGTAATATCACATAAAAAATTTCCTTATGATGACAATGGACACGGTACAGCTTTAGCAGGGATAATTTGTGGAAGCGGAGTTTCATCTAATAATATGTGCACTGGAATTGCTCCTCAAAGTAGTATAGTTTGTTATAAAGCTTTTGATGCTTTAGGAAAAGGTTATGCCTCTGATATACTTTTTTCTATATGTCAATTAGTTGATAAGTCGGATGAATTTAATATAAAAGTTCTGTGTTTACCATTTGAAATGCTTTCTAATAATCATAGAATTTTTAATTCTTTCAATAATATTTTTGATTATGCTTTATCTAAAAATATTATTCCTGTAGTTCCAAGTGGAAGTATAAATAATTCTGAATTTGGAATGATGGGAATAGCTTTATTAAAAAATTGTATAACTGTTGCAGGTATGTCAACTGTTAAAGAATCAAAACCATATACGTATTCTTCTAAATCACTCTATTCTAAACTAAAGAAGCCCAACTTTGCTTGTGCATGTGATCAAATATCAACATTAAATAGTGATATATCATATATTTCAGAAAAAAATGGTGTTAAAGTTTATCCTAGAAATATTGATGCCAAATATAAATCCTATTCAGGAACATCATTATCTGTAGCATTTGTTTGTGCTATATGTGCAATACTTTTTGAATATGATTCTACTTTAAAATTAGATGATATAATTTCTTTAATTAATTTATCTTGTTCAAACTTTAAAGAATATGATAAAAATTTAGTTGGTAGCGGAATAATAAATTTAAATAGACTTTTAGAAAAATAAAAATTTAAGACCAAAAGATAAATATCTTTTGGTCTCTATTGTTATTCTCCTATATAATTTTGAGGATTAATAGGCTTATCATTTATTCGCATTTCAAAATGTAAGTGTGGCCCTGTGCTTCTTCCTGTATTACCTACAGTTGCTATCTTACTTCCACCTTCAACTTTATCTCCAACATTTACGTTAAATCCATTTAAGTGAGCATATCTGCTTTCTAATCCATTTCCATGATCTATTATTATTATATTTCCATAACCATCTTTTTCATAGAATTTTGATTTAACTGTCCCATCTAAGCATGATAATACATCATCTCCAAGACTTTTTCCTATATCAATCCCCTTATGAAATTTTCCCCATCTTTCTCCAAAGCTAGATGTAACTACTCCTCCACAAGTTGGATGAAAAAACATAAGTGGTTTTCCGTTAACAGTTTTAACTTTTCCTTGTGATTTATTAGCGCTCTCAACATTTGTTTTTCTATCATAATTATTTAGAGCATTTACTGCAATACTCTCATTCATAAAAGAATTTAAGTACGCTAAACTTCCTATTAAAATTGCAGTTATTATAGCAAATTTAATAATATTGTTTTTAAAATTTCTCGAGTACATTTAATTAAATCTCCTTTTTTAAAATTTTATCGACTTTTTTAAATTAACCAATTTATTTTCAATTTATACCTCCTTATTTTTCCTTTAAGTTGTTATAGTTTAATGTCTTTGTTATAATTAGCTTAAATATTAGGAATACTAGTAATCTAGAATACGCAATTTTGTGAGGTAAAACTAATGAGTACTTTTGTATTAAAAAATAAAGCTTTAAATTATACTCCTGTAAGCAATGTGTTTATAGAACAGTATATGCCAAAAGCTAGAGGAGAATTTGTAAAAGTTTATCTTCTACTTCTAAAACAAAATATGAATGGTGAACCTGGAATAGGTTCAGAAATAATGGCAAGAATGCTAAATCTATTAGAATCAGATATAATGAATGCCTTACACTACTGGAATGAAGAAGGATTAATAAAATTATCCCCATTAGATAGATTAGGAAACTTTAGTATAGAATTTTTACCACTTGATTCAGAAAAAGCTATTGAATCAGAAGAAGACGAAAGTATCTTAAATTCTTTAACTGAACCAGATATAACATCAATGCTAAAAGATGTTGAAAAAATCCTTTCAAGAACTTTGAATTATAAAGAAATGCAAATATGTATTGAATGGAATAAGAAATTCTTATTTACTACTGAATTAATAACACTTTTAGTAGAATATTGTGCTTCAAAAGGTAAATCACACTTTAGATATATGGATACAGTTGCTTCTGCTTGGAATGAAAAGAATGTAAGAACAGTAAGTCAAGCACAAACTCTTATAGCTAAGGAAGAAGATAAGTGGAAGAAAATAAAAGAAATTTTAAAATATCTTGGTATAAAAAATACAGATTTAATGAAACCTCAAGAAGATATGCTAGAAAAATGGTTGTTTATATATAACTTTAAACTGGAAATAATTCAAAAAGCTTGCGATAGATGTTTCCAAAGATTAAATAGAGCTGATTTTAAGTATATAGATAGTATTCTTACTGACTGGAATAAAAATAACATAAGAACTGTTACTGATATAGAACTTAAAGATATAAACTTTAAAAAAGCTCAAGGAAATAAAACATTTTACAAAAATCAAAATCAATCAAATCAAAAAATCAAAAACTTTAGAGAGAAAAATTATGATTATGATGCTCTTGAGCGTGAATTATTAGGGTGGGATGATTAATGATTAGTGGATATCAATCCGAAATATTAAAAGAATACGAAGAAATAAGATCAATAGAAAATAAAAATTTAAAGGAAAGAATTAAAGAAATAAAAGATAAGCATCCTGAAATAATGGAGATAGATGATGAGATAAAAAAGCTTTCTGTTAAACTTCCTTTATTAATTTTAAAATCTACTACAACTGAAGAAGATGTTGAAAAACTTAGAGATAAAATTTTTGATTTAAGAGCTAAAAAACTAGAGGCTTTAGTATCTAAAGGATATTCTCCTGAATATTTAACTATTCATTATAGATGTAAGAAATGTAGTGATACTGGATACATAGGAACAAAACGCTGTGAATGCTTTAAAGATAAACTTATAAAACTTCATTATAAAGATTCTAATTTACAAAGCATATTATCAAAATATAATTTTAATGATTTTGATTTAAGTTTATTTCCAAATAAAACAGATCCAAGTTATCCAACTCAAAAATTTACGCCATTTGAAAATATGCAAAGAATCTATGATTTTATAGTTTCTCAGTATATTCCTAACTTCAATAGAACTGACGTAAATTTATTATTTTCTGGAGCTGCTGGTACAGGAAAAACATTTCTATCCTATTGTATAGCAAAAGAATTATTAGATAGAGGATATTTAGTAGTTTATAAAACAGCCGATGAACTTATAAGAATTTTAGCAGATATAAGATTTAATAAGAATCAAAATCTAGATGATTTAATTACTAATTGTGATTTACTTATAATAGATGATTTAGGTTCTGAACAAATCACAGAATTCTCAAAAACTGAATTCTTTAATTTGCTTAATAAAAAACTTCTTTTAGGAAAAAAAATGCTTATATCTACAAATCTAGTTGCAGATGATTTAGATGATCGTTATGATAGGCGTACATCTTCAAGATTAATAGGTAATTTTAAATTTATGAGATTTTACACTTATGATTTAAGAATAGAGAAAAAACGTAGATTAAATATGAGAAATAGAAAATAGGAATAAAATATAAAACTAAAATTAGATTAAAATATAAAATTAAGCTATATAAATTTCAGTATTTATATAGCTTTTATTTTTTCAAATTATAATTATATATTTATTAAATATATAAAATATTATTACTATTTTACTTTTTTCACTTTAATTATATATGTAAATAAATCTTATATTTTATATAAAAAAAGAAGTAAGATTAAATCTTACTTCTTTGGCGACTCAGAAGGGGCTCGAACCCTCGACCTCCGGCGTGACAGGCCGGCACTCTAACCAGCTGAGCTACTGAGCCATATAAAAAAAATGGTGGTCACAACAGGGATCGAACCTGTGACCCCCTGCTTGTAAGGCAGGTGCTCTCCCAGCTGAGCTATGCGACCTAAAAATTGGTGACTCCTAGGGGAATCGAACCCCTGATACCACCGTGAAAGGGTGGTGTCTTAACCGCTTGACCAAGGAGCCATATTAAATTGGAGCTGGCAATAGGAATCGAACCTACAACCTGCTGATTACAAGTCAGCTGCTCTACCGTTGAGCCATGCCAGCAAATTGCATTTTGATAAGTATTGTCAAAATATTTTTATAAATTATATTGGCGACTCAGAAGGGGCTCGAACCCTCGACCTCCGGCGTGACAGGCCGGCACTCTAACCAGCTGAGCTACTGAGCCGTATTATAATTTTAATGGTGGTCACAACAGGGATCGAACCTGTGACCCCCTGCTTGTAAGGCAGGTGCTCTCCCAGCTGAGCTATGCGACCAAAAATTGGTGACTCCTAGGGGAATCGAACCCCTGATACCACCGTGAAAGGGTGGTGTCTTAACCGCTTGACCAAGGAGCCATATTAAATTGGAGCTGGCAATAGGAATCGAACCTACAACCTGCTGATTACAAGTCAGCTGCTCTACCGTTGAGCCATGCCAGCAAATTGGTTTTAATTTTTTATAAAATTATATTGGCGACTCAGAAGGGGCTCGAACCCTCGACCTCCGGCGTGACAGGCCGGCACTCTAACCAGCTGAGCTACTGAGCCATATTATAATTTTAATGGTGGTCACAACAGGGATCGAACCTGTGACCCCCTGCTTGTAAGGCAGGTGCTCTCCCAGCTGAGCTATGCGACCAAAATGGTGACTCCTAGGGGAATCGAACCCCTGATACCACCGTGAAAGGGTGGTGTCTTAACCGCTTGACCAAGGAGCCATATTTCATTTGTGTTCTGCGCTCTTATTTGTTTCGCGCTGACCACATAGACTATATTACATAAAATCATTTTAAGTGTCAACACTTTTTTTAAAAAATATTTTTTTTTTATTATTTTTAACACTAATCTTATTATGTAAAATCTTCGTAAACTTAGTATTTACAAGGCTTATCTCATTTTTTATTTTTCTTTAATTTTTATAAATTTTATTATGTTCTTTTTCATTATTTTTTATTATGTATAAAAATTTTTTTATTAATTATATTTTTTTCTAATGATTTTTATAATTTATTTTTCTACTTATTTATATATTAACGCCATTCAATTACATAGTAAACCTAACTTTCTTTATTTAAAATAATATTTTTTATATCTATAAAAGAAAAATATTTTTCTTTTATAGATATAAATACGATTTTAATTATTTTTTATTTACTTAACTATGATAGAATTTATTTAAATACATTTTAAATGAAGGAGAAATTTAAATATGATTTATCACTATTTAATAATAGTTGGTGGTGGAGCCTCTGGACTTATGTCAGCAATCCTAGCCAAAGATTATGGTATAGATGTAGCAATAATAGAAGGAACTGATCGTGTTGGTAAGAAAATTCTTACTACTGGTAATGGGCGTTGTAATATTTCAAATGCCTCAATAAAATATCCTTTTATAAATTATCACAGTACAAGAGAAAACTTTTTTCAAAATACATTAAATAAATTTTCTGTTGAAGATACAAGAAACTTTTTCTTATCTCTTGGTCTTCCAATAACAGAATTAGAAAATAATAAACTTTATCCACAATCACTTCAAGCTTCTTCTGTTGTGGATATTTTAAGAATGAATATAGAGGAAAGAAATATTCCTGTGTATAACAATTGTAAAGTGAAATCTATCCACAAAAAGAAAAACTTTATATTATCCACAAACAATGATGAATTTTTAGAATTCTCTTGTGGAAAACTTTTAATGTGTTGTGGAGGAAAATCAGCTTCCAAAACTGGCTCTGATGGCTCCTCTTACAAACTATGTGAAAATCTTGGTCACTCACTTATTAAACCTCTTCCAGGAATAGTTCAATTAAAATTAGATTATCCACACTTAAAAGCTATGTCAGGAATTAAATTTGATGGAAGAGTAAATTTAACTGTTAATGGCAAAGTTATTAGAAGTGAAGTTGGAGAAGTTTTATTTACTGATTACGGAATATCTGGTCCACCTATTCTTCAAGTTTCATCTACAGCTTCAAGAGCATTAAATAAAGGTCATGAAGTTATTATAGAAGTTGACTCTATGCCATATAAGAGTAAAGAAGAAATAGAAAATGAATTATATACTCATCTTGCTATGTTCTCTAATAGAAGTATATCTAATGCTCTAATTGGAGTTGTAAATAAAAAACTTATCCCAACTATACTTAAAGCTTCTAATATATTTAATATACATACTCCATGTTGTGAATTAGATTGGAAATGCCAATCAGATTTAATTAATAAACTTAAATCTTGGAAATTTAAATGTACTGGAACTAAAGAATTCCAAAATGCACAAGTAACTGTGGGTGGAATAGATGTAAAAGATATAAACTCAGAAACTTTAGAATCAAAATTAGTACCAGGACTTTATTTTGCTGGTGAATTTATAGATGTTGATGGAGATTGTGGAGGTTTTAATCTTCAATGGGCTTGGAGTTCTGCTTTTAATGCTGCAACTTCTATAAAAGATGTATTAAAATAGAATTTCATTTAATATTTTTATAATAAAATCAATAAAAAACCTTAAGCAAAATTGCTTAAGGTTTTTTAATTATTTTTTTCCCATTGGAATTCTAGAAGAGTTAATTCTACACCTTCTTTATTATATATTTTATGAAGTGTCTTCTTTGTTCCATCTTCCTCTTCTTTAACTTGAACTCCAACATGAATAGAGTTTCCATAGCTTACTTCTTTTTCAAATACTATTTTTATTCTTTTTAAATCGAATTCTTTTATTATATCTTTAGGTACAGACTCTAATGCCCATTCAACATATTTTACATTATTAACATGTGTATTTGAATCTATATCACTATATCTTATTTGGAACTCTTTAGAAAATTGTTCTTCTTCCATTTTTTCTATTTTTTCCATCTCTTTAGCTTTTTCTAAATCACCATCTTCTCCATACATCTTATAGTGTTCAGGCAATATTCTCATAGGTCTTCTTCTTTCTATATTAATTAAGAAGAATAAAGCTGTAGCTTCAACTAAAACCTCTCCATCTTGATTCTTAATAAGATAATCTCTTAATGCATAGAATTTTTTAAACCCTGCTGGTATTGTTACTACGCTTAATTTATCTCTATAGTTAGGATACTTATGTATCTTTATATCATATTTATAAAATACCCAACCTGCTCCATGCTCTAATTGATAATTTATTGTGTCTCCTACTGATTCGGCATGTGCGTTCCCAACATCACATAAAAAATATACTAATGAAGCTATTTTACATCTTAATTTGTAATCTACATCTCTATATAAAACTTCATAATCCTTAGTAAAGCTATTATCCATATCTAATTTCTCCTCAAAATTTATTTATATATATAAGTATACCAGTATTTGTTTATATTTATATTAAAAAACAAAATTTATTAACATTATATTTAATATTGAAAAAGAGATGCAAAAGCTTATCTTGCATCTCTTTTATTTATATTATTTGTTGTTTAAAGCTTCTAATAAAGCATCAATATTTAATCCGTGAACCATAGCTGCTTGTTCTATTGTTTCAGCTTGTGATGATGGGCATCCGATACAACCCATACCAAAAGACATTAAAACTTCTGCTCTAGTTGGATCCATTTTAATTACCTCACCTATAGTCATTTCTTTTGTTATCATAACTTTCACCTCTTAATGTAAAAATACATAATTATTATTCTATATAAGATTATATTTTATACATCAAATAAAGTCAAGTAATATACTCAGAATTAAAGTTCTTTAACTCTCATAGTTTGATCTCTCTTAGGACCAACTGATACTATTGAAATTCTTGTTCCTGTGAATTCTTCAATTCTTTCTATATATTTCTTAGCGTTTTCTGGTAACTCTTCATAGCTTCTTGCATCTGCTACACTTTCATCCCATCCATCAAATTCTTCATAAACTGGTTTACATTCTGCTAAATCTTCTAAACTTGCTGGGAAGTAATCTATAACTTCTCCATTAAATTCATATCCAACACAAACTTTTATCTTATCAAGCCCAGCTAAAGTATCTATTTTAGTTACTGCAAGTGAAGTTAATCCACTAACTCTAACTGTAGTTTTTAATATTACTAAATCAAGCCATCCACATCTTCTTGATCTTCCTGTAGTAACTCCATATTCATGACCTTTTTCTCTTATCCAATCACCAGTTTCATCAAGTAATTCTGTTGGGAAAGGTCCTTTACCAACTCTTGTTGTATATGCTTTAGCTATTCCAACAGCATTAGTTATCATAGTAGGTCCAACTCCTGAACCACTAACTACTCCACCAGCTGTTGTATTAGAAGAAGTTACATATGGATATGTTCCATAATCTATATCTAAAAGCATTCCTTGAGCACCCTCAAATAATACATTTTTATCTTCTTTTATTGAATCATAAACTTTAACTGAAGTATCTTTTACGAAAGGCTTTAATTTTTTACCAAATTCAAGATACATTTTTAAAGTTTCTTCAAAATTTTCTGCTTCTCCACCTAAAACTTTTGTTATATAAAGATTCTTTGCTTCCATATTTTCTCTTAATTTTTCTTCAAAAACTTCTGGATGCATAAGATCACAAACTCTTATTCCACATCTTTCAAATTTATCTGTATAACATGGTCCTATTCCTTTACCAGTAGTTCCAATGTCATTTTTACCTCTAGCTTTTTCTTTTAATCTATCTAATGTTTTGTGATAAGGCATTATTAATTGTGCTCTATCACTTATCATTAATTTCTCTGGTGTAACCTTAACTCCAACACCCTCTAAATATTCAATTTCTTCGAAAAGTGCTTTTGGATCAACTACAACACCATTTCCTATAACATTAACTTTATCATCATATAATATTCCTGATGGTATTAAATGAAGTTTGTATTGTTTATCTCCAACTTCAACAGTATGACCTGCGTTATTTCCTCCTTGGAATCTAACAACTACATCTGCATCTTCTGCTAGATAGTCTGTCATCTTTCCTTTTCCTTCATCTCCCCATTGAGCTCCTAATACTATAAATGCTGACATTATATTTGCCTCCTTCAGATCAATTAAATAATCTATTCTTAAATTTTATGGAGTTAGATTATATAAATTATTATTCGCAATAATCATAAATATAAACCTCTTTTGGATTTTCTCTCCCATAAACAATAGTAGCAAAATGGAGGTTATAGGTCAATGAAAAATCGAATTATTTTTATAAATTTTAATAAAATATTCGGATGTTTTATTATTATATTAAATTTTTATTATAAAAAAAACCTTAGAGCCTGTGGAACTCTAAGGTTTTACTTCTTAATTTTTTAAATTAAGAGGAGTTTTATTTATGTGTGTGTTCTATGTGGTTCGTGTTAACCAATACCCTGTCCAGTTGATATTGATTATCATTGATTTAATTATAGAATCTTTTTAAAATTTTGTCAACAATTTTATTACATATTTTTAGATTTATTTGCGCAAGTTTCAATTGCACTTATAATAGTATTTCTAATGCCATTTTTCTCAAGGTCTGCAACTGCTTCTATAGTAGTTCCTCCTGGAGAACATACCATATCTTTTAATACTCCAGGATGACATCCTGTTTCTAATACCATTTTTGCTGATCCCAATACACTTTGAGCTGCTAACTTATAAGCCTTATCTCTTGATAGACCTAATTTAACACCACCATCAGCCATTGCTTCAATTATCATAAATATATATGCAGGAGATGAACCACAAACTGCTATAAATGCATGGAAATCTTTTTCGTCTAATATTTCATATTTACCAAATACATTAAAAATATCACATACTTCTTTTAATTCATATTCAGTTATATTTTTATTAGGGCATATAGCTGACATACCTTCTCCAACTAATGCTGGAGTATTTGGCATTGTTTTTACTATTTTACTATCTTCATCTAACATATTTTCTAAATCTTCTATATCAATTCCTGCTGCAATGCTTATTATTATTTTTCCTTTTAATTCTTTTTTTATACCTTCTATAACACTTTTATACATATAAGGTTTTACTGCTAATATAACTATGTCTGATTCTTTAGCTACTTCTAAGTTAGATTCTTTTCCTATAACCCTATATTCCTCTTCAATTTTTTTTCTTGATGATTCTCTCTTTGTAGAAACTAATATTTTTTTACTTTCTATAAATTCTTTTTGAACTAATGCCCCAAGCATAGCTTTTCCCATGTTTCCACATCCAATAAATCCTATTTTCTTAGTCATTGTAAATTTCTCCTTTTTTATTTTAAAAAAAGATAATCACATTTTGTGATTATCTCATTTTATTCTTGATGTATTGCTTCATAATTAGCAAATTTACTGTATTGTCCAAGCCAAGCTAATTTAACAGTCCCAACTGGACCGTTTCTTTGCTTTGCAATAATACATTCTCCAGTATTTTTTTCCTCTGTATCTTTATTGTAATATTCATCTCTGTATAAAAACATAACAACGTCAGCATCTTGCTCTATTGAGCCTGATTCTCTAAGGTCAGAAAGCATAGGTCTATGATCAGCTCTTTGCTCAGGAGCACGAGATAACTGTGATAGCGCTATTACAGGACATTCCATTTCCTTTGCTAAAGCTTTTATAGATCTTGATATTTCTGATACCTCTTGTTGTCTATTATCTGATCCTGATGATCCTGACATAAGTTGAAGATAATCAATCATAATTAAATCTATTCCATATTCCATCTTAAGTCTTCTACACTTAGATCTCATTTCCATTACAGTTACACCTGCTGTATCATCTATATACATTTTAGCTTTTGATAAAGGTCCAGTAGCTCTTGCAATTCTATCCCAATCATCAGGTTCTAAGTTACCTGTTCTAAGTTTAAGCATATCTATATTAGCTTCAGAACAAAGTAATTTATATGCAAGTTGCTCTTTAGACATTTCTAAAGAAAATATAACTACGCTTTTTCCTTCTCTTAAAGCAGCATGTTCTGCAATATTAAGAGTAAATGTTGTTTTTCCCATAGAAGGTCTTGCTGCAACTAGAATCATATCTCCTTTTTGGAATCCTGAAGTCTTATCATCTAAGTCTTTAAATCCTGAACTTACTCCTGTTACTTCACCTTTATTATTATATAATCTTTCGATTTCTATAAATCCTCTTTCAAGTACAGTTCCCAATGATTCAAAATCACTAGTAGTTCTTTTTTCTGATATATCAAAAATTCTTTTTTCTGCTTTATCTAAAACACCTTCAACTTCGCCTTGCTTATTATAACTTTCTTCTATAATTTCATTAGATGCTCTAATAAGCTTTCTTAATGTTGATTTTTCTTGAACTATTTGTATGTATGAAGAAAGGTTTGCTGTAGTAGGAACTGAAGAAGATATTTCTGTAACATAAGTAACTCCACCTGCTCTTTCAAGCACATCTGTTGACTTTAGATATTCTAAAACTGTAACTAAGTCTACAGCCATATCTCTTTTAAACATCTCAACTATTGATCTAAATAAAACTTTGTGGCTATCTCTATAGAAGTCTTCTTCTTCAAGCTTTTCAGCAGCTGGTGCTATTGCATTTCTTGATATAAGCATAGCTCCAAGAACAGATTGTTCTGCTTCTATACTTTGAGGTAAAGTCTTTGCTATTGGTGCTTCCAATTCTCTCTCCTCCCTTTCACATATTATTTCACTATACTATTATAATAAAACTTTATGTTTTATTCCATATGAAAATTAAAGAGAGACTTTTTACAAATAAAAAAGTCCCCCTTATTTTAAAATACTAATTCTAATATTTCTTCTATTGTACTAACAGCTTTAACTTCTATATCTGTTAACCCTGTTGGTATATCTTTTTTATTATCCGCTGGAACTAAAACAAGTTTTATTCCTTTTCTTCTTGCTCCATATATTTTTTCAAATATACCTCCAACTGGTTTAACTTTTCCTCTTAAAGATATTTCCCCGGTAATAGATAAATCTTGTCTTATTGGTTTTCCTAATAATGCACTTATAATACAAGTTGTTATAGCTACTCCTGCTGATGGACCATCTATATTTCCACCACCAATTACATTAACATGTATATCGTAATCTCTAATATCTTTATCAGTTATTTTTCTTATAACTGATGCTGCATTATAAACAGAATCTTTAGCCATACTACCTGCTGTTTCATTAAATCTTACAGTTCCAGCACCTTTTTTCTTTGCTTCAAAAACTGATGCTTCTATTTCTATTGTAGAACCTAAGAATCCACTTACACCTAATCCATATATATGTCCAATTTCTTTTTCTTCATTTTCAGAAACTATTTCAAAAGGTGAATATCTTCCTATTGATACTACTTCTTCTACATCCTTTAAAGTTATTTTTAACTTTTTAGGTTTTATTTTTCTCTTATACAAAGCATATCCATAAGCATCTGTTAGTATGTTAACAGCTTTTCTTCCTTCTATAGTATATCTACTAATAAATTCTGGTACAGAATTTTCAAGAGATACTTCTAGCTTTCTAGCTGCATTTTTAACTATATCTTGGATATCTTTAACACCTAATGGCTCAAAGTATACTTCAGTACATCTTGATCTTAATGCTGGATTTATATCTTTTGGTTCTCTAGTTGTAGCTCCAATTAATACAAAATCAGCTGGTGCTCCTTTTTCAAATAGATATTTTATATAAGCTGGAGTTTTTTCATCATCTGGATCATAATATGATGATGAGAATTCTACTCTCTTATCTTCTAATACTTTTAAAAGTTTATTTTGAAGTATATGGTCAAGTTCTCCTATTTCATCAATAAATAAAACTCCTCCATGTGCTTCTGTAACTAAACCTGGCTTTGGTTCTGGAACCCCAACATCTGCTAAATCTCTTTTACTACCTTGATATATAGGATCATGAACTGAACCTAATAATGGATTAGTTATTTCTCTAGGATCCCATCTTAATGTTGTACCATCAACTTCAACAAACTTAGAATCTTCATCAAAAGGAGTAAAATTTAATTTTCTAGCCTCTTCTAATGCAATTCTTGCTGCTGTTGTTTTTCCAACTCCTGGAGGCCCATAAAGAATTATGTGCTGAGGATATGGTGATGATAACTTTGATATTAATGATTTTATAGCTCTTTCTTGACCTATTATTTCTTTAAAACTATCTGGTCTTAAAAAGCTCATTATATTTTTATTAGTTACTTTAGCATCTAAAGCTTCTAACTCTTCTAATTTTTTCTTTGTTTTTTGATTTTCAGTACCTTTTTCCTTTTTAAGTATAGATAAACGCATTTCATCAATATACTTTTCTTGCTTTTCCATTATAGCTCTTTCAACTTTTGTTTCGATTTCTCTTTGCACATATTTCTTTGCAATTTCTTCTGAAATCCATACAATAGTATCTTCTAGAACTTCATTTATTTTGTCATCTGGAGGTACTACTTCTATTCCTGCTCCATCAGATGCAATCATATTAAGAGCATATGCTCTTTCTGCTAAGCTTTTTGAAGAAACATAATCTTTAAGCTTATGTCTAACTGTTCTTGCTCTTATAGCTCCATCATCTAATACATTTTTTAATATATCAAATAAAACATTTATTTGTGATTCTATTGGTAAGTCTCCACCTACTACACCTTGCAGGAATCTTATTTGTTCGTTTAATTTCAAAGTTTATTCCTCCTTAAGCTTTTGGAACAATAATAACTTTCATCTTTGTTGAAACCTCTGGATATAATTTAACTTCTATTTCATATCCACCTGCTACTTTTATTGTATCCATAACTATTTTTTTCTTATCTATATTCATTTTGTAAACTTTATTTATTTCTTGAGCAACATCTTTACTTGTTATAGCTCCAAATAATTTTCCGTTTTCTCCTGATTTTGCTTCTATTTTAACTTCTTTTCCTTTTAATTCAGAAGCTAATTTTTGTGCTGCTTCTATTTCTGCAAGCTTTTGTTTTCTTTCATTTTCTTTTTGGTTATTTAATATGTGTAAGTTAGCATCTGTTGCTTCCTTAGCTAATTTCTTAGGAAATAAAAAGTTTCTTGCATATCCATCTGATACGTTTATAACTTCTCCCTTTTTACCTATCTTCTTAACATCTTGTAATAATATTACTTTCATGTTATTCACCCACCTTTAAATATTTTTCGATTGCGTCCTTTAACATTACTAAAACTTCATCCACGCTCTTATCTGATATTTTAACACCTGCAATGTTCAAATGTCCACCTCCACCAAGGCTTTCTAAAACTATTTGAACATTAATATCACCAACAGATCTTGCGCTAATATAAATATCTCCATTTATATCACAAACTACGAATGCAGCCAATATTCCTGTTATATTTAATAATTCATCAGCTGATTTTGCTACTATAACTGTATTACTATTATTAGGTGCTACAGCAATTGCAGTGCTATTTTTTATTTTTGCTGATTTAATAGTTTCTGCTATTTGTATAAATTCATCTAAATTATCTGTAAATAGCTTTTTAACTTCTGTTGTTTCTGCTCCCATTCTTCTTAAAAAAGAAGCAGCATCAAAAGTTCTGACTCCAGTCTTAAATGAAAATCCTTTAGTATCCATATATATACCAGCTAGAAGCCCTTCTGCTTCTATAACAGATACACTTGGCTTATCCAAAATATATTGAACTATTTCTGTTATCATTTCAGATGTAGATGATGCATAAACTTCTATATAGTTTAAAAGTGCATCACCTACCATATCTGTACTTCTTCTATGATGATCTATTATAACTTTTCTTTTTGCATTTTCCACAAAATCTAAATTACCAACGTAATTTCTATTATGCACATCAACTATAATTACCAACGAATTATCTGTTATCTCTTTATATGCTTTCTCATAAGTAGTAAAAAGGTCACTATATTCCTCTAATTCTTTAATTTTTGAAAAAAATGGCTGTATCGCAAAAGTATCATTTCCCAATACTATTGAACGTTTCTTACCTAATTTTTTCACTATTGTTGATAGTGCCAGTGCTGATCCAAAACAATCCATATCTAAGTTTTTATGCCCTACAATAAATACATTATCACTTTCATATATAAGCTCTTTTAAAGCATGAGAAACAACTCTCGCTCTAACTCTAGTTCTCTTTTCTATCTCTTTACTATTGCCACCAAATATTTTTATATCATCATTATTTTTTACAACTACTTGATCGCCACCTCTTCCTAGAGCTAACTCTTTAGCTATAACTGCAAATTTATAATTTTCATTTGGTGTTAATGCACCTCTTCCAACCCCTATGCTCAGAGTTATTTCTAATTTATTTCCTTTGCATATCTTTGATATTTCTTCTAATATAGTAAATTTAGATTCAATTTCTTGATCTATATATTTATCTAAAACTGATAATATATACTTATTTTTATCATATTTCTTTATCATTGCTTCAATTCTATTTCCATAAGAATTTAACTTTTGTTCTATTTCAGCAACTATTAAAGGTCTTAAATTTTCCTCAACTGTATCTAATGCTTCGCTTATGTTATCTATCTCTATTAGCATAATACTTTCATTTGTTTTCTTTTTATCTTTCGACTCATCAACACTATTAAAATATATTAGAAATAAATCCTTTTTGTAATCTACTTTGTTAGAATATACATCATATACTTTATTATTTAATATAAGCCTTTGATGTGTTTCATTTGTTGATTCTCGTATTCTTTCTATATCTATTCCTCTAGCTATACTCAAAATATTACTATCAACTAAATTATCTCCTGATTTTATCTCATTCATCATACTATTATTCCACTTAATATTTCCTTGCTCATCTATTAAAGCAATAGGAATTATTAAATTTGCTTCTAAATTATCAGATATAGCATTATCTATTTCTTTAATGAGATTTTTTTCATCCATATCTTTTTTCCAAAAAATACTTAATTGATAAAAATTATCTATTAAAAATATTAATATAATTAATAATCCTATCTGATAGTAATTTAAAATAAAGGAAATTATAGCACCTAAAATTAATATAACAGGCTTTATCATTCTTTTAATAGGTGTATCTAATTTCATTAATCTCCTCCTATTTAATTATTGGTCCATTCGGTTCGAAATATACTTCTTAAGCTTACTTAAGCTTCTTCCTTCTTTTTCAATTTCATCTTCCGCTCTTATACCTATTTCTAATTTTTCTTTTATCTTATCATCAACTTTAGATAAGGAATATCCTAATTTATCAGCTAATACATATAGTGTTATTATTGCCCCTGATAGACAATCTATTATAGATTCTTCAGCAACGTTACTTCCTCTTGTAAGTAATACATAAAAATCCCCTATAATTTTTATAAGTTGCGCTTTTAATCCTTCTATAATTTTTATATTTACCATAATATTCAAATCTCTTCTCTTCATAATTTCTCTCACCCCATTAAATCCTGTATGTATATTTTAATTTTTTTCCTTTATTATTGCAAGAATTTACTGATTTTTATGGAAATTATGTTATTTTATTACAAAAGCATATAAAAAAAAGCACGACAATTTAATTGTCATGCTTATTTATATTACTACTCAGTTGTGAATGGTAATAAAGCTATGTTTCTAGCTCTCTTAACTGCTTCAGTTAATTGTCTTTGATGTTTTGCGCAAGTTCCAGAAATTCTTCTTGGAAGTATTTTTCCTCTTTCTGTAACGAATTTTCTTAACTTAGCGATATCTTTGTAATCTATTGAATCAGCTTTGTCAACACAGAAAGCGCAAACTTTTCTCTTAGATCTTCTCATTCTTCCTGATCTTCTATTATCTTTGCTCATTGTCTTACCTCCTTACCTAGAAAAATATTAAAATGGCATATCTCCGTCATCAACAGGAGTCATGTCATCATCGAATCCAGAACCAAATGAATCATTTGATTGCTGTGAATTATCAGAATTATTTCCACCAAAACCATTGTTATATGATTCAGTGTTGTTTCCACCTTTGCTTCCAACGAATTCAAATGTTTCAACAGCTACATCAGTAGTGTATCTTTTTGAACCATCTTGAGCATCATAGCTACCAGTTCTAATGTTACCAGTAACTGCTATTTGGCTTCCTTTTGTAAGATATTGTGCTATTGTTTCCGCTTGCTTACCAAATGCTACACAATTGATAAAATCGGCTTCATCTCTCTTGAATTGTCTTGTAACTGCTAATGAAAATCTAGCAACAGCGTTACCAGTTCCAGCAGCAAATCTTAATTCAGGATCTCTTGTAAGTCTACCTATAAGTATAACTTTGTTCATACAATATCACCTCTTACGCTTCTTTTTTAATTATGATGTGTCTCATAACACCATCAGTAATTCTGAATATTCTGTCTAATTCTCTTGGTAATTCAGTGTTAGCTGTGAAGTCAACTAAAGTATAGTGACCATCGTTAACTTTGTCTATAGTGTAAGCTAATTTTCTTTTACCCCACTCATCAACATTGTCAACAGTTCCTCCACCATTTTCGATTACACCTTTGAACTTTTCGATGTTAGCTTTAACAGCCTCCTCGTCTAGTGATGGGTGTAGTATAAATATAGTTTCGTACTTTCTCATCATTTTCACCTCCTCCCCTCGGACTAACGGCTGTGCTTTGCACAGCAGGGATTACAATTATTTATTTTATCATTACATAATTGTTTTTTCAATAGTTTTATTAATTTTCTTGTATTTGGATAATTTTTTTGGCACCTTTTACAAATTTGCTTCTTGGAAGCATAATTATTCTTTCACAACCTAAGCATTTTATTTTTACATCTGCTCCAGTTCTTATTATCTTAAATCTCTTTTCACCACAAGGATGTTGTTTTTTCATTTCTACTATATCACCAAGTTCAAACTTTTCTACCATTTAAAAAACTTCCTCCATTTCTACTTTTTTATTTATAATAAATTCTGTTTTGTTATATGGAATTTCTATCTTCTCTCTATCCATAGCTTCTTTTATTGCTTTTCTTAACTTTCTTTCCATAGACCATTGATGCATAGGTATACTAAAGCCAACTACTCTAATTGTTACTCCAGAATTTCCAAGACTATTTACTCCCCATATCTCTATTGGTTGAGGAACTTCTTCATACTTAGCTTCAAATTCTTTGCAAGTTTCAGAAATAACTTCTATAGCATGATCTATATCCTCTTCATATGCTATTTCTACATCTACTATAAATCTTATATTATTTCTAGAATGATTAGTTACTTCTTTTATGCTACCATTAGGTATTAAGTGTAAATCTCCAGTAAAATCTTTTAATATTGTTGTTCTTATCCCAATAGTTTCTATTATCCCCTCAAACTTACCTATAGTAACATAATCTCCAACCCCATATTGATCTTCAAATAAAATAAAAAAACCATTTATCAAATCTTGTACTAAACTTTGAGCACCAAATCCTATTGCAAAACCTCCCATACTTGCAAATGTAAGAGAAATTCCGCCAAATAATTCTTCAAGCAATATTGCAACTCCTATAAAATATACAGAATACTTCAAAACACTTTTAAGAACTTCACCTATAGTCTTTGCCTTTTGTGGACTCATTGCAAATTTTAATCCTTTATCTTTAGTTTGATTTTCGACAAACTTTTTAATTATTGTTTTGCCTATCTTTATTGAAATAAACATTAGAAATAATACAAATATAAATTTTAATGATACTTGTAGAATCCTATCAACAAATTCAGGTTTTATTTGTATAGATCCTATTTTTAATCCTTCATTCACTATAATTAAACTATTCATTTTTCCCCCTCATTAAATTCTCATATACTATATTTTAATATAAACCTCTATATATTTATATTAAAATTTTCTTTTAAAAAAGCTTTTCCTGAATTTTTTAATTTTATTTTTCTTGAATCAGGATCCTTTTCTATTAAATCTAAATTTAATAAAGAAATATATAACATATTTCCTATCGCTCCTGATACATGATGAGCTTTTTCACTCCAATCTCTACAAAGTTCTCCTATGTACTCTTTATTTTCATTAATAATAAAGCCAATATTTTTTAAATTTAAAATTCCTTCTTCAGTTAAAAATACACTATTTCCAATTACTTTAGCATAATTTAATTCAATTAATTTATTAAATAAAATAACCCCTAATTTCCCTGCAATATGGTCATAACATAACCTAGCAAATCTTATTTGTTCTGATTTTATACTTTCTTTTAAAGATTTAATTTTAGGATCTTTTGATAATTGAAGTAATGCTTCTAATATTTTAGCTACATCTTCACTTGCTATTTTATAATATGAATTTCTGCCAAACCTATTTTTAATTATAAGTTTATTATCAGCCATTTTATTTAAATGATATGTAGCAGTCTGTGGTTTAATATTTGCAATTTTAGCTAACTCTCCAGTCGTTCTTGCTCCCCCTAACAATTCTACAAGCATGATTGCCCTTGACTTATCTGAAAATATAGCTGCTACTTCACTAATATCTGGTGTAATCAAATTTTTCACCCCTTTTAAATATATTTCCATATCCATGGAATAATAATCTTATTATAATTATTTTATACCAAGATTTAATCAATAGAAAGGAATGTGTATTATGAAAAGCTTAAATAATATAAAAATTTGTGTATTTGATGCATATGGTACTTTATTTGATGTTCACTCTGCTTCTGAAAAATATAAAGATGAAATTGGAGAACTATATAACGAATTTTCTATTTTATGGAGAGCTAAACAATTAGAATATAGTTTCCTTAGTGAAATAATGGATGATTACACAGATTTTATTGATATCACTGCTAACTCTTTAGATTATGCTTGTAATACATTTAAAATAACTAGTGATAAACTTAAAATTAATTTAATGAGTTCTTATATGGAGTTATCTCCTTATTCAGAAGTAATTAAAACCCTTCTAAAATTTAAAGAGAAAGGATTAAAATTAGTAATACTAACAAATGGATCATATAAAATGATTAATAATGCTGTAGAGTCTTCTGGTTTAAAGAATATATTAGACTCTGTTATTTCAGTCGAAGAAGTAAAAAAATTTAAACCTAATAAAGAAGTTTATAAAATAATAACTGATAAATTTAATGTAAATCTAAAAGAGGTTGTTTTCTTTTCATCAAATGGATGGGATATAATCGGTGCATCTAAATTCGGATTTAATACTATTTGGATAAATAGATTCAATAAGGAAACTGAAGTTTCTAAATATAATCCTGATTACATAGTTTCTAACCTAAAAGAAGCCCTAAATCTTTTTGAGTAAGATTATCAAAACTTATTTTATATTATTTTTTTAAAAATAAATAAAAAAGAAATATAGGTGTTTTATGCACCTATATTTCTTTATAAGAGTTTCCTTCTCTTAAATAAGTATTTTTGTATTCAAAGTCTTCTTTCTTTGCTTTTATTAATTCTTCTTCATTTTCAAATCTCACACATATGCCACAACTTTGAGTTATGCTAGTTGGAGTTGGCATTATTCTAAATGAATATCCTTTTTCCTCTAAAGCTTTTTCAGCTGCCATTGCATCATGTGTATTTTTAAAAACCATAATATAATATTTCATAATGTCTCCTTTTTTATTTTCATTTAAAATATATTTATATTATATCTAAATTTATTATTTATATATAGTTTTTAGTAAATTAGATGATTTGAAAATTCTTTTGATTTATAATTAAATAATAAAATAATGACTAGAAAGGTGTTTGTTTAATGAAAGTTTATTTAGATAATGCAAGTACAACTTTTCCTAAACCAAAAATAGTTACTGATAGTATATATGAATACTTAACAAATGTCGGTGGAAATGCTAATCGCTCAACTAGCTCTAACAGTTTAGCTAGTAATAAAGAGGTTTTAATGGCTAGACAAAAAATAGCTGATTTTTTTAATTTTGATAAAATTGAAAATGTTATTTTTACTAATAATATAACAACATCTCTTAATATTTTAATTAAAGGTATTTTAAAAAAAGGTGACCATGTATTAACTTCTTCTATTGAACATAACTCTGTGATTAGACCTTTAATTTCATGTAAAGAATCTATTGGCATTGATTTAGAATTTGTAAAAGCAAATAAAAACTCTTTTATTAATCCTTCTGATTTTGAAGCCAAAATTAAATCTAATACTAAACTAATAGTTTTAACTCATGCCTCAAATGTTACTGGATGCATTCAACCAATAAAAGAGATAGGTGCTATATGTAAAAAACATAACATATTTTTTATTATTGACACTGCACAATCAGCAGGTACAGTTAAAATAGATTTTAACGAAGTAAATGCAAGTGCTTTAGCTTTTACTGGTCATAAAAGTCTATTAGGTCCTCAAGGAATTGGAGGGTTTATAATATCAGATGAGTTTAATGATGCTTGTTCTCCATTCATAGAAGGTGGAACTGGAAGCTTATCTCACGATATTTATCAGCCAACTTTTTTACCTGATAAATTTGAAAGTGGGACTTTAAATATTCCTGGAATTGTTGGTTTATCAAGAGGAATAGATTTTATAAACGAAATTGGATTAGAAAATATAAAATCTCATAATACAACTTTATATAAAAAGCTTGTATCAGGGCTTTTAGAATTAGGCTATACAGTTTACGGTGATTTATCTTGTAACAATTCTACTACATCAATTTCGTTTAATTTAGAAAATGTAGACTCATCAGAATTATCTTTCTATTTAGATTCAAATGGTATAAGCAATCGTTCAGGCTTACATTGTGCTCCTAAAACTCATGAAACTATAGGAACATTTCCTTTAGGCTCAGTAAGACTTAGCATATCTTATTTTAATACTAATGAAGAAATAGAATATGCTTTAAAAATTTTAAGTGATGCAAAAAAATATTTTTATTAATATTTATGATATGATTAAATCGCCTCCTTTTTGGAAATAATTTCAAAAGGAGGTGTTGTTTTTTGGAAAACTTATTAGTTATAGATGGTACAAATGAAAACTCTTATATTGAACTAGGAGAAGAAATTTTTCACTATATAAGAACTCCTTATGAGCAAAATAAACAATTGATTATTCTTTGTATTGGTACAGATAGATGTACTGGTGATTCTTTAGGGCCTATATCTGGAGATAAATTAAAAAAATATAATCTAAATAATTTTTTTGTTTATGGAACTTTAGAAAATCCAATACATGCAAAAAATCTTTCTGACTATATAATTAAAATAAATTCAAAATTTAAAAATCCTTTTATAATAGCGGTAGATGCCTCTTTGGGGAAAATATCTAATATAGGTAATATAAATTTAAAAAATACTCCATTATCTCCTGGATTAGCTTTAAATAAAGATTTACCTAAAGTTGGCGACTTAAGTTTAACTGGAATAGTTAATATTTCCGGAAACTTTGAATTTCTAGTATTGCAAAATACTAGATTATATACAGTTATGTTATTATCAAATACTATTTTTAAAAGCTTTGTACATGCAGATAAATTATTAAGTAAAACTTTAAAGAAAATAATAAATATCTATCCTCAAGAAACTAAAAGAAGCTAAATTTATATTTAGCTTCTTTTAGTTTATAATTTAATTGAAATGTTTCTCGTGAAACATTTTAAAACTAGATTTTAAAACTTAATCAATAAATTTTTATTTTATTATAATTATAATTTATAATTTTTATAAATATTTTTATTCAATTACGTTTATAAATATATTTAGATAATATTTTAATGATACTCGTTAGAAATTTAATATTAATAAATAAATGTTTCACGAGAAACATTTTAGAAAGGATATTTTATGAGATTAAAAAAAGATTTTTATGCAAGAGATGCTAGAATAGTAGCTAAAGAACTTCTAGGTAAAATATTAGTTAGAAATATAAATGGAAAAACTCTTAGATGTATTATAACAGAAACTGAAGCATATATAGGTGAAATAGATAAAGCCTGTCATGCTTATGGTAAAAAAAGAACCTCTAAAATTGAACCTCTATATGGACCCCCTGGTATAACTTATGTTTATTTTATTTACGGTCTTTATTATTGCTTTAACATAATAACTAAAGAAATAGATATTCCTGAAGGTGTATTAATTCGTTCTGTAGAACCATTAAATGAATTTGATTATATTAGTAATATTAGGTTTAAAAAGAATTTTTCAGAGTTATCTAAATCTCAAATTAAAGCATTAACTAATGGACCTGCTAAATTTACTATGGCCTATCAAATTAATAAATCAGATAATTTTATAGATATGTTATCTAGTAATGAAATATATATAGAAGATTCTAAAGAGAATAATTTTAAAATAATAGAAACTACTAGAATAGGAATAGATTATGCTGAAGAAGCTAAAGACTTTCCTTGGAGATATTATATAAAAGATAATCAATTTATATCAAAAAAATAAAAACATCTCAATATAAAATTGAGATGTTTTTTATTATATCGCTTTTTTTATGGCTTCATCTAAGACACATTTTTCTTCTTCTGATAGTTCATATCTTGATATTCCTTTATCAACTGGCTTAGCATAACATGTACTATCATATCTACCATAAAGACCAGTTAATACAACTCCATCATTATGACCATCTAATAAAGCAATTGAATAACTTAAATCACTTCCAACATCATCAAATGCTTTATATCTCATAATAGCAACTTTTTGAACACATTCTAACATTTCTTTTTTAACTTGTGTTGCAGTATTAAGTGCTTGTTCAGCAATTTGTTTAGCATTATCTATCTTACCTAATTCACTAACAATTAATTCTTCAAGATTTTTATTATCTACGCCTCTCATAAGCTTTTTATATCTTTTTTCTACTTTATTAAGTCCTTTCCATAAAGCAATAACTAGTATTAATAATATAATTACTATGACTGCCATTACTATCACTATATAAGGCAATGCATTTTGAATCGTGCTCATTAAATTTTCCACTTTTTATTTCCGTCCTTCCTTTATGTTTCACGAGAAACATTTAGATGTTTATTAATTCTAAAATTCTATTCAAATCTTCCTCTGAATAATATTCTATTGCTATTTTTCCTTTTTGGTTTTTATCATCTATGATTACTTTAGTTCCAAAATAATCTTGTAATTTATTTTGAACATCTTTAACATAAGGATTTACTGATTTGCTTTCTTTTTTAGGCTTATTAGAATTTTCTAGAAATAATTTTATACTTCTTTCAAGATCTCTTACAGATAACTTATTATCTATAACCTTTTGAGCAAATTCATATTGTAAATCATTATTTTCTAAAGATAATAGCACTCTTCCATGTGCCTCAGATATAACATTTTCTATTAGATATTGCTGAACTCTTTCATCAAGCTTTAATAATCTCATTGTATTAGTTATTGCAACTCTTGACTTCCCTATTCTACTACTTAATTCTTTCTGTGTTAAGTTAAATTCTTGTAATAATTTCTTATAAGCTATTGCTTCTTCAATTGGATTTAAATCTTCTCTTTGAATATTTTCTATTAATGAAATTTCTAGAACTTCATTTTCTGTTAAATCTTTTATTATAGCTGGAACTTCTTTTAAACCAAGCATTTTTGCAGCTCTAAAACGTCTTTCTCCAGCAACTATGATATAATTACTTTTATTTTTTCTTAATAAAATCGGTTGAATAATACCGTGATTTTTTATAGATTCAGCTAATTCAGCTATATTTTCATTATCAAAAAATTTTCTTGGTTGCTCTGAATAAGTTTTTATTTTATTTAAAGGAATCATTAAAGAATCTTTCTTATCTTCTTTAATTTCTTTTTTTTCAATCTCTTCAGGTATAAGTGCTCCAAGACCTTTTCCTAAACCAAATTTTTTACTCATTTACTCTCACCCTTCACTATTGTCTTTTTAAAAATTCTTTAGTTAATTTAGAATAAGCTTCTGCTCCCTTACACTTTTCATCATAAAGCATAATTGGTAAACCAAAGCTTGGCGATTCTGCTAATCTTATATTCCTTGGTATAGTATTTTCATAAACTTTATCTTTGAAAAATTCCTTAACTTCTCTGTATACTTCATTACTTAAATTAGTTCTATAATCATACATAGTCATGATTACACCTTCTATGTCTAATTTAGTATTTAGAGATTTAGTAACTAATTTTATAGTATTAATAAGTTGACCTACACCTTCTAAAGCATAAAACTCACATTGTATAGGTATCAAAACTGAATTACTCGCTGAAAGTGCATTGATTGTAAGTACTCCTAAAGATGGTGGGCAATCTATAAATATAAAATCAAATTCATCACTCACCTCTTCTATTTTTTCCTTTAATATACGTTCTCTATTTTCTTTGCCTATTACTTCAACTTCAGCACCTGCAAGTTCCATTGTAGATGGGGCAATATAAAGATTACTTATTAAATCACTATGTACAATAACTTCACTTAGTGAGACATTTGATGTAATTACATCATACATTGATAATTCTAGACTTCTTTTATCTAGACCTAATCCACTAGTAGTATTTCCTTGTGGATCTATATCTATAGTTAAAACTTTATAACCTAACATAGCTAGATACGAACATAAATTTATGTTAGTTGTAGTTTTTCCTACTCCACCTTTTTGATTAAATACGCAAATTGTTTTCATAATTAGCTCTGCCTTTTAAACTAGAGCCGTACACCCCCTCTCATACTTAATATTATATATATTTTTTTTGTATAATAAAAGATTAAAACTCCCAAAAGAATACTTTCTTAATAAATTTATAATAGATATTTTTTACTATAACTTAAATATTAGTTTAAATGCTCAAAAATAAAGCAACTCTATTTATTTTTACTAGAGTTGCTTTACTATTATAAACTATTTTTTTACTTTTGGAATTTTAACTTTTATTTCTATATATTCTTCTTTTTCATCCATATCATATTTGGCTGGTATATTAAATTTATCAAAAACTTGTTTTATGCTATTTACATATAATTTTGCAGGAAAGGCTGATTTAATATTACTTTTCTTTTTACTGTTCAATTCTTTACCAACTAATTTTAATAACTCTTTATTTATAAATTCTTCAGTTTGTCTTACATTTAATTTATCTTTAATTACTTTATTTAAAATCTTTTTTTGAAGTTTAGAGTTATCCACAGAAAGCAACGCTCTTGCATGTCTCTCTGTTAAATTGTTATCCACACATATTTCTCTAATAGGCTCACTTAATTTTAAAATTCTTAATTTATTAGCAATTGTGGATTGTTTTTTTCCCATTCTTTTTGCAAGTTGTTCTTGCGTAAATTTATGGTCATTTATCAAATTGTAATATGCTTCCGCTTCTTCTATAAAATTCAAGTCTTCTCTTTGTAAATTCTCAAGTAATGCAATCTCTGCTGATTCTACATCACTTATTTCAATAACTGAACAAGGAACTTCTGTCATTTCTGCTAGCTTAGCTGCTCTCCATCTTCTCTCACCAGCAACTAATTCATAAAAATCTCCTCTTTTTCGAACTGTTATTGGTTGAATTATTCCATGCACTTTTATTGACTCTGATAACTCCTCTAAAGCTTCATCTTTAAAATACTTTCTTGGCTGATATGTATTTGGAATTATCTCTTTTACATTAATATTTATTATATTATTACTCATTATGCAACCCATCCCTTATAAAATTCCATTATTTTCATATATATATCAATTCTACATTCTATTTTATTTCCCTTTATCTTTATATAGGAAATATTGCCTTTAATTTATATATATTTATCATTATTTTATTGGTTTCTTTGTAACATTACCTGCTTTTCTTGGATATGCCTTAGGACATTCTTTTATTTTTTTGACAACTACAATATTATGATTTAAGTCAGTTCCTTCAACAATTGTTTCATCAACTCTTATAAGTTTTCCACCTAAAGTTCCAATAGCATTTTTACTTCCAGAAAGTTCTTCATCTATTGCAGGGCCTTTTAAAGCTATAAAGAATCCATCTACTTTTACATATGGAAGACAAAATTCTGATAAAACTGCCATATTAGCAACAGCTCTTGATGTAGCAACATCAAATTTTTCTCTTAATTCTTTTTTTCTTGCCCCATCTTCGGCTCTAGAATGTATAGTAGTTACATTTTTAAGTCCTAATTCTTTTACTACTAAATTTAAGAAGTTAATTCTTTTATTTAAAGAATCTAAAAGCGTTACATCAGTATTTTCATTCATAATAGCTATAGGAAGACCTGGAAAACCAGCGCCTGTCCCTACATCTATTACAGTCTTTGCATTTTTAAGTTCATCACTTTTAAACGCTTTTATACAATCAATAAAATGCTTCTTTATAAACTCATCATTTTCAGTTATAGCTGTTAAGTTTATCTTTTGATTCCACTCTTGTACAAGTCTCATATATTTTATGAATTTCTCATATTTTTCTTCATTAAACTCAACATTTACTTCATCTGCTGCAGTTTTCATTATATTGTAAAATTCCATATTATCCTCCCAAGGGCTATTTATTTTCTTTATCTTTTCCATATCCTATTTCTAAATATATTAGAAGCACTGATATATCAGCTGGTGAAACTCCAGATATTCTTGAAGCCTGACCAATACTAACAGGTCTTATATCTGATAATTTTTGCATTGCTTCAGTTCTAAGCCCTTTTACATCATAATAATTAATATCTTTAGGTAATATTTTCTTTTCAAACTTCTTAAATTGAGCAACCTGCTCTAATTGACTTTGAATATATCCTTCATATTTAGCTATTATATTTATTTGTTCTCCAACACTATAATCATAATCTGGTCTTTCTTCATCTAATGGCGCTAATGAAAAATAATCTAATTCAGATCTTTTTATAAGCTCATATAATCTTGTTGGTTTCTTTAATGCAGCTGAACCTAAGCTTTCTAAGAATTCATTATTTTCAGTTTTATTAGTTATTTGTAAATTCTTTAATCTTTCTAATTCATTTTCAATATTAGCTTTTCTATTTAAATATCTATTATATCTCTCTTCATTTACTAATCCAACTTTATGTCCAATTTCAGTTAATCTGAAATCAGCATTATCTTGTCTTAATAATAGTCTATATTCAGCTCTAGATGTCATCATTCTATAAGGTTCATTAGTTCCTTTTGTAACTAAGTCATCTATTAAAACTCCTATATAAGCATCTGAACGAGTTAATATTAGAGGCTCTTCGCCTTTTATTTTAAGTGCTGCATTAATACCGGCAACTATTCCTTGTGCTGCTGCCTCTTCATATCCTGAACTACCATTTAATTGTCCAGCTCCATAAAGACCTTTTATATGTTTAAATTCTAAAGTTGGCTTTAATTGAAGTGGATTTATTGAATCATATTCTATAGCATAAGCAGCTCTCATTATTTCTGCATTTTCTAATCCATCTAATGTTCGTATAACTTGTATTTGAACATCTTCTGGTAGTGATGATGAAAGCCCTCCTATATATAATTCTTGTGAATCATCACCTTCTGGCTCTACAAATATTTGATGTCTTCCCTTATCTGGGAATCTCATTACTTTATCTTCTATTGAAGGACAATATCTTGGTCCTATTCCTTTTATAGTTCCATTATAAATAGGTGATCTTCCTATATTTTCATTTATAATTTTATGAGTTTCTTCATTTGTATATGTTAAATAACATGATACTTGCTCTCTATCAACATTATCATTCATAAATGAGAAAGGTATTATTATATCATCACCTTTTTGCTCTATCATTTTAGAGAAATCTACAGATCTTTTATTAACTCTAGCTGGAGTTCCTGTCTTAAATCTTCTAAGTTCTATTCCTAAATCTAATAAAGTTTGTGATAAATCTTTAGCTTCTGATAATCCATTAGGTCCCCCAGAATAACTCACATCTCCAATTATTATTTTAGCCTTTAAATATGTTCCTGTAGCTAAAATAACAGCTTTACAATTAAATACAGCCCCATTTCTTGAAACTGCTCCTTTAATAGTTCCATCTTCAACTACTAAATCAATAATCTCTACTTGTCTTACATAAAGATTATCTTCTCTTTCTAATACACTTTTCATTCTTTTTTGATAAGCATGTTTATCAGCTTGTGCTCTTAATGAATGTACTGCTGGCCCTTTAGAAGTATTAAGCATTCTTGATTGGATAAATGTTTTATCTATATTTACAGCCATTTCTCCACCTAATGCGTCTATTTCTCTAACCAAATGCCCTTTTGCAGTTCCACCTATATTAGGGTTACAAGGCATCATTCCAATTGATTCTAAATTTATAGTACAAATTAGCGTTTTTAATCCCATTCTTGCTGAAGCTAAGGCAGCCTCACATCCAGCATGGCCCCCACCAATAACTACAACATCATAATTTCCACCATTATATCTCATTTGTTTCCTCCTATTTTCCACAACAGAATTCACTAAATATCTTATTTACTAAGTCTTCTTCAAGTTCTGCTCCTGTTATTTCTCCAAGAGATTTCATTCCTGAAGTTACATATATAGATATTAAATCTAGGAATTCATTTTTATCTAATCTATCTTTTGCTTCTATACAATTCTCTAAAGCTCTTATTAAAGCTTGCTTATGTCTATTATTAGAGATAATTAAACTTTCACTATCAACTTCCCCACTAAAGAACATATCCTTTATTTTTGCTTTTAAATCTTCTATTCCAAAACCTGTTTTAGCAGATATCTCAATGAAATTACTGAAATCTTTTAACTCATCTCTTGATATTTTTTCCTCTAAATCAACCTTATTTAAAAGTACTATTGTATTCTTATCTTTAACAACTTCAATAATCTCTCTATCTTCAGCTTCTATAGCTCTAGAAGTATCTATCATAAGAACTACTAAATCAGCCTCTTCTAGCTTTTCCTTAGATCTTTCAACTCCTATTTTTTCTACTATATCTTCTGTTTCTCTTATACCAGCTGTATCAGTTATCTTAACAGGGATTCCATCTAAGTTAATAAACTCTTCTATAACATCTCTAGTCGTTCCTGGAATATCTGTAACAATAGCTCTTTGCTCTTGAAGTAAAGCATTCATCAGAGATGATTTACCAACATTTGGTTTTCCGATTATAGTCATTTTTAATCCATCTCTTATTAATTTTCCTTCATTTGCACTTTTTAAAAGTCTATTCATTTCTAATATAGCTTTATCTAATCCCTCTCCAACTCTAACTGGTATAGTTTCATCCGGTTCTTCATCATCTTCAGTAAAATCAACAGCATATTCTATTAAAGCTAATACATTTAATAAATACTCTCTAAGCTTATTTATTTCCTGGGAAAGTCTACCCGAACTTTGCATCATTGCAGACTTCATAGCTAAATCAGTTTTAGCTCTTATTATATCTATAACTGCTTCAGCTTGACTTAAATCTATTCTTCCATTTAAAAATGCTCTCTTAGTAAATTCCCCCGGTTCTGCAAGTCTTGCTCCTGCTCTTATTACTTCTTCTAAAACCCTATTAGTAGAAACAACTCCTCCATGACAGTTTATTTCAACAACATCTTCAGCAGTAAAGCTTCTAGGTCCTTTCATGTAACTTATAATAACTTCATCTATTACATCATTGTTTTTATCAACTATATTTCCATACTTCATTGTATATGTCTTCATAGCTTTTATATCAAATTTATTTTTAGGTTTAAATATATTTGAAACAATTTCAAGTGCTTTATTTCCTGAAACTCTTATAATAGCAATTCCGCCTTCACCTTGAGCTGTTGCTATTGCACAAATAGTATCAAACTCTTTCATATCTTAACCTCCTTAAATATTTATCATATTCTAAATTTTGCTTTATTTTAAATTATGTATTATTTTATCGTTTTATAAACATTTAACTCTAACAAACTAATATCAATTTTACAGAAATATACTTAATAAGTCAAAATAATAAATATAGTAAATAAAGCAAAAAAAAGAAAGCCTTTAATGGCTTTCTTTTTACGTATTATTTTAATGCAACCACTACTTTTCTATAAGGATCTTCTCCCTCACTATAAGTTGAAATTTTACTTTCATTTTGAAGCGCTGCATGTATTATTCTTCTTTCATAAGGATTCATAGGTTCAAGCTTAAATGGTTTTCCAGTTTTAATAACTTTTCTTGCTGTTTTTAAAGCAACTCTTTTAAGAGTTTCTTCTCTTTTTGCTCTATAATTTTCTGTATCTAAAATAACTTTTTTATAGTTTATCTCATGATCTTTATTTACAACTAATGATATAAGATACTGTATTGAATCCAGAGTCTCTCCTCTATATCCAATTATCGTTCCCATTTTAGGTCCTGATACATCAATTTTTACAGTATCATTTTCTTCTGAAATATCAACAGTCCCTTTAACATTCATATGTTTTAAAAGATTTTGAGTAAATATTTTAGCTTCACGTATATAATCATATTTTAATGTTACTTTTATTTTTGCAGGCTTACTACCTATAATACTTAAAAATCCTTTTGAACCTTCATCAATAACATCTATAATAACTCTTTCCTTAGATACATTAAGCTCATTTAACGCTTTTTCTAAAGCTTCATCTACTGTTTTCCCTGTTGTTTCAATAAATTTCATTTGCCCTAGACACCTACTCTCACTTATTATAAATTAAGAATTATTTTTTCTTCTTTTTCTTTTTATTGTTAGCCTCATCAATACTTTCTAAAAGACCAAATTTATCTTTTGAAGCATCTTTTTGTTTTTCTTCAATTGCTTGAGCAGTTTTTTGCTTTTGAAGTGGTCTAACATTTAAGAAATAAGTTTGAATTAATTGATATACTCCACTTACTACCCAGTAAATAACTAATAATGATTGGAATCTTAATGAAATGAATCCCATCATTACAGCCATCCCAATATTCATTGGCATCATATTCATACCTGAAGCATCACCAGCAGGATTTGATTTAGTCATCATGTATGATGGAATAAAAGTAAATATTGCTGATAATATAGGTAAAATATATAAAGGATCATGCCCATTTAAGTTTGGTATCCATAAGAAGCTCACACCATTAATTTGTGAAGATATTGATGGATTTGAAAATGTCCAATATAAAGCCATTAATATAGGAAGTGGAATTAACATTGGTAAACATCCACCAGTCATACTGATGTTATTTTCCTTATAAATTTTCATAACTTCCATATTTGCTTTTTGAGGGTCCCCTTTATATTTTTCTTGAACCTTCTTTATCATAGGTTGAAATTCTTGCATTTTTCTTGTTGACTTAACCGATTTAATACTAAATGGTAAAACAAGTGTTTTTATAATAACAGTTAAAATTATAACTGCTAGCACGTAACCAAGTCCTTTATCTGTAACACCTAAAGATACTATAAAGTTATGTATTGCATCAAATATTGCTACAAATACATTGATTACTGGCTGAATAAAATTTTGCATCTAAAACTATCCTCCCATATCTTATTTAACAGGATCATAACCACCCTTGCTAAAAGGATTACAACGTAATATTCTCCAAATAGCCATAAGACTTCCTTTTATTGCACCATGCTTTTCTACAGCTTGAAGTGCATATTCTGAACAAGTTGGTCTATATTTGCAACATGGAGCATACATAGGTGATATCCTTAATCTATAAAATTTAATTAGACATATTATGATTCTCTTCATTTAATAGACCTGCCTTTTTAAACAAATTAAGCATAGCTTTTTCAACCTCATGAAAATTCTTATCCTTTATTTTTGTTCTAGCTACAAAGACGTAGTCATATCCCTTTTTTAAATCTATATTATTTAATCTATAGCTTTCGAATATTAGTCTTTTACTTCTACTTCTTACAACACTATTTCCTACTTTTTTACTAACAGAAATTCCTATCTTATTATAAGGTAGGTTTTCTTTATCTTTATTTCTGTTATTTTTATATCTGTATAACACCAATAAATCATTAGCCAGAGATTTTCCTCTTCTATATACGAGTCTGAATTCATTATTTTTTTTTAATCTATATATCATAGGTAATTCAATACTCCTTTTTTCCTACTATTGTAGAAAAAAGGCCACTAAAATGCGGCCCTTATGCTGTTAATTTTTTTCTACCTTTTTGTCTTCTTGCTTTAAGCACGTTTCTTCCAGATGAAGTTTTCATTCTTTTTCTGAAACCATGCTCTTTTTTTCTTTGTCTTTTTTTAGGTTGGTATGTCATGAACATTTGCACTACACCCCCTTCGAATTTTTATTATAGAAAAATACTTATACTTTTCTTTTTACTTTACCATTATATATACCTCTTACTAATCTGTCAAGAATAAGGATAATTGTTGATAAATAATAAAAAGCTTATTACTTTTTGTGGATAACTTATTGAATCCCTCTATTCACTTATGTTATCATATTAAATATATTGTTGATAACTTGTTATTAATAAGAAGTTATCCACACCTGTTGATAAACTTGTTGATAACTTGTTGCTTTTATATTAATATTTTATGATATTTAGATAAATTATATTGATTTATCCTAGTTTTTGGTATGTTTTTATATGTTTATATCTCATTAACCATTAATTGTGGATAACTTATATACATATTTTATTTCAACATAATTATTAACATGTGGATAAAATTATATTCATAACTTAACTGATTATGTTTATTGTTAATAACTATGTTTATAATATGTTATTAACACAAATTACTATGTAAATTTAAATAAAAAATTTTTTTAAAAATCCGATTGGAGGATAAGAAATGGATTCTGATTTAAAGCAATTATGGGAAAAAACATTAAGTATTATAAAAGGCGAGATGAGTGAAGTAAGCTTCAACACTTGGATAAAAAGTTGTGAGCCTATATCAATGTCTTCAGATACTATAAAAATTAGTGTCCCTAATACCTTTACTCAAGATATACTAGAAAAAAGATATAAAGATTTAGTAGTAAACTCCATCAAAGCTAGTTGTTCTAAGCTTTATAAGATAGAGTTTTTAGTTGCGTCAGAAATTCAAAGTACAGAAGAAACGGTAACTAATCAAAAAATAAAAAAAGAAAAATCAGAAGAAAATCAAAATCCATCTGATGAAATGAGCACTAACTTGAATCCTAAATATACATTTGATTCATTCGTTATAGGTAATAGTAATAGATTTGCTCATGCTGCATCATTAGCTGTTGCAGAAGCTCCGGCTAAAGCATACAACCCTCTATTTATATATGGAGGAGTTGGACTTGGAAAAACTCACTTAATGCATGCAATAGGTCATTATATTTTGCAAAATAACTCAAAATCAAAGGTTGTTTATGTTTCCTCTGAGAAATTCACTAATGAATTAATCAATGCTATTAAAGATGATAAAAATGAAGAATTCAGAAACAAATATAGAAATATAGATGTACTTCTTATAGATGATATTCAATTTATTGCTGGAAAAGAAAGAACTCAAGAAGAATTTTTCCATACTTTTAATGCCTTACATGATGCAAATAAACAAATTATCTTATCATCAGATAGACCACCAAAAGAAATTCCTACATTAGAAGATAGATTACGTTCTAGATTTGAATGGGGATTAATAGCTGATATTCAAGTTCCTGATTTTGAAACTAGAATGGCAATCTTAAAAAAGAAAGCAGACGTAGAAAATTTAAGTGTTGCAAACGAAGTTATGGTTTATATTGCAACTAAAATAAAATCAAATATTAGAGAATTAGAAGGTGCATTAACTAGAATAATTGCATATTCATCTCTAACAAATAGGTCTATAACAGTTGATTTAGCTTCTGAAGCATTAAAAGATATAATTTCTAAAAAACAAGGCAAACATGTAACTATAGAAATTATTCAAGATATAGTAGCAAGCTACTTTAATTTAAGAATAGAAGATTTAAAATCTCAAAGAAGAACTAGAAATGTTTCATATCCTAGACAAATAGCAATGTATTTAAGTAGAAAACTTACTGATATGTCTTTACCAAAGATAGGAGAAGAGTTTGGTGGAAGAGATCATACTACTGTAATTCATGCCTACGAAAAAATTTCTGATAATTTAAATAGAGATGAAAGTCTTCAACATACTATAGAAGAATTAACTAAAAAAATAACTCAAAATTAATCTATCAACATCTGTATATAATTTATGCTTAATAAACTGTGGATAACTCTTACTTAAGATTTGCTTGTTAATAACTGTGGATAAGGTACACAATTAGTTACTTACTTATCCACAATATTTTTTTCTAAATTTCTTAGTATTTTCAATAGCTAGAACCACTTTTCAACAAATCCACAGCCCCTATTACTATTATTACTAGTAAATTATATATACCTACACTAAAAAACACAAAAAAACCTGTGAATAAATAAGGAGGATTTCATAATGATATTTATATGTGAAAAACAAAAATTATTAGAAGGTATTTCAATAGTTCAAAAAGCTATTACAGGAAAAACAACAATGCCTATTTTGGAAGGTATTTACATAAATGCTTCAAACTCAAATATTACTTTAATTGGATCTGATATTGATGTAAGTATAGAAACAAAAGTAGATGCAGATATACTTGAAGAAGGAAAAGTTGTTATCGACGCAAAAATATTTGGAGAGATAATAAGAAAATTACCTAATTCAGATATAAAAATAGAAACATTAGAAAATGATACTATTCAAATAACATGTGAAAAATCAGTATTTAATCTTGGATATATGAAAGCTGATGAATTCCCAGAATTACCTCAGTTAAATCAAGATATGAAAATTGAAGTACCTCAAAACATATTAAAAAATATGATAAAATCTACAACTTTTGCAATAGCTCAAGATGAGACTAGACCTATACTTCAAGGGGTTTTATTTGAAGTAAAAGATAAAAGCTTAAACTTAATTGCACTAGATGGATATAGATTAGCACTAAAGAAGGAATATCTAGATTCAGATATAGATATTGAGGTTGTAATTCCAGGAAAAACATTAAACGAAGTATCAAAAATATTAGAAGATGTAGATCAAAATGTTCAAATAACATTTACTAATAATCATATATTATTTAATTTAGATAAAACTAAAATTATATCAAGATTACTTGAAGGTAAATTTGTAAATTATAGATCTCTTTTACCTCAAGAACATAAAATCTCTATTACTGTTAAAAAACAAGAATTACAAAATGGAATTGAAAGAGCATCTTTAATGGCTAAAGATGGTAACAACAATTTAATAAAATTAGATATCGAAGATGAGGTTATTATTTTAAGTTCTAATTCTCAATTGGGAAAGGTAAGAGAAGAAGTTAATATAAATCTGCAAGGAGATAAAATACAAATTGCATTTAACTCAAGATATTTATTAGATGTTTTAAAATCATTAGATGATGAAGAGGTAATACTAGAAATGACATCAAGTGTTACTCCTTGTATAATAAAAGGAAAAATGGCTGATAATTATAGATACTTAGTATTACCAGTAAGAGTAGTTAGATAAAGGAGGATGAATAAAGGGTGCATAATTATGCAAATTGGAAAATTAAATATGTACTCTTTTATTCTTGAATAATTATGCAAGAAATTAGAATAAACACAGAATATATAAAATTAGATGCTTTTTTAAAGTGGACTGGAGTTGCTTCACTAGGTTCAGAAGCTAAAATTTATATTTTAGAAGAAATGGTTAAAGTTAATGGTGAGATTTGTACACAAAGAGGAAAAAAATTAAGATCAGGAGACATAGTGGAATTTGAAGGTGAAACTTACAAAATTGTTTAAAATACTTTATTGGGAAGATATAAAAAGCTTTTATTCGTCTATTATGATATAATTAAATGGGTGTTTATAAATGTATGTAAAAAAGCTAAAGTTAATAAATTATAGAAATTATGATAATTTAGAAATAAATTTAGGTCCAAACGTAAATGTATTTATGGGAGATAACGCTCAAGGTAAAACAAATGTTTTAGAAGCTATATACTATTGTGCATTTGCAAAATCTCATAGAACATCAAGAGATAGAGAGTTAATCAATTGGAATGGTGATATTGCCTTTATAAGTGTTTCTGTAGGAAGAAATAGATTAGATAAGAAAATTGATATAAATATCTTGAAAGATGGTAAAAAGGTTGTAAAAGTAAATTCTGTAAAAATAAATAAAATAGGTGAACTCTTTGGAACATTCAATGTTGTTATGTTTTCACCAGAAGATTTAAAAATCATAAAAGATTCTCCAGGTATAAGAAGAAAGTTTATAGATATGGAATTGTGCCAACTTGACCATAAATATTATTATAATTTAGTTCAGTACAATAAAGTAATGAATGAAAGAAATATAGTATTAAAAAATAGAGAAATAGATTTAGATATTTTAGATATATATGACATTCAACTTTCTACATTTGGAACTTATATTATTAATAAGAGAATCGAATATTTAAATAAATTAAATACTCATTCTATTGAAATACATAATGATATAACATCAGGGAAAGAAAAAATAGAATTTAAATATATTTCATCTATTAAAAATTATGAAAATGTACAAAATGATTTTTATGAAATTTTGAAAAAAAATAGAAAAAAAGATTTAGAAAAAGGTATAACATGTTATGGTCCTCATAGAGATGATTTTTCTGTTTTAATAAATGATGTTGATACAAAAAGCTTTGGTTCGCAAGGACAACAAAGAACTGCTGTATTAACTATGAAATTTGCATCTTTAAAAATAATAAAAGAGATAACTGGAGAATATCCAGTACTTCTTTTAGATGATGTTTTATCAGAACTTGATTTTAACAGAAAAAGATATGTTCTTAGCTCAATTGGTGAGATACAGACTATTATTACATGTACAGGAATAGAGGATTTAGATGACTATTTAGATAATAATTCTAAATTGTTTAAGGTTAGAGATGGAGTAATTTCGATGTAAAGGAGGATTCTTTATGTTTTTACATTTAGGAGAAAATGTTGTAGTTCCTATAAAAGATGTTATTGGTATTTTTGATTTACAAACAACTATGTATAGTTCGGATACAATACAATTTTTAAGAATGGCAGAAGAAGATGGATTTGTTGAAAGAATAACTGATGATAAACCAAAGTCGTTTGTTATAGCTGAGGTTGATAAGATGAGTAAGATATATTTATCACCAATATCATCATCAACTTTAACTAAAAGAACGGGATTAGATTACAATCCTTAAAAGACTAACATTGCCTTTGATCTAAAGTTAAATTATAAAAAATAGGAGGAATCTATGTTGGAAGGAAATAAGCAAAGTTATGACGAAAGTCAAATACAGGTTCTTGAAGGTTTAGAAGCCGTTAGAAAAAGACCGGGAATGTACATAGGTAGTACTAGTTCTAGAGGACTTCATCACCTAGTATATGAGATCGTTGATAATAGTATTGATGAGGCTTTAGCTGGATACTGCAAAAATATAAATGTATGTATAAACGAAGATAACTCAATAACTGTTGAAGATGATGGAAGAGGTATGCCAGTAGGAATGCACCCTAAAATGCACAAACCAACTGTAGAAGTAATTATGACTGTTCTTCATGCAGGAGGAAAATTTGGAGGCGGCGGATACAAAGTGTCTGGTGGTCTTCATGGAGTTGGGGCTTCTGTTGTTAATGCTTTATCAGAGAAATGTTCTGTAATAGTTAAAAGAGAAGGTGTAATGTGGAAACAATCTTATGAGAGAGGAAATGTTGTTACTCCTTTAGAGAAAATTGGAACAGCTGAAAAAACAGGAACAACAGTTTATTTTAAACCAGATGAAGAAATCTTTGATGAACTTATATATGATTTTGAAATATTATCACAAAGATTAAGAGAACTTGCATTCTTAAATAAAGGAATAAACATAACATTAACAGATAAAAGAAGTGAAAAATCAGAAAATTATTTCTATGAAGGAGGAATAAAATCATTTGTATCTTATCTAAATAGAAATAAGCAAACACTTCATGAAGAACCTATATATGTTGAAGGAAATAAAGAAGGTATCATGGTTGAAGTCGCACTTCAATATCATGATGGATACAATGAGAATTTATTTTCATTTGCTAACAATATAGACACTATAGAAGGTGGAACACACTTAGTTGGATTTAAAACAGCTTTAACTAGAGTATTTAATGATTATGCCAAAAAGTTTGGTCATTTAAAGGAAAATGATAAGAATCTTTCAGGAGATGATATAAGAGAAGGTCTAACAGCTGTAATATCAGTAAAGATAAGTGAACCACAATTTGAAGGGCAAACAAAGACAAAGTTAGGAAATAGTGAAGTTAGAGGTGTTGTTGATTCTATAGTTGGTGAAGGTGTAGGAATATTCCTTGAAGAAAATCCTAATATATCTAAAGCAATAATAGATAAAGCTTTAATGGCAGCAAGAGCAAGAGATGCTGCGAGAAAAGCAAGAGAATTAACAAGAAAATCTGTTTTAGAAAGATCATCTTTACCGGGAAAACTTGCTGATTGTTCATCAAAAGACCCTAAAGAATGTGAAATTTATATAGTAGAAGGAGACTCTGCTGGAGGTTCAGCAAAGCAAGGAAGAGATAGAAAATTCCAAGCTATTTTACCTTTAAGAGGTAAGATAATGAACGTAGAAAAGCAGAGATTAGACAAAATATTAAATTCAGATACCATAAGATCTATGGTTACTGCTTTTGGAGCTGGAATTGGAAAAGATTTTGATATATCAAAGATAAGATATAACAGAATTATAATCATGACAGATGCCGATGTTGATGGAGCTCATATAAGAACTCTATTATTAACATTCTTCTATAGATATATGAGAGAACTTATAGATGGAGGTCATGTTTATATAGCTCAACCACCTTTATACAAGGTAACTAAGAATAAAAAAGATAGATATGCATATTCAGATGAGGAGTTAGATTCTATTTTAGCTGAAATGGGAGGAAAAGATAACTCTACTAATATTCAAAGATACAAAGGTCTTGGAGAAATGAATGCAAATCAATTATGGGATACAACAATGGATCCAGAACAAAGAATTCTATTAAAAGCAACTATAGAAGATGCTATGGCAGCAGATGAAATATTCACTATTCTTATGGGTGAAAAAGTTGAGCCTAGACGAGAATTTATCCAAGAAAATGCTAGTAAAGTAAGTAATCTAGATATTTAGTACTAATTATGAGGTGAAGTACATGAGTTTTAATGAGGGAAAAGTAATACCCGTAGATATAAAAAACGAAATGAAGAAGTGTTACATTGATTATGCCATGAGTGTAATTGTTGGTCGTGCACTTCCAGATGTTAGAGATGGATTAAAACCAGTTCATAGAAGAATATTATTCTCAATGCATGAACTTGGATTAGCACCAGAAAAAGGATACAGAAAATGTGCCAGAATAGTTGGGGAAGTTTTAGGTAAATATCACCCACATGGGGATTCATCAGTTTATGATGCATTAGTAAGAATGGCACAAGATTTCTCAATGAGATATATGCTTGTTGATGGGCATGGAAACTTTGGATCAGTTGATGGTGATAGTGCAGCAGCTATGAGATATACAGAAGCGAAAATGAATAAGATAGCAGCGCAAATGATCAGAGATATTGGTAAAAACACAGTAGATTTTATACCAAACTTTGACGGTGAAGAGAAAGAACCTTCAGTACTACCTTCAAGATTTCCAAACCTTTTAGTCAATGGTTCATCAGGTATAGCAGTTGGTATGGCAACAAATATTCCTCCACACAATTTAGGAGAAATTATTGATGGTACTATAATGCTGATTGATAATCCAGACATATCAATAATTCAATTAATGACAGCTATAAAAGGACCAGATTTTCCAACTGCAGGTATTATAATGGGGCAATCAGGAATAAGATCTGCCTATGAAACTGGAAGAGGTAAAATTGTAGTTAGAGCATTAGCAAATATAGAAGAGGAAAATAATAAACATAGAATTATTGTTAATGAATTACCATATCAGGTTAATAAAGCTAAGCTTATAGAAAGTATTGCAGACTTAGTAAAAGATAAAAAGATAAATGGAATCTCAGATCTAAGAGATGAATCAGATAGAGAGGGTATGAGAATTGTAATAGAGCTTAAAAGAGATGCAAATCCAAATGTAGTTTTAAATCTTTTATATAAACATACAAAGATGCAAGATACTTTTGGAGTAACTATGTTAGCTCTTGTTAATAATGAACCTCAAATTCTTAACTTAAAACAAGTATTAGTTCATTATGTTGATTTCCAAAAAGAAGTTATAACAAGAAGAACTATATTTGAGTTAGATAAAGCGGAAGCTAGAGCTCATATCTTAGAAGGATTAAGAATAGCTTTAGACCATATAGATGAAGTTATTTCTATAATTAGAAATTCAAAAACTTCAGAAATAGCTAAAAATACATTGATTGAAAAATTTAATCTTTCGGATAAGCAAAGTCAAGCTATTCTTGATATGAGATTAAGAAGACTTACAGGTTTAGAAAGAGATAAAATTGAAGATGAGTACAATGAGCTTATGAAAGAGATTGCTTATCTAAAATCAATTTTAGCAAGTGAAGAAAAATTACTTTCAGTAATAAAAGAAGAATTACTAGAAATTAAGGCAAGATACAGTGATGAGAGAAGAACTGCTATTGAATCAAATGCAGATGAGATTGATGTAGAAGATCTTATTCAAGAGCAAGAAATAGTTATAACTCTTACTCATTCAGGATACATTAAGAGAATATCTTCTGATGTTTATTCAGCACAGAAGAGAGGTGGAAAAGGAATTCAAGCTATGTCAACTAAGGAAGATGACTTTGTTGAGCATGCTATGGTTACTTCTACACATTCAGACATACTATTCTTTACAAATAGAGGTAGAGTATATAAATTAAGAGGATACCAAATTCCAGATGCGGGTAGAACAGCAAAAGGTACAAATATAATTAACCTTATTTCTATAGAAGCTGATGAAAAGATAGAGACTGTTCTAACAGTAAATGATATCTATAAAGGTGGATTCTTATTTATGGGAACTAAGAATGGTATAGTTAAAAAGACTAAACTAGAAGAGTTCAAAAACCTTAGAAAGAATGGATTAAATGCTATAACATTAAGAGATGGTGATGAACTTCTTAAAGTTAAAATGACTAAAGGAGATGCAGATATAATAGTTGTTACTCAAAATGGTATGGCAGTTAAGTTTAATGAAACTGATGTTAGACCTATGGGTAGAACTGCATCAGGAGTTAAAGCTATAACTTTAAAAGAAGATGATATTGCTGTTTGTATGGATATAGCTACTCCAGATGAAGAGTTATTAGTTGTAAGTGAAAATGGATATGGTAAGAGAACACCAACATCAGAATATAAGGTACAAAATAGAGGTGGAAAAGGTCTTATCACTTACAAAATTACAGAAAAAACAGGTAAAGTCATAGGCGCAACAGTTTGTAAGAGTGATGATGAGCTTATGCTTATAAACTCAAACGGTATTGCAATAAGAATAAATGTTTCTGATATATCTATTACAGGTAGAGCTGCTATGGGAGTTAAGCTTATGAGAACTCTTGAAGAAGAGCAAGTTGTAACAATAGCTAAAATTACTGGTAATGAAGAATCTGATGAGAAAGAAGAACAAATTTCACTAGAAAATTCACAAATATCAATTAATGAAGAAGACAATGATTCATCAAATAATTCATCTTTAGATGAATTATTAAATAGAGCTATGGATGAAGATACAGAAAAATAAATTTAAAAAGGACCACTGATGAAAATCAAGTGGTCTTTTTTTATAAATAATAAAATTTAAATATAAATAACTTTGTTTTGTGTAAGTATATAAATTTTTAAAGTATCTAAATGTTGGAGAGTGAAAGTAATAGCTTTAATATTGGATATATAAGTATAATCTAAAATTAAGTTTGAGAGCTAATTTAATAGATATAAAGAAAATTATTAATATAAGAAAATAATTTCCATTCTATTAAAAGTTAAATTTTATAATAAAGATTTTTATATACGATAATTGATAAGAGAATTTTTCTTAAACGACAAAAATAAAATTTGATAATAAGATATAGTTAAAGTAATAATTATAACAACTTATATTGATAAAAATTAAATATATTATAGTTTATATAGTATAGAAAAAAGATGTAATTAAAAACTTAAGCTATTAAAAATAGAGCTAAGAAATAATAAAATCTAGATTATAATCAGTTAAAATATAAAAATATAGATAGAAAGAATATAAAAAATTTAAATTATTTACTTATAAAAGTAAACAAATACATATAAATACATTCAACTTGCAATACTCTTTGCCTGGCGTATCTTTATATAAAAAAGATAGATAAAAATAGAAAATAGAAGTAATATTATAATAATTTTAAAAAATGAAACATATTAAATTATATATTATTGTATATCATGATAATATAAATCTCGTCGCTGATGCGAAACACAACAACTCAAAAAAATAAAAAAAGTTTTTAAAAAGTTGTTGACAAGTAATCAAAACAGTGATAACATAAAGAAGTCGATTGAAGGCGATAAGAAAAAATGGTCTTTGAAAATTGAACAGAATAATATATAAGCAAACTTAAACCAGCAATTCTTTTATAAGTAAGTTTTAAGAGCTAAAAGATTAAACTTTTTATTGAGAGTTTGATCCTGGCTCAGGACGAACGCTGGCGGCGTGCCTAACACATGCAAGTCGAGCGATGAAATTT
>NZ_KB850956.1:2572815-2778756 GCF_000371465.1 Clostridium thermobutyricum | reverse complement strand
ATCTAGTGATGATGGCATAGAGGAAACACTCCTTCCCATTCCGAACAGGAAAGTTAAGCTCTATAACGCCGATGGTACTGCATGGGAGACTGTGTGGGAGAGTAGGAAGTTGCTAGGTAATGGATCTTTAGCTCAGTTGGTTAGAGCAACCGGCTCATAACCGGTAGGTCCGGGGTTCGAGTCCCTGAAGGTCCACCATTTTGGGGGTATAGCTCAGTTGGGAGAGCACCTGCCTTGCACGCAGGGGGTCAGGAGTTCGAATCTCCTTACCTCCACCAAATAGGTGGAAAAGTCATGAATTTTATTCATGGCTTTTTTTTTATAAAATTTTATATGAAAATTGATATGCAATTTATATAATGATATTATATAGATAATGATAAAAGTAAGTAGAAATTTATAAAAATATAATTAAGGTATAATAAACTAGATGTTTATATGGTTTATAATATAGAAATAATATGCGATGAAAATAGATTAATTAAAAAAATGATACCAAAATTATTATAATTATACATTAAGAAAAATATCAGATATATAATTTAATATTATTATGAGGAGAAGTATATGTATAGAGTTAAGCAATTCATATGGGCTATAACTGGTGCAGTTAAATCCGTAGATTATGAGTTGGTAGAAAAATATTTAGATAAAGAAGAAATGTTTATATTTAAGAAATTAAAAAAGTCAGAACAACATCATTGTATTAGAGTATGTAATGATGCAATACAAATGTTGAAAGATCATAATAAAAAATTAGAAATAGAAACTTCTAATAAAACACAAGAAGAGACAACGTTGAGTATTAATCAATACAAATTAGGTAAAATTGCTTTATTACATGATGTTGGCAAATCCATTTTTCCTATAACAATTATTGATAAATCAATAATTGTTATATTAGATAAATTAACTAAAGGTAGGCTTAGAAACTATGATAAATATGAAAAAGTAAATTCTTATTATAATCATCCAATAAGAGGAGTAAAAATTCTTTCGCAATTAAAAAAATATGATAATGAATTTTTAGATATCATAGGTAATCATCATAAAGATTTAAATAAGAATGATAACTTATATTTAAGTATTATAAAAAAGTGTGATGATATGAATTAATTATTTAATGTAAAAGGGAATATAAGGTGGTTTTTTAATGAATTCTAAAGAGAGAAGAGAAAAATTAATTATTAATCTTAAGACCAGTAATTATCCTATTAAAGGGATTAAACTAGCAAAATTATATGGTGTAACTAGACAAGTAATAGTTAAAGATATAGCTATATTGAGAGCAAAGGGGGAAAATATAATAGCTACTCCTGATGGCTATAGTCTAATTGAAAAAAATAATAGATATAGAGATGTGATTGTTACAAAACATTCTAATGAAGATTTAAAAAGAGAAATGGAGATTATAGTTAAATATGGTGGTATTATAGAAGATGTTATAATTTCTCACTCTGTTTATGGTGAAATAACTGGATCTATAATGGTTAAAAATTTAAATGATTTAAATAAGTTTTTAGAGAGATATAATTCTAATGATACAATACCTTTATCAATGTTAACTAATGGAATTCATATGCATACCATATCATCTATAGATAAAGAGTCTATGCAGTTAATAAAAAAAGAATTAAAAGATGAAGGATTTTTAGTTTAATATAAGTTTTAAATATAAAATTTTAATTAAGGAGGAATATATAATGGATTATGATGTTTTAATTTTAGGAGGTGGAATCGTAGCTTGTGCAGTTGGCTATGAATTGTCTAAATATAATCTAAATATAGCTGTAATTGAAAAAGACTATGATGTAGCTGATGATATAGCTGTAGTTAATACTGCAATTGTTTATGATGGATCTGAAACATCTAATGCATTAATGGCAGGACTTGAGAATATAGGTAGTGAACTTATAAGAGAAACTTGTTCTAAATTTAATATTCCTTATAGAAAAATTGGTTCATTGAGATTGTCCTTAGATGAAAAAGAAGATATTAAAATAAGAAATATGTATTCTGTAGCAAAAGATAGGGGAATTTTAAATGTTGAGCTTATAGATAAGCAAAAGATAAAAGAAATAGAGCCAGAGCTTGTTGATGAATATGATAGTGCTCTTTATTCTAAAAATACTGCTATAATTGCACCTTATGATTTAGCAATTGCTTATGCAGAAGTAGCTTCTGATAATGGAGTTAATTTTAGGTTTGAAGAAGAAGTATTAACTATTAAAAAGATATCAAAAGGATTTGATGTAACTACTAATAAAAATAAATTTAAATGTAAATTTGTTATTAATACTATTCCGGATGAAATATATATTGATGAAGAAGATGAAGTTAAAGAAATTATTCCAGAAGATAATGGAGTTAGAAAAAGTATGAATTACTTATTTACTGAAGGAAAAGTTGAAAAAAGTTTAAGTAAAATAATAACAAAAGTTATTGATGATGATACATTTATTATAAGCTCACCTATGATTAATGGAGACACAATGATATGTATTAAGTATACTGATAAACTTAATATTGATAGAGGAATAGAAATAACTAACCTTGTTTTACCTAAGTTAAAAAAATGTAATGTTAGTGATATGGTAAGAGAAGTCTATAAAAAAGATGAAGTATTAATTGATGATAGCAAAATAGATAGTGGATATATAAGAGTTACTGGAAAGCATTATGGGAAACTTACAATTGCACCAGCTATAGCAAAAAGTATAAAAGGAAGACTAGTAAATAGTTTAAATGCTAGCTTAAAAAAGAACTTTATTGATAAGAGAAGAGAATCTTATAGAATAAGAGAAATGACTAGAGAAGATGCGAATGAAATAATTAAGCTTGATAAGAGATATGGAAACATAATATGTGCATGCAATAATATTAGTGAAGGTGAGATAGTAGATTGCATTAGAAGGCCTTTAGGAGCTAGAACACTAGAAGGTGTTAAAAAGAGAACAGGTGCTGGTTTTGGAAGTTGTCATGGCTCATATTGTACAAGAAAAATAATGAGTATATTAGCCCGAGAAATGGACAAAAATATTATAGATATAGTTAAAGACTCTAATGATTCTAATATTGTATATGGAAGAATTAAAGAGTTTGATGAAGTTTAATGGAGAAGATTTTTATGAATAGTGAAGTTTTTACAAGTATAGTTAGAGTAAAAAGTGACCCTAAGCATAGAGTTGTTTCTGTAAAAAGCACAGCTCCTATAGATAAGACATTATGGAAAGAATTATCTAAAGTTATTAGTAGACTTTATGTTAGTACACCTATAAATATAGGAGATACAATTTGTAAGAATATTTTAAATACAGGAATAGATATTATATGTACTAAAAAAATAACAAGATAATTATTATATTTTATAAATTGTTTATTTTAACAAATTATTATGTTAAATAGTCTAGTAAAATATTGACAAAGTAATTAAATTTGTAATATAGTAAATGTAGATTTATAATATATAAACCTGTGAAGAGGCTAAGTAGTTTTAATTAGGTTTTTAGAGAGTCAGTGGTTGGTGTAAACTGATAATTCTAATTATTACGAATCCACCTTGGAGGGACTGTGAATTAAGCAGTACGGGAAACCGTTAAATTTTTGAGTGGATAAAGCATATGCTTTATCAATTAGGGTGGCAACGCGGAGTCTTTCGTCCCTTTTATAAGGGAGAGAGGCTTCTTTTTTATGTCCGTAAATAACTAGTATTTATTATTAAATTAATATAAGGAGGAAACTTAAATGTTAGATTTAAAAAGAATTAGAAGTAATGCAGAAGAAATAAAAGTTGCACTTACAAATAGAGGAGAAGATTTTGATGTAGCTGTTATTGATGAATTAGTTAAGCTTGATGAAGAAAGAAGAAATATATTAGTTGAGGTTGAAGCTTTAAAGAGTAAAAGAAATCAAGTTTCATCTGAAATTCCTAAATTAAAAAAAGAAGGGGAAGATGTAACTTCTATAATGGCTGAAATGAAGGAATTAGGAAATGAAATAAAAGAACATGATTCAAGACTTTCAGAAATAAATGAAAAAATTGATTATATTATGTTAAGAATACCTAACATACCAAATCCACAAGTTCCAGAAGGAGCAAGTGATGAAGATAATGTAGAAATAAAAAGATGGGGAGAAACTCCAAAATTTGAAGGAGAACCAAAAGCTCACTGGGATTTAGGTGTTGATTTAAATATTATAGATGCCGAAAGAGGAGGAAAAGTTGCTGGTTCAAGATTTACTTTCTATAAAGGTATGGGAGCAAGACTTGAAAGAGCTGTATTAAACTACTTTATGGATAAACATTCTGATGATCATGGCTATGTAGAAGTATTACCTCCATATATGGTTAATAGAAATAGTATGACTGGAACAGGTCAATTACCTAAATTTGAAGAAGATGCATTTAAAGTAGAAAATAATGGATTCTTCTTAATACCAACTGCAGAAGTACCTGTAACTAATATGTATAGAGATGAAGTTTTATCAGGTGAAGAATTACCTATAAAACACGTTGCTTATTCAGCTTGTTTTAGAGCAGAAGCAGGTTCAGCTGGTAGAGATACTAGAGGACTTATAAGACAACATCAATTCAATAAAGTTGAATTAGTTAAGTTCTGTAAACCAGAAGATTCTTATAATGAATTAGATAAATTAGTTAGAGATGCAGAAGAAGTTTTAGAAGAATTAGGATTACCATATAGAAAAGTTAGAATTTGTAAAGGGGACTTAGGGTTTACTGCTGCTTTAAAATTTGACTTAGAAGTATGGATGCCAAGTTATAATAGATATGTAGAAATTTCAAGTTGTTCAAACTTTGAAGATTTCCAAGCTAGAAGAGCTAATATTAAATACAAAGAAGATCCAAAAGCTAAACCACAATTTGTTCACACATTAAATGGTTCAGGATTAGCAATAGGAAGAACAGTTGCAGCTATATTAGAAAACTATCAAAATGCAGATGGAACTGTAAGAGTACCAGAAGTATTAAAAAGATATATGGGAATAGATGTAATAAAATAAATTATAAAATAAAAAAAGGTATCATAATAGAAAGTATTTTTCCATATGATACACTTTAGAGTGTCGGCTTTGTCGGCACTTTTTTTATAATTTAAACTCATTTAATAAGAATTTTGCTACGCCATTATCATTATTTGAATCTATAACTTTAGTTGATAGTTCCTTAAGTTTTTGAACTGCATTTTTTACCGCAATTTTATTTTCAGCAAGCTCAAACATTGGAATATCATTTAAATTATCTCCGAATACTGTTAAATTAGTAAAAGAATTTTCTTTCATCAATCTTTTTATTGAATTAGCTTTTGAAGATTTATGACTAAAAATCTCTAAAATAAAGCAGTCTCCTCTATCATAGATATCTTCATATGCATAAGCAGATATATTTTTTATTTTTTTTACTTCTTCATATAAAGAAAGTACTTTAGATTTCTTGTCCATTACAAAGAAATATAAAACATTAGAGTCAATAGGAAGAGCTTCTTTAATAAAACTTTTTAATTTGCTACCTTTTCTCTCATTCATAAATTTTATTTGATTGCTGCTTAATTCTTTATCAAAATAAACATAAATATGATTTTCTTTTAATGTGTAAGTGAAATATGAAATGTTAGATTTATCTAATATATTTTTTATACTTTGAACTGAATCAGATTCTATTGAATTATAGTGAATATATTTACTTTCTTTTAAGCTATATGTTGCAGCACCATTCATAACTATTACAGGTAATTTTAAATTTAAATCTTTTAATAAGGGTACAACAGTTGCTGGAGTTCTTGCAGTAGCTATGGAAAAGTTCATATCTGTATTTTTAAGAAGCATATTGATATTATTTATAGTATACTGTGATAATTGAGCATCAGAATTTAAAAGTGTGCCATCTAAATCTGAAATATATAAATTCATTCTAATCTCCTTTTAAATATAAATTTTTTATAATTATAGTCTAAATATGGATATATAACAATAATTTATTAGCAAAAAGAATATATAAAATAATAAAAAGTTATTTTTGATAGGATTAACATAATAATTAAATAATACTATTAACTTAATATATTGATATATTGATTTAAATTATAAAAATTAAATAATAAATTATCAAATAAATTATGTTAATAATAAAATTATAAAAAAATAAAAATAATATATTGACACAAATATAGAACGTTGATATAATAAATCCTGTAATCGCGGAGAGATGGTCGAGTTGGTTTAAGGCACCGGTCTTGAAAACCGGCGTACCTTTACGGGTACCCAGGGTTCGAATCCCTGTCTCTCCGCCATTTTTTTATATAAAAATAGTCGAGGGCATATGAATATGGAGAATTACTCAAGTGGCTGAAGAGGCGCCCCTGCTAAGGGCGTAGGTCGGGCAACTGGCGCCCGGGTTCAAATCCCGGATTCTCCGCCAAAACACTTAACATTTGTTAAGTGTTTTTTTATTAAATAAATATATATTTAATAAAAAAAGATAACTATAAAACTTTATAGTTATCTTTAAAAATATTATACAAGATCATTTACTTTATTATATGCAAACTCAATTATATCATCACATGATATTCCATTTCTTTTTAAATCTATACATTTAATTGAACCAAATTCATTAATTACAGATTTAACTAAGTTTTGAGTTATTTCTCTAGCATTATTCTTTTCTTCACTAGATTCTCTACCTTTTTCAGCTCCTATAATCATTAAAGCACTTACTACAGCTCCACATGTATTTCCTGTAGACATACCAGCTCCAAATGGAGTTCCAAGTGATACTGGTATATTAAGATTTTTCTCTTCGTTTATAGTCTTTATAATTGATTCTGCACAATTAAATCCTTGAGAGTGAAATTCTAATACTTTACTCATTTTTATATCTCCTTAAATTATTTTTTATTTTTCTTAATAAAGAAATAAATCACCAATAATACTTAATTTATAAAAGTTAGTTTTAATGAAATTATTAGCAGTGTTTTACTATTAATTACTGCTTGTCACACTATATGATATCTTTTTTATTTATCTAGAAAATTTATTATGATTTTTATATGAGTTTGCTAGATAAATACTTTAGTATATTTATATTTTTCTCAAATGTTAATTAAACTAATATTATTAAGCCATATGAAAATAAAATTTATATACATTATATAATAACTTTTCTTAAAGAAATTAGAAAAAATAAAATTAGTTCTCATATAAATTTATATATTCAAATAATACGATATAAATTTATATAAGTCAATGCTAAAAATAGATAGAAGTGAATTTGAATAACAAATTCACTTCTATAAAATATGCTTAAAAGCATTATGCTCATATATTAAATTTTGAGGGTATTTAAATTTTCAGGATTTAATAAAGGGTGTAATTTTATAGCGCTTGTAATGCTACTGAATTTAATAATCCCCAAGGTTTATTATAATTAGGTTGGAAGAAGAAGTCTGTCATAGCTAATTCTTCAACTGTCATATCATTTTGAATAGCTACTGAAAGTGTATTCATAAGTTCAGTTAAATCATAATCTGAAACTATTTGTCCACCTAAGATTCTTCTACTATCTTTATCAAATACTAGTTTAACAAGTGCTTCACAATTAGTAGGCATAAATTCAGGTCTATAGTTATCTTTATAAATTACTGATGCAACATTATATTTTGTAGTAGATTTTGCAATCATTTCAGTCATACCAGTTGATGCTATATTATGATTATAAATTTTTATTCCTGATGTACCTTGAGTCCCCATATATTTTAAAGTTGGTTCAACTAAATTTCTAGCTACTAAAGTACCCATTCTTACAGCATTTGTTGCAAGAGGGATATATCTTTCATCTTTAGCTGGATTATATCTAACAACACAGCAATCACCAGCAGCCATTACATCTTTGTGGCTAGTTCTCATATATTCATCAATTATAATAGCTCCATTTGGAAGCATATCAAGTTGACCTTTTACAAGCTCAGTACTTGGTCTAAATCCTATACAAAGAACAACTAGATCTCCTTCATATGAACCTTTATTAGTTAATACTTTAGATACTTTTCCGTTAATACCTTCGAATTTTTGAACTAATTCACCAGTAACAACATTTATTCCATGTGATCTAAATGCATCTTCTGCTTTAGAAGTAAATTCCTCATCAAGATATTTACTCATTATTCTTTCTTCAGCATCAATTAAAGTTACATTTTTACCAAGAATTTCAAAAGCCTCTGCTAATTCAACACCAATATAACCAGCTCCGATTACAACGATATTTTTAGCTTTTTTAGCTTTTTCTATAATAACTTGTGAATGATTAAAGTTCTTTGAAAGAACTATATTTTCTAAATCTATTCCTTCGATTCTTGGTACAATTGGCCATGAACCAGGTGTAAGAACTAATTTATCATATGAATCAGTAAATTCTTCGTTAGTTAAAAGATTTTTAACTGATACTTTTTTGTTTTCTATATCTATATTAGTTACTTCATGTTGCATCTTTGTTACAACTCCAAGTTCAGCTAATTTTTCAGGTGAACTATAAAATAATCCTTGAGGGTCTTTAACAACATCAGCCACATGTAATGCTATACCACAAGATAAGAATGATATATTATCATTTCTTTCATAAACTGTTACTTCACTTTCAGGGTGAAGAGCTTTAATATTACTTATTGCTGCTGTTCCAGCATGTGTACATCCAACAACTACTACTTTCATAATTAAAATCTCCTTTTTAATTTAAATTTAAGATAACTATATTATGCCAACCTGCGATTTATATTAAACATATATATAACTTAAAAATGTTTAATGTTGACATAACTACTCTGGTTTATTTGATAATAATATAACACAATAAAAAAAACTATTCAATAGTAATTATCCTATAAAAATTTATTTTAAATAATTATTCATATTATTAAAAATAATCCTATAAAAAGTTTTTTGAAAAACTTTTAGATAAGTAGTTGACATATTAAAATCAACTTGTTATAATGATAACTGTCTTTGATATGGAGAGATGGTCGAGTTGGTTTAAGGCACCGGTCTTGAAAACCGGCGTACCTTCACGGGTACCTAGGGTTCGAATCCCTATCTCTCCGCCATTTAAATATTTTTAGAGGGCACATGGAGAATTACTCAAGTGGCTGAAGAGGCGCCCCTGCTAAGGGCGTAGGTCGGGCAACTGGCGCCCGGGTTCAAATCCCGGATTCTCCGCCAAAACACTTAACATTTGTTAAGTGTTTTTTTTATAAATTTATATATAAAAATTATAGTTAAATTTAAATTATAAATTGAAATAAATATTAAAGTAATAATATTGTTAGTTAAAAAAATTAAGAGATAAATGAAATAAAAAAAGAGATTATAAAATAATAAATAAAAATTATTTTATAATCTCTTTTTTATTAGATATTGAAGCTACTGAACTTTAATTTTAGATTTTTTATAGAGATAAAAAAATATTTGTAGGATATAATTAAAATAAGTAAAAATTTAGAAAGGAGCTTTAATGTGGGAATTAGATTTATATATGGTAGAGCAGGTAGTGGAAAAAGCACCTTTTGCTTAGAGCAAATAAAAAAGAAGTTAAGTAATAATAATGGAAATAAATTAATTATAATAGTTCCAGAACAATATACATTTCAACGAGAAAAAGATTTATTGAGAGTGGTTGGTGAAGAAGCATTATTAAGAGCTGAAGTTATTAGTTTTAAAAGAATGGCTAGAAAAGTTTTTGATGAATGTGGTGGAAGAGTTCATAGAATAATAAAAGATGAAGGAAAAAACATGCTTATTTATAAGCTGTTACAAGAAAAAGGAGAGGACTTAAGTTATTTTAATAGAATTTCTAAACAACAAGGATTTATAGATATAATTTCAAAAACAATAACTGAATTTAAAAAATACAATATTTCCAAGGAAATATTGTTAGAGGGTGTAGAAAAAACAGAAGATATTGATTTAAAAGATAAGCTTGTAGATTTAGCTAATATATTTGAAGAATATAATTCACGAATTGAAAATAAGGTTATTGATGGTGATGACGAACTTACTATTTTATCTAAAAAACTTAGAGGTTGTAATATTTATGAAGGAGCTGAAATTTGGATAGATGAATTTACAACTTTTACACCTCAACAAATGGATATAATAAATGAACTTTCCAAAACTGCAAAAACAATTAATATAACTCTTTGTATGAGTAATTCTTCTAATAAAGAAGAGGATGTAACAGATATATTTAATGCAATTAAGAATACTGAAAAAAGAATTATAAAGATGATGGAAGAAAATAATATAGGATATTTAGAGCCTATAGATTTAAATAAAGGAGTTCCTTATAGATTCCGAAATTCAAAAGAACTTGCTCATATAGAAGAGCATTTTTTTACTTATCCATTTAAAATATATAATGGAGAAAACAGTAATATAAGACTTTATAAAGCTAATAATAGTTATGATGAAATAGATACGATTGCTAAAGATATAATTAGATTAGTAAGAGATAAAAACTTTAGATATAAAGATATATCAGTGATATGCAGAAATATAAATGATTATGAAAAGATAACATCAGTAATTTTTACTCAATATGGCATACCTTATTTCTTAGATAGAAAAATACAAGTTCTTAGTAATCCAATAATTATTTTAATTATGTCAGCAATAGAAATATTAATAAGAAATTGGAGTTATGAAAGCATTTTTAAATACTTAAAAAGTGGTCTTGTAAATATGGAAAGAGAATACATAGATAAGCTTGAAAATTATGTATTGGAAAATGGAATCAAGGGATATAAATGGACTACTGAAGACGTTAATAATGGATTCTTTAATAGAGAGAATGATATTTCACAAGAGGAATTAGAAATAAAAGAAATAATGGAATATACAAGAGAGCCTCTAATGGATTTCCATAATAAAATAAAAGGAAATAAGAGAGTAAAGGATATTTGTACTGCAGTATTTGAATTTCTTTTAGAATTAAAGGTTTTTGAAAAAATAGAAGATTGGATTAAAGATTTTGAAGCAGAATCTTTAGAAATAAAAATAAAAGAGTATGAGCAAGTTCCAAAAATTATTATGGAAGTTTTGGATCAGGCAGTTGAAGTAATGGGAGAAGACAAGGTATCACCTAAAGAATTCTATAAAATACTTAATGCAGGATTTGAAAGTAAGGAAATAGGTGTTATTCCTGTTGCTTTAGATCAAGTTAATATAGGAGATATAGCGAGAGTTAAAGGAAGAGAAGTTAAAGCACTTTATATTATTGGAGTTAATGATGGAATACTACCTTCATCAACAAAAGAAGAGGGGATAATTTCAGATAGAGATAGAGATTTATTAAGAGAAATGGATATAGAACTTGCAGCTACAACAAAAGCTAGAGCTTTTGAAGAGCAATATATGGTTTATACTGCACTAACTATTTCTAGTAGATATATGATGATTACGTATCCAATGGCAGATTTTGAGGGTAAATCTTTACGTCCTTCTATAATAATTCCTAGATTAAAAAGAGTTATGAAACCATTAAAAGAAGAAAGTGAATTATTTAATTATTTCAATAGAGATAAGTATAGTAAAATAACAACACCTACTCCAACTTTTAATGAATTAGTATTATCTTTAAGAAAACAAGTTGATAATGAAAATATAGAAGAATATTGGCAAGAAGTATACAAATGGTTTTTAACTAGAGAAGGATTTGTAGAAAAAACTAAAAATATTTTTGATGGTATAAATTATACAAATTTAGAAAATGAAGTTTCAAGAGAAAAGCTTATTTCACTTTATAAAAATAATTATGGAAATTTAAGATTTGATGTATCTAGGTTAGAGCAATATGCAAGTTGTCCCTTCTCTTATTTTGTTAAATATGGACTTAAGGCTAGAGATAGAAAAATATATGAATTTTCAGCTCCAGACTTAGGAAGTTTTATGCATGAAATATTAGATAATTTCACTACTAGAGTTAAAAATGAAAATATTTCATGGAGTGAGTTAAATAGAGAAAAGTGTAGAGTTATAGTTGATGAATTAGTAGATAAAAAACTAAAAGAAGATGTTAATTCTATTTTAAATAGTAGCAATAGATATAAGTATTTTACAAATAGATTTAAGAGAGTTATTACAAAGTCTGTATCTGTAATTTCAGAGCAGATAAAGCGTGGACAATTTGAAGTTTTCAGTAATGAATTTTCATTTGGAGATGTAGGGTCTGGAGAACCTATAAAATTAGATTTACCTTCAGGAGAGCGTGTTTACTTAACTGGAAGAATTGATAGAATAGATACATTAGTAATGAATGGGGTAACTTATCTTAGAGTTGTAGATTATAAATCAAGTGCTAAAAAATTTGATTTAGCAGAATTATTTGCAGGAATTCAAATGCAACTTTTAGTTTATATAGATGCTTTAATAAGAAATTCAAAGTATATTTTAGAAACAGGAGCAGTGCCTGGAGCTATTCTTTACTTTAGAATTGATGACCCAATATTAAAAGGTGAATCTATTTTAGATGAAGAAAAATTAAAGGAAGAGATTTTAAAATCATTAAAAATGGAAGGTCTTTTATTGAAAGATGCTGAAGTAGTTCGTGCTATGGATAATGATATGAGTTCATTTTCTCTTGTTATTCCAGCTAAATTTAATAAGAATGGTGAATTTGATAAAACTAGTTCAGTAGCCACAGAAGAGGAATTTAATCTTTTAAGAGAATATGTAAATATAAAAATGATAGAACTTTGTACAGATATGTTAAGTGGAAATATAAAAATTCAGCCTATTAAGTATAAGGATAGAGATAATTGTGAGTTTTGTGATTATTCATCTATTTGTCAGTTTGATACAAGTATACAAGATAATAATTATAATCTTATATTTAAGAAAAGTGATGATGAAATTTGGAGTAAGATAAGAAAATGCGTAAAAGGAGATTGTGTAGAAGATGACAACGAAATGGACTAATGAACAGCTTGAAGCTATTGTAACTAGAAAATGTAATCTACTAGTTGCAGCTGCAGCAGGATCAGGTAAAACTGCTGTTTTAGTAGAGAGAATTATAAGAATAGTAACTGATGAAGAAAATCCAGTTGATGTAGATAGACTTTTAGTTGTTACTTTTACAAAAGCAGCTGCAGCAGAAATGAGAGAAAGAATAGCTGCTGCTATAACAAAAGAATTGGAAAGTAACCCTAATTCTAAAAATCTTCAAAAGCAACTTACTCTTTTAAGTAGAGCGAATATAACAACAATGCATTCATTTTGTTTAGATGTTATAAAAAATAATTTTCATGTTATAGATTTAGACCCTTCTTTTAGAATTTCTGATGAAACTGAGGGGATATTACTTAAAAATGAAATTATAGATGAGCTTTTTGAAGATTTGTATGATGAAAATGATGAAGAGTTTTTAAATTTAGTAGAAGCTTTTTCAAATAGTAAAAGTGATGATAATTTAAAGGATATTATAAAAGATTTATATAGATTTTCCATGAGTGGACCTTGGTCTGAAAAATGGCTTAAAGAAAAATCAGAAGAGTTTAATTTGGAAGAGGGCTTTGATGGTTCTATATGGGTTAATATTTTAAAAAGAGAATTATTAGTTGAAACTGAAAGTTATATAAATTTATATAATAGAGCATTAGAAATTATAAAAGAAACAGATGGATTAGAACCATATATACCTCAATTTACTGATGAATTATCTAATCTTATAAATTTAAGAGACTCATTAAATGGTAATATTAAAAATATAGAAAATGCTATTTGTAATTTACAATTTGCAAGACTTAAAACTGTAAAAAAATCTAGTGTATCTGATGAAGGGGCACAAGAATTTGTAAAAAGAATAAGAGATGATTGTAAAAAGAAAATGTGTGCTATAGTAAAAGATCCTGTATTTAATAATATAGGTGAATCATTAGATACAGTTAGAAAATGCTATCCTTATATGAAAAAATTATCTGAAATAACTTTAGAGTTTGGAAAGAGATTTAGTGATAGAAAAAAAGAAAGAAATATGCTAGATTTTAATGATTTAGAGCATTTCTGTTTAAAAATATTAAGTGGAGATACTATTGGAGAGCCATCTCAAATTGCTTTGAATTTTAGAGAATTTTTTGATGAAGTTTTAGTTGATGAATATCAGGATTCTAATAATGTTCAAGAAGCAATTATAAATTTAGTTTCAAGAAAAAATACAGATAATCCAAATGTATTTATGGTTGGAGATGTTAAGCAAAGTATTTATAGATTTAGACAAGCGAAGCCAGAGTTATTTTTAGAAAAGTACAACACTTATTCTAAGGTTCCAGGAGAAAAAACTAGAGTTATTCAGCTATATAAAAATTTTAGAAGTAGAGAAGAAGTTATAAATGGAGTTAACTTTATATTTAAAAAACTTATGTCTGAAACTGTTGGAGAACTTGAATATACAGATAGTGAAGCTTTAAATTTAGGAGCTAATTTTCCAGAAATAGAAGAAGGACTTGTAGCTGGTGGAAAGATTGAGGTTAATATATTAGATAAATCAAATAATGTTATTGAAGCTAAAGAGACAGAAGATGATGAAGAGGAAGAAGATATTGAGTGGATAAACTTAGAAGCTAGAATTGTTTGTAGAAGAATTAAAGAACTTATGTCAGAATCTAATAATTTTAGAGTTTTAGATAAAGAAACAGGAGAATATAGAAAACTTAAATATAAAGATATTGTTATACTTTTAAGAGCAACTAAGAACTGGGCAGAAGCTTTTGTTGATGAATTTGGAGTAGAGGGAATTCCTGCATATGCTGATACTGGTTCTGGATATTTTGAATCTATAGAAGTTAGAACAATAATGGCATTATTAAAAATTATAGATAATCCAATGCAAGATGTTCCTATGATTGCTGTGTTAAGGTCACCTATTTTTGGATTTAAAGCAGAAGATTTTACTGATATAAGAATTATAAATAAAGATAAGTATTTTTATGAAAATATATTAGATATAGCAAAAGGTGAAGTAAATATTAGAGAGGAACTTATTGAGAAGTGTAGGTCATTTAATGAAAGGTTGAATATATGGAGAGATAAGTCAGTATATATGCCAATTGATGAATTTATATGGCATTTATATATGGATACTGCTTATTTTGCATATGTAGGAGCTATGCCAAATGGTATGCTTAGACAGGCAAATCTTAAAGTATTATTCCAAAGAGCGAGAGTATATGAAGAAACAAGCTTTAAAGGATTATTTAATTTCATAAATTTTATAAATAAACTTAGAAAATCTTCAGGTGATATGGAAAGTGCTAAGATTCTTGGGGAAAATGAAGATGTAGTTAGGATTATGAGTATTCATAAAAGTAAGGGACTAGAATTTCCAGTAGTATTTTTATCTGGAGCAGGAAAAAACTTTAATTTAATGGATATGAATAAAAGCATTTTATATCATGATGATTTAGGATTTGGACCTAATTATGTAGATTTAGAAAAAAGATTAAAATATTCTACATTACCTAAAGAAGCTATAAAGAAGAAATTTAAATTAGAGACTTTATCAGAAGAAATGAGAATTTTATATGTTGCTTTTACTAGAGCAAAAGAAAAGTTAATAGTTACTGGAGCTGTTAATGATATAGAAAAAACAGCTAAGAAATGGGTTAAATCAGCTTCAATAGAAAAGGAAAGGATTGTTCCATCAGAAGTATCTAGTGGAAAGTCATATATAGATTGGATTGGTATGGCACTTTGTCAACATATTGATGGAGAACCTATAAGGGAAAAAGTAGATGGGGATAAAAATATAGTTAGTGATGACTTATCCACATGGGATGTTAAGGTATGGAATAAAAATGACTTTTCTGTGGAGAAAAATTTAGAGCCTGTGGGTGAAAATGAAGATAAAGAATTGTTTATAACTTTAACAGAAGGAGCTGTGGATAAAGAAGTTGAGCGTAGATTAGGATTTAAATATAAATTTGAAGCTTTAACAACTATGAAAAGTAATCTTTCAGTTTCTGAATTAAAAAGAGCAGGATATGAAAGTTTAGAAGCTGATTATGATGGGGAAGTTCTATTTAAAGATAAACCTGTAATTAAGCCAAGGTTTTTACAAGAAACTAAAGGACTATCAGGAGCTGAACGTGGAACAGCAGTACATTTTATTATGCAAAAAATTGATTATGATAGAGTTTCCACTATTAATGAGATAAAAGAGCAAATAAAAGAAATGTATGATAGTGAGCTTATAACTACAGAAGAATATGAAGCTATAAATCCATTTAAAATAAAAGCATTTTTTGATAGTAATATAGGAAAAAGAGTACTAAATGCTTATAATTCAGGAAAGATGGTTAGAAGAGAGTTTCCTTTCTTTTTAGAGTTAGATGTATCTGAAGTTAAGGAAGAACTTAAAGGAACTAATTTTGAAGAAACAGTAAGAATTCAAGGAATTATAGATTTATTCTTTGAAGAGGATGGAAAAATTATATTAGTTGATTATAAGACTGATTATATTGAGGCTGATGCAGAAAAAGAAATGAAAGATAAATATTCAATACAAATAAAATATTATAAGAATGCATTAGAAAGAATAACAAAAAAAGAAGTAAGTGAAAGTATTTTATTCTTATTTTTCAAAGAATCAGAAGTTATCATGTAGAAAAGAAAAAAGATGTCTTAAAAGACATCTTTTTTTCTTTTCCAACTAGTTTTTAAGTTTATGTTTCTTTTGGAGATGATTTTATGTTTGAAATTCTTAGAATAATTTAGTTTTGATATGATTCTACTATTTTTTTAGCTTCTTTTAGTAAATCTGCTTTATTATTCAAATCTGGATAATCTAAAATAATATTAAATAATTTTTTTAAAACATCTCCAATAATTTTTCCTTTGCTTAATCCTAATTCGTTTATTAAATCATCTCCTGTTATAGCTAAATCCTTTAAGGACAGTGGTTCTTTAGAGATTAAAATATTATTTGTTACTTCTCTCATCTTAACTATTTTATGTGTTGCCACAGAAGGATCTTTTAATGATAATATATCTGCTTCTTGAAGCGAATATAAATTTTCTATTGAATCTAAACCAACTCTAGTAATTAATCTTTTAATATTAGAATTATTAGGATTATCTAAAACATTCATATGCTCTCTTATTAATTTAAGAGTTTCTTTTATTGTTTTATTATCAAATCTAAGTCTATTTAAAATTTTTCTAGATATTTCTTCACTCTTAATATTATGACCGTAAAAATGACCAATTCCTTTTTCATCTAAGTTAAAGCAACTTGGTTTTCCTATATCATGGAGAAGTGCAGCTAATCTAACTGTAAGTATACTTGGAGTTTTTTCTAATACAGAAAGGCTATGTTCAAATACATCCTCAAAATGATGAGGATTTTTTTGGTCAAAACCAAATGTATCCTTAAATTCAGGAATAATATTTGTAAGTAATCCTGTATTCTTTAATAGTAATAATCCTTTTCTTGGATTATTAGAAAGTAGGATTTTAGAAATTTCATCTCTAATTCTTTCAAAGCTTATATTATTAATAAGAAGATTATTTTTTTCTATATTAGATAATGTATCTTTATCAATATCAAAATCTAGTTGAGATGAAAATCTGATAGCTCTAAGCATTCTTAGAGCATCTTCATTAAATCGTATATCACTATTACCTACTGCTCGTATAATTTTATTTTTTAAATCTGACTTACCTTCAAAAAAATCTAATAAACCTTTTTTATCATTATATGCAAAAGCATTTATAGTAAAATCACGCCTAGATAAATCCTCCTTTATATTTTTAACAAATTCAACTTTTTCAGGGTGTCTATTATCTATGTATTCTGATTCTGTTCTATAAGTTGTAACTTCAAAATTTTCATTTTCTATAACAACAGTTACAGTCCCATGTTGAAGACCTGTAGGAATGGTTTTTTCAAATAAAGATATAGTTTGGTCAGGTGTTGCAGATGTTGCAATATCATAATCTTTTGGTGTTTTATTTAAAAGATAATCTCTTATACATCCGCCAACTAAAAAAGCTTCAAAACCATTATTATAAAAAGTATCTATTATAAACTGAACTTTTGCGGGAATATTAAAATTCATATTAATCCTCCTAAAAAAATACCTTATTTAATCTATTATAATAAATTAAATAAGGTATTTGAAATAATATATTAATTATTTACCATCTCTTTCTTGAATATACTTATCACGAGCAGTTTTAAGTTCCTCTATCTTATCAGATATTTTAGTGCTATTATCTAAAAGCTCTAAGTTTTCTTCTAGAAGAGTGATTGATTTAGAATAATAATGTTCAGCAACTAAAGTGTCCACTTCTTTTAGGAGATAATTAGTGTACTCTTCTTTACACTTAGGAATATAAGTGGCAGCTGTATTGTAGCCTTCATTATTACTAGGAATTGATTTAAAAATGGTTAATGCTTCTTTAAAATTTTTCTTTTGATATTCTGAAATACCTTTTGTTAAAGTGCTTGAACTAGAAATATTATTAGATAATACTCCAACTGTTTCATCAATTTCTTTATCTAATAAGTTATATCTATTTATTTCATTTATAATAACTAATGCTTCATCACTAGTTATTTCACCATTGTTTAATTTTTCAGTAATAGATTTAAGTTTATCTTTAAAATAAGATGTTAAATCATTATTTATTTTAAATGATTTTAAAATGTTCATATTACCTTTAGTTACAACTAGATTATTTGCAGTACTATAGTGAGCATTATCAAAATAATTTTTAAAGTTAACTACTAATGATTTATAGGATAAAGTAGTAAAACTAAATAATATTCCAATTAAAAGTACAGATGATAATACTATAGTTATTAATTTCAAATTTAATTTTTCTTTTGTAGTGTTAAAATTTTCTTCTGGCTGTTTAAAACTTTCATTATTTAATTCGTTCATAATATCACCTCTTTATTTTAAAATATTTCCATTAAATGTAAAATTTAAACATAATAATTTAATATTTTAAATAAGTATGATAAGATAAATCTTGATGGTTAAAATATAATTATATTAATATATATTTTTATTGAAAGGAGGGAAAACATGAAAGATAATTTTTTTGTAAAGTTTAAAAATTGCTTACATAGATTAGATAAATTTCCTCAATATATAGACCAAGGAATAGGAAAGGCAATATTATATGGTTTTTTAATAAGTCTTATATTTGGTGGGATTTTAGGAATATATAATAGCTATATGACTAATGGATTAATAAATAAGGCAACAACTGAAATAAATAATCCAGAATATGCTTTTAATATAAAAGATAATACATTTACTATGGCTAAAAATCCTATAATAATAAATCAAAATGGAAATCTTATTTATATAAATGATAAGAAAACATTAGATGATGCAAATGATATAATAAATGAATATCCAGAAGATAATTCATATATGCTAGTTTTAAAGAATGGTGTTAAAATTCAATCTTTAGGTATGGGCGGAAACTATGACTATAACCAAGTAAATAGTAAAATATTTAATGCTAAAGAAGTTAATAATGAAACTTTAGTTCAAACAATACAAAGTGCTAAAAAATATTATTTTGGTTTTATAACTATTTATAGTATTATAAATAGATTTATAAATTTAATAATAGATAGTTTATTTGTAACAGTAGTAGGATTAATAGTTTCAATATTCTTAGGAATGATGGTTAAGCCAACAGCTTTATATAGCTTATCTATTTATGCGGCTACAGTACCATTTTTATTATCATTACCAATAGGAATATTATATCCAAGCATAAGCTTACAATATCCATTAATTATTGCTACTGCAATATATGTGGCTATAATACTTAAGCATATTAAAAATGATTTAGTAAATAGACAGAGAAATAATAAGAATAATAACAGATTAAATAGATTTCTATAATAAAAATACTTTCTTAAATAAAATAATTTAAGAAAGTATTTTTTTTGTGTATTATATTTAGAATTTATGATAAGACTTATAAAATAATGAAATTTAAATCGTATTCCTAATAAATATTTGCACAAAATCTTCAATTGTGATAATATAATTTTGTTAAAAGTATATAAGGGGCGTTAGTTAAATGGATATAACTTACCGCTACGGACGGTACATTATGGGTTCGATTCCTATACGCCCTACCAGAATATAATTTAAATTTCAAAAGTAATTTTACTTTTGAAATTTTTTTTTATTAAAAATAAGTTATTTTGATAAGATTAGACTAATTATAGTAAAATATTGAATATAATTAAATTTATAATTGGAAACTAGGAGGATAAATTAGTGAGTAGCTATAAGATAAGTGTCATAGTTCCTGTATATAATGTAAAAGAATATATAGATGAAACTATTAAATCAATATATAATCAAACTCTTAAAGATTTTGAATTAATACTTATTGATGATGGTTCAACTGATGGAACTTATGAGATGCTTAAAGAATATGAAAGTAAGCATAATAATATAAAACTTATTAAACAGGAAAATTCAGGACCTAGTAAAGCGAGAAATGTAGGGCTTAAAGAAGCAGAAGGCGAATATATAATTTTTGTAGATTCAGATGATTTATTGCCAACAGATTCTTTTGAGTTTAGATATAATTTAGCAAAAGAAAAAAATGCAGATGTAATAGTATGTGGAACTGAAAAAACTACTGATGGAATTGAAAGAAAACCAATAGCAAGACATATGTTTAATGATGGATATAGAGTACTTGGAAAAGATAATGATATATTATGGGCTTTAGGTCCTTGTAATAAAATATTTAAAAGAGAAACTATAGAGGGAATATTTTTTCCTTTAAATATATATTATGCAGAAGATCAAGTATTCATGATGGAGGCATTTTTAAAAGCAAATAAATTATATGCAACTAAACATGTTGTTTATTATTACAGAATGAGAAAAAATCCAGGTGAATCATTAACACAGCAAATAAGTGTAAATGCTACAAAAATATTAAAGCAAGTTTGTACAGTATGGAAAATGGTATCAAAAATTATAGATGAAAATACTTCAAATAGAAATTTAGCTAATAGTATAAAAGTAAATTATTTTTATAGATTGATGATAATAGATGTTTGGCCATCACTAGATAGAATTTTTAGAGGAAAAGATGAAATAACTAAAAATGAAAGTTTAAATGAAATAAATTCAATAGTAAGTGATGTAACAGATGAGCAGTTAAAAAATTTAGGTAGAATAAAAAGATTTGCTTTTGAAAAAATCGTTAAAAATAGTAAGTTAACTGGAACTAAAAAAATCAAGAAGATAAGAAATTTAATGTTTATGTATAAGAGTGTAGTTAAAGCAAAATCATTAGTAAGATTATAGTAAATTAATAAAAGAGACTATTTAATCAAATAGTCTCTTTAGTTTTAAATACATTTAAAATGTGATAAAATCAATTTAAGTATAAAAACTTTTAATTAAAGAGATTAAATTTATGTTAGGGGAGTTAATTTATGATATATGCAGAGATATTAGCAGGCGGAAAAGGCACAAGAATGGGTAATACAGAAATGCCAAAACAATTTTTAAAAATCGGAGAAAAGCCAATAATAATACATACATTAGAGACTTTTTTATTAAATTCAAGATTTGAAAAAATAATAATAACAACGCCAAATCAATGGATACAACATACAAATGACTTAATAAATAAATATATACCAAAAGCATTTATAGAGAAAATAAAAGTATGTGCAGGTGGTTCAGATAGAAATGAATCAATAATGAGTGGTATAAAATTTATAGAAGAAAATTATGGACTTAATGATGATGATGTAATAGTTACTCATGATGCAGTAAGACCATTTTTAACACATAGAATAATAAATGATAATATAGATAGTGCTTTAGAGTTTGGGGCTTGTGATACAGTAGTTCCAGCTTTTGATACTATAGTTGAATCTAAAAATAGAGAAGATATAAGTGATATTCCAAGAAGAGATTTTATGTATCAAGGACAAACTCCTCAAAGCTTTAACATAAAAGAGCTTATAAATCTTTATAATTCATTAACTAAAGGAGAAAAACAAATATTAACAGATGCAGCTAAAATATTTGTTGTTAAAGGAAAAAATGTTAAGCTAGTTCAAGGAGAAGTTTATAATATGAAAATTACTACTCCTTATGATTTAAAATTAGCTAATGCTTTAGTGAGGGATGATTTAAATGATAAATAAGATTTATAGATTAGTAGCTCCAAAGCAGATAGTAGTTGAGTTTAAAGATAAAAATTTAGATGGTGAAGGAATTATAGTAAAACCAACTAGACTTTCAATATGTGCAGCTGACCAAAGGTATTATACAGGTACTAGAGGAAGAGAGGCAATGAGAAAGAAGCTTCCAATGGCTTTAATTCATGAAGGAGTTGGAGAAGTTATATATGATCCTAAAAATGAATTTAAACCAGGGGATACTGTTGTAATGATTCCAAATACACCAACTGAAGAGGATGATATTATTGCAGAAAATTATTTAAGAACTAGTAAGTTTAGAGCTAGTGGATATGATGGTTTCATGCAACAATATGTTTTTATGGGAAGAGATCGTATTATTAAATATAATAATATAAATCATGATGTAGCTTCATTTATAGAGCTTATAAGTGTTTCAGGTCATTCTATAGATAGATTTGATAAAAAAGCACATTCAAGAAGAGATGTTATTGGAGTTTGGGGAGACGGAAATGTTGGATTTATTACTTCATTAATCTTAAAAAAGAAATTTCCAAATTCAAAAATAGTTGTTTTAGGAAAAAATGAAGAAAAATTAAGTTTCTTTTCATTTGTAGATGAAACTTATCAAATAGATGATATTCCAAAAGATTTTAAAGTTGACCATGCTTTTGAAGCTGTAGGCGGAAAAGGAGCAGAAAATGCAATAGATCAAATAATTGATTATATAAATCCAGAAGGAAGTATTTCTTTATTAGGAGTATCTGAGAATCCTGTGCCTATTAATACAAGAATGGTATTAGAAAAAGGATTAAACTTAATTGGAAGTAGTAGAAGTGGAAGAGTTAATTTCCAAGAAGCAGTAGATTTCTTAGAAGCTCATGAAGATGCTCAAAATCAACTTCAAAAGCTTATATCAGCAGTAATTGAAGTAAGAAGAATTAGTGATATGGTTAAAGCATTTGAACATGACTTAACAACTTCTTTTAAGACTATATTAGAATGGAATATATAAATTTTAGGGCCATTTTTAAATGGCCCTTTAAAAATGAGTGAGGTGTAATATTTTGAAAACCTTAGAAAGACTAGTAATAAAATATATATTAAAAATAATATATTGTCTTTCATATATATTTAAAATTAAAAAAAGAATAGTTTTTGCTACATATAGACCAGATTATATGGAGGGAAACTATAAATATATATTAGACGAAATAAAAAAGAGAAACTTAGATTACGAGTGTAAAATATTATATGAAAAACCGGGAGCAGGTTTAGCTGGAATGCTAAAATATTTAAAGCATATGTGTATAGCAGAACATTATCTTGCAACTTCAGAATTTTTTATAGTTGATGATTTTTATTTTCCTGTTTATGCAGTAAATAAACTTAGAAAAGGAACAGAAGTTGTTCAAGTTTGGCATGCTTGTGGAGCATTTAAGAAATTTGCACTTAGTACAGTTGATGAAAATTATTCAAATGGAAATGAATATATAAAATATATTCCAATTCATACAAACTACACTCATGTAACAGTAACATCTAAGGAAGTAGCAAAACATTATGCAGCTGCATTTAATATGTCAGAAGATAATATTGACCCAATTGGAGTTCCAAGAACAGATATATTCTTTGATGAAAAGAAAAAAGAAGAAGCTAAAGAAATACTTTATAAAAAATATCCAAAATTAAAGGATAAGAAAATTATTTTATATGCTCCTACTTTTAGAGGAACAGGGCAAAGTGATGCAAATAGTGGAATAGCTTTTGATGTAGATAAAGTTGTTAATGCTTTAGGAGAAGATTATGTTTTAGCAATAAAAATGCATCCATTTGTAAAATGGAGATATGAAAAAGAAAGTGACAAAGTAGTAGATATGTCAGATTATAAATCAATAAATGACATACTTTTTATAACAGATATTCTTATAACAGATTATTCTTCAACTGTTTTTGAATTTGCACTTTTAGATAAACCAATGATATTCTATGCAGATGATTTAGAAACTTATATAAATGATAGAGATTTTTATTATGAATATACAAGCTTTGTTCCAGGGCCTATAGTAAAAACTACAGATGAATTAGTAGATTTAATAAAAGAAGATAATTATGACTTGGAAAAAGTAAGAAAATTTAAAGAGAAATTCTTTGATTATACAGATGGATGTTCAAGTAAAAGATTCGTAGATAAAATAATATTAAAGAAGTAAGGTGATTGGCTTGAAAAAGGTACTTTTTATATCTTCAACAGGTGGGCATTTATCAGAGCTTATGGAGCTTAAGCCACTATTTTCAAAATATGATTATCATATAATAACAGAAAAAACTGATACAACAATAAAGCTTAAAGATAAGTATAAAGGCAAGATAAATTACTTAGTTTATGGAGCTAGAAACTATATGTTTAGTTATTTATTTAAGTTTTCATATAACATAATAAAATCATTGATATTATATGCAAAGATAAGACCAGATGTAATAGTAACAACAGGTGCACATACTGCTGTTCCAATATGTTATATAGGAAAATTTTTTAAGAAAAAGATTATATTTATAGAGACATTTGCAAGAGTTAATTCTACTAGTATGTCAGGAAGAATGATTAATAAGATAGCAGATGTATTTATAGTTCAACATCCTGAAATGGAAAAGGTATATGAAAATGCAGTTTATAAAGGAGCGTTATATTAATGATTTTTGTTACTTTAGGAACACATGAATTAGGATTTAAAAGAATGCTTGAATACTTAGAAAAAATGGACATAGAAGAGGAAGTATTTATACAATCAGGTAATACTGAGTTTAAATCAGAAAAATATAAAATAACACAATTTTTATCACCAAGTGAATTTGAAGAGTGTATAGAAAAAAGTGATTTAATAATAACTCATGGAGGTGTTGGATCTATACTAACAGCTTTAAAGAGGAAAAAGAAAGTCATAGTAATGGCAAGACTTCAAGAGTATAATGAGCATAATGATAATCATCAATTAGAAATATGCGAAAAATTACAAAAAGATAATTATCTAATAAGTTGCAAAACATTTGAAGAGTTTAAAAATGCTATTGAAAACTATAAAAATATAGAACTTAAAGAGTACAAATTTGATAATAGTAACTTATTAAATTTTATAAGTGAAACAATAGATTCGATTTAATAATAAAGCTATTTTGCTTAAAAGCAGAATAGCTTTATTCTATTTATAAAAATAATATTATATGGGCAAATTAATATAAATTAAGTTTTAAGGAGTAAAAAATATGTATGACTTATTAGTTACACCTATTGATGAACATAATGATAGCATTATTATATTAATTAAAAAATATAAATTTAATAAAGTTATAGTCTTGGTAAATGATAATTGTAAAGATATATTGAAAGAGAATATTATTAGAGTTTCTAATGAGAATAATTCAGAGGTAGAATTTATAAAATCTAAAATAGATGATGTTTCTTTACTTAATAAACTAAAAGAAAACTATAATAATATACTTTTAAACTTAACTGGTGGGGAAAGGATACAATCTTTAAATCTTTTAAATTTTTCTATTAACAATAAAATAGAAAGTATTTATATAGATATTTTAGGAAAAAAGAAATATATTTTTGGAAAAAATAATGAAAAAGTCAATGAGCATTTATTAGATTTAAACATTGAAGATATGATTAAAGCTAGCGGAAATGAGATATTAGAAGATTCCTCAGATTTAATAAAAGAAAGATATATTTTAGATATAGCAAAAATTATTCATGAGAATATAGAGTTATGGAATAAGTACAAAAAGAGATTATATGATATAAATATATTTTCTCATTTTTATGGAGATACAAAAAAAGTAGTTATAAATCAAAAATTACTAGAAAAAGATGAGATAGAACTTCTAGAAAAAGTTCTTAAGTGGGCAGTTAATAAAAAGTTAATTGAGGTAAAAAGAGAGTTTGACAAAACAATTGTTTCTTTTAAAGATAAATATTTAAAAGGGTTTATTTTTAAGATAGGAACTTGGTTAGAAGTATTAACTGAATATGTTGTTAAAAGTATAGATGTAGTTGACCAAGTTAAAAGTGGAGTTGTTTTTACTTGGAATAAAAATGATGAAAATTTAAAAAATGAGCTAGATGTTGTTGCAATAAAAGATTCTAATATAGTAGTTATATCTTGCAAAGATAGTGAAAAATATAATGAAGTAGCTTTAAATGAATTAAAAGTTTATAGTGAAAGAATTGGTGGAGATAAATCAAAAAAAATATTAGTAGCTACAAAGCCACCAATTAAAGAAAGTATAATGGATAGAGCTAAAGAGATGGAAATAAATATTATTATATTAGATAAAGATTTAAATAAATTTAAGGAAGACTTAGAAAAAGCAATAAATAATTAGAAAAAAGCGTGTTATAAAACACGCTTTTTTTAATCAACTTTTCTTCCTATAGTTTCGCCCATTGATACTCTAGTTTCGTATCCAAGATTAGTTTGATCTAATATATCAGAATCTATTTTAACAGTATCTTTTTCAAAGAATAAAACTACTGTTGAACCTCCAAATTTAAAAAATCCTTTTTCGTCTCCTTTAGAAACTCTTGAGCCAGGTTCATATGTTTGAACTATTGTCCCAACGCAAGTTGCGCCAACTTCAACATATAAAATATCTTTAAAATTATCTGATTCAAATAAAGACCATTCTCTTTTATTTTCACAGAATAACTTAGGAATATTTTTTAATGCTATTGGATTTACTGAATAATATCTTCCTGGAATAAATGTAGATTTGGCAGTAACCCCAGAATCGATAAAATGATATCTATGATAATCAATTGGAGATAATCTAAAAATAATACAAGTTCCATTCTCAAACTTTTTTGCAACTTCGTCATTATTAATAAGTTCTCTAAGACTATAAGTAAAACCTTTTATTTGAACTAAGTTATCTAATTCTATGTTTTCATAAGCCAAAGCTCTTCCGTCAGCAGGTGATATTAAATCTTTTTCATTTTTAGAAAAAGGCCTAGCATTTGGTTTAAGTTTTCTAGTGAAAAAATCATTAAAATTTGAAAATTCTTTAGGCTTTTTTTTGCAAACATTCATATCTATATCAAAATCTCTTATAAAGTGCTTAATTTTTTTTCTACTAAATTTAGTGTCACAAAAAGCCCCATAGACTTTTGAGCAAAGTTTTTTCTTAAAAATAAGTTCTGTTAATTTTTTACCTTTTGGTGACTCATAACACCAAACTAAGTATTTTTTCCCAGCTATATTTTCTTCTTCATATTGCTTTGTTTTTCTATTATATACTAATAACATAGTAACTCCTTCATATACCCAATAAAACTATATTTAAATCATATAGTAAAGTAATATAATATGCAAGTTAGGAATATAATGTTAATTGTAATATTTAATATGAATTAAAATATTTAATGTTAATTATAATATTTAATATGAATTTGATATTACATCTATAATATTGTAAAATTAAATTATGTTCAAAAATTTCATGCGAAAACATGGATAAAGTTTTATAAAAAATGCTCATTAATTTAAATATTTATAATCGTATTTCGTTAAAACTAGTTAAAAAAATAACAAAGTTTGGATAACGAGGAACTGAATTGTATTCATGGAGGTAAGTTTAAAGGATGAAAAAATTATTTATCAATGACAGAGAAATCCAAGTTGAAGAGGGAACTACAATATTAGATGCAGCAAGACAAAATGGTATAGATGATATAGCAACTCTTTGTTACTTAAAAGATTGTAGTAATATAGGTAAATGTGGAGTATGTGCTGTAGAAGTAGAAGGGAAACCAAATTTAGCTTTAGCTTGTTTAACAAAAGTTGAAGATGGTATGGTAGTAAAAACTAATACTGAAAAAGTTCAAGAAAGAGTTAAGATGAGAATATCAACTATTTTAAATAAGCATGAATTTAAATGTGGTCCATGCCCTAGAAGAGAAAACTGTGAGCTTTTAAAATTAGTTATAAAGACTAAAGGAAGAGCAGCAGCCCCTTTCTTACCAGAAGATAGAGAAGCAAACGTTGATAGAAGAAGTAAATCAATAATAATTGACAGAAATAAATGTGTATTATGTGGAAGATGTCAAGCAGCTTGTAAGCAAAAGGCAGGAACTGAAATAATTCAAATAAGAAATGTAGATGGAGTTAGAATGGTATGTCCTCCAGATAATAAAAGTTTTGATGAAGCAAAATGCTTATTATGTGGACAATGTGTTGCTGCTTGTCCAGTAGGAGCTTTACAAGAACAATCACACTTAGATAGAGTTAAAAATGCTTTAGCAGATGAAGACAAGCATGTAATAGTTGCAATAGCTCCAGCTATAAGAACAGCTATGGGAGAACTATTCAAAATGGGTTACGGACAAGATGTAACAGGAAAATTATATGCAGCTTTAAGAAGATTAGGATTTAATAAAATATTTGATATTAACTTTGGAGCAGATATGACTATAATGGAAGAGGGAACAGAGTTACTTGAAAGAATCAAAAATAATGGCCCATTCCCAATGTTTACTTCATGTTGTCCAGGATGGATAAGAGAAGTTGAAAATTACTTCCCAGAATTTTTAGATAATTTATCATCAGCAAAATCACCTCAACAAGAGTTTGGTGCTGCAAGTAAGTCATATTATCCTTTAACTGAAGGTATAGATCCCAAAAGTGTATTTACTGTAACAATAATGCCTTGTACAGCTAAAAAGTTTGAAGCTGATAGAGAAGAAATGCAAAATGATGATTTAAGAAATATAGATGCAGTTTTAACAACAAGAGAATTAGCTAAATTAATAAAAGATGCTAAAATAGATTTTGCTAACTTAGAAGATGAAGAAGCAGATCCAGCTATGGGAGAATATACTGGAGCAGGAACTATCTTCGGAGCAACAGGTGGAGTTATGGAAGCGGCTCTTAGAACAGCTAAAGATTTATCAGAAAATGTTGATTTAGAAGAAGTTGAATATACTCAAGTTAGAGGATTAGATGGAATAAAAGAAGCTACTGTAACTTTATCAGGAAAAGAATATAATATAGCCGTAATTAATGGAGCTAAAAATATGTTTGAATTTGTTAAGAGCGGAAAAATGGATGAAAAGCAATATCACTTTATAGAAGTTATGGCATGTCCAGGAGGATGTGTAAATGGTGGAGGTCAACCACATGTAAATAACTTAGATAGAGAAAGAATAGATATTAGAGCTGTAAGAGCATCAGTTTTATATAATCAAGATAAAGTTCTAACTAAGAGAAAATCACATAAAAATGCTGCATTATTAAAAATGTATGATTCATATATGGGTAAACCAGGACATGGTAAAGCTCATGAATTATTACATCATAAGTATACAAAATAATTTTATAATGTATTAAATTGAGAGCTATATGAAGGCTGGATAAGTATTTCTAGGCTTTATATAGCTCTATTTTTATAAATAAGGGGGATTAAGATATGAAGATACTAGCGAGTGATATGGATGGAACATTAGTTGTAAATGATGAAATAAATCCTAAAGATATACAAGCTATAGATAAATTAAAAAAAGAAGGTCATAAATTGGTTGTTTCTACAGGAAGAACGTTAAAAGGAATGGATAATATTTTTCAAAAATATAAGGTGCCTTATGATTATATGGTTTTATGTAATGGTGCTTTAATAATTGATAGAGATAAAAAAATAATATATAGAGATTCAATAAAGAATGAAAAGATAAAAAAAATTATAAAAGCTTTTGAAGGAAAAGAAAATATTATGATGTATATGGATGATGGAGAAAGTTTTTATTTAATACAAAATGATAATGCTAAGAAAAATGAGATAAAATTTTTTGATAGCATAAATTATACAAAAATATCTGCTCAAGATGCTTTAAAATTAGATCAAGATTTTATAATGGCAAGTGTATTTGCGACAGATAGAGAAGTCTTTAGAGCAATAGAAGCTAAAAAAATATTAGATGAAATATTAGATGAAAAAGAAAGCTGTAGAAATGAATTTTTTGTTGATATAATTGCTTCTGGATGTTCAAAAGGAAAAGGATTAGAACAATTGCTTAAAATAGAGAATAAAGAAATAGAAGATTTATATGCAATAGGTGATTCATTTAATGATATATCAATGTTCGAATTAACTAAAAATAGTTACACATTTAATAGGGCAGAAGATGAAGTTAAAAAGCATGCCCAAAATAATGTTGACTATATTTATGAAGTCGTAGATGACATTTTAAATAAAAGATAAATATTATTTCATATTAAGTTATATAATATTGAAAAAAAGGCACCTCATATTTATAATAAATATGGGGTATTTTAACAAAATTTAAAAATACAATTAATAAAATACACATATAATTAATATGGCTAATTATTTAATATTTGTATTAAAAACGGGAGGAGGTGGGTTAGATTTGAATCTTATAAATAAAAAGTTAGAAAACTTAAATTTTCCAATAATAGCTGTTATATTAGCAGCACTAATAGGTATAAATACTTTATTTATAAAGCCTATAGTTGGAATGGCTAATAACGGAGACTATTTCAGAATCATGGTATCAAATAATTTATATTATTTGAGAGAAGGACCTAATCATGAGCCTGAGTATTTTAAATATTTTCAGCCCTATTATGGGGTAAATAATTTTTATAATGAACAAAAAAAATTATTGGTGTCTACTCAATCTTTATTAATAAAACCAGCAATGCTTTTAGATAGATTAATAACTGGTAATGATAAAGTTTTTGATTTAAGATTCTTAAGTGGATTATTGTTAGTATTTCAATTAATAGCTACTTATTTAATTATTAAAGTATTTTGTAGTTATTTACGGACTGGAATAGGTAAAGCAGTAATAACATCTATGTATTTGTTTGTATTTATGGATACAGGCTATATAGCATATTTAAATTCTTTATTTGGAGAAGGAGTTAACATTCCTTTTTTTCTGTTAAGTATAGGAATACTACTCTATATGATAAGATTTAAAAAATTTAATTGGTATATGATTCTTTTATTCTCTTTTACTACTTTTATATTCTTTGGAGCAAAACAACAATTAGCTCCAGTTGGGATATTAGTTGCAATTTTACTTTTTAGATTTATGTATTATAAAAGAAATTTAGAAGTAAAAGTAGTTTCTATATCATTAATAGTTCTATTAGCAGCTTCGAGTGTATATTTATATAGCGCAATAAAAGGTGATTTCCAATATATAAATAAATATCATGCATTAAATAGGGGTATATTATTAGAAAATAATAATCCAGATAATGCACTTAAAAGCATTGGTATAAATGAGCAGTATTCATTGCTTGAGAATACTATATACTTTAATTCGGTTACTCAAGTTAATCTAAAAAATAAAGATTTAATAAAAAATTATTATGACAAACTTGGAGTAGGAGCAATAATAAAATATTATATTTTTCATCCAAAAGATATGATAAAGATGTTAAAGTTAGGATTTAATAATGCTTATCAAATTAGACCACATGAACTTGGAAATTATACAAAAGATTCAGGTAAGCCACCAGTATCTAGAAGTTATTTTTGGTCAGGTTGGAGTTACTTTAAATATAAATTTATTCCTAATAATTTAGTAGCGTCATTAGCTTATATAGGGATTTTCTTTTATTTTTCTATAAAAAGATATTATAGAGCATATAAAGATGGAGATGATGATACAAGATTTACTGAAGAAGTTTATTACTATATTTTTCTTATAGGAATAAGTCAGATTGCAGCATCTTTAATTGGAGCTGGGGACGCCGACTTAGCAAAACATGAATTTATGTATAATATGACATTTGATTTCTTATTTTTAGTTTGTATAAAGAACTTAATATTAAAAATTGAAAGAAGGTGGTTAAAAGATGGAGAAATTGGACATTAGAAAAAAAATTGACTTAATAATAACGCTAATGACTGTTTTCTTTTTTGCATTAGGTCTTACATTTAGTATGTTTGAATTTAAGTCTAGTTATGAAAACTATATAATGTTTTTAATACTTATGATAGTTTGTATAGTAAGTTATTATTTGGGAGTTACAGTATCATTGGTACTGACATTAGTGGTAGATTTTGCTTATATAAGTGTGAAAATTTATCAATTTTTTATGTCAGGAACTTTAGCTAATGTAGAAACATATTATTGGCTTATAATGATAGTATTAGCAGCCCTTGTATCATCACAGTTATCAAAGAATATTGTTGAATTACAATATGAAAATTCAGAATTAAAGGATAAAAATCAAAAACTTGTAATGATTGATTCTGAGGTAGGTATAAGAAATATGAAAGCTTTCATGAATGAAATGCCTATTTATATAAGTATGGTAAAAAGACATAGAACCATTCCTTTAACTTTAATGGTTACAAGAATAAAATATAGTAAAAATATCAGAAAAATAATAGGTGATGAAGAATACGGTAAGCTAATAAAGCTAATAGGAACAAAAACATCAGATATGTTACGAGATGAAGATAGAAAATATATTTTGAGTGATGATACTTTTGCATATATTTTAATAACAGATGAAAATGGATCAAATATAGTAAAAAATAGAATGAAACAAAGAATTGATGAAATAGTAATTGAAGAAAGCAAAGTACTTGGTGGAGTTAAAGTAGAAATCCAAGTTGGAGTTTGTGAATGGAAAGAAGAAATAAATAATTCCATAGAATTTTTAAGATTAGCAGAAAGTGAATTAGATTACGATGTTTAAAAAAATAAGTATAACCTTTTTGTTAATGATTATGGTAGCAATACTTTTACCAAGTTATAAAGCATTTGGAGATACTATAAATAAAGTTTTAGTTATATATGATTCTTATAATATTTATGGTCAAAATGATAACATTTTAAATGAAATCAATAATGACTTAATGCTTAATAATGTTCAAGTATCATTAGAAAATATGAATAATATAGATGATAAAAATTTAGATAATTATTCTAAAATAGTATTTTTAAATTGTAATACAGAAAATTTTAATCAAAATTTTATAGATAAAATAAATAAAGTATCTAATAAACTTATATATATATCTAACATAACTAATGAGAAGATAAAGTATTCTAATTCATTATCAATAGATTATTTGAAAAACAATAGTTTTAAATTTAAACAGGATTTAATTGAATATACTTTAGGTAAAAATGTTCAATCAAATAAATTTTTAATGATAAATAATGTAAATCCTTTTATAAATCTAAATGACCTTGTGGCTAAGATAAAATATTTAAATGAACAAGGTATACCTTTTATATTGAATACAATCCCAGTATTTGAAAATCCAAATTTTGATGCTATGAAACGATTCACTGAAGTTTTAAGATATGCACAAGCTTCTGGAGGATATATAGTTTTGAGTTGTCCATATATTGAAAATGAAAATGCAACATCAGAGGAAATTTTTAATCCTATGGAAGAGGGATATAAAAATTATATAAATTATTTAGTTTATCCAATAGCTATTTCTATGCCAAGATATTTATTGTATAGAAATGATATGAAGCAATATGTTGAAAAATCTAATACTATATTTATAGAAAACTCAAATGTAGGAATGATTAATTTTGGATTTAAAAATGCAACATTTAAAAATGTAATAAACCAAATTCAATATAAAGAAATAGATTATAAAAATATAAATTCTAATTTAGGAAATATAGCTATAACTATAGAAAACTCTACTTCTTTAAATGAATTTAAAGAAGATGTTCAGAATTTAATTAATAATGGAATATTTTTTAACTCTCCAACGATATTAGATTCTAATATAAATATAAATGGAGTAGATGTAACTTGTAGTAATAGAGGATTATATTCAAATAATAAAGATGTACAACAAAATACTTATATATCTAATAAAGATTTAGAAAAAGGAAATACCTCAAACCAAGTAAGTACTGATAATAAACAAATAGATATATCAAAAATAAGTAATAAGGTTATGCTTCTTGCGTTTATTGCATGTGTTTTATTTATAATAATAACAATCTTAAGCAGAAGGATTGATAAAAGGAAGTACTTTAAATAGAAAAGGGGGTACTTATGGCAGATTATTTAGCTATATATTCATTAATAGTAATATGGGTAATAATTTTTATAAATGTGGTTCTTGTTGTAGCAGGATATATTTATTATGAGAAAGTTCAAAAAGTTGAATTAAAAGAAGAGTTAGAGTATTATCCTTTTGTTTCTGTTATGGTTCCAGCTCATAATGAAGCTGTAGTTATTGATAAGACTGTTAAATCACTATTAAATTTATCTTATCCTAAAGATAGATATGAAATAATAGTAATAAATGATAATTCAAGTGATAATTCAGCTGAAATATTAAAAAGGATACAAGATAATAATAAAGATAGAAATCTTATAGTAATAAATACAGATAGTGTAAATGGTGGTAAAGGAAAATCAAATTCGTTAAATATAGGATTTGAAAAAAGTAAAGGAGAGTTACTTGCTATTTATGATGCAGATAATACTCCAGAAAAAAATGCATTAAAATATTTAGTTCAAACAATATTAGAAGATGATAAATTAGGTGCTGTTATTGGGAAGTTTAGATGTAGAAATAAGAATGTAAATTTACTAACTAAATTTATTAACATAGAAACACTTACTTTTCAATGGATGGCGCAAGCTGGAAGATGGCAATTATTTAACTTATGTACTATACCAGGAACTAACTTTGTTATAAGACGTTCTATAATAGAAAGTATGGGAGGTTGGGATACTAAGGCAGTTACAGAGGATACAGAAATAAGTTTTAGAATGTATAGAATGGGTTATAAAATTAAATTTATGCCTAAAGCAATAACATGGGAGCAAGAACCTCAAACATTAAATGTTTGGATTAGACAAAGAACTAGATGGGCTAAAGGAAATACCTATGTTGTAGTTAAAAATTTTAAATATCTATTTAAAAGAAATGCAGGTGTAACTAGATTTGATATACTTTATTATTCAATGACATATTTTTTATTCTTATCAGCAAGTATTCTTTCAGACTCTTTATTTTTATTAGGATTGCTTGGAGTTATACATTTAGATATAACAGGATATAGCACATTATTTTGGTTTATGGCAATATTAGTTTTTATAATGTCTATTCAAGTTGCTATATCAACAGAAAAAGGAGAGCTTAATATGCAGAATGCTGGAATAACATTTATTATGTATTTTGTTTATTGTAAATTATGGGCTGTAGTAGCAGCTTTAGGATTTTATAATTATATGAAAGATACGATATTGAAAAGAGAGGCAAAATGGTATAAGACTGAAAGGTTTTAAAGAAGGAGGGATTATATATGAAAAAACGACTTATGCATATATTTTTAACCTTAGGAATATGTGCAGTATTTGTTTTAATGAGTAGTAGCGTGATAGCAAGTGCAGCACCAAATAATGATAATCAAAAAACTTTTTCTTTAAATTCGGATATAGTATTTAGAGGAGATTTTTCATCACATGAGATATATTTTAATGTTAGTAAGTGGTGGGATGTAAGTGGAGCAGAACTTCAGGTTAATTATACTAGAAGTCAAATAAGTACTCAGAATGCTCAAACATTTTTTGTTTTTTATATAAATAATATTCCTTTTAGGTCACAAGAGATTTTTTATAAAGAAAATGATGAGGTTCAAACACTTAAAATTAATGTTCCTACGAGACTTTTAAAAAGTGGAAATAATACATTAAAGATAGAAGCATATATGAGAATATCAGATTTACCTTGTGTAGATGATGTAAACCCAGCTAACTGGGCTACCATAAATAAAGGTACAGGTATAACCGTAAGTTTTAATAATAAACTAGCTAATGATAATATTGGAAATTTTCCATATCCTTATTTAAAAGAAAATAATAATCCACAAGTTAATACTCAAATAGTAGTTCCAAATAATTATAAAGATTATGATGTTTCAAATGCTTTAATGATGCAATCTTATTTAAGTAGATTATTTACAACAGGAGATTATAATGGAACTATTGTAAAAGAAAATGATATAAATAAAAATAATAATATAATTTATATAGGTAGTTATAATGATTTACCAGCAGAACTTAAAAAATCAGTTGGTAGCGTAAATGGAATTGATTTTAATAAAGAAGCTTTAATACAACAAGTAAATTCGCCATATAGCAATAATCAAAATATAAAAGCATTAATGATTTTATCAGATAATCAAGATATGATCTCTAAAGCTGTAAGACTTATGATGAATTCTTCATTAGTTATGCAATTAGATTCACCTAGATATATTGTTAATGATAATGTAAAAGAACTTCAAGAAATTCAAGGTGATAAAGATACATTAACTATGCAAGATCTAGGATCAGATAGTATTTATCTTCAAGGTCCTTTTACTAGGTCAGTTAATTTAGGATATAAAATGCCTAAAAATAAAGTTTTAGCATCTGGTGGAAAAATTCATTTAAATATGAGATATTCACAAAATCTAGATTTTAATAAAGCTTTAGTTACTGTTTATATAAATAATGTACCAGTTGGAAGTAAAAAGTTAAGTTATGATAAAGCAAATGGGGATACACTTGAACTTACAATTCCAAGAGATATTCCTAATTCAGCCTATTTAAACATAGAAATATCATTTGATTTAGCTATGACAAATACATGGTGTGAAAAAAGACAGGAAAAAACTCCTTGGGCATATGTAACTCCAGATTCATATATTTACTTACCATCAGTTCAATCTAAAGATTATAATTTCCAAAGGTACCCTAACCCATATGTAGAAAATTATGCTTTCAACAATGTATTAGTTGTAACACCAGATAATATGAATTCAACTGATTTAACTAAGTTAGGAAACATGTTTGCATTAATGGGAACAGGAACAAAATATAATACAGGAAATATTACTGTAGAAAGTGGAAACTCAGTTGGAGATTTAGTAAATGATAGTAACTTAATAGTATATGGAACACCAAGTAATAATCCTTTTATAAAGAAAATAAATAATGATTTATGGTTTAAATATAATTCAAATTACACTGGATTTGAATCTAATGCGAAACAATATTTAACAACACCATTTAATGAAAATATAACAACTTTCCAAATGTGTAAATCACCATTTAATAATCAAAGAGGAATGCTTGTAATAACATCTCCTAAAGATAAAAACTTACAAGATGCAACTTTATATTTAAGTGATTCAAAGAAAATATTGGATTTAACAGGAGATTCTGCGATAGTAGATCAATATGGAAATCTACAAAACTTCCAAATGATAAAACCAGAAAATAATGCTCCTAGCTTTGATATGTTTAAGCAAAGTAATTTATTAACTAAAGGATTAATGGGACTTTTAGTTTTAATAATAGTTTTAGTTGGAGTTTCAATATTCCTATACTTAAATAAATATAAAAAAGAAGATAAAAATGATTCTGATGATATACCTTATAGAAAAAGGTTTAAAAGAAGATAAAAGAAAAATAAACTACTTCAAAGATTGAAGTAGTTTATTTTTTTATCTAAAGTGTGAAAAAAATTATAATTTCATAATCATTTCATATTAGAAGAATATTATAAAATTAAAATTTATGGAGGTTTTAAAAATAAAAAGGTGAATATATTAATTTAAAAGATATTTGGAAATTAAAGGGGGAAAGGAATAGAATGGGGATAAAATTATTTTCTAAGAAAATATATGATAGTGAAATAAAAAAGAATAAGTCATTTATATTAATGATGACTGCCACAATAATATTTATGTATGGAATTATAAGTATTTACTATAATGAAAATATATATCCAAATGTAAGAGAATTTAAACAAATTAGTTATCGGGATCAAGCTCATAATTTAGTTGAATTTGAGTATCCTGTTGAAGGATTAATGAGAACAAATTTATTTTTTATTTTAGCTGTTGCAACGGCTGTTGTTATATTATGTACTTTTAAATATATAAGAGAAAAAAGCAAAAATATTGCATGCATAATGTATAGCGGAGGAGGATATAGAGAAGCTTTTAAATTTTTGGTTTACACTAGTTTGAAAAGTTTTTCAATAGCTACTATATTAGGTGTGTTAATAGGAATACTCATTTCTCCTATAAATAATTTTATTATATATAAAATAGTTCAAAATGAAGGAAGTCTATTTACATTTAACTTAGAAGGCTTTTTAAATGTGTTGTTATTCATTATTATCCAGTTTTCAACTATAGTAAAGATAAACTTTGGATATATATATAGAAAAGATGTTATGGGTCTTATAAATATAGACGGGGCAAAAACTCTTGATGATAAAAGAGTAATAAAAATACCTAATATAATCTATATAATTTTATATGTTCTACCTCTGTTTTACATGCTGACCTTCCCAGATTACAAAGATGCAGGAAAAATAAGTTTGGTATTAAGTATAATAAGTATGCTTGTACTACACGGATTTATAAAATATGGATTAGACGGAATTTATAGAAGTTTAAAAAAGAGAAAGTTTATGTATAAAGGTACGAGAATATTATATATAAGCAATTCAGTTAAAACTATAAAAGAATCCTATGTATATATATTACTATTGATGTTAACAATGTTAAGCGCTGCATACACTATGCTTGGAGTATTAGACTTTACAGGTATGAAGGAAATTATACTTATTTGTATAATGGGGTCAAGTATAGTTATATCTCTTTCTGTAGGATATAAATTTATAGTTGAAGCAAGAGAAATAGAATCTAGAGCAAAACAAATAAGGCTACTTGGATTTTCAAATGAAAGTATATTAAGTTGTGTAACAAAAGAGATAATTTTAACTTTTACATTAACTAATATAATACCTTTAATGATTTTAGCTTCAACTATCTATATATTTACAATATCAGGATTATTAAGTTTTAAATTTGGAGCTAGTTTAATATTAAGTATTTTGATTCCTTCAAATGTTATTGGAGTAATCTGTTCATTTTTATGTAAAAATAAAATCAGTGATAATTTAGAGATATATGATAAAAAGAATTAAAAGAAAAATTGATAGGTATAAATTTAAGGGGGATATAAATGGAGAATATAATAAGTGCAAAAAATATATATAAATTTTATGGAGAATATGATGGTAAATTTGAAGCATTAAAAGATATAAATTTAGATATTAAAAGAGGGGAATTTATAGGAATAATGGGACCGTCAGGCTCTGGAAAAAGTACACTTATAAACATATTATCAACTTTAGATAATCATACTAAAGGTAATTTATTTATAAATGGACAAGATATAAGTAAAATAAATAATAAAGAATTAAGTGATTTTAGAATGAAAAATATAGGATTTATTTTTCAGAATCATAATCTTTTAGATACTTTAACAAATAGAGATAATATTTTAACTCCTTTAATAATTGCTGAAAAAGGTAGAGATGAGAGTAATAGAATAGTTGTAGAACTTGCAAAAAAGCTTGGGATAGAAGAGCTTTTGGACAAATATCCAAGTGAATGTTCAGGAGGACAAAGAAGAAGAGTTGCGATAGCAAGAGCACTTAGTAATAAACCTAATATAATAGTTGCAGATGAGCCAACAGATTCTTTAGATGTAAAAATGGCAATGGAAGTAATAGAAACTCTTAAAAGGCTTAATATAGAAGATGGAATGACAGTAATTTTAGTAACTCATGACCAGCTTATAGGAAGCTATTGTGATAGAGTAGTTTTAGTAAAAGACGGCAAATTAGAAAATGAAATAGTTAGAGAATATAAAAATGGGGAAGAACAAATAGAGTTTTATAGGAAGGTAGTAAATTTAACATCAAAAAATATTGAAGATTTACTTGGGGTTATATAAGCTTGACTTTAAGGATTGCATAAATGCAATCCTTAAGCTAGTTTGAGGAGGAATTTATGAGAATAGGGATGAGGGTTAAAATTTTCTTTTTTACAGTAATCATATCTTTAATATTTATTTTATTTGCAAGATTAACTTTAATTGAAATAATCCCAAATAAATATAGAGAGTCTAAAGAAGAAGTAATACATAACAAAATATCATTTATTATTAATTCGGTTCAAGAAAATAGTGATAATAAAAAGGATGAAATTATCGCAAATATAAAAAAGTTAAAAGAAACAGTAGATTTTATAGAAGATATACAAATTTTAAAAAATGAAGATTTAGATTTATCAAGTTTTAGTTTTAAAAGTTATGGAACTTATAATATAGGGTATTATAATGGAAATAAATTTGAAAAAAATCAAATTGTATACTCTTTAAATCAAATTGATATGATTATAAAAATTATAACAAATGACATTTCTGAAGAAGAATTAAAAGCTTCAATGGTATTAGCTTTTAAATTGGTAAGCATATTTTTATTTATATTTGCTTGTATATTTTCTATTTTAATAAGCAAACTGATAACTAATAAAGCAAATAATATAAATAAATTATCAAGAAAAATGCTTGAAGGAGATTTTGATACGATATTAAGCAAAGATATAATTACAGATGAATTTGATGATTTAGTAGAAACGATAAATGAGTTAACTAAAGAATTTGGAAGAAATTTTAGAGATTTAGAAAGAGAAAAACTTTATAAAAAGCAATTAATGCTTAGCCTTTCTCATGAAATAAAAACTCCAATAGGAGGATTGAATGGGATATTAGAAGGAATGCTAGATAATATACTACCATATACAAATAGAGATAAATATATAAGAGAATGTAGAAAGCTATCATCAAGATTAGGACAAATAGCAAATGAAATGTTAGATGTTACAAAACTTGATTCAGTTCCAACAGGTAGAGAAGAAGTTTGTGTAAGAATAATGGTAGAAGAAATTGTAGAAGGACTTAGCTCCATAGCATTAAGCAAAGGTGTAGAAGTTATTATTGATTTAGATTATAGAATATCTATATTTACTGATGAAAGAATTTTTAAAAGAGGTATAACAAATATAATTGAAAATGCTATAAAATATAGTAACTCAAATAGTAATGTAATGATAACATCTAATGGATTTAAAATAGATTTTTATAATGAATGTGATAGCTTAACTAAAGAGGATTTAGATTTTGTATTTAATCCTTTATATAGGGGAAGTAATAGGAAAGGTGTAAATGGAAGAGGAATTGGATTATATATAGTTAAAGAATGTTTTACAGCTTTAAATATATCTCATAAAATTGAAAATTATAAAAAAGGTGTTTTATTTAGAATAGATTTAAAAGGGGAAGAAAAATGGGATTAAAAATATTAATATTAGAGGATGACAAGTACTTAAATGAAATAATAAAAAGTTATATTCTAAGTAAAGGATATATTGTAACAAATGTTTTTGATGCAGAAGAAGCAAAAAGTGCTATATATAAACAGATATTTGATTTATATATATTAGATATTATGGTTCCAAAAGGGAATGGAATAGATATACTAAATAATATTAGGGATATGACAGATAATCCGGTCTTAATAATAACAGCATTAGATAGTGAAAATACTGAAATAAAAGCTTTTGAAAAAGGAACTGATGATTATATAAGAAAACCATTTTCTCCTAATAAATTATTGATTAGAATAGAAGCTATTTTAAGAAGAGCAAATAAATTAACTAATGATGAAATATTATTTAAAGATTATAAAATAAATTTAAAAAATTATAATGTTAATTATAAAGGTGAGGATTTATGTGTTTTAAAAAAGGAATTTGATATTCTGAAAATATTGATTGAAAATAAAGGGATAATACTTTCAAGAGAAAAAATATTAGATAAAGTATGGGGATATGATTATTTTGGAAATGATAGAGTTGTTGATGCTCAAATAAAAAATTTAAGAAAAAAATTAAAAACTGATATTATAAAAACTGTTAAAGGAATAGGTTATATAATAGAAGATTAAAAAAGGTGCCTAAAGGCACCTTTTAATTTATAGATTTAAATCTAAATACTCATCATAAGACATTGTTCTGTCAACTATTGATCCATCTTCTTTAATATCAATTATTCTATTTGCTATAGTTTGAATAAACTCGTGGTCATGTGAAGCAAATAATACAACACTACTGAAGTCTTTAAGACCATTATTTACAGAAGTTATTGATTCAAGGTCTAAGTGGTTAGTAGGTTGGTCTAACATAAGAACATTAGCATTTGAAAGCATCATTCTTGAAAGCATACATCTAACCTTTTCTCCTCCTGATAATACAGAAGCTTCTTTTAATGCTTCTTCTCCTGAGAATAACATTCTTCCTAAGAATCCTCTTATATAACTTTCAGCTTTTTCATCTGAATATTGTCTAAGCCAATCAACTAATGAAAGGTGACAATCATTAAAGTATTCAGAGTTATCTTTTGGGAAGTAAGCTGTTGTTATAGTTATACCCCATTTAAAAGTACCAGCATCAGCTTCCATTTCTCCATTTAATATTTTGAAAAGAGTTGTTATAGCTATTTCATTGTCTCCAATTAAAGCTATCTTATCTCCTTTATTAACTCTAAAGCTAACATTATCTAAAACTTTAACTCCATCAATAGTTTTAGTTAATCCTTCTACTGTTAATATATCATTTCCAACTTCTCTTTCTGGTTTAAAACCAACGAAAGGATATCTTCTAGTTGAAGGTTGGATATCTTCTAAAGTTATTTTATCTAAAAGTTTTTTACGAGAAGTCGCTTGCTTAGATTTTGAAGCATTAGCACTAAATCTAGCAATGAAGTCTTGTAATTCTTTAATTTTTTCTTCTTTTTTCTTATTTTGGTCTTTAGCCATTTGAAGAGCAAGTTGGCTTGATTCATACCAGAAATCATAGTTACCAACATAAATTTTAATTTTTCCGAAGTCAACATCAGCCATTTGAGTACAAACTTTATTTAAGAAGTGTCTATCGTGAGATACAACGATAACTGTTCCTTCAAAGTTTATTAAGAACTCTTCAAGCCAGTTTATTGATTTTATGTCTAAGTGGTTTGTAGGCTCATCTAGGATAAGTACTCCTGGGTTACCAAATAAAGCTTGAGCTAAAAGAACTTTAACTTTTTCAGCACCAGTTAATTCAGACATTTTTTTATAATGAGCATCAGTTCCTATTCCTAAACCTTGTAATAAAGATGAAGCTTCAGATTCTGCTTCCCATCCATTAAGTTCAGCAAATTCACCTTCAAGTTCAGAAGCTTTTATTCCATCTTCATCCGTAAATGGATCTCTAGCATAAATTTCATCTTTTTCCTTCATTATTTGGTATAATCTCTTATTACCCATGATTACAGTTTCAAGAACTTCAAATTCATCAAATTTAAAGTGGTCCTGAGATAAAACTGACATTCTAACATTAGGAGCTAAACTTACATCTCCAGTGTTAGGTTCAATTTCTCCTGAAAGTATTTTAAGGAAAGTACTCTTACCTGCTCCATTTGCTCCGATTACTCCATAGCAGTTTCCTGGAGTGAACTTTAAGTTAACATCTTCAAATAACTTACGTCCACCAAATCTTAAACTAACATTTGATACAGTTATCAATATTATTCAACCTCATTTCATAAAATTTCGTTATTTGATTATTATAACATATAAGCTTTAAAAATGAATAGAATTAACTTCAATTATGTTGACAAGCTATTTTATGAAATGGTAAAATTAAATCATATAAGGTTGGAATAATTAGTCATGTTCACTGCATTAACCTAAAGTTAATATAGAAAAATTTGACGATATAGAGAGTCCCACATAGTTAGCTATGTGGTATTTTTATGTCTTAAAATAGGGCCATTTTTACTACTTAATTTTTAAGAAGTAAAAATGGTCTTTTTTTATATTAAATAGAATATAAGTTAAATAAAGCAGGAGATTATAAGGAGATTTATGGGAAATTTATTTAATTTAAATTCTAATATTTTTAAAGGAGCTAAAGAAGGAAAACTATCTAGCGTAATTTTCACTTTACTATCACCAGTGATAATTATCATTTTGTCATCTATTCCTGTAACTTTAATCGGACGAGCTATTTTTAGTTTTGTTAAAGATATAAAGTTTATACAAACATATATGTATCAAATAATGCTTATCTTAAATACTGGCTCAGCAATTATAATTTGTTTTTTAATAGTTAAATTCAAAGAAAAAAGAAGCATAAAAGGAATGGGATTTGGGTTAAGAAAAAAAATAGTATCTGATTATTTAGAAGGCTTTGCTTTAGGAATAATAATGATAGGAATAGCTTGGATAGGAATAATACTATTTGGTAATTCTTTATTTGAATTACAATTAAAAAATATATCAAAAGCTAGTTTTATAATGCCATTTTTATTAATGCTGTTAGCTTGGATAATACAAGGGGCATCTGAAGAAATTATGTTAAGAGGATATATGTTACCTGTCCTTGGTGTTAAAGTTGGTCCTAAATTTGCAATATGTGCATCTTCACTTATATTTAGTGGATTACATTTATCAAACAATGGAATTACACCATTATCTATAATTAATTTAGTTTTATTTGGAGTCTTTGCAGCTTTTTATGCAATAAAAAATGAAAATCTATGGGGAATATGTGCTCTTCATAGTTCATGGAATTTTGCACAACAAAATATATTTGGAACATTAGTAAGTGGTGGAGCAGTATATGATAGCTCTCTAATTATTACAACATATTTAGAAAATAATTTTATTAATGGAGGAACATTTGGACCAGAAGGAGGAATTATGGTTACTATAGTATTAGTAGTAGCTATAACAGTTCAAATTCTTCAATCAAGAAAGAAATAAATATATTTTATTCAGAATAAATTATTTATAATTAAATTCTTATAAATTTGATTAATATATTTTTATAGATTAAAATTAAAAAATATATTAGTAACTTATATGGAGATGATTAAAATGCAAAAAACAAATGCAATGAGAATTTTAGATAAAAATAAAATAGAATATACTGCATTAGAATATGATGCTAGTGATGGTCATATAGATGGAGCTGCTGTTGCTAAAAAAACAGGTCAAGCACCAGAAACTGTTTATAAAACTCTAGTTACAATGGGAAATTCAAAAAATCTTTATGTATTTGTTATACCAGTACTTTGTGAATTGGATTTAAAGAAAGCTGCTAAAGTATCTGGTGAAAAAAAAGTAGAAATGATACATGTTAAAGATATAAATAAATTTACAGGATATATCAGAGGGGGATGTTCTCCAATTGGTATGAAAAAGGAATATAAAACTTTCTTCCAAAAAGATGCTTTAGAACTTGAAAAAGTAGTATTTAGTGGCGGAAAAATAGGATTACAAATAGAAATGAATCCAAAAGATTTAGAAAAAGCAATAAGAGTAGAATTTTGTGAAATTATTAAATAAAAAAACCTCAATGAATTTAAATTCATTGAGGTTTTTTTATTTAAAAAGCATACGCGATTCTTTAGAATTTATTTCAACTATTTTATAGAAAAATTCGCTTTGAGATAAATTTTCTCTTAAAAGCTCCTGTTCTATCTTTCCATCCCTTAAGAAGATAACTCTTTTTCCATAACTAGCAATCATATTATCATGAGTTACCATAATTATAGTTTTGTTTTCTTTTTCATTTAAATCTTTTATTATAGAAAGAATCTCATGCGAGTTTTGTGAGTCAAGATTCCCAGTTGGTTCATCAGCAAGAATTAATTCTGGATTATTTACTAATGCTCTTGCAATAGATATTCTTTGAACTTGTCCACCTGAACACTCAGAAGGATATTTCGATAGTAAATGTTCTATACCTACTTTTTTAGAAATTTCGGTTACTATTTCATTTACTTCAGCAGAAGTTTTATTTCCAGAAACACTTAAGGGTAATGATATATTTTCTAAAACAGTTAAATTATGAAGGACATTAAAATTTTGAAATATAAAACCTAATTCTTTAGATCTAAAATTTGATATTTCATGCGTTAGAAGCTTATTAATATTTGTTCCATTAATAAAAACTTTACCTTTTGTAGGAATATCTATTGTGGAAATAGTATTTAATAGAGTACTTTTTCCAGAACCAGAAGGCCCCATTATTATAGTAAATTCTCCTTTTTTTACTGTAAAATTAATTTTATCTAAAGCAACAGTTTGTATAATTTTATTAACTTTTTCAGTTCTTTCTATTCTTATTGATGGTAGTTTTCTTTCGTAAATTTTACATAAATCAATACATTCAATAACATTCATAAAAATACCCCTTTAACTATTTTGATTTAACAAACTAATACCATAAACATAAATAATAGAAGTCGATATTAAAAATAATCCTATATAAGAACCTAAAAATATTAAAGAAAGCCCTAAGTTAAATCCTAAATTCAATACTAAAAATGCTATATATACAGAAGTTATAAATAGTGGTAATACTAATAAAGTACCGTAAAGTAGAAATATTTTATCTTTAATTATTTTAAGTAAATCTTTTTTAGAATACCCTAAAACTATTAGAGTTTTTAATGCTTTAATCTCATCAATTAAGAAAGAAAGTCCATAAAAAATTATCATAAATGTTACAAGTAATATACAAACTAAAAAACTTAAAGTGATAAATTTAAAAATTAATGAGCTTCCTTCTAATAATATTGGAATTATAGGAAATGATGTACTTATACTTAGTAGAGCTAAGAAAACTATTTTATTTTTTTCAAGAGAAGTCTTGAAATTACTTAATACGATAATATTTGTTTTATGATTTAAATACTTTCTTTTCTTTATCTTATCTATGTAAAGAGGTAGAAAAGTATTATAAAATAATAAACTTCCTAAAATAGGAATCATAAATATATAAGAGCTAAGTTCTTTTAAGTCCTTAAGTATATCAGGTGGTATAAAGAATATAATAAAAATTGAAAACATAAGTACAAAACACATATAATGTTTTAGTTTTAGAGTTTTTTCATATCTTTTTGATACAAATTGTTTTTTTTCATTAATTCCTAATAATGCTTTTATATCATTTCTGTAGCCAAATCCTTGATTTATTAAACCTAATATAATTGTTTGAAGACATGCAAATAAAAAACAATAAATTAATGAGTTTAAAGAAATAGAAAATTTAAAATAACCAAAAATAAAAATATTAAGTATTGGAGAGATAAATATACCTAAAATTGTTCCTAAACAATATCCAATACAATTTAAGATAGCCGTTTGAATAGTTAAAAGAAAACCAAGTTTATATGGTGATGCACCGCTTAATACTTGGATTGCTAATTCATTACTTTTTATTCTTATAAGATAATTATTTGCATGATAAAGGACAAAAAATGAAACTGATAAAATAATTATTAACAAAGTACTAGTTAACATTGTTTCTATGCTATTTGTAGAAATTTCATTTGCAATTAAAGTAAGGTTAGTAAAATTTAAAATCAAGGCAGAAACTAAAGTTAAAATAGTGATAAATAAACTAGTTTCTTTACCACTTCTCTTAAGTAAGGTTAGAGTAAGTTTAATGCTATTATTCATGAATATCTCCTTTCTATTTAAAAGTTTTTGTTTTTTTATGTATCAAATAAAAATGTATGTAATAAATTATATTCTATAAAAAGTTAAATAATACTTTATTTTGAAAAACAAAAAAGAACTATGAAAATAATTTTTCATAGTTCTTTATATATAGAATTTATTTGTGTTAACTAATTATAAAAGGTAAGCAAAAACTGAAATAAAATGTGAAAGACTACCAAGCATTATAAAAATATGAAATATTTCATGTGTTCCAAAAACGCCTATTTTTATTCTATCATTCTTAAATGCATAGATAATTCCACCTATTGTATACAATATTCCTCCTAATACTAATAGGAAAAAAGCATTTTCATGTAAAACTTGTGATAAAGGATAAATTGCAAATACTGCAAACCATCCAATTGCTATATACATAACACTAGAAATCCATTTTGGACAAGTAACCCAAAATAGTTTAAAAATTATTCCAAGTAATCCTGATATTAAAACAGCTCCAAATAATAGAAAACCAGTATTATTATTAAGTGATATTAAACAAAATGGTGCATATGAACCTGCAATTAATACAAATATCATAGAGTGGTCAAGTTTTTTTAATTTATATAACACTTCTTTAGATGATATTACTGAATGATAAGTTGCAGATGCACTATATAGAAGTATCATACTTATCCCAAATAAAAAAACTGAAAACACCTCTATAGCTGATCCATCTGTTAAAAAAGCTTTAGTTAATAAAGCAATTAATCCTATAAATGACAATATAGCCCCTGTTAAATGAGTTAATCCGTTAACAGGCTCTCTTAAATATTTCTCCATATTTTAGCCTCCTATAACGATAAGTAGTTTTATAAACTACTTATTATAATATTATTATATGTTTTAATATTGAAAAAGGTCAAAGCTAGTATTTCCTTAAATATTGAAATTAAACTTTATTTTTATGTAAAAATATTGAAATATCTCTTAAATACTATTATTATTAATATATATATAATAATATATAGTTTTTAAAACTAGATACGGAGTGGTTAACTTGGATAAAGATAAAATATTAGAACTTATTAAAAATTTGAATTTAGATAAAAATATAGAATTGAATGAAATTCCAGAAATTGACCTATATATGGATCAAGTAATTCAAATGTTTGAATCGAAATATTCAGATATGAGAAGAAATGAAGATGAAAAAGTATTAACTAAAACTATGATTAATAATTATGCTAAAGGGAAGCTTTTAATGCCAATTAAAAATAAAAAATATTCTAAAGAGCATATTATTTTAATGAATCTTATATATAATTTGAAAGGAACTTTATCTATAAGTGATATAAAGTTAGTATTAAATGATCTGGTAAATGAGCCAGATAGTGATCATATAAGAGATTTATATTCTAAGTTTATAAAAACATCAGAAAGTGATTTAAGACACTTCAAAAAAGAGAATATTGATAGATTTGAAGAAATAAATTCTAATGATAAATTTGATAAGAATTTTCTTATGCTATGCTCTGTTATAAATATGAGCAATATGTATAGAAAACTTGGAGAAAAATTAATAGATGAGCTTTTTGATAAAGGGGATGAAAAATAATGAAAAATTCTGAGGATTTAAGAAAAAGTATTATAAAGATAGATGGAAGAGGATATAAAGCATATAAAGATTTAGAAGGGGATTGGGAGTTTAAAGATTATATTCTTCATATTGATCATGTTCAAGGTGACCCATTTGCTTCTCCTTCAAGAATTAGAGTTAGTATAAAAAATAAAATAAATAAATTTCCAATAGAACTTTTTAATGAAAATCATAAAAGAATAGCACTTCAAGATTTCTTAACTAGATTATTTAGTTTAAACATAAATAAGAACTGTTCTAGAATAATGGGATCAGGTAAAAGTGGAATAATTAATATAAGTAGATGTCCACAAGAAATATTAGATAGAACTGCAATTATAATAGATAAAGATAAGATAGAAGCAAGATTTGAAGTAGGGTTTCCTGCAAGAGGTAGAACAGTTTTAGGAAAAGAATTAGAGAAAATTATTTATGATTTTTTACCTAAAATAGTGGATTTATCTTTAAAATATGAAAATATAAATAAAGAAAAATTGAGAAAATCAATTGAGTTAGTTCAAAATCAAGAATTTATAAGAGAAGAACTTAATAAAAGAGGATTAATTGCATTTATAGCAAATGGATCTATATTGCCAAGAGAAAGTGGGATATCTAATAAACCTTTAAAAGAAGGAATAAAATTTATTTCACCTAAATCTATGGAAGTTGAAATGGATTTACCTTATGGTGGAATTATAAAAGGAATGGGAATAAAAAAAGGTATAACATTAATTGTAGGTGGAGGATATCATGGAAAATCCACTCTTTTAAATGCATTAGAACTTGGGGTTTATAATCATATAGAAGGTGATGGAAGAGAGTATGTCATAGCAGATAGAACAGCTATGAAAGTAAGAGCTGAAGATGGAAGATGTATAGTAAAGGATGATATATCTCTTTTTATAAATAATCTTCCTAATGGAAAAGATACAAAGAAATTTATAAGTGAAAATGCAAGTGGAAGTACATCACAGGCGGCTAATATAGTAGAAGCTTTAGAAACAGGCGCAAAAACATTACTTATAGATGAGGATACATCAGCTACGAATTTTATGATAAGAGATGATGTTATGCAAAGTCTTGTTTCAAAGGAAAAAGAACCTATTACACCTTTTATAGAACTAGTAAAAGGAATTTATGAAGAATGTGATATTTCAACTATAATAGTTGTAGGAAGTTCAGGAGATTATTTTGATATAGCAGATACTGTAATACAAATGGATTCTTATGAAGCTAAAGATGTTACTGAAAGAGCTAAAGAATTATCTAAAGGAATAATTTTAGAAAGAATAAAAAATAATAATACAGAAATAGATATTAATTTAAAAAGAGTTTTACTAAAAGGATCAATTGATAAAGGGCCTAAAGGAGTAAAAATAAAAGTATTAGGAACTGATGGATTTATGATAAATAAAGATGAAGTAAATCTTAGATTAGTAGAACAAATTGTAGATAGAGAGCAAGTAGCAGCTATTGGGAATATATTGAAGTTAGTAGATGAAAAAATAGCTAATAATAAATATACTTTAAGTGAAGCAGTAGATATAGTTTTAGAAAATATAAATAAAGATGGCTTATTATATTTAAGTTTCGCAAAAGGTGGAATAGGAAGTCTAGCTCTTCCAAGAAAGCAAGAAATAATGGCTGCATTTAGCAGATTTAGAAAATTAAAGATTAATTAGTTCATAAAAAAGAGGTTTTAATAAAAAAATTGTTTTAACCTCTTTAATTTTGTTTAAAATATGTTAAACTACTATAATTAAAAGAATTTTATAAACAAAGGAGAAAAAAATGGAAAAGCAAAAGAAATTAGTAGTAGTAGCATTAATGCTTGTTACGTTCTTAGCTGCTTTTGAAGGAACGGTTGTAAGTACAGCTATGCCGACAATAGCAAGAGATCTAAATGGTTATAATCTTATAAGTTGGATATTCTCTGCATATCTTTTAACATCAGCAGTTTCAACACCTATATATGGTAAATTATCAGATTTATTTGGTAGAAAGAAGATAATAACAATTGGAATTTTAATATTTTTAGTAGGAACAACTTTAAGTGGATTATCAAGAGATATGGTTCAGCTTATCATATTTAGAGCAATACAAGGATTAGGCTCAGGAGCAATTTTAACACTTACATATACAATAATAGGAGATTTATTTGATACTTCAGAAAAAGCTAAAATGCAAGGTTTTTTAAGTACTGTTTGGGGAGTTGCTAGTATCTTAGGGCCATTTGTTGGAGGAGCAATACTTGCAAAACTTTCATGGCATTGGATTTTCTTTGTTAACATCCCATTTGGATTAATTGGAATGTATATGATAAATAAATACTTCCATGAAAAAGTGGTTAAAAGAAAAGCATCAATAGATTATTTAGGTTCATTATTCCTAACAATAGCAATAGTAGCATTATTATTTAGTTGTTTAGAATCTCATAATACAAAGCTTTTAACTGGCTTAATAATAGTTTCTATTGTTAGTATTATTATATTCTGCATTGTTGAAAGCAAAGCAAAAGAACCTATAGTACCTAAAAAAATATTTAATAAGACAACTATTATAGTAAATATATTATGTTTTATAGTATCTATAATTTTAATATCAATTCAATCATATATGCCAATATATACACAAAATGTATTAGGCTATAGTCCTCTTTTATCAGGATTATTTTTAGCACCAGTTTCAATATCATGGTTCTTAACTTCATTTATACTTTCAAGAACTTTACCTAAATATGGGGAAAAAATAGTTATGACTGTAGCTATAATAATTTTAATAGTAGCAAATATTATTGTTAACTTATTAGGAATAAATTCAAATATAATAATTCTTATAATAGCAATGTTTATAATGGGATTTGGTTTTGGTGGAGTATTAAACTCTTCAATAATAGTAGTTCAAGAGCAAGTTGAACCAAGAGATATTGGAGTATCAACTTCAACAATAGCTTTAATAAGAACTTTAGGACAGACAATAGGGGTTAGTATTTTTGGTGCAATAATGAATTTATCAATAACAAATCATTTTAAAGCACAAGGAATAAATGGTGTTACTCCAGATAATTTAAGTCCAACAAATAATATTTTTCATTTATCTAATGCTCAAATAAAAAGTGGATTCTTTGCAGGAGTACATAGTATATTCTGGGCATTACTTATAATAGCAATAATAACTTTAATAATAGGACTTATTTTACCTAAGAAAAAAATAAAAGAATAAAATTAAGCCTTTATACAATTATTTAAATAATTGTATAAAGGCTTTTATTTTTAAAATATTATATTTGCCATTAATACTATTATAGGTAATGTTACAAGTGTTCTAATTAGAAAAATTAAAACTAAATCTTTGAAATTAACAGGAATTTTTGAACCTAATAAAAGGCCTCCAACTTCTGACATATAAACTAATTGAGTTACAGAAACTGCTGCAATTATAAAACGAGTCATATCAGAAGCTATATTTCCAGCTAAAACTGAAGGTAAAAACATATCTGCAAATCCAACAACCATTGTTTGTGAAGCAGCAGCTGCTTCAGGAACTCCAAGTATTTTTAAAATTGGAATAAAAGGTGTTCCAAGTATTTGGAATATTGGAGTATATGTTGAAATTATAAGTGCAAGAGTTCCCATTGCCATAACTATTGCAAGAACTCCAATCCACATATCTAATACATTTTTAATTCCTGATATAACAAATTCTTTTGGATGTGCTATTAAATCAGCTTTTTCTACAGCTTTTTCTAAACCAAAAGAAAAAGGAGTATAACCTTCAGGAATAGTCTCAAGATCCTTATTATCTTGACCATTTATAAATGTGTCAGGTTTCCTTGATAATGGTGGTATTCTTGGAACTATTATAGCTGCAACAAGACCTGCAAGTGAAACTGTTATGTAAAATGGTACAAATAAGTGATCAAGTCCAACTTGAGCAAGAACAACTAAACAGAATGTGATTGAAACTGCAGAGAAAGTTGTCCCAATTACAGCAGCTTCTTTTTTTGTATAATATCCTTCTTCATATTGTTTAGAAGTAAGTAAAATTCCAATACTTCCATCTCCAAGCCAAGATGCTATACAATCTATTGATGAACGTCCAGGTAATTTAAATATTGGACGCATAAATTTTGTAAGTAAAGCCCCTATAAATTCTAAAAGACCAAAGTCTAATAAAAGTGGTAATAAAAATCCTGCGAATAAAAATACAGATATTAGTATAGGTAATAAATCGTTTAATATAAATCCCCCTGTGTCAACTGACCAAAATGCTTCTGGTCCTATTTTAAAATTAGCACATATTACAAAAATCATTCCTAATATTCTAGCAATTAGCCAAATTGGAGTAACATCAAATAAATGTTTTAAATAATCATTTTTCATTATAAATTTTGGTTTAACTATCTTAGCTAAGATACTTCCTATTGCGGATAAAGAGATTAATATTACCGCAAAGTGAAGTAAGTATCTGTTAAATAAAGAGACTGTTCTATTAGCTAAAAAAGCTATTGGAATTGTCATTCCACCTCCTAAATTAATAGGTGTCATAAATAATATAACTCCAATTAATGAAGGGATTATAAATTTTAAAAGTAGTTTAAGTGATTTTGTTTTTTTATTCATAATTAACCCCCTATATATGAATTTATGCATAAATATTAATTATTATGCAATTTAAATAAATAATAATACATTTGTGAACAAAAAGAAAGAGGTTTTATAAAAAAATATAAAAAATATACTTAAAATTTCTTTACATATATACCTTAAAAAGGTACGTATTATTTTCTCTTTTAAACAAATACTATTTTTGTAAGTTAAATTAAAGGGAGTTGAATTAGAATGAAAAATGCTATTGAAAATGTAAATTGCTCACTAAATGAATTAAATGAAGCAAAAGCTAGTTTAGAACAAGCACTATCAACTGTTGAAAAACCAGAAAATAAAAAATTAATTCAAGATTCTTTAAATTCAGTTTGTGAATCAATTGAATGTGTACAAAATACAGTAAAGAATTATAAAGAAAGTTCAAAATAATTATTTAATAAGATTACTAAGAATTTTCACCCCAAAAATAAATGCATCATACCCTATGTAATAAATTTAAAATTTATTACATAGGGTATTTTAATTATAAAAATGCTTTATAATTAAATAGTAATAATATATTATATTTATTAAAGCAAAGATTATTAATTATATTTTTAATGATTATAAAATAGGATTTTGACTGAGGAGTAAATAAAAATGACATATAGACAAGAGATTAAAAATGCAAAAAGAATAGTTATAAAGGTTGGAACTTCTACTTTAACTCATGGAACTGGAAATATTCATTTAAGAAGAATTGAAAAACTTGCAATGGTTATTTCAGATATAATGAATGAAGGAAAAGAAGTTGTACTAGTAACATCAGGAGCTATAGGTGTTGGAAGTAGTAAATTAAAGTTAAAGGAAAGACCTAAGACTATAAGAGAAAAACAAGCTGTAGCATCAGTTGGTCAATGTGAATTAATGCATATATATAGTAAATTTTTTGGAGAATTTAGTCATGTTGTTGGACAGGTACTTTTGACTAGAGATGTTATTGAAGATGATCATATTAGAGAAAATGTTTGCAACACCTTTGAAACACTTTTAGATAAAGGAATATTACCAATAGTAAATGAAAATGATACTGTTTCAATTGATGAGATAGAAAATATAGTTAGATTTGGAGATAATGATAATCTTTCAGCTATAGTATCTACATTAGTTAATGCAGATCTTTTAATAATACTTTCAGATATAGATGGTTTTTATGATAAAGATCCAAGAGATAATGAAGATGCAAAACTTTTAGATACTGTAGAAGAAATAACAAAAGAAATTGAAGAAGCAGCTGGAGGAGCAGGAACTTCATTTGGTACAGGTGGAATGATAACTAAACTTACTGCAGCTAAAACTGCTAATAGTGCTGGAGTTCACATGGTATTAGCAAATGGAGATAATCCAGAAGTTATAATAAATATTTTAAAAGGTGAGAACATAGGAACTTTATTTGTAAAAAGTAAATAAAAAGGGGGTAATAGTATGACAAAATTAGAAATTATGGGAGCTAAAGCTAAAGAAGCAAGCTATGTTTTAGCTAATATTACTACAAAAGAAAAAGATGATGCACTTTTAAAAATGGCAGAAAATCTTATAAAAAATACAAATTTTATTATAAGTGAAAATAAAAAAGATTTAGAAAAGGCAAAAGAAAAAGGAATTTCTGATTCAATGCTAGATAGATTAGCATTAGATAAAACTAGAATTGAAGGTATGGCAAATGGATTAAGACAAGTAGCTAATCTTCAAGATCCAGTTGGAGAAGTTCTTGGAATGTGGAATAGACCAAATGGGCTTCAAATAGGACAGAAAAGAGTTCCTATGGGAGTAATAGGAATAATATATGAAGCTAGACCAAATGTAACTTGTGATGCAGCAGGACTTTGCCTAAAAGCAGGAAATGCAGTTATTTTAAGAGGTGGAAGTGAAGCTATAAATTCAAATTTATCTATAATAAAAGTTTTAAGAGAAAGCTTAGTAGAAGTTGGATTACCAATAGATTCTATCCAGTTAGTAGAAGATACTAGTAGAGATGTTGCAACAGAAATGATGAAGCTTAATGAATATATAAATGTTCTTATTCCAAGAGGCGGAGCAGGGCTTATAAATGCAGTTGTAAAGAATGCTACAGTTCCAGTTATAGAAACAGGAACAGGAAATTGTCATATTTATGTAGATTCAAAATGTGATTTTGAAATGGCAAAAAATATTGTTGTAAATGCTAAAACTTCAAGACCATCAGTATGTAATGCTGCTGAAAGTTTAGTTGTACATTCAGGGGTTGCTAAAGATATATTACCTATATTAGTAGACGCATTAAGAGAAAAGGGTGTTTTATTAAAAGGTGATGAAAAAGCAAGAGAAATTATAAAAGATATGGAAGAAGCAACAGAAGAAGATTTTTATACTGAATTTTTAGATTATATAATGAGTGTAAAAATAGTTGATAGTATTGATGAAGCTATATCACATATTAATAAGTATAATACAGGACATTCAGAAGCGATAATTACTGAGAGCTATGAAAATTCTCAAAAATTCCTTCAAAGAATTGATGCAGCAGCAGTATATGTAAATGCATCTACGAGATTTACTGATGGAGAAGAATTTGGTTTTGGAGCAGAAATAGGCATAAGTACACAAAAACTTCATGCTAGAGGTCCTATGGGATTAAAAGAACTTACAACATTTAAATATATAATTTATGGAAATGGTCAAATAAGATAATAAAAAATAACCTGTAGATCGGACTTCTACAGGTTATTTTTTACCGTTTATTTTTAAGCGATTTGATAAATGAAAACAATGTTTAAAAATATAGGACTACATAATAATTATGCAGTCCAACTTATAAATAATAAGTTAGTCAGTTCCTTAAGGGAGGTAACTGCTCTTATTAAAATTATCTGAATATTCAAATAAATTATACTATAAATAAATAAAAAAATCAAATTTATATAATATACTATACTATTATATGTAAAAATGTTACAATTTTTTATGATGTTAAAAATTTAGGGGGATATTATGAGAGGGTTACAGAAAAGATTATTATTAGTAGGAATGTCTATTTTCTTTATATTAGGGGCATTTGTTGGGTGTGGTAGTTCTGAAAAAGAAGATACTTCAAATGTTGCTAAGGGATATCAATGGAAAGTTGAAAAGGATGGAAAAGAATTATATTTAATAGGAACTATGCACCCTATTAATACTAGTTATGATTATTTTTCAGATAAAATATTAGAAATAATGAAAGAAACAGATGTATTATCTATTGAAGTTAATATGAGCCAAGAAGATATGCTTTTGGCAAATGCTAGGCTAGTATATTCAGATGGAAAAACAATAGAAAATGAATTAAGCAAAGAACAAATAAAAACTCTTAAAGATTTGTGTAGTGATGCTGGGATTGATTATGAGAAACTAAAAGTATTTAAAGCTCAAGGAGTTATTCAAAATATATCAGCTGTAATATATGAAAAAGCAAATCTAGAAATGGCAACATTTGATGATATATTAAAGGATAGATATATAAAAGAAAATAAAAAAGTAGATCAAGTTGAAAATATGGAATTTCAACTTGATTTAATGGATAAAATTCAAGGGATAGATCAATTAAAAGAAATGTTAGATGAATATGAAAAAGGAAAATTTGAAGATTTAACAAAAGAAGAAACAGAGTATGCAAAGAATATTATGGAATCATATAAAAATGGTGATGAAAAGTTTATGAATGAAGCTATAGAAATGCAAAAAGAAAATGAAGATATATATAAAGCCCTTATCTTAGATAGAAATATTGGAATGGTAAAAAAAATAGAAGAATATATTAAGTCTGATGAAAAATATGCGTTAGCTGTTGGAGCACTTCATTTCTTTGGGGATGATGGAATAATAAAAATTCTAGAGGATAAGGGATATAAAATAACTAAATTATAAAATAAAACTAGAGGTTGTTATTACAAATTAATCTAAAACTTAAATAAAAGCTATGTAATATTTATTACATAGCTTTTTATTATTTATTTAAATTATTTTCTTCAAAATTTATTTTATCCTTTATTAAATAAAGTGGTCTTCTCTTACTTTCATCATATATTCTTCCAACATATTCTCCTATTATTCCTAAAGAAAGAAGTTGAACTCCACCAAAGAATACCATGACACACATTAATGATGTCCATCCAACACTTGTATCAAAGAAGAATTTGCTTATGATTGCATATATGAATATTAGAAATGAAATTGCAATTGCTAAAGAACCAAAAGCAGTCATGAGCTTTAATGGTTTTGAGGAGAATGATATAATTCCATCACTTGCAAATTTAATCATTTTAGATAATGGATATTTTGTTTCTCCAGCAAATCTTTCATCTCTAGTATATTCAATATAAGTTTGATTAAATCCAATCCAACTAATCATACCTCTTATAAATCTATTTTGTTCAGGCATTTGTCTAAATGCTTCAACAACAGATTTATCAATAAGTCTAAAATCACCAGTATCTTTAGGTATTTCTATATCAGACATTTTTCCAAGAAATTTATAAAAATACTTAGCTGTTATAAGCTTAAATTTGCTTTCACCTTTTCTTTTGCCTCTTTTTCCATAAATAACATCAAAGCCTTCTCTCCATTTATCCAACATTTGAGGTATAAGCTCTGGAGGATCTTGAAGGTCAGCATCAATTATAACAACTGCATCACCAGAACAATTAAAAAGTCCTGCTGTTACTGCAGATTGATGACCAAAATTTCTAGCAAAATTTATCACCTTAACATGTTTATCTTCTTCAGCAATACTTTTTAATATTTCTAAAGTTTTATCTGTGCTACCATCATTTACAAATATAAGCTCATGATCTATGTTTTCAATTGTTTCCATAACACTTTTTAACCTGTTATAACATTCTTGTGCTACTAATTCCTCAAAATACATTGGGATAATAACACTAACTAAATCTTTTTTCAAAAAAAATCACCTCATAGTAATGTAATATAATTCAATAAACCCAATTTAAACCAAATCAATTAATATTATAACATAAAAGGAAAAATAGCAATAAATGTTATATAATTATTTTATATAGATGTTAGGAGTTTTAGGCATGAATAAAGAAAAATATACTTTGATTACAGGAGCTACAAAAGGAATAGGATTTGAATTAGCAAAATTATTTTCAAAAGATAAAAATAATCTATTATTAGTTGCTAGAAATGAAGAAAAATTATTAAAACTGAAAGATATATTAGAAAAAGAAAATGACACAAAGGTTATGACTCTTTCTATTGATTTAACAAAAGAAAATGAAATAGATATTCTTATAAATAAGATAAACTCTGAGGAAATTATTATAGAAAACTTAGTCAATAATGCTGGGATAGGTAGTTTTGGATATTTTGATGAAATTGATGAGGAAAGAGATTTTGATTTAATAAATATAAATATTTTTGCAATTACAAAGCTTATAAAAGCATTACTACCAAAAATGAAGGATAGAAAGAGTGGAGGAATACTTAATGTTGCTTCAACAGCAGCTTTTGTAGGTGGACCTAAAATGAGTACTTATTATTCATCTAAAGCATATGTACTAACTTTATCAGAAGCGCTTTATGAGGAATGTAAAGAGCATAATGTTAAGGTTTGTTGTCTTTGTCCAGGACCAGTAAAAACTAGTTTTCAAAGTGATGCAGGAATAGTGAAATCGGAAAAAGCAAAAAAATATTTAATGGATGCAGATATAGTAGCTAAAATAGGTTATAACGGATTTAAAAAAGGAAAACCAATTATAATCCCAGGGGTTAAAAATAGAATTATGGTTAATTCTACTAAAATTTTACCTAGAGGATTAATTAGAAAGATAATTTTCAATACTAATAAATAATTAAAAATTTCCACAATACATAAGAGGCAAATGGGGGAGTGAACAATATGGGGATTTTTGATGGAATAATTCTAGTTTCAGATATGGATGGAACTATAATAAACAGTGATAAAAAAATATCTGAAAGAGATAAAAAGGCAATAAATTATTTTAAAGAGAATGGAGGTCTTTTTACTATAGCAACTGGAAGAATGTTATCATCTGCTAATAGATATGCATTAGATTTGGATTTAAGTTTACCTATAATTCTTTATAATGGTGGGAAAATATATGATTATAAAGAAGAAAAGACATTGAAAGAATATTATTTAGAGGAGCATAGAAAAGAAATAATAAATAAGCTTATGGAAAATGATAATATAGGCATAGAAGTATATTCAGATGAAAATATTTATGTTTTTAAACAATGTAGCTTAACAAAACGTTTTTCTAAGATTGGATATGATGTTATTTATGATATTGATGAAAGCGTATGGAAAAAACAATGGATAAAGATATTGATAGTAGGTCAAAAAGAAATAATAGATGATTTTGAAAAGAATTTTAAAGAATTTGATATAGAGATTCCTTTGAGAAGTGCAGAAAAATATTTAGAAATAGTTCCTAAATATACTTCTAAGGCTAAGGCATTAGAAGAACTATTAAACTTAAAAAATTTAAAAGAATATAAGATAGTTGCAGTAGGTGATAATATGAATGATATTGACCTTATAGAAAAAGCTGATTATGGATTTGCAGTTAAAAATGCTACAGATAGATTACTAAAAAAAGCAAAATTAATAGCACCAAGTAAAGATGATAGTCCAATAGAATATATAGTTAATTGGATAAAGGAAAATATTATATAAAATAATTTACTTGAAACAAGATAATTAATAAAATTATATAAAAAAGACTGTCCAAAAGGACAGTCTTTTTATTTATGATCTAAATACAACTTCTTCTCTTGAGAATAAGTGTTTTGTAGCTAAAAGTGCTAAAATAAGATAAATAATGTTCCATAAAAGAACTATTCCAATATGATTAAAGTTTGTAATTCCAACCATAAACTCTTTCATTAAAGCAACTGAGTTAGCAACTGGGATATGGAATAAAAACGATGAGATATCCTTAGCATCCATAAACATTGGAATATATGAAACTATCATAATTGGAGTAATAACCCCTGATAAATAAGTTCCAGCTTCTTTAGTTGATCTCGCAAATACACTTATACTTATTTGAATTGCACAAATTGCAAGTAATAAAATTAAAAGAAGTATAATCATAAAAACTAAAGATTGCGGACTTAAATCAAAGGAAAAAGCAGTATTTTTGCTTATTCCACTATCCATTTCAGATATAGATTTAATAAAGCTTTGAAGTCCTATATACATTGAGATTAAACTTGCAATCATAGTTAAAGCTGAAACAACACTTATAGCTATAGTTTTACCAAAAATAAGTGAGTTTCTGTTACAAGAAGTTGAAAGAAGAGGCTCGAAAGTATTTCTTTCTTTTTCTCCAGCACCTAAATCAGCAGCTATTCCAAGAATAGGAGCAAACATAAACACTACAATTAATGAAGGCATCATACCTCCTAAAGTTCTTGCCATAGGATTGACTTCTTCTTCTCCATCAGCTAGAATTCCAGATTTAACATCAACTTTAAATGGTTTTAATATTTCGGAATCTATTCCTTTAGCTTTAAGTCTTTCACTTACAATACTATCTTCTAGACCTGAAATTAAAGATGAAACAGTACTAGATGCTATAGATGAATTGTTAGAACTATCATCATATAAAATTTCTATATTAGCTTCTTTTCCTTCTGCAATTAACTTATTAAAATTTTCAGGAATGTTTATAATTAATTGTAGTTTCCCTTCTTTTAAAGCAGATTTTTGATCTTCAGGATTTTCGATTTTGAAATTCTTTTGAGATTGCAATAAGTTATAAACAGAAGATTTATTATCTCCATTTATAGCTAGGTTTATCTCTTCAGTAGCACCTTTCATTGTACTCTTCATTCCATATCCCATAAGTTTATACATTACAGGAAATAAAATTATAGGTAATATTAAAGTAAATAAAACAGTCTTTTTATCTCTAAAAATATCTTTTAACTCTTTCTTTAAAACAACTAAAAAACTATTCATTGATATTACCTCCTATTAAGGAAACAAAAACTTCTTCTAAATCAGAATTATTATGTTTATTTTTAAGCTCTGAAACTGTACAATTCTCTAAAAGAGTTCCTTTATTTATTATTACAACTCTATCACAAAGTTTTTCTACTTCTTGCATAGAATGGCTTGAAAAAAGAACTGTTTTTCCTTCAGATTTGCATTTACGAATAAATTCATGAACTACTCTTATAGCACTTACATCAAGTCCAGTACAAGGTTCATCAAATAGCATAACTTTTGGATTATGAACTATTGAACGTGCAATTGAAACTTTTTGTTTCATACCTCTAGAGAACTTAGAAACTTTTTTATCAATATATTCATCCATACCGAATTGAGTAGAAAGTTCATTTATTCTTTCATCTGCATCTTTATCACTCATTCCATAAAGATTTGCAAAATATTTTATATTTTCTCTTGCAGTAAGTCTATCATAAAGACCTACATCACCACCAAATAATATACTAATTTCTTTTCTAACATTAACAGGATTTTCTTTAGCTGAAAGCTTGTTTACAAATATTTCTCCTGATGTTATCTTTAGCATTGTTGAAATCATTCTAAGTGTAGTAGTTTTTCCAGCACCATTTTCTCCCAATAAGCCAACTATTTCACCTGGATTAACATTAAAAGATATGTTATTTACCACAGTAGCTTTTTTAAATGATTTCGTTAAATTTTTAATCTCAATCATAAATTTTCCCCCTCTTCACTAAATTCACAAAATATAGAAAATATAAATAGATTATATCATAAATTTTGGAAAATAATACAGTTTTTAATAACTTATTTTAAAATATTGCTTAACTTTTATGGTGATGTAATTTGAAAAATTTTCTTGACATGTAAAAAAGCATAAATTAAAATATATAAAAAGAATAAAATTTAGAGTTAAGGTACACTTTAAATTGGTCCTGTGAGGCCAGAAAGGAAGCATTAAGCTATGTTAGTTACAGCTATAGGTAATTTCATAGAATTATCTTTGAAGGTTAATTTAAATAATGAACATATAAGGATGATAGAGAGAGCAATTTAAAGAATTAGGTCTCTTTATTATCCTTTTCTTTTTATATAAATAAACTTTAAAGTGTATTTTTAGCTTCAAACATATATTTTGAAGGAGGGCTTAAGCATGAAAGCGAAGCTTATATTAGAAAATGGTATGGTTTTTGAAGGTAAATCATTTGGATATCTTAAGGAAAGTGTTGGAGAGGTAGTTTTTACTACAGGTATGACAGGATATCAAGAAGTTTTAACTGATCCATCATATTATGGACAAATTGTCACAATGACATATCCTTTAATAGGAAATTACGGAATTAACTTAGAAGATATGGAATCAAAAAGACCACAAGTTAAAGGTTTCATAGTAAGAGAAAAATGTAATATGCCAAATAACTTTAGATGTGAATTAACTTTAGATAACTACTTAAAACAAAATAAGATAGTAGGGCTTGAAGGAATTGATACAAGAGCTTTAACAAAAGTTTTAAGAAATAGCGGAACAATGAAAGGGATTATAGTTTTAGATGATTCTTCATTAGAAGATGTTCAAGATAAAATAAAATCTTTCTGCAATAAAGAAGCAGTTTTAAAAGTAACATCAGAAGAAAAATATGAAATAGATGGCTTAGGAAAGCATGTAGCAATAATTGATTATGGAATAAAACAAAATATAATAAGAAATTTTAAAAAGAGAGGTTGTAAAATATCAGTTTTTCCTGCGAAATCAAATGCAAAAGAAATTTTAGAGGTTAATCCAGACTTAGTATTTTTATCAAATGGCCCTGGGGATCCACAAGATTTAGATTTTGCAATAGAATGCATAAAAAATATAATAGGTAAAAAACCAATAGTAGGAATATGTTTAGGACATCAGCTTTTAGCTTTAAGTTTAGGTGGAAATACTACTAAATTAAAATTTGGACATAGAGGATGTAATCATCCAGTTAAAGATTTAGAAACAGGTAAAGTTCATATAACATCTCAAAATCATGGATATGTTGTAGATAGTTTACCAGAAGAAGTTGAAGCAACTCATATAAATATAAATGATGGAACAATTGAAGGTTTAAAACACAAAAAATTACCTATATATTCAGTTCAATTCCATCCAGAAGCATCAGCAGGTCCAAAGGATTGTGAATATATTTTTGATAGATTTTTAGAGTATGCACTATAGGATTAAGTAGGAGGAGTTTATTATGCCATTAAATAAAGATATTAAAAAAGTTTTAGTTATAGGTTCAGGTCCAATTATTATAGGACAAGCAGCAGAGTTTGATTATTCAGGAACACAAGCTTGTCAAGCTTTAAAAGAAGAAGGAATAGAAGTTGTATTAATAAATTCAAATCCAGCAACTATAATGACAGATAAAGAAGTTGCGGATAAAGTTTATTTAGAACCATTAACATTAGAATTTGTAGAAAAAGTAATAGCAAAAGAAAGGCCAGATAGTTTACTAGCAGGAATGGGAGGACAAACAGGATTAAATCTTGCAGTTGATCTTTATGAATCTGGAATTTTAGATAAATATAATGTTAAAGTAATAGGTACATCAATAGAATCTATCAAAGAAGGTGAAGATAGGGAACTATTCAGAGATATGATGAATAGAATTAATGAGCCTGTTATTCAAAGTGAAATAATAACAGATCTTGAATCAGGACTTCAATTTGCTAATAAAATAGGCTATCCAGTTATAGTTAGACCAGCATATACTCTAGGAGGAACTGGGGGAGGAATAGCCGAGAATGAAGAAGAGTTAAAAGAAACTTTAGAATCAGGATTACAATTAAGTACTATAGGGCAAGTTTTATTAGAAAAATCAGTTAAAGGTTGGAAAGAAATCGAATATGAAGTTATGAGAGATTCATATGGAAATTGTATAACTGTATGTAATATGGAAAATATAGATCCTGTAGGAATTCATACAGGAGATAGTATAGTTGTAGCACCTTCGCAAACTCTTTCAGATAAGGAATATCAAATGCTAAGAACAGCATCTATAAATATAATAAATGCTGTAGGAATAGAAGGGGGATGTAATGTACAATTTGCTTTAAATCCTCATAGTTTTGAATATGCAGTAATTGAAATTAATCCTAGAGTTTCAAGATCATCAGCATTAGCATCAAAAGCAACAGGATATCCAATAGCAAAGCTTGCTGCTAAAATATCTCTTGGATATGGATTAGATGAGATAAAAAATGCAGTAACTCAAAAAACTTATGCATGTTTTGAACCAACATTAGATTATGTAGTTTGTAAAATACCAAAATGGCCATTTGATAAATTCTTTAGTGCAGATAGAGCATTAGGAACAAAAATGATGGCAACTGGTGAAATAATGGCTATAGGAGCTAACTTTGAGCAAGCTTTCTTAAAAGGTATAAGAAGTTTAGAAATAGGAAGATATTCATTAGACTTTAAAAAATTTAGAGATTTAAGTATACAAGAACTTAAAGAAAGAGTTGTAACTCCAGATGATGAAAGAATTTTTGCATTAGCTGAAATGCTTAGAAGAGATTATAGAGTAGAAAAAGTTTCTGAAATAACAGGAATTGATAAATTCTTTGTAGAGAAAATAAAATGGATTGTAAATGAAGAACAAAGATTAAAATTAAGTCATATAGAAAATTTAGATAAAGAATGGTTATTAAACTTAAAGAAAAAAGGATTTTCTGATAAAGCAATAGCAGACTTTTTAGAAGTATGTCCAGAAGATGTTAATAGATTAAGAGATATTTGGAATATAAAACCTAGTTATAAAATGGTTGATACATGTGGGGGAGAATTTGAAGCATTATCACCATATTATTACTCAACTTATGAACAATATGATGAAGTTGTAGTTTCAAAGGACAGAAAGAAAGTAATAGTAATAGGTTCAGGTCCAATAAGAATAGGGCAAGGAGTAGAATTTGATTATGCTTCAGTGCACTGTGTTAAGTCTTTAAGAAAATTAGGTATTGAAACAATAATAGTAAATAATAATCCTGAAACTGTAAGTACAGATTTTGATATATCAGATAAGCTTTATTTTGAGCCATTAACAGAAGAAGATGTTTTAAATATAGTAGAAAAAGAAAATCCAGATGGAGTAATACTTCAATTTGGTGGACAAACTGCAATAAAACTTGCAAACTTTATGAAAGAAAAAAATATTCCAACTTTAGGAACTACAGCAGATCAAATTGATATGGCAGAAGATAGAAAGAAATTTGATGCTTTACTAGAGAAATTAGGAGTATCAAGACCAAAAGGAAAAGGAGTTTGGAGTTTAGAAGAAGGATTAGAAGAAGCAAGAATTTTAGGTTTCCCAGTTTTAGTTAGACCTTCTTATGTAATAGGTGGACAAGGAATGGAAATAACTCATGACGAAGAAGAATTAACATATTACCTAAATAATGCTTTCTCAAAAGATAAGAAAAATCCAATTCTTATAGATAAATACTTAATGGGTAGAGAAATTGAGGTAGATGCAATTTCAGATGGAAAAGATATATTAATACCTGGAATCATGGAGCATTTAGAAAGAGCAGGTGTACACTCAGGAGATAGTGTAACAATGTATCCAAGTCAAAATATAAGTGAAAATATAAAAGCAGATGTTTTAGATTATACTAAGAAATTAGCAATTGAAATTGGAATAAAAGGAATGATAAATATTCAATTTATAGAGTTTGAAGGAAAACTTTATGTTATAGAAGTTAATCCAAGAGCTTCAAGAACAGTTCCTTATATTAGTAAAGTATCAGGTGTTCCAATAGTAGATTTAGCTACTAGAGTTATGTTAGGAGAAAAATTAAAAGATTTAGGTTATGGAGTAGATGTTTATAAAGAACCTGATTTAGTTTCAGTTAAAGTTCCTGTATTCTCAACTCAAAAGCTTCCAAATGTAGAGGTGTCTTTAGGACCAGAAATGAAGTCTACAGGAGAAGTTTTAGGTGTAGGAAGAAATATTTATGAAGCACTTTACAAAGGATTCTTAGGAGCTAGTATGTTCCCAGGAATGAAAAAAGGAAAAATACTTGCTACTATTAAAAAACATGATAAAGAAGAATTCTTAGGAATGGCAAAAGAGTTAGCAGATCTTGGTTATACATTCATATCTACAGAAGGAACTTGTAAGCTTTTAAGAGAAAATGGAGTTCAAGCAGAAGAAGTTAGAAGATTAAATGAAGAAAAGCCAAATATATTAGATATAGTTAAAAATAAAGAAGTAGATCTAGTAATTAATACTCCTACTAAAGGAAATGATTCTAAGAGAGATGGTTTCTTAATAAGAAGAGCAGCTGTAGAAAGAAATATAGGAGTTATAACTGCATTAGATACTTTAAATGCAATAATAGATGTTAAGAAAAGTCATTTTGAAAAGAATAATAATTTAGAAGTATTTAATATAACTGAAATATAAATTTTAGATATAATTTTTTGTAGAAAAGAATCGTTTTAAGCGGTTCTTTTTTATAAAAAAATTTAGTCATAAAAAACATTTTTAGGAATATATTGTTAACATAAGAAAATTTTATGTTGACATACGAACGCTCGTTCGATACAATATAATCAAACGTTTGTTCGCATTAAAAGGAGTGTTATTTTATGAAATCAAATTCATCAGTATTTGTAAAGGTAAATTGTAAAAGTATTAGTGAGTCAAAAAGCTTAATAATAGATAGAGAAGGTACTTATGACTATAATAAAAATAAATACTTAATGTGTGCTGGAAAATATGACAGAAATGGTTGGACAATAGTTTTTAAAGTTAGAGATTTTAAAGAGGCAGAAGAAGTAGTAAACAATAATCCTTTTATTCATAACAAAGGATATTCAATAGATATATCAAGAAATATAATGTAATACAAAAATAAGCTATCTAAAGAAAAGATTTTTTAGATAGCTTGTTTAGTTTAAACATAATATTTAATTTTAGTAATTACTGTTGATAAAGCGTATAATAAATCAATAGTTTTTCCTTTTCTCGCCTCATCAGAGCTTTCTAATATTTTAACTATAGGTCTTAGAGGATATCTAAAATTGTTATTTTCAACAATACAGGTGTCACCAGTGCTGAGTTCTACAATAGTACCGATAGGGTAAGGTACTATAAATTTAGTAAATACAGTAACTAATTTATGGTCAAATACAGTACCTGAATGAGCCATTATATATTCAACAGCATCATTTGCATGAATTGGTTTTCTATATGGTCTATTAGATGTAAGTGCATCATAAACATCAGCTATAGATACTATTTTTGATAATCTAAATATACTATCAGATTTTAATTTATTAGGATATCCTAATCCATCTACTCTTTCATGGTGTTGTTTTATTATAAGCTTACTAGAAGATGAAATATTAAAGTTATTAAACAAGTAATCATAACCTTTTTGTGGATGAGTTTTTATTAATTTAAATTCCTCTTCTGTTAAAGAAGAAGGTTTTTTTATTATGTCATTAGGAATAAATGCTTTTCCTATATCGTGTAGTAACGCACCAATACATAAATTAAGTAAATCTCGTTTTGATAGCTTTAATCCTACACCTATTACAACAGAAATAATAGCAACATTTACTGAATGTTGATATGTATAATTATCCATGTTTTTTATATCTACTAATGATAGCATTATATTTTTATTATCTAAAATATTGTTTAAAATTTCTTCAGCTATATTATTTACAGAATCAATATAAGGTTCCTTATCAACGATTAAATTACTTTTACTTGCTTTATTTATATTAATAAATACTTCTTTAAGAGTTTTAATAGATTTTTGACGCAATTCAGGTTTTATTACATCATCTATTTCTATATTGCTATATTCATCAACAACATATATTTGATGAATGTTATTTTCTTTTATTTTTTTTAAAAGTGTATCTTTAAGGGGTATTCCTTCCCTTAATAGAATACGTCCTTCACTGTCATATATAGTTTTTCCTAAAAAAGAGCCATTTCTTACGCATTCAACTGGTATAATTCTCATAAAAACACCCCTAATAATTATTACTATACAAATTATACTATAAAATAGGTAATTTAGAAATATTTAGTATTAAATTATTATTTAAAAAAGCCATATAAATATTTTATATGGCTTTTTTTATTTATATATCAAGTAAATTTTTTTCGTAGTTTGAATATAAGTTTCTTAATGTTTCCATTTTTTCTTCAAGTTCTATATAAAGTTCTGAAGCTAATTCATAATTAGATTTAGCAAAAGCATCCTTTAATCTACTGAAAAGAGATTTTTCAGTTAAGCTATCTTTCATGATATAAATTCTTAATTTAGATATTTCTGACCAATTTGTAATATCTAAATCAGATGCTAAGTATGGATCATGTAGCATTTTACTTTCTCTAACTTGAGATAAGAATTTATTTATAACCCTATGTTCAATTTCAGTAGCCCATCTTGATATAGTTCCTATTCTGAAACTATTTATTATTTTATCTGTAAATATAGGATTTCTTTTTAATATTTCTAGCTTTTCTTTATAATCATCCAGTTGTTTTAAGTTTTCATATATAGTTGCAGGTGCTTTACCAAATAAAGTTTCTCTTTCTTCTTCAGTGTAATGTTCAAATACATCAAGTTCTGATCTATATGCTCTATCTACTCTTAAATAATCAAATTTTTCACCAGGTTTTTTAGAAAGTTCTGCTAAAAGTTCATCTTGAGTTTTATTATTTTCTAGTGCATATATAACACCATCTAACATTGCAAGATAAGAAACTGCCATAGTTAGATAAGTATTACTATGTGGGTTTGGAGATCTAAGTTCAAATCTTGTAGCAAGTGGACTTTCAAGATCTCTAACTAATCCAATTAATATAGTTCTATTTCTTGATGGATTTTCTGGTGATTCTCCAAGTGAAGTAACTGTACATATTGGAGCTTCAAATCCAGGTTTTAATCTTTTTAATGCATTATTAGTTGATGAAATAAATGGATTCATTATTTCATAGTTATTAAGCATTCCCATTAAAGCTCCATAACCAATTTCACTTAGGAAATGGTCCTTTGGAACATGGAATAAGTTCACTATTTTTCCGTTCTTAAGTTTTGCACTTATTCCTAAATGAACATGCATTCCTGATCCAGCTACATTATCAATAGGCTTAGCCATGAATGTAACTTCAAGACCATATCTTCTATAAGTTTCTTGAACAAGAGATTTTATAAATAATTCATTATCAGCTGCTTGTAAAGCTGATGAGAATTTCCAGTCAATTTCTAGTTGTTCCATTATATGATTGTAACTTCCATCTGAGTCAAGTTTAGCTCTAACTCCACCTACTTCTTTATGTCCCATTTCAGGTTCAAATCCATACTTGTCCATTAATATTAAAGTTTGCTCTAAAGCTGTTCTTACATCACCTTTAGTTTTAGTCCAATAATGTTCTTGTAAGTCTTGAGATGCTGATAAAGCTTCTATATTAGCTACATCATCTGGTGTTTTTACCCAAAATTCTAGTTCTGTAGCAGAAGTAATTAAAATTTCATCTATATCATTTGGTGCAATACCAATACTTTTTAATGCTGATGGATTTTTTTCTATTAGTTCATTAAGAGATTTTTTGAAGGTATCTATAGAAGATTTTAAAATATAACGAGAGTCAACAGGTTTGTTGTTGTGATGTAAGAAACAAGGTATTTTAAGAGTTCCAATAGGGTTTCCAGTTATTTCATCAATATTATCAAAATTGTAGTCAATAAACCAATTACAATTTAAATCTGCAATCATATCAACTTTTGCGTCATGTAAAGTTGCGATTTCTGGAAGGACAACAGATGAACCGTCCGTTTGAACAGCTACTCCATGAAGAAATGACTCTATGTCATCTAAGAATAATTTGACAGGAATTTTTTCGTCTGTGTCATTTCCAGAAAGATCAACACCGACTAGAGAAACAAATTTAATTTGAGGATTGCTAGTTAAAATATCAAATAAAGTATCTTTAGTATGATTCTCTTTAGATATTGTATAAATTAAGTTTTCAATCATAAGATATCATTTTATATATATTGATTTTAATGTATATTTTATAGAAAAATATGAACAATACATATAAAATAAATTCACATCCTTTCGTTATATAGTCGAATATAATATAAATATACACAAAAAATATTCGTATAATTTACAAATCTTAGGAAGATTTTACTATATATAATATACATAGTCAATAACATAGTCAATAAAAATAAAATTAAATTTTAGTAAAACTATTAGGGGATTATTGGTAAGGTTCTTATAATTTATAAAAAGTTAGTAGATTTATTAATATTAAAGTTATAAAATAAATAATAGATTAATAAAGAGTGGAGGGATTAAGCTTTGGATAAGAGTAAATTACCAATAGGTTTCTTTGATTCAGGTGTTGGTGGATTAAGCGTTTTGAAAGATGCATTAAAGCTTATGCCTAATGAAAATTATATATTTTTTGGAGATTCTAAAAATGCTCCTTATGGTGATAGATCAATGAAAGAAATAAGAGATTTAACTTTTGATGCAGTTGATTTTTTATTTTCAAAAAATGTAAAAGCAATAGTAGTTGCTTGTAACACAGCAACTAGTGCAGCAGTTGCAGAACTTAGAAGAGTTCACCCTGAAGTTCCTATAGTTGGAATAGAACCTGCTGTTAAGCCTGCTGTTGAGCTTAATAGAAAAGGTAAAATAGTTATAATGGCAACTGCTTTTACTTTAAAACAAGATAAATTTGCTAAATTAGTTAGTAAATATGATTATGTTGAATTATACCCTATGCCATGTCCAGGACTTGTGGAATTTATTGAGGCAGGAGATTTACATAGTGATGAATTAAAAGAGTTTTTAAGAGATCATTTTAAAGAAGTTATGAAAGAGGATATTGCAGCAATAGTTTTAGGATGCACACATTATCCATTTATAAAAGAAACTTTAGCATCAGTAGTAGGTAAAGATATTCCTATAATTGATGGTGGAGAAGGAACAGTAAGAGAATTAAGAAGAAGATTAAGTGTAGCTGGTCTTATAAATGAAAGTACACAAAAAGGTACTATAGAATTCCATAATTCATGTGGAAGAGAAGATGTAGAAGAACTTAGTAGAAAACTATTAGGAATATAATATACATTTTATTAAATAAGTTATATCAAGTCATATAGATAATGATTTGATATAGCTTGTTTTATTTTTATTATATTTTAATAGGAACTAAAAGAGAAAACATGACATATAATAAAATAAAAAGAAAATTATAAAAAAGTTTGTGAAATAGTTGACAAACTTTTGCACTCTTGATATATTATAAGTGAGGAAGAAATTATCAGAAAATTTCAAAAATAAAAACAAATTTTAACAGAGGTGATTAATATGATGATAAATGTTAGAGAATTTTTAGGAGAAAATTTTGGTATTGAAGATGCTATATTTTTAAGAGAGGCTATAAAAGACAGCGAAGAAGCAGTTGTATTAGATTTTGAAGGATTAGATAGAGTTCCAAGCACATTTTTTATAAGCTTATTTCAAGATTTAATAAATGAAAGAGGAAGAGAAGCAATTTTTAATAATGTGAGTGTTAAGAACTTAACAAATTCTAGAGATTTTTCAAGAGTAGTTATGGGAACAACTTTTTTAAACTAATAAAAATAAAAAATGAAAGTATATATTAAATTGCAATAATACAAATAAATATATTGGAGTATTACAATGAGTGAAAACAGAATAAGGTATAAAAAACCTACTATATCGGTATGATTATAGTAGGTTTTTTTGTTTTTATGGATAAAAAAGTTTATATGATATATAATTTCAATATAATAAAAATATTATTTTTAAAGGTAAATTTTGAATTATTATTTAGCTTTAGAGAATAATATAAAATAGCAAAATTGAAAGGAGATTATTATGAGTAATCCAATAGTAACTATAAAAATGAAAAATGGTGGAGTTATAAAAGCTGAATTATATCCAGAAATAGCTCCAAATACAGTAAATAACTTTATTGATTTAGTAGAAAAAGGATATTATGACGGTTTAATATTCCATAGAGTAATCCCTGGATTTATGATTCAAGGAGGATGCCCAAATGGAAATGGTATGGGAGGTCCTGGATATTCAATAAAAGGTGAATTTACTTCAAATGGTTTCCAAAATAATTTAAAACATACAACAGGTGTTTTATCAATGGCAAGAGCTATGAATCCTAATTCAGCAGGAAGCCAATTCTTTATAATGGTTGCAGATGCACCACATTTAAATGGGCAATATGCTTCATTTGGTAAAGTTTTAGAAGGAATGGAAGTTGCAGAAGAAATAGTTAAACAACCAACTGATAGAATGGATAGACCATATGATGATCAAATAATGGAAACTGTAACAGTTGAATTAAATGGCTATAAAGCAGAAGCTCCTTCTATAATAGAATAGGAGATATCTTATGAAAAAAAATAAATGTTTATTAGCTTTCGGCTTAACTAATGAAGAGATGTTAGCATTAAGAGCATTAGGAAAAGTTATAGAGGTAAAACCTGAAATGGCAGAAATGAAAATAGGAAAAATTCCTTTATATAATGGGGAAGAACTTACTACAGAAAAAATTATGCCAAATGAAAAAGTAGTTTTATTCCATGATTTTGCTGATGGCGAAGTTAGAGGAATGACTAAAAAGGTAAGAAATATTGCAGAAGGTGTAATATTAGCAATTGTTACACCTATGTCTAAACAATGGAGTCTACACTATTTAGTAAACCACTTAATGCAAGAAAGAGAGCTCTATAGAAACATGCAAAAGGGGAGATAAATTTTGAGTAGAGTTGGTGAAAGAATAAAAGAAGCAAGACTTAAATCTAATATGACACAAAAAGCTTTAGCTAAAAAGCTTGGAGTAGCAGAAAAGTATATAAATGAAGTTGAGCTTGGTAGAAAAGTAGCACAAGAATCTTTTATTGATAGAGCAGCTAAAATTTTAAAAGCAGATTTAAATGATATAAGTATGGTTGTTACAGATAAAGATTTAATGGATGAAAGAAAAGCAGCATCAAACTTTAAACCTCAAAAAACAAAAATTGAAAAGAATGATGTTTGGGAAAATGCTTTTTCATCAGTTCTAAGAAATGTTCCAATATATGATTATAATTTAAAGAATGTGTTGGGACATAAAGAGTTACCAATCCATTCAAATAAAGTAGAAGGATATCCACAAGATAAAGTTTTATATATAAAAATCCAAGATGATGAAATGAGTGGATTTAGAATGCTTGAAGGAGATTTAGTATTTGCACATTTAGTAAGTGAATTAAATTCAAATGGATTCTTCTTAGTAAATCATAAAGGTGAAAATAAGATAAGAGAAATCAAGAGATTAGATAACTCAAAAGTTCTTCTCATGAGTAATAGAGGCGGCCTTATGACAGAAACTGTAGAAGTTAAGAACCTTCAAGTAATTGCAAAATTAGATAAAATAGAGATAAATTTATAAAAAAACCATCAGCTTTGCTGATGGTTTTTATTTAATTTCTAATTTTAACTAAGTCAGTAGTAAAAGTGCTATTTTTCTTTTCTGAAATAAATTCATTATTAAAAAAATTACTCTTATCACCGAATCCTTTACCAACTGTTTTAAGTCCATCACGTTCAACTAAAGTTTTTTGATCTGAGAATAAATTTGTTCCTAGACCAAGTCTATCACCTTGAACTGTTACTCCCATACTTGCTAAAATAGTTGGATACATATCAGTTGGTGAGAATTTACGATTCTTTAGTCTATCAATATTATCATTAGTAGTGTTAGGATCAGGATTTAGAATTAAGTTAAATATAGACCTGTTGTAAGATGAATCCCAATCTTTAAAGAAATTTTTATCCATACTTAAATGATCTCCTGTAACTATAATAGTTGTATTTTCGTAAAAAGGTTGCTTTTGAATCCATCTAATAAATTTTACAGCTTCTTTAGTTGAATATGAAATAACGTTTGCATATTGCGAATCATATTTTTTCTCAGCTTTTTTCGAAAGATATCCATCTGGAAAATGTGTATCAGCAGTTTCCATTGTGAAATTAAATGGTTTACCTGTATTAGATAATCTAGTTATTTCTTGCTTAGCAAACTCATAAAGCTTATCATCTTCAAATCCCCACCATACATTATAATCTTTAGGGATTAGTCCCTTTTGTATAGCTGCTTTGTGATCAAATATATTGAAATTACCGTGAGATCCAAAATAAGTAGTTAATCCACCAAAATCAGCATCAGCTCCAAACATTATAGTTTGTTCATAACCTTGAGATGATAGAATATCACCTAGAGTTACAGCTCCTGGTAAGAAGCTACCTGATTTACCATAAGAATTACCATTCATAGGTATTTTTAGAGGTAATCCTGAACTCATATTAATCATAGCTGCAACAGACCAACTTGAACCATAGGTTTGATAAGGACCGCCAAATTTATTATTATTGGAAAAGCTTAATCCCTCTTTGGAAAGATCTGAAAGCTCTGGCATTAGATTAACATTCATATATCCACCTAAATCTTTAGAAAAGTAAGAGTTTTCAATAGATTCTAAATAAATGTGGATAAGATTTCTTTTTTTCTTAGGAAAAGTGATTTCTACTTTACGTGGATCAATGTAATTATCTTTAATATAAGAGGAATCTGAAGTATAAGCTTTATAAACTTCATGTAAGCTTAGCTTTTTAACTCCATAAGCAATTCCACCAAAAAAACAGATAGCAGTAATTATATATGCTATAATTTTTAATATTTTTTGATTAATAATTTTAATCTTATTATGCGACCAATTTAAATATATGTCATATTTAAAATTTATAAATATTAAAAAAAGAATTACGCAAACAACTCCAGAAAAAACAGGTGTCATAAGAATTTCTTGATTCATATCAGTGCTTGTACCTTTAAGTGGAGAATTTAGGTTAAATAAAAATTGTTCCGGTGTAATATTTCCAAAATAGTCTATAAACCAATTTGCAAAGAATACAAAAAATGAACCAATAGCAAAAAGGAATACACTTATGTATTTGAATATTTTAGTTTTAACACTTTTACTAACTTTAACCTCGATAAAAATTATTTTTGAATAAATAAGACACTTTATAAATAAATAGATTATTCCACAAAGCAAAGTGAATAAAATATATTTAAATGAAAGTGAAGTGTTATAGACTGTAGGTTTAAGTATATTAGGTTTATTTAAGATAAACTTTAGAATACTTAATGAAATTAAATTTAATAGAAGTACATTAGTAATAAAATTTTTTATAATAGCAAATTTTGATTCATCTTTTTTAAAGATAAAGTAGTTTAAAGAAGCTATTATAATACCTGAAATTAAGTAACATAATAGTTGCATACAAATTCCCCCTAAAAATAATATTAGTTATTATTTTACTATCTATTTATTAGATATAAATTTATATAGTTAAAGCAAAAAATATGAGATAAATATAGATAAAATGTAAAATAATTAACAAAAATATAATAACATATTTATTTACTTTTAAAAATATATATGTTAATAAAGAAATTAACTTATAATTAAATAATATTTATTTGACAATTCAAATAAATTTGAGTTATTATTTGAATTGTCAAATAAATTATTAGGGGTAATATTATATGAATACAACAAATAAGCAAATAGGAAAAAGCATATCATTTATTTATAGGAAAAAACAAATTTATATAAATGCAAAGCTATGTGAGTATGGAATAGGTTGCTCAGAATACATGTATATTATATCTTTGCCTTTAGATAGTAGTGTTAACTTATCATATTTGTCAAATGAGCTTGGTGTAGACCCTGCACTTACAACAAAAGTTATAAATAGCTTAGTAAAAAAAGAATTTGTTTATAAACATAGAAGTGAAAATGATAAAAGATCTTTCGAAGTATCCTTGACTGAAAAAGGAAAAAAAATAAAACCTATTATTCGAAAAGTTTTAGATGAATGGATGGAGTTAATGACCAAAGGAATGGATGATAAAACAAAAGAATCAATCATAGAAAACTTAGAGATGATGGTAAAAAACATAAAATATAGGTAAACTATATAAAATAACAAAGGAGGAGATAAGTATATGAATCATTCAGCAGAACAAGTTTCAGGAAAAAAAAGATGGATTGTTCTCTTTAGTGTTGTCATAGTAACTTTTATGAGTTGTGTTGATGCTAGCATAGTTAATGTTGCACTTCCAGTTATATCAGGAGATTTAAAAGTTCCTATGTCAGTAGTACAGTGGACAGTTACTACATATTTAATTGTTATTTCAGGTCTTATATTAACATTTGGTAGGTTGGGAGATATTATAGGTAAAGCAAGAGTTTTTAGAGTAGGTATAATAATTTTTACATTAGGTTCTTTACTTTGTGGTCTTTCAAGAAATATTGAATTCTTAATAATTTCAAGAGCTATTCAAGGCCTTGGAGCAGCTTGTACTATGGCTAATAGTCAAGGTATAATTACAGCTACTTTTGGAATAGAAGAAAGAGGTAAAGCTCTTGGAATTTCAGGATTAGTAGTTGCACTTGGAACTATGATTGGTCCAGCACTTGGAGGAATAATATCAGAATTAAAGTGGGAATATATTTTCCTTATAAATATTCCAATAGGTATATTTGCAATTGGATTAGCATTTAAGGTGCTTCCTACAGTTAAAGTTGCTAAAGAAAATAGACCTAAAATTGATTTTATAGGAACAATATTATTTATGATAACAATTATTTCATTAGTTTTAGCAATAACAGAAGGAAGTATATATGGATATACAAATAAATACATACTTATATCATTTGCAATTGCAATAATAGCATTTATAGTATTTATGATTACTCAAATAAAATTAACATCACCAATATTAAATCTTGAAATATTTAAAAATCATAGATTTTCAAAGGGTATAATTACTTCTTTCTTAGTATTTACTGCTACTAGTAGTTATACAATTTTATTACCTTTCTATTATGAATCAGTAAGAGGTATTTCTCCTGGATATAGTGGACTTTTAATGATGGTATTCCCAATTGCATTATCAATCTTTGCACCTTTAAGTGGAAGTCTTTCAGATAAGATGAGAAGAGAGATTTTACCTTTTATAGGACTTATAGTATGTGGAATCGGATTTTTATTAATTAGTACAATAAAACCAGAGACAAATATAGTTTTAATAGCTGTTTACTTATTTATAATGGGGGCAGGAAATGGTCTTTTCCAAGCACCTATGAATGCAGTAGTAATGTCATCAGTTAAAAGAAATCAACTTGGTATTGCAGGAAGCATGAATGGTCTTGTTAGAAACCTTGGAATGATTTGTGGAATAACTTTTGGTACTTCATTACTTTATGGGTTAATGAGTAAAAAATTAGGATATACAGTTAGAGGATTTGTAAGAGGACAAGGAAAAGTATTTGTAAGCTCAATGGATACAGTTTTATTAATAGGAACAATTATATGTTTTGTAGGAGTTTTAATTACACTAAGTATAATTCTTAAAATAAACAAAGAAAGAAAGATGGCTAAACTTGAAGAAGTTAAATAGTAATATAGAAATTAAAGAGCTTATAAATAGTAGTCAAATAGCTATAATTTACTTTACGGGAAAGACTTGCATAGCATGTGATGTAATAAAGCAAAAAGTTGAACTTTTAGTTAAAGATTTCCAAAAGATAAAGTGTGGAGAAATTAGCGGGGAAGAGCACTTAGATATAGCAGCAGAGTATGGAGTTTTTAGTCTACCATTATTAATTCTTTATGTGGATAAAAAGGAAACTTTAAGACTTGGAAGAAATCTTAGCATGCTAGATTTAGAAAGAGATATCGAAAGATATTATAAATTAATATACAATTAATAAAAAGGAGATATATTCTTTTAGAATATATCTCCTTTTTATTTTCAAAAATTAAAATTGAAGTTATATTATAATTTTATAAGTTGTAGATAATGGGATTTATAAAATCAATAAAATGCTTTATAAGGTTATTATTGACAAAATAATGAATAAATAATAAACTATTAACGATTAGCTCATAAATGGTGTATTTTACTTAATAGGGAATAAGGTTAAAATCCTTAACTACCCCAGTAACCGTAAGGATGACGAAATCTCAAAATGTCACTGCATATAATGTGGGAAGGCGAGATAGAGGATGAATCTAAGTCGGGATACCTGCCTTTATGTGAGTACTATAGCCTTCTGAGGGTTGGGCTAAGTAGTACGTATAAATTCTAAAGAATGTATGTATTTATAAGTACTAATCTTTTACCCTAAACTGTATAAAGGGGAGAAATAATAATGAAAAAATTTAAAAGACTACTTGCTGTAATTAGCATTATGATTTTATCTTTAGTAGTTTTAGCTGGATGCGGGGATAAAACAGTTACTATGAAAGATAGAGCAGGAGAGGAGTTTACAGCACCTAAAAAAATTGAGAGAATAATATCTACTGCACCATCAAATACTGAAATATTGGTTGGACTTGGGCTTGGAGATAAAATTGTTGCAATTGATAAATATTCAGCAGATATAAAAGGATTAAATAAAGAAGTTGAAAAAATAGATTTTAGAAATCCTAATGCTGAGGCAATAATAGGTTTAAAGCCTGATATAGTAATTGCTTCTACACATAATAAAGAGGGAGAAGAAGATCCTTTTAAATTAATAAAAGAAGCAGGAATACCAGTAGTTTATGTACCAACTAGTGGAGGTTTTGATGGAATTTATGAAGATATAAACTTTTTAGCGAAACTAACTGGAACTGAAGCAAAAGGTACTGAAATAATTGATGAAATGAAAAAAGAAGTTTCAGAAATTGAAGAAATTGCTAAAAATATAAAAGATAAAAAGACAGTATATTTTGAAATAGGATCATCACCTAATTTATTTAGTTTTGGGAATAACACATTTTTAAATTCAATGATTGAAATTGTTGGAGCTAAAAATATTTTTGCTGATCAAAAAGAATGGATAAGTCCTTCACCTGAATCAGTAATAAAAGCTAATCCAGATGTTATATTGACTAATGAAACATATTTAGAAAATCCTATAAAATCTATTGAAGATAGAGCAGGTTTTAATACTATAAAAGCTGTTAAAGATAAAGCTGTATATGAAATAAATTTAAATGCATCATCACGTCCAAGTCAATATTCAATAATTGCATTAAAGGAAATAGCAAAAGCTATATATCCAAAAGAATATGAAAATATTAAATAATAAAAGAAAATATACATGGCTATGGATACCTATAGTTATATTGATTTTATGTATTGGAACTTCCATTGGAAGTTCCAATATTAATATAAAGGATATTATTAATATAATTATAAATAAGGTATTTAATGTTCCATTACCAAACAATATAAATCCACAGGACGTGGCAATAATTTGGGTAATTAGATTACCAAGAGTTTTATTAGCATTTATTGTAGGAGGAATACTTTCGGTAAGTGGAGCTATTACGCAATCTATCCTAAAAAATCCTTTAGCATCACCTTATACAATAGGTGTTTCGGCAGGAGCTTCTTTAGGAGTTGGAGTATATATAATATTAGGAATTAGTATTCCATTTATAAGTTCATTTTCATTACCTATAATAGGATTTTTATGTGGAGTTATTACTATATTTACTGTAATAATATTTTCTAATAAAGTTGATAGAGGATTTTCAAATAATACTGTAGTTTTGGCAGGAATGGTTTTATCTCTTTTTGCAAGTGCATTATTAACAACTTTAACTGCTTTATTTAGTGAAGATTTAAAATCTATAGCAATGTGGCAAATGGGTTCTTTTTCAATGAAAGGATGGTCATATGTAATTGCTAGTATACCATTTTGCATTATAGGATTATTAGTAGCTTTAAAGTATACAAGAGAAATGGATATTTTAAGTTTTGGAGAAGAACAGGCAATGACTACAGGTGTGGAAGTTCAAAAAGTAAAAAAATATCTTTTAATAGCTGTAGCAATACTTTCAGGAAGTGCTGTGGCTTTAAGTGGTGTAATTGGATTTGTAGACTTAATAATTCCTCATGTAGCAAGAAAAGTTTTTGGTTCAGAGCATAAAATAGTTATCCCAATGAGTTTTATTATTGGTGGAATTTTTATGGTTCTTACAGATATACCTTCAAGAACTGTAATATCACCATCAGAACTTCCTATAGGTGCAATAACTGCAGTTATTGGAGCACCATTTTTTGCATATATTTATTTTAGTAAGAGAAAAAGGAGATAGAAATGTTAGAAATTAAAAATTTATCAAGTGGATATAATGGGATAGACGTAGTACATAATATCTCCTTTAATATTGAAGAAGGAAATAGTATAGCTTTAATAGGTCCTAATGGATGTGGAAAATCAACTATATTAAAAGCAATAGGAAATATAATTGATTATAAAGGTGAAATAAAAATAAATAATAAAGATTTAAAAAGTTTAAAGCGAAAAGATTTAGCTAAAAAGATAGCTTTAATGAGTCAAACTTCAAATATATTTTTTGATTATACAATATATCAAACAGTAGCATTAGGAAGATATCCATATATGGAAGGTATGTTTAAAAGCTTATCAAGTAAAGATAATGAAATAATATCAAAAGCAATTGAAAATGTTGGGTTATATAAAGAAAAGGATAGACTTATAGGTGAATTATCAGGAGGGCAACTTCAAAGAGTTTATTTAGCAAGAGTTTTTGCACAGGAGCCAGATATAATACTTTTAGATGAGCCGACAAATCATTTAGATTTAAAATGTCAAATAGAAATATTATCATACATAAAAAGATGGACTAAAGAAAATAAAAAAACTGTTATAGGAGTTTTACATGATTTAAATTTGGTTCAAATGTTTAGTGAAAGAGCAATTTTAATAAATGATGGGAAAATAATAAAAAACGATAAAGTGGAAAAAGTTTTAAAAAGTAATGAAATAAAAGAAGTTTATGGGCTTGATATAAGGCAATATATGATAGATGCTTTAAAGGCATGGGAATAAAATTTTTTAATTAAGAAATAGTAGTATCTCAAAATTAAAATGAGGGCTACTATTTTTTATTTAAATAAAATATTTAAATTTAATATCCAGTCTAATAAGGCGAAAATTACAAAAAAGTAATTTTACTTTTATTAGATTGTAAGTTAAAGAAATTAAAATTTTAATCATAGAGAATTTATGGGGGAATTTAAAATGAAGAGTTATGATGAAATTGCTTTAAAAGAACTTATAAAACATAAGAAAAGAACAGTATTTACTCTTTTAGGAATAATTCTTGGATTAGCAATGTTAATTTTTTTAGGAGAGGTAAATAATTTAAATAAACAATATGAATTACAGGCAAATAAATATGATACTGGAGATAAACATTCTAAATTTTTAAATATTAATGGAGAACAAGCAAGTAAATTATTAAATAATAGTTTAATAGAAAAAGTTGGATTTACTTATACGCATAGAGAAGTAACTAGATATGAAAATAGTGAAGGATATTCAGAAATAACAGAAGAAATATTTTATGCAGATAAAAACTATCTAGAAAAAATATTAATGAATGATTCCTATGAGATAGAAGGAAGAATTCCTTTATCAGATGATGAAATTATTATAGGAAATAAGAAAACTATAAATAAAAAAATTGGAGATAAAATAAATGTATTAGGAAAAGATAGAGTAGTTGTAGGTTTTATAACAAATATATTGGATATTGGGGCATCTGATAGAAAGATTTTAGGAATAAAAGATGTTAGTCAAATGAAAAGTGTTAATGCCCATATAAAACTTATAAATGAAAAGAATATTGTTAAATCCATAAAAGAAATAGGCAAGGATATAGGAGTTACTGAGTTCTTGAATTGGAATGAAGTATCTGAGGTACCTAGAGATAAACCATTAATAGACTTAAATATAAATAGAATACTTTTATTAGGTGAAAAGATAACATTAGGAAGAGATATATATTATCCAGATAAATCAACTGCGATACTTCAAGGAATATTAATATTAGCTTTAATATTTTTTACGTATATATCTATAAACGCATCAGTAAAAGAAAAGAAAAAAGCTTATTTTATGCTTAAATGTATAGGAGCTAGTAATGGACAAATAAGAAGGTTAATTTTAAAGGAGAGTTTAATTGTATCAGTAATGTCAATAATCCCCGGAATTATTTTAGGGGAGATTATTTTCTTAGGAATTAGAGAAAGACTTTTAGAAATTATAAATGAATATGGAATAGATATTAGAAGTACAATAAATTTTAAAATAATACTAATTGCGGTAATAATATCATTAATAGTTTGCATTATATCAAGTTTAATTCCAATGATATGGGTAAGTAAATTATCACCAATAGAAGGAATTAAAGATGAAAATTTAAAAGGAAGAAAAAAGAAAATTAAATCTAGTTTTATAAGAAAGATTTTTGGATATGAAGCAGAGTTAGCATATAAGAATTTAAAGAGTGATAAAGTTAATTTAATAGGATTAACTTTGGCTATGGTAATTTCATTAACAATATTTAATGTATTTACAAGTTATTATACTTTTAAGTTGAAAGAAGTTAAACAAGATTTAGGAGTTATGACAAGAGATTTAGATATATATAATTTCGTAAATGAAGATGAAAGACAAAGAAAAATAGAAGATGTTTTAGAGAAATATAAAGATTTTGGCAATTATTCTACAAGAACAAGTTATACGCCAGTAGTTAGGATAGAAGGAATAGATAAGGAGGTATTAAAAGATAGTCAAAATTATATATATTTTGATAAAGATGAAAAAGTAATAATATCAAGACAATATGGGTGTATTTTCACAATAAATGATAAATTTTTTAATGATCTAATGCCTTATATTGATGGAAAAAATATTAATTTAGAAGAATTAAAAAAAAATGGAGCAATACTTTTTTCAAATAAAGAAAAGGGAGCTATTTATCCTCCTAAAGAAAGAAATGACATAAGAGTTCTTATGAATTATGAAATAATGGAATATGAAAATTATGAGAGTGAATTAGGAAAGGTAAATAAACCTATTATTCCTAAGAATGCAAAAACAGATGTCCTAGATTTGAACTTAATGGGAACTATTTATTTAGAGACTTTTTTTGGAAGTAGGGAGAATTGGGAAGGAAATTATATAGGAATTATAATTTCAGATAGTTTATCGCAAAATTTGAAATCAAAACAAGGTAAAAAATATGCTTTTGAATTTAACAATAAAAAATTAAGAGATGAATATATGCCTAAATTAGAAAAAGATTTAGAAGAAGTGATAAAAGAAGATGATTATAAAAGTACAGTTTTTAATTCAGTTGAATATTTAGAAGAGGAAACTGCAAAAATGCGATCTATAGCTTTAGTTATATATACTATACTTATTTTGATTATATCTATGAGTATAGTAAGCTTAATAAATATAAGAGACATAATTTTAAATAACAGAAAAAAAGAATTTGGAATTATGTTTGCTGTTGGAATGGACAAAGTTATGCTTAGAAAAAGTTTAATTTATGAAGGGTTAATCCAATGTTTAATAGCTTTAATAATAGGAAATGGAATTACATTGGGGATTTTTAAAGTTATACAAAACTTTGAAAAGAAATTCAGTTTTTCTTATGGAGTAATGATTCTAGGAACATTAATTATAATAATAGTTTCAATTCTAAATACTTTAAATAGTATAAGAAGATTAGGTTTAGATAATCCAGTTGAAATGATTAGAAGTATAGATTAAAGGAGTAAATTATGATTAAGGTAGAAGGTTTAAGCAAGGTTTATGGGAAAGGTGAAACAAAAGTTGAAGCTTTAAAAAATATAAATTTAGAAATAAAAAAAGGTGAAATTATTGCAATTATTGGAGAGTCAGGTTCTGGAAAATCAACTCTTCTTCATATGATAGGTGGAGTTGATAAGCCAACTAGCGGAAAAGTTTATTTAAATGGAGTAGACTTTTCAAAACTTAAAGATAAGAAGCTTGGAATTATAAGAAGAAGGAATATTGGATTTGTATTTCAAGAGTTTAATCTTCTTTCATCATTAACAGTTGAGGAAAATATTGATATGCCAGTTCTTTTAGATAAGGGAAAAGTTGATAAAGAATATAAAAAAGACTTAATTTCAATGCTACATTTAAATGGAAAAGAGAATAGTTTGCCATCTCAATTATCAGGAGGACAACAACAAAGAGTTGCGATAGGACGAGCTTTATCAAATAAACCAGATGTTATTTTAGCGGATGAGCCAACAGGAAATTTAGATAGTAAAACATCAAAGGAAATAATATCTTTATTAAAATACTCCTGTAAAAAGTATAATCAAACTTTAATTATGATAACTCATGATATTTCGATAACTGATGAAGTTGATAGAATTATAAAAATTGAAGATGGAGAAATAGTTTTAGATAAATATAGATAACTTTATAGAGATACCTAATTAAATTTAGGTATCTCACATTTTGTTAGGGAATAATGATATAAAAAGTATTATTATGGTAAAATTAAGAGGGGTGAAATTTTATGAGAATACTTTTAGTAGAAGATGATAGACCAGTTTCTATTGGTATTGAATATAGTTTAAAAAAAGAAGGATTTGAAGTAGTTTTAGCTTTTAGCGTAGAAGAAGGAAAGAAAGCTATAGATAATGAGAAAATAGATATAGCTTTGTTAGATATAACACTACCTGATGGTGATGGATATGAGCTTTGTACATATATAAAAAATAAGAATAATAATATTGGAATAATATTTGTAACTGCTTGTGATGAAGAATGTAATGTAGTTTTAGGACTTGATTTAGGTGGAGATGATTATATAACAAAGCCTATAAGAATTAGAGAGTTAATATCTAGAATAAATGCTATTTCAAGAAGAAAAGGAAAACTGTCAGTTGAAAGTAATTTTAATTTAATAGGTGATTTAAAAATAGATAAGCTTTCGCATACAGTCTTTAAAAATTCAACAGAAATACCTTTAACAAAAGGTGAGTATAAGCTTATGATGATTTTACTAGAAAATAAAGGACAAACTATTTAAAGAGGAAGATTATTAGAAAAGCTTTGGGATATTGACGGAGATTTTGTAGACGCTAATACTTTAAATGTTTATATTAGGAGGCTTAGAGAAAAGATTGAAGATGATTTGAAAAATCCTAAATATATAATTACTGTTAGGGGAATTGGCTATAAATGGGGTGAAAATTAGTGGATTTAAATGAGAGGGGAAAAAATATATTAGTAGCTTCAATATTATTTTTAATATTTGGAGTTTTTTTAATTTTTGCTTTTAATTCAGCTCTAAAAGAAATAAATAATGCTTATATAAAACAAAATATTTCTATTATAGGAACTTTATCAAAAAGTAAAAGTTTTGATGAAAATAAAATTATAGCAACTATAACAAAAGGAAATTATTCTGATTATATTATTGGAAAAGATATATTAGAAAAATATTCTTATAAAGAAGGTTTAGATTTAAGTTTAAACCCAATTATGAATGATATTGAGAAGAATTTATATAGAAATATAATAATAGTTTGGATAACATTATCTTTAATATTATTATTTCTAATTTACTTAAGGGATAGGAGAAATTTCATACTTTCTACAGAGTTAATAAATAGAGCAAATAGAATTATAGAAGGTAAATTTTCAGAAAATAATAAGTATAAACTTAAAGATGGAACTTTTGAAACTTTATATGAAAGTTTTTCACTTATGGAAGATAGAATAAAAAGAGATATAAGTGACCTTAAAAAAGAAAAAATAAATCTTAAAAATATAATAAATGATATAAGTCATCAACTTAAAACTCCGTTAACAGCTCTTATGTCTTATAATTATATTTTAAAAGATTATAAGTAATTATGATATAGAAAGTTTTATAGAACTTAGTGCAGGACAATTAGAGAGAATGGATTGGCTTACTATAACTCTCTTAAAATATGCAAGACTTGAAGGTGATGTAATTGATTATAAAATGGAGGATATATCTATTTTAGATACTATATCTGAAGCTATAGCTCCTTTAAAAATAAAAGCTGAAGAAAAAAATCAAAATATAAATATTAATTATGAAAATGGAAGTTTTATTTTAAGACATGATAGAAAATGGCTTAGTGAAGCTTTAAGTAATATTATTAAAAATGGAATAGAACACACAGATAATTGTGGAAAAATAGAAATTTTAATAAGAGAAAGCCCGATATATTTGGAAGTAGAAATTAAAGATAATGGGGAAGGAATTGAAGAAGATAAGCTTAAAAAAATATTTGAAAGGTTTTATAAAAATAGTTCAGAAAAGAAGCCTAAGAGCATAGGTATAGGATTAGCATTATCAAAATCTATAATTGAAAAGCATAATGGGAGTATTAAAGTTAAAAGTAAATTAGGTGAGTGGACTAGCTTTATTATTACTTTTATTAAGTAAAAAAGTACCATTTATGTTTAAATAAATAATATATGTAATTACGTTGTCAATACTAAAAGACTATGATATTATATAAACCTATAAGTAAATACTTATAAAAGTACATAGAAAAATTAGGAGGTATTATATATGTCAACTTTACCAAATTGCCCAAAATGTAATTCAGAATATACTTATGAGGATGGATTAATGCTAGTTTGTCCTGAATGTGCTCATGAATGGAATTCAAATTCTGAAGAGGTAAATGAAGATGTTTTAGTAGTTAAAGATGCAAATGGGAATGTATTACAAAATGGTGATTCTGTAACTATAATAAAAGACCTTAAGGTAAAGGGAGCTTCTTCAGCTTTAAAAAAAGGGACTAAAGTTAAAAATATAAAATTAGTTGAAGGTGACCACAACATAGATTGTAAAATAGATGGATTTGGAGCTATGAGCTTAAAATCAGAATTCGTTAAAAAAATATAAATAAAAATAGTAGCATTTACATTAAAGAAGTGCTACTATTTTTTTTATATAAAGTAAAATGGGAGAGATAAAATGAAGATTAGGTTTTTGGGTTGTAATATAATTGATATTTTAGATTATTTGAAAGAATATTATAGGAAAAATAATATATTTATAGATGTATTTTGGGAAGAAAGAATCATGCAATCAAATTTTTATAAAATAATGGTTGATGATAACTTCGCTGGGGTATGTGCTGTATATGATAAAAACACTATAATGTCATTTACTTTAAATAAAGAATATTTTCATAGAGGAGATAAGATATTTTCTGAAGTTAAAAAGTTAGAATATGTTACACATGCTTCAGTAGCTACTAGTGATGAAACTTTACTTGGTTTAATACTAGAAAATTATAAAGATATGGAGAAAGATTCATATTACTCAATAGATTCAAAAAGAGAAGTAATGGATAAAAAGAGAATAACGTTAAGACTTTTAGAGGAAAAAGATTTTGAGCTAGCAAATGAAATATCAGAAGAATATTATCCAAGATTAAAAGAAGGAATTTCTAAAAAAGAATTTTATTTTGCTATTGATAATGAAAATATTATTGGACTTGGACATTTTGTTAATGGAATTTTATTCGAAGAACATAAAAATATTGGTATGTATGTTAATTCAAAATATAGAGGCTTAGGCTATGGAACAGAAATATTAATTAGGCTTAAAGAATTAGCATATACTATGGGAAAAGAACCTATATCAGGGTGTTGGGCATATAATCACAACTCATTAAAAACGCAAATAAAAGCAGGGATGAGTCCGAAAACTAGATTCTTAAAGTTTAAAATTTAATCTTTAATATTATTGTCAATTTAATGTTATGTAGTGTAAAATTTAATCTACATAAAAGTTAGAAAGGTATGATAAAAACATGAAGCAATATGCAATTTTAGCAAATCCGGGGCATAATCGCATATATTTTGATACTGCATTAACTATTGCATTTTCAGAATTAAAAGCGATAATATCTTCACATGGAGTGGAAATACAAGAAATATTTGAAGGAGATTTAGGTCTTCCAGCTTGTATTTGCTTTAAAACTGAGAAGGAGTTACAACAAGAAGATTTTAAAAGAATAAGTACAGCATCAATTTTTTATGCACTTTTTAAGGTTGTTGAAGAAGGATTATTAAAGCCTATACCTATAGAAGATTTTAGAAGTTTCCCAGAAAGTATGGTTCAAATATTAAAATATACTGGAAAAACAAATGAACAGTTTACTAGATTAATGGTTAACTTAGCATTAAGTGCTTGTAAAACAGGAAGCAAAAAAATAAGATTAATAGATCCTATGTGTGGAAAAGGAACAACATTATATGAAGGTCTTATTAGAGGATTTGATGTAACTGGAATAGAAATAAATGCACAATGGGCTCAAGAAATTCAAACATATCTTATTAGATATTTAAAAATGGGAAAATATAAACATAAATCTCAAAAAGAAAAAAGATCTGGAGCTAATGGAAAGAAAATTGCAGAATGTTTCATAGTTGATACTGCTAGCAAAAAAGAAGAGTTTATGAAAAATAATACTCAAAACTTCAATTTATTTGTTTCAGATACAAGAAATGCGAAGATTTTAATAAAGAAAAATTCATGTGATATTCTTGTTTCTGATTTACCGTATGGAGTTCAGCATGGAAGTAAAAGTGCTACAGAACAAAGTATGGATAGAAGTCCATTACAACTTTTAAAAGATTGTATACCATCATGGCATTACGTATTAAAAGTTAAAGGCTCATTATGTATATCATTTAATGAATTTACTTTAAAATATACAGATGTAAAAGAAGTTTTGGAAAATAACGGATTTAAAGTTTTAGATGAAGAACCATTTAATAATTATATTCATAGAGTTGATCAATCAATAAATCGTAATTTAATAGTAGCAGTTAAAAATTAAATTTAAAATAAAAAAAGATTCTTTTTAGAATCTTTTTATGGTTGCGGGAGCAGGACTTGAACCTACGACCTTCGGGTTATGAGCCCGACGAGCTACCAACTGCTCCATCCCGCGATATTAAATTTAATTAAAATTGTTTTACCAACTATTGTAAGTATAATACTAATATCATAATAAGTCAATAAATTTTAATAAAAATAAAAAAATAACTTAATATTTTATCAAAAGTACTATTGATTCATAGAATGAATTAATAGTACTTTTTTTGAGGTGAATTATTATAACAATAGATATTTTTGAATCTAAATTAAGATTTTATAATGAATTAAAAAATAGGAACTTGAATGAAAAACTTAATTTTTTAGGAAATAATGTAATATCAGAAGATAAAAAAACTATAGAGGTTGTGAGTATAAGTGGGGAAAATGTGGATAAATTATCACAAATTGTGGATAACTTAGGTGGAACATACGAAGATTTAGGATATGGATATGGAATAATAAATATATCTGTGGATAAGTTGGATAGTCTTATGGAAGTGAAAGAATTTCAATATATAGAATTACCTAAAGTTTTATATACTACTGATTTTTATAGTAATAGAGATATATGTGTGAATCAACTTCAAAGCACTTATTCAACTTATGGAGAAGGAGTTTTAGTTGGATTTATTGATACTGGAATTGATTATAATCATCCTGGATTTAAAAATGAAGATGGAACTACTAGAATAGAGTATATTTGGGATTTGGATCTTAAGAAAGTTTTTAATAAAGAGCAGATAAATGAAGCCCTAAAAGCTCCTGAACCTTTAAGTGTAGTACCCTCTTATGATTTGATAGGTCATGGGACTCATGTTGCTGGAATTGCATGTGCAGGAGGTAAAATACCAAGAGATAGATATGGAGTTGCATCTAAAGCATCTATTGCAATGGTTAAAGCTACAAGGGGAAGGTTTAGTATAAGTACACAAATTATGAGAGGAATTAAATTTTTAGTTGATAAATCCAGAGAATTAAATATGCCTCTTGCAATAAATATAAGTTTAAGTACAAATGATGGAGCTCATAATGGAAGTTCACTTTTAGAAAAATATATTCAAACAGTTTGTGATTTAGAAAGAGTAACTATAGTAATAGCAGCAGGAAATGAAGGAGCTGCATCACATCATGTTGGAGGAGAGTTAAGAGAAGAACAAAATATAGATATTAATGTTGAATTAGGAGAAAAATCTTTAAATTTATCATTGTTCTTAAGTGTTTTAAGTAGAATTAGTATTCAAATTACAAATCCAGCAGCTAAAACTACTGGAGAATTTACATTAAGACAAGGATTTAATGAATTTGGGTTAGATGGAGATAGAGTACTTTTTTATGTTTCAGGACCTAAGCCTTTTGATTTAACAGGAGAAATATTAATAAGTTTAGTTGCAAGGGGAGAGGAATTAATTTCTGGAACATGGGTGTTAAAAATAAAAAGTTTAAATAAATATACAGGAAGATATGATATTTGGCTTCCTATTTCAGAAGGATTAAATCCTAATACAAAGTTTTTGAATCCAACTTTATTCAATACTTTAGGAATACCAGCTACAGTTAGTAATGTTATATCAGTTGGAAGTTATAATAATGTAACAAATAATATTTCTCCTTTTAGTGGGAGAGGACAATTATTTTCTAATGGAAATATAAAACCAGAACTTATAGCACCGGGAGAAAATATAACATCTTTGTCACCAGGAGGATTTGATACAAAAACAGGAACATCTATGGCAACACCACATGTTACTGGAGTAGTAGCTCTTTTTATGGAATGGGGAATAGTAAAAGGAAATGATAAATTTTTATTTGGTGAAAGGCTTAAAAATTATTTAGTAAGAGGAGCAAAAAGAGATAGGCCAGATGAAATATATCCAAATCCAATATGGGGATATGGAACTTTGTGTGCATATAATTCTTTAGAAATTTTAAGAGAGGAATTAAATATACCTATGGTAGGAAATAGAATAAATAGAGCAAGAAGAATAATAGAATATTATGGAGATATAACTTCAAGAATAGCAAATTTTCCAGAAGCTACAGTTATTATATTAGATGAGAGAACTGCTGTTATAGAAGCGCCATATAATGTTCTAGTTGAAATATTAAAAAATGTAAGTGAAATAGTTTATGTTGAATCATCTCCAGTATATACTTTGAATTTATTATCTCCAGTAGAAGCATCTGGAGCTAATTTATTTCATAACAATCCATATCTTTCTTTGACAGGAAGAGGAGTATTAGTAGGAATAATTGATAGTGGAATTGACTATCTAAATAAAGAATTTATGATAGAAGATGATACTACTAGAATTGTTTCTTTATGGGATCAAACTGTATCTGGAAATCCAGTAACTTGGCATGATTATGGAAGAGTATTTGAAGAAAATGAGATAAATGAAGCTATAAAATTAAGTCTTAGTGGAGGAGATCCTTATACTATAGTAAATTCAAAAGATGAAATTGGTCATGGAACTATGGTTGCAGGATTAGTAGGAGCAAGAGGAATAAATCCAGAGTTAATAGGAGCAGCACCAGATTGTGAATTTATAATAGTTAAGTTAAAAGAGGCATCACCTGGTTATTTATCAGAAGCAGGAGTTACAATTGAAGGAAGAGGAAGATATGAGAATGCAGATATTGTATTAGGAATAAGACATATAATTGAAGTAGCTAGGCAAAAACTTATGCCATTAATATTATATATTCCACTTGGAACATCAATGGGCTCACATGATGGACATACAATTATAGAAAGATATATTGATGATCTTTCTAAAAGAAGAGGAGTTGTTATTGTAACATGTACTGGAAATGAAGGAGATTCAGATATTCATACAGAAGGAACTTTGACTGGAAATGGAGATATAAAAACAATAGAGTTAGTTGCAGATAAAAATCAAACAAATTTAAATTTTGAAATTTGGTTTAGAAAACCAGATAAAGTAGCATTATCAATAATATCTCCATCAGGAGAAGTAATAGAAAAAATACCAGCTAGATTAAATCAAATAGAAGAGATAAGATTTGTTTTTGAAAAAACTATAATGTATGTGCAATATTTAATACCTGAGGAAATAACAGGAGATGAAGCTATAAGAATTAAAATTAAAGATTTGAAGGAAGGAATTTGGCAATTTAGATTAATAGGTGATTATATTATTGATGGAAGATATAATGCTTGGTTGCCTCAAAGACAGCTTATATCTCCAGGAACAAAATTCTTAAATTCGAGTCAATATATAACACTAAATATGCCATCTACAGCAGAGAGTACTATTGTTGCTGCATATTATAATCAAAATAATATGGCCACTGTTGGTAAATCAGGAAGGGGATTTACTAGAGATGGAAGAATAAAGCCAGATATAGCTGCTGGAGGAGTTGATGCATTAACAATTACACCAGGAGGAGGAACTCAAATATCCAGTGGTTCATCAGTTGCAGGAGCAGTTTTAGCAGGATGTTGTGCTTTATTAATGCAATGGGGAATTGTAGAGGATAATGATCCTACTATGTATTCTGTAAAGATGAAAGCTTACATTATAAGAGGAGCTAAAATGAGAGAAGGAGATATATATCCTAATAGAGAATGGGGATATGGAATGCTAGATATTAAAGGGGTTTTTGATAGTATGAGAGCAAGTAATACAAGAGGCAACTATCAAGAATATGATGTTAATGGATTATTTGTTAGAAAACTAAAGAATTAAAGAACAAATAATTTAAAGTGGAATAGATTGATTATAAGAGAAATATTAAGGAGTTATATTATGGCTGAAAAAGGAAGATTAAGAATTCAGTGTTTTCAATATCGAAATTTTATACCAATAGATGGTTGCAAGGCTACTATAACAGCTGTAGATCAAACAGGTTTACAAAGGAAACGTTCTAAGAGAGTAACTGAAGTAATATTGCAAACAGATTCTTCTGGTTTAACTGAAACTATAGAATTAGATGCACCACCAAGAGCTAATTCAGAATCTCCATCTGGTGAAAATCCATATAGTTTATACAATATAAGAATTGAAAAAGAAGGTTTTAGAGACTTTGTTATTGATGGATGTCAGGTATTTGCTGATGAAACTGCATATCAACCAGCCCATTTAGAAGAAGAGGAAAAGATAAGTGTTAGACCAGAAGTAATAACAGTACAACCAAATAGGCTTAATGGAGATTTCCCAGATAAAATTCCAGAAGAGGAAACTAAGCCACTACCACCACCTTCTAGTGGAGTTGTACTTCCAAATCCAGTAGTTCCAGAGTTTATTACAGTACATGAAGGTGCGCCAGCTTCTTCAGGGAGAAATCATACAATTTTATACAGAGATTATATAAAAAATGTAGCTTCAAGTGAAATTTATTCAACTTGGCCAAGAAGTGCATTAGAGGCAAATATTTTTTGTATAATATCATTTACGTTAAATAGAATATATACAGAATGGTATAGGTCAAGAGGATATAATTTTGATATAACTAATTCAACTGCATTTGACCAAGCCTTTTCTTATGGAAGAAACACATATGATAATATTAATGTTATTGTTGATGAGATATTTTCAACTTATATAAAGAGAATAGGTAGAAAACAACCACTTTTTTCACAATATTGTAATGGAACAACAGTTACATGCCCAAATTGGCTTAGTCAATGGGGAAGTAAGTATTTAGGAGATCAAGGTAGAAATGCCATAGATATTTTAAAATATTATTATGGAAGTAATATTGAACTTACTACAGCACCTGAAGTTAAAGGAAGTCCTAAATCATATCCAGGATTTTCTCTGACAATAGGATCTAAAGGAAATCCAGTTAGAAGTACACAGGAATTTTTAAATAGGATTTCAATTAACTATCCTTTAATTCCTAAAGTAGCAGTAGATGGAATATATGGACCAAAATCAGCACAACAGGTTAAAGTATTCCAAAGTATTTTTGGATTACCTCAAACTGGTGTAGTAGATTATAAAACTTGGTATAAGATTTCTGCCATTTATACTGGAGTTACTAAAATTGCAGAACTTAATTAATAAAGAATAAAGCAGTACTAAAGTACTGCTTTATTTTACTTTAAATTATTTTTATTTTTAATATAGTATTTCACACAACAAAAAACAAATATTAAGCTTAACATTCCAAAGATAGGATATAATGTTGAAATTAATTTACCAAATCCTATAAGAGAAATAGGGAAAGCAATTAATAAAACTAAAATAACACTTTTCTTAAATGGAATTTTAAAGGTGTGTTCTAAAGTTCTGCTTATTGAATATACATCTGAAACTTCTGTAGAGAACATTTCCATAAGAATAACTATAAGTAATAATGCTTGTATTATAGTTCCAAATCTTTTAGATACAAAAAGTAATGGAACTTCATATTCAAAAATATAAGGAACATTTACAGTAAGTAAAAAGTTAATCATTAAAGATAATAATGTAAGGCCTACTGCCCCAACAATTACACCTTTTTTCATAATTTTATTGTTTTTAACGCTAGTACATAACGGAACTAGAACACCACAACAACAAAAAACATTATACCCTGCATATAGAATAGTTGAAATTGCTAAATTGCCTTCTTTTTTAGCAAAACTTCCTAATATTTGAGTGAAGTCTATTGTATCCATACATAAGAATAAATATAAACCTGTGATTGTAACTATTGTAAAAATTAATGTTGGAACTATAAAAGAATTTATTTCTATTAATCCTTCAGTCCCACGATATAGAAAAAATATTGCAATAGCAATCATTAAAAATGTACCAACAATCTTAGGAATTCCTGAAAATTGATGAATTAAAGCTCCGCTTCCAGCGAGTATTATAGATGCACTTGAGATAAGATAAAAAGTCATAGTTACACCAGTTATTTTACCAAAAAAATTTGGGCTTATAACATTTATAAAATCACTATAAGAGTTGAGATTTTTATGACTACTTATCTTAATTATAATTGAGGTTATTATAATATAAAAAATCCCGCATAGAACTATAAATATAAAGCTTAGTGGACCGAAAGATGTGAAGAAATGAGTTATTTCTTGGCCTGAAGCTAGTCCTGCACCTACTATAGTTCCAATAAAAACAGCGGCAATCTGAAAAATTTTAGAAAAATATTTTAGCATAAAAACTCCTTTAAAAAAAATTAGTATTCTTAACAATATATAAGTAAATTTACTGAAATATTCTAACAATAGTGAATAAGAGGGGTATTATAAGGAAAACTAATTTTGATAGTTTAGATAGGAGGAAATCAAATGAGGAAAAATTTAATAATAGTATTATTAATTTTTGTAGTAATTTTATTTGGATGTCAAAAAGAAAATAGAGATATAAAGATATTTAATTCTGATGTGGCAAGACAAAAAGCTTTAGAATATATGTTTAAGATGAAAATAGGAGATATAGAAGGCGCAAACGAAATATCAACAAAAGAACTTGCAACTAAAGAAGATTTAGGAAACAACGAAATGAGTGTAGTGTCATATACAGTAGATAGAATATCAGAGTTAAAAGATGGTGCATATGTTGAAATGAAAGTTGTAAAAACTCAAGGTGAAGGAGCAAAGTGCACATTAGACAAATGGGTATTAAAAGTTGAAAAAGAGTCTCAAAGTTATAAAATATCTGAAATTAAAAGTACTAATAAACAACAAGTAGTTTCTGATGGAAATTCATTAGATATTATAGATGCCGAAGCATCTTATAAAGAAAAAATAACTAATCTTAATGATTTACCAGATACATTATATCCTAAAGGGCAAGAACCTATGATTGATGTACAACAGATACCGAAACAAAGTTATCAGACTGTTGGGATAAGTCTAGATTCAAATAAAATAGCTTTTAGTACAACAGATGGTAAAAATTGTTTTATTGCTGTTGCTTTAATGGAACACGCAAGACCAGCTGCTGCTTCAGGAGGAGGTCAACAAATAGCGCCAAGAGATTTGGAAAAAATACTTGAAAAGCCATTAGCTCAAAAGATAGTATATTGTGATATATTACCTAATGCAAAAATATCAAATTTTGTGTTTACAGAAGAATCTAATGCACTTATTGTTCAATATATTGAAGGTAATAATTCAAAAGGTCTAAAAATTTATACTATGCCTGGAGGAGATTTATTAGATTTAAAACTTGATAAGATATTTCCTTTAGATAAATATAATGTAGAGTATGTTGCGTCAGTAAAATCAAATATTTTAATAAATGTTAAAAAGAAAGAAGGAGTCAATGGTATTAATCAAAATATTCTAGGAGAATATATAGTGGATGTAGAAAAAGAAGAGGTAGATAAATTATAATTAAAAATTCATTTGTTGGTTAGTAATTAATAGTTGTGTTATAGTATAAGAAAATAATTTATAAATTGGAGGCAAAAATGGCTAAAGAATGGAATGGCAAGAGATATCATAATTTAAACCATTTTTTAAGAGAAAAATTTGGTGAAAAAGTATTTAAAATTTCTTTAGATGGTGGTTTCACTTGCCCAAATAGAGATGGAAAAGTAGCAAAAGGAGGATGCACTTTCTGTAGTGAAAGAGGGTCAGGAGATTTTGCTGGGAATAGAGAAATATCTATAACAAAACAATTTATTGATGTTAAGGACATGATGAATAAAAAATGGAAGCAAGGAAAATATATTGCTTATTTCCAAGCTTATACAAATACATATGCACCAATAGATGAACTTAAAAGAAAATATGAAGAGGCTATTAATCAAGAAGGTGTTGTGGCACTTGCAATAGCAACAAGACCAGATTGTTTAGGGGAAGATGTTCTAGACTTAATAGAAGAAATGAATAAAAAGCTTTATGTATGGATAGAGATAGGACTTCAAACAGTTTCAGATAAAACAGGAAGAAAGATAAATAGAGGATATGATACTTCTGTATATATTGATGCAATTGAAAGACTAAAAAAGAGAAAAATTGATTTTGTAACTCACTGTATATTTGGTCTTCCGGGAGAAACTCAAGAAGATATGCTTAAAACAGTAGAATTTGTAGCTCATACAGGTTCTACAGGAGTTAAATTTCACTTACTTCACCTTATGGAAGGAACACCACTTGTAAGTCTATATGAAAAAGGTGGATTAAAACTTATGGAACAAGATGAGTATATTGATACTCTTTGTAAGGCTATAACAATGATTCCAGAAGAAATGGTTGTTCATAGATTAACTGGAGATGCTCCAAGAGATCTTTTAATAGGACCTATGTGGAGCCTTAAAAAATGGGAAGTTCTAAATGCAATAGATAAAGCATTTGTAGATAATGATATATATCAAGGAAAAAACTTTAAATAAATTAAAAAGGCAACTTAACTTTAAATTATAAAGTTAAGTTGCTTTTTTATAAGTTAATTATTTTAGTATATAATTTAGTTATATTAAGTTTATAAGATTTATAATAGAGGTTATAAATTTTAATGAATATATTGATTTGAAAAATAAGGAGTAATTATGTAATGAAGATAGATGTGATAATAACACCAGAATATATAGATAGAGAATATATAAAGGGAAAAAATGTTGTTGTAATAGATATGTTAAGAGCTACAACAGTAATGGTAACAGCTATAGGAAATGGGTGTAAGGAAGTAATACCATTCTTAACTGTAGAAGAAGTATTAGAAAAAGCAAAAGAGATAGGTAGAGAAAATTGTATCTTAGGTGGAGAGCGTAATGCTGAAAAAATAGAAGGATTTGATTTAAGTAATTCACCTCTTGAATATACTAAAGAAGTAGTTGAAGGAAAAACTATTTTAATTACAACAAGTAATGGAACAAAAGCGTTAACAAAATCAGTAGGAGCAAAAAGAATATTTGTTGGATGTGTATTAAATGGGAAAGCTATTGCAAAAAAATTAGCTGAAATAAATGAAGATATAATAATATTAAACTCTGGTACTAATGGAGAATTTACTATAGATGATTTCATATGCACAGGATATATAATAGATGAGATAAGTAAGATAACAAATAAAATAGAACTTACTGATATAAGTAAAACTGCTCAATATATTTATGAGCAAAATAAAGATTTAGAAGGTTTTATTTCTAAAGCAAAGCATTATGGAAGAATGAAAGAATTAGATTTAATGCCTGATGTTGAACATGCAATGAAAAAAGATTTTACAAATTTAGTGCCAGAATATAAAGATAACCATATAATTGTAGAATAAAAAAATAAATGGATGTAATTTTGATATTACATCCATTTATTTTTAATAAGTTTCTTTAAATACTTCAAAGAATTTTTGTGGATGTTTACAAGAAGGACAAGCCTTAGGAGCTTCGGGACCTTCATATATAAATCCACAGATACCACATTTCCAAAGAGTTTCTTTATCATCTTTTTTAAATACAGTACCATTTTTTATATTATCAGCAAGTTTTCTAAATCTATTTTCATGAGCAACTTCAGCTTGGGCAACCATTCTAAAGCAAGTAGCTATTTCAGGGAACCCTTCTTCATCTGCTATATCTGCAAAAACTGGATAAAGATTTGAGTTTTCATTATGTTCTCCATCAGCAGCAAAACGTAAGTTTATTTCTGTAGTTTCTGGTAATTCTACAGGATAGTCAGCTTCTACTTTTAGTTGTACTCCTTGAAAATCTTTTTCAAGAAACTTGTAAAATCTTTTTGCGTGTGCAGCTTCATTATCAGCAGTTTCTAAAAAAATTTCTTCAATTTGAGGATAATTTTCCTTATTAGCTTTACTAGCAAAATAAGTATATCTATTTCTAGCTTGAGCTTCACCAGCAAATGCTTTCATTAAATTTTCAGCAGTTCTAGTATTTTTTAATGATTTCATAATATACCTCCTAAATAAGTTATCATGAAATAGTATTTACTAAAACTATATAAATTATTTAAGCCGAACTTTGGAATTTAATACCTCTAAAAATTTTATATTAAACTACTTGGAAAACGAAGAACTTTAAGTAATATGATTCGTCAGAATTCCATAAAATTGGGTGGTCACAAGATTGAGTTCTAAATTCAATTTGTCTAAGACTTCTATGCGCATCATGTGCAGCTTCAGCTATAGTTTTTCTTAAAAGATCTTCAGCCATATAATGAGAACATGAACATGTTACAAAATATCCACCCTCTTTAACCATTTTTATTCCTCTAAGATTTATTTCTTTATAGCCTCTCTTAGCTCCATTTATTGTTCCTCTTGATTTTGTAAAAGCAGGAGGGTCAAGTATAACAACATCAAATTTTATTCCTTCTCTTGACCAATCAGCAAGTACATCAAAAGCGTTATGGCATTCAAACTTAACAGTATCTTGAAGATTATTTAATTCAGCATTTCTAGTTGCACAATCAACTGCATGTTGTGATACATCTATCCCAAGAACAGATTTTGCTCCTGCAATACCAGCATTAAGTGCAAATGAACCAGTATGAGTAAAGCAATCTAAAACTTCTTTATCTTTACAAATTCTGTGGATTGCAGCTCTATTTTCTTTTTGGTCTAAGAAGAATCCTGTTTTTTGACCATTTTCTAAGTCAACTATATATTTAACACCATTTTCTATTATTTGAACATTTGTATCAAATTCTTCTGTTAAGAATCCTTTAGTTTGCTCTAAACCTTCTATTTCACGAGTTTTAATATCACTTCTTTCATAAACTCCTTTAGCTCCAAAGTCTTCTACAAGAACTTGAACAATTATATCTCTAAATTGGTCCATTCCTAAAGTTGATATTTGAATAACATAATAGTCTTCAAATTTATCAACTGTTAATCCAGGTAAAAAGTCAGCTTCTCCAAATATTAATCTGCAAGAAGAAGTATCTATGACAGTTTTTCTATATTCCCATGCTGCCTTAAATTTTCTTCTAAAGAATTCTTTATTTATTTCTTCATTTATGTCTCTAGTCATAATTCTTATTGCTATTTTACTAGCATCATTTATGTACCCTTTACCTATAAAGTAATGTTTATGATTATAAACTTCAACTATATCTCCGTTTTTATATTCTCCCTCATATTCTTTAATTTCATCTGTATAAATCCAAGGTCTTCCTTGTTCTGCTTTAGCTTTTTTACTTAATTTTTCAAGATAGAATTTACTAGCCATTAGATTAGCTCCCTTCAAAATAATTCTTTTACGATTATAACATAAAGTTATAAATTAAAAATCTATAGACAAGGTAAAAAATAAAAATTTAAGACTAGAATAAGATTTGACATAAGATATATAATGTATTTACAAAGAGAATAAATAACATGGAGGATAAAAGGATGAAAAGTTTATTTTTGACAGAAGAGGCTAATAGATGTTTATTATGCAAAAAGCCAAGATGTAAAGAAGCATGTCCTATAAATACATCAATTCCTGAAGTAATAAGCTTATATAGAGAAGATAAGTTTGAGGAAGCAGGAAAAATGCTATTTGAAAATAACCCATTATCAGCAGTATGTGCAATAGTTTGCCCTCATGAGGAACAATGTGCTGGAAGTTGTATAAGAGGTATAAAAGGAGAGCCAATACATTTCTATGAAATAGAAGAAGAAGTGTCAGGAAAATATTTAGAAACTTTAAATTTAGAAAAAGGACAAGGTAATAGAGATAGAATTGCTATAGTAGGTGGAGGACCAGCTGGGATAACAATAGCATTTATTCTTGCACAAAAAGGATTTAAAGTTACTATATTTGAAGCTCATGAAAAAATAGGTGGAGTTTTAAGATATGGTATACCAGAATATAGATTACCAAATTCAATGATTGATAGTATTTCAAATAAACTAGTTCAATTAGGAGTACAAATAAGACCTAACATAATGATAGGTCCAGTTATAACACTTGATAGACTTATAGAAGATGGATATAAAGCTGTTTTTATTGGAACTGGAGTATGGAATGCTAAGAAATTAAATATAAAAGGTGAAACATTAGGAAATGTTCATTATGCAATAGATTATTTAAAAGCACCAGAAGTTTATAATTTAGGAAAAACAGTTTGTGTTATAGGAGCAGGAAATGTTGCTATGGATGCAGCTAGAGTTGCTAAGAGAAGTGGAGCAGAGCATGTTTATGTTGTTTATAGAAAAGGCTTTGAACAAATGACAGCAACTAATAAAGAAATTGAAGAAGCAAAAGAAGATGGTGTAGAATTTGATTTATTTAAAGCACCTATAGAAATCCTTGAAGATGGAATAAAAGTTGTAAAAACAGAAAATATCGAAGTAGATGGGAAAATACAAACTAAAATGTTAGATGAAGAATCTTTCATAAAATGTGATACTACAATAATAGCTATAAGCCAAGAGCCAAGAAATACAATAGCTTCAAGAGATAAAGAGTTAGAGACAAATAAATGGGGTCTTGTAGTAACTGATGAAGAAGGAAGAACAACTAAAAAAGGTGTTTTTGCTTCAGGAGATGTTGTTACAGGAGCTAAGACTGTAGTACATGCAGTAAATCATGCAAAAACTGTTGCTAATGCAATAGAAAAATATTGTGAAGAAAATTAATAAGTTAAAAATAATATTTTTAGTCTGTGGATAAAAAAGGTTTTTCTCAATTTGAGAAAAATCTTTTTTTAATTATATTTTTTATTTATTATAAAAATTATACTCTAATTATTTAAAATTGGTATATAATAACAATAAATACATAATAGAAAAATTAATTTTAAGAATATGTTACGTTATTATAAAAACTACTTTATGGGGGATAAAATGAAATGTATTTGGTGTGGTAAAAGGTTAGATAATGATGGGATAGAAAAAAACATTTATTATAGAGAACTTAATATGGATGAAAGTTTTCATTTTTGTTGTGAAAATTGCAAAAAAGATTTTATTAGATATTTAAATGATGTAGAAAAAAATAAGAATAAGTTTTTGATAGGATTATTTGGATTAGTTTTTATTTATGTTGTATTAAATATCATTGTGTCAATATTAAAATTTGAAATTTTATCTAAAGGTATATTAATAGCTTTTGGATGTTTATTTGGAATATTACTTATAAGATGTCCATATGGAACTCCAGAGACTAATAAATGGATTGGAATAAAAAATACTATAAAAGTGATTAGAGTAATGTCTATTTTTATAATTTTATCAAGTATTATATTTGGATTAATAATGTAACTGAATAGTTTAAAAAATAATAAAAAAACCCGAACTTAAAAAGTTCGGGTTTATTTTTATTTGAAATCACCATTTTCCTTGTATTCATCAATTAAATCATGTATTTTATATACGCATCTAGCACCACCACAACATCCTGTTGCAGCACCAGTGGCTTTTTTTACTTCATCTAATGATAAAGCACCGTTTCTTATTGCTTCTTTAACTTTGGCTCTAGAAACTACTTTACATACACATGTTTTAGTTAATTTATCTAAGACTTCTTTTTGTATATTATTATTTTCCAAGACACAATTCCTCCTTAGCATAAAATATTTATATCTAATCTTTAAAAATCTATTTGATAGTTTAATTAAATCATTTTAAAAAATAAAAATCAATACTAATTAATAATTTTTATTAGTTAAAACAATAAAGTTTTGTAATTGAAATAAATTTATAAAAATATTAAATTAAATAATATTATAGTCAATTGACTTTTATATATGCGTAATATATAATATTTTTTAAAAAGACAATGATTAGGAAAAGTAGTTGTTTACTGTATTTTAAGAGAGTGCTTGTCTGGTGTAAAAGCATAATACATTTCAATGAAAATCACCTAGGAGTTGGTGGCTGAAAGGAAAATTCTTATTAAGCTTACACGTAATCTCGCGTTAAGAGATAGGATATGATAGTATCTGAATTTAAATCAATATATGTTTTCAGGAAAAACTGAATTTAAGTGTATTGATATTTCACCATGGGTGGTTTAACGAGTATATTTTCTCGTCCTGTTTAGTAGGGCGGGTTTTTTTATTTTATAGAAAAATTTTAAAATATAAATTTTAATTATGGAAGGAGTTTTGACATGTATAAAAAAGTAGAACTTACAAGTGGTTTTGTAGGTATGGAAAAAGAAATCATGGAGAACGTTTGGAAAGCAAGAAACGTTATTCAAAAAAGCTTTGACATGAATCAAGATGGAGAGTATTTTACATTTTATGATGGACCTCCAACAGCAAATGGAAAACCTCACGTAGGACATATTCTTACAAGAGTTATGAAGGATATTATCCCAAGATATAAAGTTATGAAGGGATATAAAGTTATAAGAAAAGCAGGTTGGGATACTCATGGTCTTCCAGTTGAACTTGAAATTGAAAAAAAACTTGGAATTTCAGGAAAAGAACAAATTGAAGAATATGGTGTTGAAAAATTCGTACATGAATGTAAAGATAGTGTTTTCACATATGTTAACATGTGGGAAAAAATGACTAATCAAATTGGTTATTGGGTTGATATGGATAATCCTTATGTAACTTATCATAATCCATACATAGAATCAGTATGGTGGGCTTTAAAACAAATGTGGGATAAAGATTTATTATACAAAGGTCATAAAGTTATGCCTTATTGTCCAAGATGTGGAACTGCTCTTTCATCACACGAAGTATCACAAGGATATAAAGATGTAAAAGATTTAACTGCAATTGCTAAATTCAAAGTTGTAGGAGAAGAAAATAAATATTTCTTAGCTTGGACAACAACTCCTTGGACATTACCTTCAAACGTGGCTTTATGTGTAAATCAAGCTTATACTTATTGTGAAGCTAAGCTTGAAGATGAAACTTATATTTTAGCTAAAGACTTAGTTGAAAAAGTATTAGGAGAAGAAGCTGAAATAATTAAAGAGTTTAAAGGTTCAGAAATCTTAGGAATGAAATATGAGCAATTATTACAATTCCACAAGCCAGAAGGAAAAGCTTTTGAAGTTATCCATGGTGATTATGTAACATTATCAGATGGTACTGGTATAGTTCATATAGCTCCAGCTTATGGGGAAGATGATAGCTTTGTTGCTAAGAAAAATGGAATGGCGTTTATAAACTTAGTTGATACAGAAGGAAACTTTACAGAAGAAGTTACTCCTTGGGCTGGTAAATTTGTTAAAAAATGCGATCAACAAATTTGTGATTATTTAAAAGAAAATAATAAGTTATTTAAAGCAGAAAAACACACTCACTCATATCCACATTGTTGGAGATGTAATACACCACTTCTTTATTATCCAAAAGATAGCTGGTTTGTTGCAATGACAACTTTAAGAGATAAATTATTAGCTAACAATGATAAAATAAATTGGTTACCAGATAATATTAAATCAGGAAGATTCGGAAAATTCCTTGAAAATGTTATTGATTGGGGTATTTCAAGAGATAGATATTGGGGAACTCCACTTCCAATTTGGGAATGTGAATGCGGACATAGAGAATGTATTGGAAGCATTGAAGAGTTAAAACAAAAAGGAATAAATGTACCAGAAGATATTGAACTTCATAAGCCATTTATAGATAAAGTACATTTACATTGTGAAAAATGTGGAAAGGAAATGAAGAGAACTCATGAAGTTATTGACTGTTGGTTCGATTCAGGATCAATGCCATTTGCACAACTTCACTATCCATTTGAAAATAAAGAATTATTTGATAAAAACTATCCAGCACAATTTATTTCAGAAGCTGTTGACCAAACTAGAGGATGGTTCTATACTTTACTTGCAATTTCAACTGCAATATTTGATAGAAATCCATTTGAAAATTGTATCGTTTTAGGTCATGTTCTTGATAAAAAAGGCTTAAAAATGAGTAAATCAAAAGGTAATGTTGTAGATCCATTTGAAGTATTAGATAGCCAAGGAGCTGATGCTACAAGATGGCATTTCTATACTGCAAGTGCACCATGGTTACCAACTAGATTCTCAATAGATGATGTTGCAGAAGCAGGAAGAAAGTTCTTAGGAACTTTATGGAATGTATATTCATTCTATGTTTTATATGCAGATTTAGATAAATTCAATCCTAATAAGTATGCAGATTTCGTATCAGAAAATGTAATGGATAAATGGATATTATCAAAATTAAATACATTAATTAAAACTGTGGAAGAAGGTCTTGATAATTACTCAATTACAAATTCAGCATTAGCTATAGAAGAATTTACTGATGAATTATCAAATTGGTATGTAAGAAGAAATAGATCAAGATTCTGGTCAGCAGAATTAACTGATGATAAGATAGGAGCTTATGTAACTTTAAATAAAGTTCTTGTAACTTTATCTAAGATTGCAGCACCATTTGTTCCTTTCATAACAGAAGAAATTTATCAAAACTTAGTAGTTAATATGGATGAAAATGCTATAGAAAGTATTCACTTATGTCCATGGCCACAAGCTAATGAAGAAGAAATAGATAAAGATTTAGAAAAGCAAATGGATTTAGCTTACACTATTGTTAAACTTGGAAGAAGTGCTAGAAATGGAGCTAATGTTAAGAATAGACAGCCACTTTCAAAAATCTTAGTATCAACATCTTCATTACCTGAATATTATGGAGATATTATAGCTAATGAGTTAAATATTAAAGAAATTGAATTTGGATCAGACTTATCTAAATATGTTAACTTTGAAATTAAGCCAAATTTACCTGTGCTTGGAAGAGCTTATGGTAAATTAATACCAGGAATAAGAAAAGAAATAGCAGCTAGAAATCAAATGGATTTAGCTCAAAAAATTCAAAGAGGCGAAGTTGAAATTATAAATGTTGATGGAACTGAAATTGAATTAAATGCTCAAAGTTTACTTGTTACAATGCAAGGTCTTGAAGGATTTGCATTTGCTGGTGAAGGAGATACAGGAGTAGTTCTTGATACTCATATAACTGATGAGTTAAAAGAAGAAGGTCATGTAAGAGAAATGATTTCAAAAATCCAAAATATGAGAAAAGAAAAAGGATTTGAAGTTGCTGATAACATAGAATTATTTGTTGCTGATAATGATATGTTAATCGAAGTTATTAAGAAATTCCAAGATACAATTAAGAAGGAAACTTTAACTAAAGAAATATTCTACAATACTGATTCAGATTATACTGAAGTAACAATTAACGGTGAAAAGTTAAACATGAATGTTAAAGTAGTAAAATAAATTTAATTTAGAGGTCTTAAAATTTAAGACCTCTAAATTTTTGGATAAAACACTTTGATTTACAAAAATTTCAATATATAATATAAATTAAGAGATGATTTGATAGAAAATAAGAAAGAATATTAAAATAAATGTATTGTTGTGTGTAAAAAATGTAAAAAGTGTAAACAATGAAAGTAAAAACTTGCAATAAATTTTAAAGGTGAGTATAATAAATAAATTAATAAGGACGTAGGAGGTAAATAGATATGGCTACATCTATTAAAGACGTTGCTAGAGAGGCTGGAGTTTCAATTGCTACAGTTTCTAGAGTTTTAAATGATATAGACGTTGTAAACGAAGATACTAAAAAGAAAGTATTAGATGCAATTAAAAAATTAGGATATAGACCAAATATCGTTGCAAGAAGTTTAAAAACTCAAAGAACAAAGACTATAGGAATTCTTATACCGGACATTTCAAGCCAGTTTTATCCTGAAATAGTAAGAGGAGCAGAAGATGTTTCAAACATTTATGACTACAATATAATTTTAGGAAACTCAGACTTTGATATTCAAAAAGAAAAAGAATATTTAAGAGTTTTAAAAGAGAAAATGGTTGATGGAGTTATATATATGAGTAGTTCTCTTCAAGAAGAAATTCTTGATTTAATTAATGAACTAGATATAACAACTGTTTTAGTTGAAACTGAAGATAAGAATGGTAAACTACCAAGTGTAACTATTGATAACGTTAAAGCTGGATATGAAGGAACTAGGTATCTTTTAGATAAAGGTTTCAAAAACATAGCTTTTGTAGGAGCAAAAAAAGATGGGAAAAATGCTTGGAATGATAGATACATAGGATATGAAAAAGCTTTAAAAGAAGCTAATTTAGAAATAGATAAAGAATTATTATATCTTTCAAACTTAAAAGCTAAAAATGGTGTAACAGCAGTAGAAAGCTTTATAGAATCAGGTAAGAAAATTGATGCTGTAGTTTGTGCTACAGATGAATTAGCAATGGGTGTTATAAATGGATTTAGAAATCACAATATTTCTGTACCAGATGAAGTAAGTGTTTTAGGATTTAATAATAACTATGTAGGGGAAATATTCTATCCTAAATTAACAACAGTAGCTCAACCAAGTTATGATATGGGATCAGTTGCTATGAGAATGCTTATAAAACTTTTAAATAAACAAGAGTTAGAGGAAGCAAACTTTATATTACCTCATACTATAATAGATAGAGAAAGTGTTAAATAGATATAATAAAAGGTATCAATTTTTGATACCTTTTATTTTTTTATTTTATTAGTGAATTGGAAATTAATTTTAAATATAAATAATTAAAAAACTTAGAATAAAATATGAATGTTTGTTATAATTAGTATTGGAATTTAAGGAAGAGGGGGATGAGGAATGACAAAAGAAAATAAACTTGGGACTGAAAAGGTATCAAAACTTCTTATAAGTTTTTCTGTTCCAGCTATAATTGGAATGCTAGTTAATACTTTATACAATATAATTGATAGAATGTATATTGGAAATATTGAAGGTGTGGGTAAACTTGCAATAACAGGAGTAGGTATAACAATGCCTATAATGACAATAATATTAGCATTTGGGATGTTAGTTGGAATAGGGACAGCTTCAAGAATCTCTATTTTTTTAGGAAAAGGAGATAAAGAGACAGCTGAGAAGCATATAGGGAATGCCTTTGTTTTAATTATAATTTTTAGTATATTAATAACAATTATAGGATTAGCTTTTCTAGATAAAATCTTAGTTGTTTTTGGAGCTAGTAGTAGTACTGAGATATATGCTAGACAATATATGCAGATAATATTTGCAGGAACTATTGTAAGTATGTTAAGCTTTGGCTTAAATCATTCTATAAGAAGTGATGGAAGTCCTAAAATAGCAATGTTATCTATGCTTATAGGGGCTATAATAAATATAATTTTAGATCCAATATTAATATTCATATTTAATTTAGGAGTTAGAGGGGCAGCCATTGCAACAGTAATTTCTCAATTTGTAGCAACTATATGGATATTATATTATTTTACAAAAGGGCAAAGCTCAATAAAGCTTAAAAAAGAAAACTTTAAATTAAAAAAGTATATTGTACTTAGTATATTTTCTATAGGAATTAGTCCTTGTAGTATGCAAATAGCAGCATGTATTGTACAAGTAATAGCAAATAATTCTCTAAAACACTATGGAGGGGATTTAGCAATTGGTGCTATGACTATAGTTCAAAGTATAGGAATGATATTCTTAACACCTATATTTGGATTAAATCAAGGATCACAGCCTATTATAGGATATAATTTTGGTGCTAAAAAGTATAAGAGAGTAAAAACAACTGTGTTTTATGGAGCTATAACTGCAACTATAATAGTTACAATAGGATGGCTAGTAGTTCAATTAGCACCACAATTACTTATAAAAATATTTAACAATGATCCAGAGCTTTTAGAAATTGCTAAGAATGGATTAAGAATTTATCTTTTATTTATACCAGTTATAGGATTACAAATAATAAGTTCTAATTATTTTCAATCAGTTGGAAAAGCTAAAATATCTATGTTTTTAAGTCTTTTAAGACAAGTTATATTATTAATACCATTTATGATTATATTACCTAGAATATTTGGGTTAAATGGAATATGGATGGCTGGAGCTATAAGTGACTTATTATCTGCCATAATAACTTGTTGTATATTTTATAACTCTTTAAAAAAGTTAAATAAAGAAAATGATAATATTCAAAAAGAGATAGAAGTTAATGTGTAAATTAAAAGTATATTATAAATTGTAAAATTGAGAATTAAATGAAGTGGTACTTAAATATATTTTAGTACCACTTTAATTTTTAATTTTAAAAATTTTATGGGAAATTAAGTACAATAAAGAAATTAAGAGAAAATTAAAGAGTTATTATATTAAAATAGGAAATTTAAAAATTAGAACTATGAGCAAAGAAGAATTTGAATAAGAAAATTTTGGTAATAAAATTATGAATGAAATATTAGAAGAATAAGTTTATAAAAGAGATGATGAAAATCATCTCTTTTATTGTAACTGAGGTTACAATAAAAAATATTAAGTAATGATATAATTTAAGAGTATTAGTAGAAAATAAATTTTAAGATAGATATTAAGGCGAAAGGGTAAGGTAAAATTAAATGGAAAATAATAAAATGCCAAATGTACCATTTATGGTTAGTGGAACTCATGGTGGTAATTTGCAAAAAGTAAGAGATGGAAGAAGAACATTTGGAATAACTCCTCATATACCAGGAGGATTTATTAAAATAGAAGAATTAGAAAGAATAACAGCTGTTGCAAAAAAGTATAATGGTGTTATAAAAATAACTTCAGGACAAAGATTACTTATCACAAATCTTAAAGGTGAAGATTTACCACAAATATGGGAAGAGCTTCAAATGGAACCAGCAGTAAAAGGTCAAAATACAGTTAAGAATGTAGAAATGTGTCCAGCAGGATTTTGTAAAAGATCAAAATATAATACTATAGGAATGGGAATGAAATTATCTAAAAAATATCAATGGATGCCTATGCCTTGTAGAACTAAAATTGGAGTAGCAGGATGTAGAAATGCTTGTTCAAGTATTTATGCAAAAGATGTTGGAATAATTGCTGATGTAACTGGAATGATGGTTGTTGCAGGTGGTTCAGCAGGATATAATCCAAGAGTTGCAGATATAATAATCCAAGATATAAGTGAACAAGAAGCTATGAGAATAGTAGATAATATTTTAGCTTATTATAGTGAAAATGCAGAGCCAGGTGAAAAGCTAGGATTTTTTATAGATAGAATTGGATTAGATAAATTTAAAGAAGATGTTTTATAAATAAAATAACTAAAGGAACTGTAGTAATACAGTTCCTTTTATAAATTAAAGTATACCTTCACTTTTTAGTAGATCTTCTAATTTTTGAAGTCTTTCACTTAATGTCATAAATTTTTCTTTTAAAGTATCTTTTGATACTCCATCCTCATCAATAACTCTCTCTAAATCTTCAACTGTCTTTAAAGCTTCATCAATATCTTGTTGAGCTAATTTAATGTTTGATTCTTTCATAAGTAAAACTCCTTTATACATTTACATATTGTTTATATATTTAATACTAGCACTAATAAAAGTTAAGTTCAATGAATATATTTAATTGTTAGTATTACTTAAATGGAGGATTTATGATTAATTATATTTGGTTTGCAATGATTTTTTTAGGAATAATAGTAGCACTTTTTACTGGAAATGCAGATAAAGTAACACAAGCTATTGTTGTAGGAAGTGATAGTACTGTTAAATTTGTAATTGGGCTTGTAGGAATAATGTGTTTTTGGTGTGGTGTAATGAAAGTGGCTGAAAAGAGTGGATTAACAGCTATATTAGCAAAAATATTAAGACCAATTTTAAAAATTTTATTTAAAGAAGCAGCAAAAGATGAAAAAGCACTTGGAGCAATAGTTATGAACTTAACTGCAAATATGTTTGGATTATCAAATGCGGCTACTCCTTTTGGAATAAAAGCTATGGAAGAAATGGATAGACTAAATAAAGAAAAAGGAACAGCTTCTAATGATATGGCTTTATTTCTGGTCTTAAATGCAGCTTGTATTCAATTGGTTCCAACAACAATACTTTCTATAAGAGCTTCTGAAGGTTCAACAAATGCAGGAGCAATAATACTCCCAGCCATAATTTCTACTTCAGTAGCAGCTATTGTTGGAGTAACTTGCTGCAAAATATTACAGAGGTATTTTTAGGGGAGGCTTTTTATGTTTGGATATATTACAAAAAGTATAATTCCTATAATAGTTCTTATTATTTTAGTTTATGGAATGATAAAAGGAAGAAAAGTTTACGAATGGTTTCTTGAAGGTGCGAAAGATGGACTTAAAGTTTGTTTAAATATATTTCCATGCCTTTTAGCTATGATTATAGCAGTGCAAATATTTAAAAGTGGAAATTTATTAGAACTTTTAAATAAAATTTTATCTCCAATTGCTTCTTTAATTGGATTACCAGAAGAGATTATACCTCTTGTTTTAATAAAACCCATTTCAGGAAGCGGAGCAATTGGAATCTTTACTGACATAATAAGAAGTTATGGACCAGATTCCTTGATTGGAAATTTATCTTCCGTAATTATGGGGACAACTGAAACTATCTTTTATACAATAACAGTTTATTTTGGGGCTGTTAGAGTAAAAAAAATAAGACATACTCTTTGGAGTGCTGTTTTTGCAGATATGGCAGCTATTTTTGCAGCTATAACTGTAGTTAAGTTGATGTTAACTTAATTGATTGTTAATAATTAGTTAAAAGATAAAAGATACCGTTTAATAAAGTTGGAAATAATGATAATATATATTGAAATATCACCTTAATTAAAAGGAGTGTAACATATGATAAAAATTGAAGGGGTTAGTAAAAATTACGGAAGAGGAAATGCTGTAAGTAATCTAAATATTGAAATAAAAGATGGAGAGATATTTGGTTTATTAGGACCAAATGGAGCAGGAAAAACTACTACAATAAAGATGATTACTGGTATAACAGAGCCAACAGAAGGGCGAGTGGAGATTAATGGCTATGATATATGTAAAAATCCTTTAGAAGCAAAGCTTCAATTTGGATATGTTCCTGATAGTCCAGATATGTTTTTAAAATTTACTGGAATGGAATATATAAATTTTATGGCTGATGTTTATAGAGTATCTAAAAAAGATAGAGAAATTAGAATAAAAGAGCTTTCAAATAAATTTGGAATGGAGAATGCTTTAGGAGATACTATTAAAAGCTATTCTCATGGAATGAGACAAAAGGTTGTTATTATGGGAGTTTTAGTTCATAATCCAAAAGCTTGGATTTTAGATGAACCTTTAACAGGATTAGACCCTAAATCTGCTTTTATACTTAAAGGAATGATGAGAGAGCATGCAGATATGGGAAATGCAGTTCTTTTTTCAACTCATGTATTAGAAGTAGCAGAAAAAGTTTGTGATAGAGTTGGTATTATAAAAAAAGGTGAATTGATTTTTGTTGGAACTTTAGATGAGCTTAGAGAAGAATTCAAAGCTGATAGTTCACTTGAAAGAATGTTCTTGGAGATGACAGATGATGAGGAATATTAGGCTTTTATTAAGATATTCATTTAAAGGACAAAGAACAAAAGGAAAATTCCAAATGCCAACTCCAGTTAGAAGTTTAATCTTTGCAATAGTTATACTTTGTTTATCAGGTGGGGTTGCAGGCGCAGTTGCAAGTGCTTATGGAATTTTAGAAAAGTTAGGTAAACAAGAGCTTTTATTATATTTTATATTGGCATTAGGAAGTGGGATTACATTTGTAATTGGATTATTTAGTGTATTAAATAACTTCTTTTTAGCTGAAGATAATGAAATCTATATTTCACTTCCTTTTAGAGCTAGTGAGATAGTTATAAGTAAACTAATAAGAATTTTAATTTATTTATATATATATTCACTTATTATAGTTTTACCTCTTATAGCTTATGGAACAGTATCAAATTCTAATCCTATTTATTATATATTTGTTGCTTTGGCTTATATTTTTAATCCTATAATACCTATGATTATTGGATTTATAATCTCAACTATTTTAATGAGTATATCAAATCTTTCAAAACACAAAGATGTTATAAAAGTTATTTTTTCAATTTTACTTATAGTATTTATAATATTAATTAATTTACTTTTTCAAGGAAATAGAATTGGAATAAGAACAGCTAATGCAATAGTAGGAAAAGAGTCTTTATTAAAATTAATAAGTTCAATATTTATAAATAATAAATTAGAAGTAATGGCTTTATCTAATCCAGGAAGTTCAACAGGATATATAAATATGGGAATAGTATTATTAATTGTAATCATATTATTTGCATTATTATATTTTGTTTCAGAAAAATTATATTTAAAAAGCTTAAAAGGGTTTGGAGATATTAGTTCTAATAAAGAAAAAGTAAAAGTGGCAAAAGTGAAAAGTTCATCAGTACTTAAAGCTTTGGTTATTAAAGAAATTAAAATTATTTTTAGAAATCCAACTTTCTTTTTAAATTGTGTAGTCATGTTATTTTATATACCAGTATTATATATGATTATATTATTTTCAAATGGGGCTAATGATTTAAATTGGAGTTTAGGATATTTAATAATTGGAGGAACACCATTAGTTATAGGAGTTGGAATGTCAAGTGGGTCAGCAGGTAGTACTGCCTTAAGTAGAGAAGGAAATAATTTTATAGTTTCTAAATATATACCTGTAAGTTATAAAACTCAACTTTTAGCAAAAATAATTTCTGCATTTACTATAAATTCACTAATTTTAATAATTGGGATTGGTTTGCTTGCAATTGAAAAAGTTAGATTAGAAATTTTTATATTAAGTTTAATAATTCAAATACTAACTTGTTTTTTAATAACGGTTATTGGAATTTTATGTGATTATATATCACCTAAAATAATATGGCAAACTGAAAAGAATCTTTATAAAGGAAATTTTAAAAGCTTAGGAAATATAATAATTTCAGTAATATTTGGAGGAATTCTATTGGGATTTGCTCTTTTGACTAAGAGTATTTTTTTAACTTTTATAGTTAATTTCCTATTATTAGTAATAAGTATAATCATAGTTTTATTTATTTTGAATAAAAAAGTAGTAAAAACATATAATTTGTTATAATTCAAAGAAAGTCTAAATAATTTGATAAATTATCAATTATTTAGGCTTTTATTTTTTATATTAATTGAAAAAAATATTAATATAAATTAATTTTATATTAATAATAATTTATTTATGGTAAAATATTCAATAAGGGTAAATGGAAGGCATTTTAAGAGGGGGTATGATTTATGGAAGAAGAAAAATTTTTTATTGTAAATGGAGCTGTATTACCTGATGTTTTTTATAAAGTATTAGAGGTTAAAGAGCTTATTCATACAGGAAAGGTAAAAGACATTTCAGAAGGAGTAAAGGTAGTTGGAATAAGCAGAAGTACTTATTATAAATATAAAGATACTGTTTATCAAATGGCTGAAGGAGTTAATAGTAAAAAGATAACTATAGTTTTACTTTTATCACATAAATCAGGAGCATTAGCAAGAGTATTAGACTTTATTGCAACAAATAAGTTAAATATATTAACAATTAGTCAAGATATACCTATAAACATGACAGCTAATGTTACAATAACATTAGATGTTGCTAAAATAAAAGGCGATGTTAAAAAATTCTTGTATAAGATAAGTGAAATAGATGAAGTAATAAAAGTAAGAGTACTGGCAGTAGAGTAATTGTTTTATATCAAAAGATAAAGTGTAAAAAATAAAAAGAAAGAGGGAGTAGAAATGAAAAAAGAAGTATTTGAATTAAACAGAAAAAGATTAATAGAAAAATTGGATGATAATTCCTTACTAATTCTTTTTGCAGGAGAAGCACCTAAAAAAACAGCAGATGAAAAGTATGGTTTTACACCAAACAGAAACTTTTATTATTTAACAGGATTAGCAGAGGAAAAACATATTTTAGTTATTTCAAAAATTAATGGTGAAGTTACTGAAAAAATGTTTATAAAAGAAATAGATTTAGAAATGGAAAGATGGCTTGGAAAAACTATAAGACAAGAAGAAGTAGAGCCATTAAACGGAATAAAAGAAGTTGGATATTTAGGAGAGCTTAAAGGATTTTTAAATAGATTATTAGGAGAACAAGAACAATTTACTATATACCTAGATTTAGAAAGAGATTCTTTTGATAGTCTTCAAACAATAGCTGGAGAATATGCTAAAAAATTAAGAAAGAAATATCCTCATGTTAATATAAAAAATGCTTTTCCTTTATTTGCACCATTAAGACTTGTAAAAAGCCCAGAAGAAATAGAAGAAATGAGAAAAGCCATAGAAATAACAATAGCTGGTGTAGAATGTATAATGAAAAGTATAAAGCCAGGTATGAAAGAATATGAAACTGAGGCTTTCTATGAATTTGAATGTAGAAGTAGAGGAATATCAGATTATGCATTTAAAACTATAGCAGCAGCAGGTATAAATGCAACAACTCTTCATTATGTAGCTAATAATGATACTTTAAAAGATGGAGATTTAATGTTATTTGACCTTGGAGCTCAATGGAATTACTATAATGGAGATATTTCAAGAACTATCCCTATAAATGGTAAATTCACTGAAAGACAAAAAGAAGTTTATGAAGCTGTTTTAAGTGTAAATGAAAGAGTTATTGAAGCTATGAAACCAGGTGTAAATTTTATAGATTTAAATAATCAAGCAACTGAGTGGATAGCTGAAGAATGTATAAAATTAGGTCTTATAAAAGATAAGAGTGAAGTTAGAAAATATTACTTCCATAGCATAGGACATAGTTTAGGACTTGATACACATGATATAGATAATCCAAGAAGAAATACTATATTAGAACCAGGAATGGTTTATACTGTTGAACCAGGAATTTATATTCCAGAAGAAGGAATTGGAGTAAGAATAGAGGATGATATTCTTATAACAGAAACAGGAAGAGAAGTATTAACTAAAGATATGATTAAAACTGTTGAAGAAATAGAAAAATTCATGAGTAAATAATTTAATAATAAAATATGAACAAACTATTGCGAAAGAATAGGATATACTGTATACTAACTTTAAATTAAAGTTGAATATACGAAGAGGTAGAGGCGCGAATCTTAAGAGTACTATAGTTTTTATAAGCAAATTGGAACTATAGGAAAGGAAGATTCGCCGAAGGATATAAGAAATTGCTTTAATCTTATAATCCTGGGGTTATGCAGAATATGCATAAGACTGTCACAAGAAATTGTGTTGGGCTATCATTCTAGGATTTTGCATATTGTAGAAGCTTGGGTGTTATCTCAAGGTTCTTTTTACATTTTTTGTAATAAAGCCTCTGAGTAATAAAAATAAGGGGGACATTTTAATGAAAGTAAGAAAAGTAGTAGTATTTTTATTAAGCTTTATTTTAATAATGAGCTTATCAGTAACAGCATTTGCAGCAGAAGTTGACCCAGGAGTTTTAAATGCAGAGAAATTTGGAATTTGGACAATAGTTCCACCATTAGTAGCAATAGTTTTAGCCTTTATAACAAAGAATGTAATAATATCATTATTTATAGGAGCATTAGCAGGGTGTTTTATGCTTCAAATTTGTGGAATGAATGTTTTTGAAGGATTTGTACAGGCTTTTTTAGACCTTATACAAAGGATTTTAAATTCACTAGCAGATCCTTGGAATGCAGGAATTATACTTCAAGTTTTAGCAATTGGAGGTGTTATAAGTCTTGTAGGTAAAATGGGGGGAGCAAGAGCTATTGCAGAAGCACTTGCGAAAAGAGCAAAAACGCCGAGAAGTGCACAACTTGTAACTTGGTTTTTAGGATTACTTGTATTTTTTGATGATTATGCAAATTCATTAATTGTTGGACCTATAATGAGACCAGTTGCTGATAAACTTAAAATATCAAGAGAAAGACTAGCTTTTATTATAGACGCTACAGCAGCACCAATTGCTGGTCTTGCAATAATTTCAACATGGATAGGATTAGAAGTGGGTCTTATAAAAGATTCTTTTACTCAAATAGGAATGAGTGTAGATGCTTTTGGAGTATTTTTAGAAACAATACCTTTTAGATTTTATAATATATTAATACTTGCATTTGTAGTTATAACAACAATAATGCTTAGAGACTTTGGGCCTATGAGAAAAGCAGAATCGAATGCAAGAAAAGGGATAAATGAAGTTGTAGAAGCAGAAAATGAAGAAGAAATGATGGTTAAAGAAGGTGTTAAATTAAGTATATGGAATGCAATAATTCCAATAGGAACACTTATATTATCAGCTTTAGCGAGTTTTTATTATAGTGGATATTCATCAATAATGTTAGGAGAAAATACTGCATTAATTGAATTATTAAACAATTCACCATTTTCATTTTCATCAATTCAACAAGCTTTTTCAGCAGCAGATGCATCAACAGCTCTTTTTCAATCAGCTATACTAGCATCAATAGTTGCAATAGGAATGGCAGTATGGAAGAAAATTTTTACAGTAACAGAAGCAGTTGATGCTTGGATAGATGGAATGAAAGGGCTTTTAATAACAGGAGTAATACTTTTACTTGCTTGGTCATTAAGCTCTGTTATAAAAGATTTAGGAACAGCTAAATATTTAGTAACACTTTTATCAGATACTATTCCAGCTTTTCTTCTTCCAAGTATAATTTTTATTCTTGGAGCAATAATTTCATTTGCAACAGGAACAGCATATGGAACTATGGGAATTTTGATGCCACTTGCAATACCTTTAGGATATTCAGTTTCATCAGATATGGGATATGTAATTGTATGTACAAGTGAAGTTTTAACTGGAGCAATTTTTGGAGATCATTGTTCACCTATATCAGATACAACAATTCTTTCTTCTATGGGGGCTGGATGTAATCATATAGAGCATGTTAGAACCCAAATGTGGTATGCAATTTTTGTAGCAATAGTTACTGTAGTCTTTGGATATATACCAGCAGGTTTTGGAGTTCCAGTGTATATAATATTACCAATTGCTATTGTTATTTTAATTGTTTTAATTAGGCTGATAGGAAAGCCAGTAGAAATTAAAGAAAATATTTAAATTTAGTATCAAAATAAAGGGAAAACTAATATTCTAGTTATAGGAGTATGTTTAGGGAGACAAATATGAATAATAACCAAGGGATTGGATTTTTCAAAAATCTTTATTTAGATATGTTAAATGAAATTGATTCTTCAGATTTTTTTGAAGAAGAAGTAGATCAAGGCGATATTGAAATATCGATTAAAAATGAAGAAGATAAATATTTGATACAAGGATTTTTTCCAGGAATCCAAAAAAAAGATATAAAAATTGATTATAAAGATGATTATTTATTTATGAAAATAAAAAGAAAAAAAGTTTTTTCAAATAGAGGAAACATGTCAGTAATGATGATTAGTCAATTTAATGATTATAAAAAGAAATTTTATATTCCTGATAATGATATTTCTAATTTAAAAGTTTCATTTAAAAATCATAAGTTAAATTTAGAAATTCCTAAAATAATTTATAATTTTAAAGAAGAGAATCCTGTAATAATAGATGTATTAGATTATGAAGAAGAATAGTATTTTTTTAAGCGAAGTAGTTATTAAAAATTACTTCGCTTTTATATTAAAAATAATATAAAAATTCTTTTAATATAATAAAAAATATCAACTACAAAATTATTTTGTAGTTGATATTTTTTTTCAAATTTTATTTAATAAGAATTATATATAATTTATTTTTCAACTTTTGCTTCTTCAGCAGGTGGATTAAAATATTTATTTACAAGAATTGCAACTATTATTCCAATGGCTGTGTCCATACTTCTATTTAAAGCATAAGCGTAAGATTGAGGTCCACTATAATTTACCATTATAACTAAGAATACGATACAAGCTATAGTTACAGAACCCGGCTTATTAAATAAATTACATGTATATATAACAATAACAATACCTATACCACTTATGAATGGAATATAGTGAGTTAAAAATGTTATATGAATTAAAATATATATAAATAATGTTCCAAATAGTGCTCCTATGATAGTTCCTATAAGTCTATTTTTACCCATTGTAAAACTACTTGAGACAGTGTCTTTCATACAAATAACGGCAGCTATACAAGCATAAAAAGGATTTTCATCACCTATTGCACTAAAAATAACCATACAAATAACTACAGATAAAGCAGTTTTTATATTTCTAAGTCCAATTTTATGAAAATTAAGCTTCATTATATTACCTCCTATTAAAGTATTATATATTATATCATATGCTATAAAAAATGCTAATTTACATAAAAAGGTTAAAATGTAATATATATAGTTATAAGTTGTTGACAGTTAAAGTTATTTAGAATATTATATAGTTAAAATGAAAATGCTATGAAGAGAAGAGTAGTTTTATAGAATATCTATAAGAGAGCAGGGAAAGCTGAAAACCTGTGATAGGAAGTAAAATGAAGATGGCCTCAGAGCAGAAGTCTTGAGCGTTAAGTGTTAGGGATTTACGGATGCAACCGTTATATTGCAAGGTGAATTTTTACCTATTGAGATTCTTATTGTAAGATAAGAGTGAAGTAGAGTGGTAACACGTTTATTACGTCTCTATGCTAATTTGGCATAGGGTTTTTTTATTGCAAAAGATTAGAAAAATTTAAATTTTAGGAGGAAAGATTTATGTGTAAAAAGCCATATTACATTACAACGCCAATATATTATCCATCAACGAAGCTACATATTGGAAATACGTATACTACTGTAGCTGCTGATGCTATATCAAGATTTAAAAGATTAACAGGATATGATGTAATGTTCTTAACTGGAACAGATGAACATGGTCAAAAAATCCAAACAATAGCAGAAGAAAAAGGAATAACACCAAAGGAGCATGTAGATGAAATAGTTGCAGGAATTAAAAGCCTTTGGGATATGATGGACATTAGTTATGATAAATTCATAAGAACTACAGATGACTATCATGTAAAAGCTGTACAGAAAATATTTAAAAAATTATATGATCAAGGGGATATATATAAAAGTTCATATGAGGGTTCATATTGTACACCATGTGAATCATTTTGGACTGAAACTCAATTAGTTAATGGGAATTGTCCTGATTGTGGAAGACCAGTTCATGAAGCTAAAGAAGAAGCATATTTCTTCAAAATGAGTAAATATGCTGATAGATTAATAAAATATATTGAAGATCATCCAGATTTCATTCAACCAGAATCAAGAAAAAATGAAATGTTAAATAACTTCTTAAGACCAGGATTACAAGACCTTTGTGTTTCAAGAACAAGCTTTAACTGGGGAGTTCCAGTAACATTTGATACAGATCATGTTGTTTATGTATGGATAGATGCATTATCAAACTATATAACTGCATTAGGTTATGGAAGTGATAATGATGAATTATATAAAAAATTCTGGCCTGCTAATGTTCACTTAATAGGAAAAGATATATTAAGATTCCACACAATTTACTGGCCAATAATGTTGATGGCATTAGATTTACCACTACCAAAGCAAGTATTTGGACACGGATGGTTATTAGTTGATGGTGGAAAAATGTCAAAATCAAAAGGAAATGTAGTTGATCCTGTTGCATTAGTTGAAGGATTTGGAGTAGATGCAGTAAGATACTACTTATTAAAAGAAATACCTTTTGGTTCAGATGGATTATTTAATAATGAAATATTCATAAAGAAAATAAATTCAGACCTTTGTAATGATCTTGGAAATTTATTATCAAGAACAGTTGCAATGGTTGAAAAATATTTTGATGGAGTACTTCCAGCACCTTTAGGTAAAGAAGAAGTAGATGATGAGCTTATAAACTTAGCATTAGAAACTCCTAAAATAGTTGAAAATGCAATTGAAGATTTAAAAATACCAGATGCATTAGAAGCAATATTCACATTAATAAGAAGAGCAAATAAATATATTGATGAAACAACTCCTTGGATATTAGCTAAGGATGAAACTAAAAAAGACAGATTAGGAACTGTTTTATATAATTTAGCTGAAGCATTAAGATTCTCATCAGTATTATTATCAGCATTCCTTCCAAGAACTTCAGAAAAAATAAATGAACAATTAGCAGTAACTGCTAAAGATTGGGCTTCATTAGAAGGTTTTGATGGAACTGCACCAGGAACAACAGTTAAGAAAGGTGAAGCTTTATTCCCAAGAATAGATGTTGATAAAAAGTTAGAAGAACTTGAAGCTTTAAGATTAGCTCAATTAGAAGAAGTTAAGAAAAAAGAAGCAGCTGAAGCAAAAGTAGAAATGGAACCAATAAAAGAAGAGATAACAATAGAAGATTTCGAAAAAATAGATTTAAGAGTTGTTAAAGTAGTTGAATGTGAGCCAATTAAAAAAGCTAAAAAATTACTTAAATTAAAAGTAGATTTAGGTGGAGAAATCAGACAAGTGGTTTCAGGAATAGCAATGCACTATAAACCAGAAGATTTAGTAGGAAAATATGTTGTTTTAGTAGCTAACTTAAAACCTGTTAAATTAAGAGGTGAATTGTCACAAGGTATGATAATTGCTGCATCAGATAGTAATGATACTATTTTAAATCTAGTTAATCCAGGAAAATTACCAACTGGTAGCATAGTAAGATAATTAATTAAATATAAGACTGTATCAAAAGATTAATTTAAAATAATTTAATTTGATACAGTCTATTTTTTTATGAAAGGATTTGAAAAATGAGAATTGTAATAGGAAATGCTTGGCCATATACAAATGGAAAACTTCACTTAGGAAGAATAGTAGTTCTTTTACCTGGAGATATAATTGCTAGATATCATAGGAAAAAAGGAGATAAAGTAATATTTGTATCTGGAAGTGATACTCATGGTAATTTAGTATTAGAGAAGGCAAATGAAGAAGGTTTAGAACCTTTAGAAATAATTGATAAATATCATAAGGAATTTAAAAAGTGTTTTAATAGCTTAGATTTTTCATTTGATTTATTTTCAAATACTGATAGTAAAAATCATAAAGAGTGGGTAAAAGATAAAATATTAGAACTATATAATAAAGGATATATTTATGAAGATTGTACTGATAATGATAAGAATTTAATGTTCAGGCTATCAAGTTTAAATGATGAAGTTGAGAGTATTTTTAAAAATGGTGAGTATTGGAGAGAAAATGCAAAAAAAATCACAGAAAAATATATTAGTGAAGGACTTAGGGATAAATCAGTAACAAAAGATATAACATTTGGAGTTGATGTTCCTTTAGATGGATATGAAGACAAGAAAATATTTGTTTGGATTGAAGCATTAATGGGATATCTTACAGCAACACAAGAATGTATAGATGATAAAGAAGAGACATTAGAAGATTATTTTAATAGTGAAGATAGTAGAGTTTATTTAGTACATGGCAAGGATAATATTCCTTTCCACTCGATAATATTTACTGGGATATTATCTGCACTTGGATATAAAAATGTTAAATTAAGAATATTTTCAAGTAATCATTTAAAGCTAGAAGGAAAGAACTTTTCAACAATAAAGAACTGGGCATTGTGGATAAATGATGTGTTAGAGAGATATTCTGTGGATTTAATTCGATATTATTTAATTACAAATTCACCTGAGAAAAGTGATTCTGATTTTAGATTTAGAAATTTTATAAATGCCAATAATTATGAATTAGTTGAAATTTTAGAGAGATTTTATATAAATACAATTAGTTTATATAAAAAAGGTAAATGTAATATTTATAAAAATAAATATGAAAAAGATAAGATAATAAATTATTACGAAGAGATTGGAAAAAAGATTGAAAGAGGAGAGTTAAAGAATGCTCTTAAAAATATAATTTCATTAGTAAAAGAATTTAATGAAGAGCGTAATTATTCAATTATAAAATTAATTAATATAGCAAATTTATTAGAACCTTTTATTCCAACTTTTAGTGAGAAAATAAAAAAGTTATTTGAAATAAAAGAAAGTGGTTGGAACTTTATACATGTAGAAAATATTCCTGATAAATTAGAATATATAGAAACTTTTAAGACTTTAGATAAAAACTTAGCAAATGAAGAGATTAGATTATTAAAAATAAAGAAAAACAAAGTAAAAAACCTAGAATATCTACAATAGGGGGACGAGATATTCTAGGCAACCAATCAATTAAGATGGTTATAAGGGGTAAATAATAATGCTTTAACTACTTTACAAGATTTATTATAAGATACAATTGTGGCAGTTTAGTGTCAAAAACCATAAGAAAAAGTTACATGTTATAATTTTTGAAATCAGTATTATTTTTCTTGTTAGTTAAAAAGAATTTAATTTATCTATATCTAAAATAGTTATACTTTTACGATCATAAGTGATTATGCCATCATTTTTCATATTTATTAATTCACGTGATAATGATGGCCTTTGAACTCCAAAGTTTTTAGCTAAATCTTCTTTAGTAGAATAAAGTTTAATTGTACATGAATTTTGTTTTTTATATTCTGAATATAAAAATGTAGAAATTCTTTCCCTTAAAGATTTCATATTTAATTGTCTCAATTTAGAACTTAAAACAACTGACTTATTTGAAAGTAGAGTTAAAAATTTAATTAGAAATTTTTCGTTATTCATAAGCATTTCAGTTATTACTTTCTTATTTATATGTAGAATAGTTGAATTAGATTTTGAAACAACATCTACTGTATAAACACAGTCACTAGAAAACATTATGTTTTCACCAAAAATATTTTTTGGGTGTAATTTAGATATTGTAAGTGTATTCCCTATTGAATTATTTTGTTGAATATGAACTTCACCAGCAATAATTAGACTTATGCCAGTACAAGAGTCTCCTTCTAAAAATATAGTTTCTTCTTTTGAATAATTTTTTAGCTTTACAAAAGGGTTATTAAGAAATCTATCAAACTCTTCATTAGTAAAATGGTTAAATAAATTTGTTTCTTTTAAAATAGTAAAAGTTAAATCCATAATTAAATACACCTTCTTTCTTTATGAATAGTTTTGTTAGTATTATATAATACTGTATAATGATAAATAAAGTTTATTAGAAAAAAAGGGAGTTAATAAAATGGATTATAAGATTTTTGATACACATGCTCATTATGATTCAGAAGATTATAATGAAGATAGAAAAGAACTATTAAATGAAATGAGTAAAAATGGAGTAATAGGAATATTAAATTGTGCTTCTTCATATGAAAGTGTAAAAGAAGTTTATGATTTAACTAATGAGTACGATTTTATTTATGGAGCTTTAGGGATTCATCCAGAAAATGCTGATGAGCTTACAGATGAAAGATTAGAGGAAATAAAAGAGCTTATAAATAACAATGATAAAGTAATTGCAGTAGGTGAAATTGGATTAGATTACTATTGGGAAGAAAATCCTCCAAAAGAAGTTCAAAAAGAAACTTTTAGAAAACAAATGGCTTTAGCTAAAGAATTAAATCTTCCAGTTGTAATACATGATAGAGATGCACATAAGGATACTTTAGATATAATGAAGGAATTCCCAGAGGTTAGAGGGACAGTTCATTGTTTTTCAGGAAGTGTTGAGTTTGCAAAGGAATGTATAAAACTTGGATATTATATTGGATTCACTGGTGTAATAACATTTAAAAATGCAAAAAAATTAGTTCAAGTTGCTAAAGAGATTCCTGTAGATAGAATCCTTGTAGAGACTGATGCACCTTTTATGGCACCTGTTCCTAACAGAGGAAAAAGAAATCGTTCAGATTATATAAAAGAGATTATTGAAAAAATAGCGGAAATTAGAGAAATAAGCCCAAAAGAATTAAATAATCAAGTAAATGAGAATTTTTTCAAGTTGATGAGAATATAAATATAAAGTAAAATATAATGGATTTGATTGTATAAAAAAATAAAATATGGTAATTAAAAGTGATAGCTTTACTATTCGTATGCCATTTAGGGGGAAACTCCTAGTTTAAAAACTTAAATTGGAAAATTAGAGCTAAAATCATAGATAAAATTTATGATAAATACGATAGTTCTAAGAGCAATAGGGATAAATTTAATTAAAAGGTTACAAAAAGATTAAATTTGCTTATATTGCCAAAGGAGGTTAAAATGGTAGAAAAATTTAAAGCTTGTAAAGAGAATTTTTCTAACAGTCCTAATGCAAAAAAACTAACATTAGCTATAGCTGTATGTTTAGCTCTAGCTACGATAGTTATCGTAAATGTTAGAAAGACTGTTAAAGTAACTATTGATGGGGAAGAAGAAACTTTAGTTACTTACAAAGGAACTGTTGAAGAGGTGTTACTATCTAAAGGTATTGAAGTTAAAGATAAAGATAAGGTAGAACCTTCTTTAGAATCTAAAATTGATGAGAATGATAAAATTATAGTTAAAACTGCTGTTCCTGTAAATGTTAAGATGAGTGGGAAGGAAATTGCCCTTCATACCGCTGAAGAAACTGTGGGACAAGCATTAGAAGCAGATATTGAAGAATTAAAATCAAAAGGAATTGACTATAATAAGGATTTAGATGAAGTAAATCCAGGCGTTGACACAAAGATTACACCTAATATGAATGTAAAGGTAGTAGATGTGGAAATTAAAACTGTTAAGGAAGAAAAATCAATACCTTACGAAACAGTTGTTAAAAATGATTCAAACCTTGAAAAAGGAAAAAAAGTAGTTAAGAGTGAAGGTACAAATGGAAAGAAACAAGTAACTTATAAGGTAACTTACAAAGATGGAAAAGAAGTTTCTAAGAAAGAAGTACAATCAAAGACACTTTCAAAACCAGTTAATGCATTAGTAATGCAAGGTACTAAAAATCCAGTTAAATATATACCTAATAGAGGAAGTGGATCACCTTTAAAGTATAAAAAGAAATTAGTAGTTCAATCTACAGCTTATGCTTTACATGGTACTACTGCAACAGGAGTTAAGCCAGTATATAACCCGGGTGGAATTAGCACAATAGCAGTAGATCCTAGAGTTATTCCTTTAGGAAGTTTAGTATATGTAGAAGGATATGGACTTGCAAGAGCAGCAGATACTGGTGGAGCTATCAAGGGAAATATAATTGACGTATATTTTACATCGAATGAAAGGTGCATACAATGGGGTAGACGATATGGGCTAAATGCTTATATAGTTGCATATCCAGGCGAATGGTAAATAATTTAGAGGATAGGATTAATCTTATCCTCTATTTTTATTAAATATAAGTGTTTGTAAAATAAATTGATCTTTATATTTTGAGTTTGACATAATTAATATATATATGTAAATTTAATATATAAATAAGAAGTGTGGGGTTTTTTCAAATATAATTAAGTTCATTTTAACTAAAATATAAGACAGTTATTTATATTTGGGGGAATTTCATGAAAGGAAGTCTATATTATGATTAAAGAAGTTATAGTAGTTGAAGGAAGAGATGACATTGATGCTATAAAAAGAGCAGTAGATGCTGAATGCATAGCAGTTGGTGGATTTGGTATAAATAGAAAAGTTATAGAAAGAATAAAAGAAGCACAAAAGAGAAAAGGGGTTATTGTTTTTACTGATCCAGATTTTGCTGGAGAAAAGATTAGAAGCATTATTTCAAAAAGGGTAAAAGGAATAAAGCATGCTTATATTTCTCAAGATGAAGGTTTAAAAGATGGCGATATTGGAGTTGAAAATGCATCTCCAGAAACAATAATAAAAGCTCTTGAAAATGTAAAAATAACTGTTGAAGAAAAGAGAGAAGAGTATAATGTTGAAGACATGATGTACTTTAAATTAACTGGTGATAAGGATTCTAAAAAAAGAAGAATTCTTTTAGGAAAAATACTTGGAATTGGTTATGGAAATAGTGCGCAAATGATTTCAAGATTAAATAATTATGGAATATCAAAAGAGGAATTTGTAGAGGCAGTAAAAAAGGTTGAAGAGGAGATAAATAAGTAGATGGATTTAACAAATTATAAAACGCAGGATATAGTAAAAAAGCATGGATTTAATTTTACTAAAAGTTTAGGACAAAACTTTTTGATAGATAAGCAAGTTGTAATGGATATTGTAGATGGAGCAGAGATAGGGCCAGAAGATTTTGTTATAGAAATAGGACCTGGAGTTGGAACATTAACAGTAGAAATGCTTAAAAAAGCAAAAAAAGTAACTTCTATTGAAATAGATAAAGATTTAATACCTATATTAGAAGAGGAATTAAAAGATTATGATAATTTTGAGCTTATACATAAAGATGCACTAAAAGTTAATTTTGATGAACTTATAGGTGAAGAAAAGAGTGTTAAAGTAGCAGCTAACTTACCATACTATGTTACTACACCTTTAATAGCTCAACTTTTAAAAAGTGGAGCAAAATTTCAAAGTATTACTATAATGATTCAAAAGGAAGTAGCAGATAGAATGGATGCTAAGCCAAATACAAGAGATTATGGATCACTTTCATTAATGGTTCAATATTATGCTGAAACTAAGGTTATAAGAACTGTTGCGCCTAGTTCATTTATGCCAAGACCAAAGGTTGAATCTATAATAATAAGACTTGATAGATTAGAAAAACCAAGAGTAAAGGTTGAAAATGAGAAGTTTTTATTTGATTTAATAAGGGATGTATTTAATATGAGAAGAAAAACTTTATGGAATGGAGTTAAAAATCTAGGAGTTGGAAAGGCAGATTTAGAAAAAGCTTTTGAAGAGGCTAACATTGACCCTAAAAGAAGAGGAGAAACTCTTACAATAGAAGAATTTGCAATTCTTGCAGATAAAATTTATGCATATAAATAAAATAGTATTATCATATTTAGGATATTGATGCATATATTATATGGAATAAATATACATGTGGAGGTAAAAGTAACTTGGCACATAATAAATTGTATAGAAATTTCATAATATTACAAGAGGACGAAAATAATGCATCAAGCGGCGATAAAGCTGTATCAGGTTATTCAAAAATTGAAGCTAAGGGAGACAAATGCAAAATCACTTTTTATGCTCAAAATTTAAAAAAGGAAGACAATTATTCCATAGTACTTATTTGTTATAAAAAAGATACTAAACAAATAATAGATATGGGTCCACTACTAGTATCTGATAATGGAAAAGGTGAAGCTAGTAAAGAATATCATTCAGAAAATATAGCTGGAATAAATATGTCATTTGATAAGATTTCAGGAGCTGGAATATGTAAAAATACAGGTGGAAAACTTGTTTTCATGTTATATGGTTTTATGAATGGAGAAAAACCAGGAACTGGATGGAAAAATTGTCCTGTTATAAAAAGTGATGATAAAAAATCAATTGTAAAACCAAAAGAAGAAGAAAAGCCTAAGAAAGTAGAAAAACCTAAAAAAGAAGAAAAGTGTAAAGATAAAGAAAAGGACAAGAATAAAGATAAGGAAAAAGACAAAGATAAAGAGGATTGTAAAGAAAAGTTTAAAGAAGAATGTAAAGAGAAATGTAATGAAAAAGATAAAATAGAAGAGCAAATCAAAATTAACATGAAATGCAAAGAAGACTTCGAGTGTTATGAAAGAAGTATTGAAGAAGCTAATATAGATCCAGATAATTTTAAACTTAGAGGTGGAGTTGGAAACTTCTTTGAAAATATAGCAAAAGGCTTTGAAGAGGTTAAAGGTTGCTTCAAAGAGATAAAATACTGTAAATGGTATAAAGTTCCCGTAAATACCATTGATGATATGTGTGATGCTAAAAATCATGACAAACATTCAATTGTTTATAATCCTATGATTAACTACTATCCTTATATAATAAAAAATAAACAATTTTTAATTGGATATAAATGTGATAATAAAGGTAATTTAAAGCATATAATTTATGCTATAAAAGGTAGAAAAAATGCAGAAGATCAACCTTATATGGGTAAATCTGGTTTTGTTACCTGGATTAAAGGTAAAGAAAATGATGGTAATGGATATTGGCTAATGTTCTATGATTATAAGAAAGCTACTGTAGTAGTGCCAACAAAGTAAGATTATTAAATAAAAGTTAATTCGTTGCCATAAAATGTGTAAAGTATTATAATAATTATAATTAGGAGGAGCCTAAGGCTTCTCCTAATTAATTTATGAAAAACATAAATAGAGAAGGTGATATTGAAGTGAATGGTAAAAAGATAATAGTTGCAATAGTCATTATAGTAGCTGCTGGACTTTTACTTATTGGTTTTGCACCTATTAATGGAATACTAGTTAAATTAGGATTTAGAAATAATGATTTTAATTACATAGTGCAAACTAAAGTAGATAAAATAGTTATTCAAAATAGTAGAGATCCAGGATTTAGATTTATAATTACAGATCCAAAAGCTATTCATCAATTATATGAAACATTATCTCATGGTAGTGTTAGACCAAAAGGAAGTTCATTGCCTCCAGATTACATATTTGAAGTTTATACTGGGGATAAAGTTAAAAAATATGATTATGTTGTAGGCGTAGATAAAAGTGGAGAAGGAAACTTCTGGGATAAAAATCAAGCTTTCCAAGTGCCTAAAAACTTAGATGATACTATAATAAATAATCTTTCATTTATAAGGAAGCCGAGAGATTTTAATGAAATTTATTATGGAAGTATTATGAAAGTGATTGACTTAACTAAACATTATTATGATAAAGGAAATGCCAAAGTTGGAGTAGATGTCTTAGGGGACGTTGAATGTGTTAGATATCTGTTCTCAGAGGATTTACAAAAATTCTCACAAGAACTTCAAAAGGTTGTTCTAGGAGCAAAACTTGTAAATGGTAATTTTAATGATTTTAATGTAATTATCAGTGCTAACAATAGAGGGTATAGCAGCAATTTATTTAAAACAATAATAACTGTAGATGATAGAGTAAATCATATTTATCAAAAATATTATGTTATAGGTAAATTTGATTTTAATAAATGGGATATAGAGGTTAGCCAACCAAATCAAGTACCAAATGATTGGTATACTTTAGGAGGACAAGGAAATGAGTAATTGTGATGGATGTGCAAGCCAAAGTTCATGTGCATCAAAAGGAATTGAAATATGTCCATCAGCTAAAACACCTAAATACGGAAATATAAAAAATGTAATAGGTGTAATTAGTGGAAAAGGTGGAGTAGGAAAATCAACTATAACAGGAATAATGGCTTCAATGTTAAGAAAAAAAGGTTATAAAGTTGGAGTTTTAGATGCTGATATAACAGGACCTTCAATGCCAAGATTTTTTGGAATTAATAAAAAAAGAGCTGGAATAAAGCAAGTTGATGAAAATAATATAAAATTTATACCTGTTGAAACTGAATCAGGAATAAAAGTTATATCAATGAATCTTTTAACTGAAGTTGAAGATGATCCAGTAATTTGGAGAGGACCAGTTATAAATGGTGTTTTAAATCAAATGTATTTTGATACTGTATGGGGAGATTTAGATTATTTACTAATAGATATGCCTCCAGGAACAGGAGATATAGCATTAACAGTTATGCAAGAATTTAATGTTAAAGAATTAGTAATTGTATCAACTCCACAAGACATGGTTTCAATGATAGTTAAAAAAGTTGTTATAATGGCTCAAAAAGTTGGAGTTAAAATAAAAGGTGTAGTTGAGAATATGGCGTATATTTCATGTGATAATTGCCAAACTAAAATTAGAGTGTTTAGTAAAAAGTCAGCAGAAGAGCATGCTGAATATTTAGGATTACCTTTAATTGGAGAGCTTCCTATAAATCTTGAGCTTACTGAAGCTTTAGAAGAAGGTAAGGCAGAAGAGTATGTTATAGATAATCCATTATATTCACTTGTATTCGAAGGCTTATATTAAATACCTCTTAATTTAATAGAAAAGAGGCGTTAAATTATGCATGCAGAAGTGGATAAAGATACTTGTATAGGGTGTGGGTTATGTCCTACATTATGTGAAGAAGTATTTGAAATGGATGATGATGGAAAGGCAGTTGCAAAAGCAGAGCCAAGTTCAGATGATATTATAGCAAAAGCTAAGGATGCTGAAGTAAGCTGTCCAGTAAATGCGATAACAGTAGAATAAAAATAAAAGGCTATAAACTTTTTAGTTTATAGCCTTTTATCATTTGTGTGAAATGTTTTTAAGAGAACAATTTAAATTAAGTTATTAGTAGTGTTAATGTAGGAATGGGAGGAGGTTGCCATGGATGAAGGTATAAAGATTTTATCTCCTATATTATTATTATTTACATATGATATAGGAATAACTTTGATAATATCTGAATCTGATATTACAAAAGCTTCTGAATTATTTAAATCTATAATCTTCGCAAACATAATGCACCTCCATAAAAGTATTATTTACTGAAAAAAATAAAATTATTCTAAAATATAAAAGGAATGCTAAAATAGCATTCCTTTTATTAATAAATATCATTGTATATTAAATTAAATACATCTAGTGCTTCTTCAATTTTAGGCTTTAAAAGAGCTTTTTTTCTTAAATAATCTTTATGACCTTCTTCTGTAATTGAATATATTTTTTTAAATTTCTTTTTAGGATCATCCCATTCACCAATAATCAATCCTTCGCTTTCAAGCTTTTTTAAGATAGGGTATATTCCACCTGTACTTGGGCGCCATTTATCATCAGTTCTTTGAGAAATTTTATGTGCAATTTCGTTACCGTTAGTAGGATTTAAATTTAATATATGCAAAACATATATAGGTAATAATCCTTTGGTAAATACTTGCCCTGAACTAGTAGCCTTAATTTTTTCTTTTTTAGCTTTTTTTAGTTCAGCCATCCTCTTTTTATATTCGTTATATAAACGTTTCTCTTCGGATTTTATATCCTTTAAGCTAGTGTATTCAAAGTTATCATTCATATTAATGAACCTCTTGTAATGATACTCCCACAGTACCAGGTCCAGTATTAACACCTAATGCAGGACCTATTTTTGAAAATCTTATACTTTTTATGTGCTCAAAATCTTTTATCATTTCATAAAGTTTTTGAGCAAGATCATCAGCGCCTCCTGATAAAACAGTTACATCACAATCACCATATTTATCAAGTTCTTGTTTAGCTATTTTTTGTAATCTTGAAAGAGCTTGTTTTTGTCCTCTAACTTTTGCATATGTTTCATAAACACCTTCATCAGAAACCCATATAATAGGTTTTATATTAAGAACAGAACCTATTGTACCTGCAACAGAACCTATTCTTCCACCTTTTTTTAAATACTCTAATGTATCAATTGTGAAGTATCCATGTGATTGAGTTCTAAGAACAGGTAGCTTTTCACATATTTCTTCAAATGAAAGTCCATCTCTAATCATCTTAGCAGTCATTAATACAAGAGTTCCTTGAGGTGCACTTAATGTTTTTGAATCAAAAACAAAAGATGTTAAATTAGGATGATCTTCTAATAATAATCTAAATGAGTTTCCAGTACCAGAGAAATGACTTGAAATTGAAATCATAATTACATGAGTATATCCCTCTTTTTCTAATCTGTTTAATACTCCTTCCATGTAATCAATACTTGGTAATGAAGTTGTAGGAATATGTTCTTTTAATCTATTGTAGACATCATCTGGTGAAATTTCTAAAACATCATTATATTCTTTTTCTGGGTATATTATTCTAAAAGGAACAAGTTCTATATTGTTTTCCTTCAATTCTTCTAATGTTAAATCAGAACCACTATCGGTTACTAAAGCAATTTTTTGCATACTAAAATCCTCCTTAGTACAAACTATATCATTATTGCTAATTTAATCTATATCACTATTGCTAATTAAAACTATATCACTACTGATATAGTTTTGCAATTTATTTCTAAAAAATTCTAAAAAAAGAAACTCAAATTTTATAATTTTAATAAAAATTGAGTTTAGAAAATTTAAATTTTTATTCTATTGAAATTTTAGCTTCTTTATCAATAACATTTATTATTGTATTTCCAGGGGAGAGTTTGATTTCATTTCCTTTAGAATCATAGAATTTTGTTTGACTATATTCAGAAATTTTATTCCAAGTAATATCAGATTTTTTTCCATTAGTAAATAAGTAACCTGTTCCTTCACCTACTAAATCTATGTCTAAATGTGATCCATCTTCATTTAAATAAATATCAGTTTTTTGTACTATTACATTTTTAAAGGCTACTGGATTATTATTATTAGCATCTATAGATGCTTCATTATCCATATATTTTGTATATTTTCCATTTTCAAATTTATAGTCTATTGTATAAATTTTATTAGGTTCAATATGAATATTATTTGCTGTTTCTTTTGAAGTATTTAATGCATTTTCATCATATTTAAAGAATTGCTTTGCGGAAATATTAAAGTTTTTTTCTTTTATCAAATTTTTAAGCTTATCTGAGCTAGTGTATAAATTATGAGGAGCTTTTCTATTATTATCTCTAAAATAAGCTTTAGAATTAAACATTTCATTTAAACTCATTAAGGAAGAATCAGATTTAATTTCACTAATTGCTGCAGAAGAACCTCCACAATGTCCAAAAGGAAGAGCATGTTCTTTAGCAAAAGTTAAAAAATATGGTCTAACACTTCTTACAGGTCCTATTTTTTCAGGAGAATTTTTATGGAATAAAGCTAAAAATCTAGGAATACCACCTTCTGCTGAAGTTTCATAAACAATATCTGCCTCTGATAATCCATTTTGTGGTCTTGCGAAAGAAGAATTTTCTATTATTGACATGTAAGCAGTTTGCAAATTTGGATCATTTGAAGAAATTTCACCAGTGTATGGATAAATAAGGGGTTCTTTTGGAATATTATTATTAACACCTGCAGATGTTTGAGTAGATTCTTTATTTTCTAAATTCTTATTACAACCTATCAATAAGAAACTAGAAAATATAGTAAGAATAAAAAATAATTTTTTCATTTTAACACCTTCTTTTTCAAAAATTAATATACTTTATGTATATTAATTTGAACTATAAAAAGATAACTTAATGTTTATTAAATCATAAAAGAAAAAGTACAAAATAAACTAAAAAATAGAGATAAATAGACATAAGTATAACTATATCAAACAAATATATAGGAAAAGGTAATTGCACCTGTATATATTTTGAAGTATAATAATACAGTAATAAATATACTAGATATTGTGTAATGGGGGTAGTTTAAATGCTATATGTTGTGAAGAGAGATGGCAGAGAGGTTGAATTTAATTCATCTAAAATAGCTAATGCAATTCAGAAAGCAGCTACAGAAGTAGGTGTAAAACTTAGAACAAGTCAAATTTTTGACATAGTTCAAAAGGTAATAAATTATATAGAAATGACGGGAAATGACAGAGTTTCTGTTGAGGAAGTTCAAAACTTAGTTGAAAAAGCATTAGGAGATACAAGTTTAAAAAGTGTTGTTATAGCTTATAGAAACTACAGAAAAGAAAGAACAAAAGTTAGAGAAATTAAATCAGACCTTATGAAAGCCATCGGAAAAATTGGTGTTGAAACAGATAGAGATAATGCTAATGTTGGAAATAATTTTAGCTCCAAACTTTTAAGAATTGCATCTGAATCAAACAAATGGCACAATTTAGCAACTATGCCAAAGCATTTATCAAAAGGACATGAAGTTGGTGATTTATACTATCATGATTTAGATAGTTATAACTTAACAACAAATTGTCTTCATATTCCAACTAGAGAATTATTAGAAAAAGGATTTAATACTGGATATGGAACTATAAATGCACCAAGAAGAATAGAAACAGCAGCAGAGCTTTCATGCATTCTTCTACAGTCAACTCAAAATGATATGTTTGGAGGTCAAAGTCATCCTGATTTTGACAATGATATGGCAGTATTTGTTAAACCGACAAGAGATGAAATAAAAAAAGAATTTATTGAACTAGGAATTGATGAAAGTAAATTAAATGAACTAGTAGAAAAGAGATTAAGAAAGAGAATTCACCAAGCAATGCAGGGAGTTGTATATAATCTTAATACAATGCACTCAAGAGCAGGTTCACAAGTTCCTTTCTCATCAATTAACTTAGGAATACCAAATTCAGAAGATGCAGCTTTAGTTTGTGAAATATTCTTATTAGAATACGAAAAAGGACTAGGAAAAGGTGAGCAGCCAATATTTCCAAATATAATCTTTAGAGTTAAAGAAGGTATAAATAGAGAAAAAGAAGATAAATATTACTATTTATATGAATTAGCTTGTAAAGTAGCAGCAAAAAGAATGAACCCTACATTTATGAATATAGATGCTGACTTCAATAAATATTATTATGATAAGGGATATATGCCAGCAACTATGGGATGTAGAACTTATTTAATGAAAAATGTAAATGGAGAACCTGGATGTAAAGGTAGAGGAAATATAGCTCCTACTACTATAAACCTTCCAAGAATCGGAATACAAGCTGAAGGGAACATTGATAAGTTTTTCCATATATTAGATGAGAGATTGGAAACTGCAAAAGAATCACTAATGCATAGGTATAGTGTACTGAAAAAATTAAGAGTTAAAGATTTACCTTTTGTTGCAGGACAACATTTAATGAAAGGTTCTGAAAATTTAAATCAAGATGATTCAATAGAACCAATTTTAAAACAAGGAACTTGGGGAATTGGATTTATAGGACTTGCGGAGACATTAACTGCATTAATAGGAAGTCATCATGGTGAGTCAGAAGAAGCTAGAGAATTAGGAGTTAAAATAATAACTTATTTAAGACAATACTGTGATAAGTTATGTAATGAAACAAATCTTAATTGGAGTGCTTATGCTACACCAGCAGAAGGACTTTCCGGAAAATTTATAAAACAGGATCAAAAAATGTTTGGATTAATAAAAGGTGTTACTGATAAAGAATACTATACAAATAGTTTCCATGTTCCTGTAGGATGTCCAATATCAATAACTAAAAAAATAGATATTGAAGCACCTTATCATAGCTTATGTAATGGAGGACATATAAGTTACTTAGAAGTTGATGATTGTCCAACAGGAGAAGCTATAATGGATATTTTAAATTATGCTTATAAAAAAACTAATATAAGTTATTTAGGTATTAACTTTCATATAAGATATTGTAAAGATTGTGGAACTTATCTTAAAAATGAAGATAAAGTTTGTCCTAATTGCAAAGGAAATGATATACAAGGTGTTTCAAGAGTTACAGGATATTTAAGTCTTGATGAAAGATTTGGACCTGGTAAATATCATGAGAGAGAAGATAGAATAACTCATACTGCATCTCATACTAATTATTATAGAAATTGCTAATATTAAAGAACTCAAATTAAAAGTTTGAGTTCTTTTTTTGTACAAAAATAAAGAAATGTTTTCTATAAAAATAAAAATTTTAAATAAATGCAATAAAATAAAAAAAAGTTGCAAATAAGTGTTGCGTTATGAATAAAAAAATAATAAAAATATTTTAAAATGCAAGAGAAAAAAATAATCCTGCAAAAATCATTGAATAAATGTATTTATTATGATATTATGGTATAAATTAGAAATTAAATTGGGGATTAAAGAGGGGGCGTAATAAATGGCAATAATAAATCCTGAGAATGGGAAAAAAATTTATATAGTAGATACAACCCTTAGAGATGGTGAACAAACAGCAGGAGTAGTATTTGCAAATGCTGAAAAAGTTGCTATAGCTGAAATGTTAAGTGAGCTTGGGGTAGATCAATTAGAAGTTGGAATTCCTACTATGGGTGGGGATGAAAAAAGAGCAATAAAAAATATAGCAAATAGAAATTTAAAAAGTAGTATAATGGCTTGGAATAGGGCAGTAATTTCAGATATTGAAGAATCAATTGATTGTGGAGTTGATGCAGTTGCAATATCTATATCTGTTTCAGATATTCATATAAAACATAAGCTAAAAACTTCAAGAGAATGGGTTCTAGAAAATATGGTTAAGTCAGTTGAATTTGCGAAGAAAAATGGATTATATGTTTCTGTAAATGGAGAAGATGCATCAAGAGCAGATAAAGATTTTTTAGTTCAATTTATGAATACAGCAAAAAAAGCAGGAGCAGATAGATTTAGATATTGTGATACTGTAGGTATAATGGAGCCTTTTAGATTGAAAAAAGATATTGAATATTTATATAAAAATACAGGATTTGATATAGAAATGCATACACATAATGATTTTGGAATGGCAACAGCTAATGCTTTAGCAGGAACTAAAGCAGGAGCAAATCATATTGGTGTAACTGTAAATGGATTAGGAGAAAGAGCTGGAAATGCTGCTTTAGAAGAAGTGATTATGGCGTTTAAAATATTACTTTGTCATGATACTAATTTTGATACAAAAATGTTTAGAGAAGTTTCAGAATATGTATCAAGAGCAGCAGGTAGAGAATTACCTCCATGGAAAGCCATAGTTGGAGATAATATGTTTGCTCATGAATCAGGAATACATGCGGATGGAGCTATAAAAAATCCAAAAAATTATGAAGCTTTTGATCCAAAAGTTGTTGGACTAGAGAGACAAATTGTCATAGGAAAACATTCTGGTAAATCAGCTATTATAAATAAATTTAAGGAGTATGGAATTGAACTTAATAAAGAGGAAGCTGAGGGTATACTAGATATGGTTAGAGCAATAGCTGTTAGGCTTAAAAGAAGCCTTTTTGATAAAGAGTTAGTTAGACTTTATAAAGAATATAAAGATTTAAAAGCTAGAAATTAGAATAAAAGGTTAGGGGGAATTTTATATGGGGGATAATTTAGTTTTAAAGATTTTAAAAAAGCATTTAGTTGAAGGAAAAATAGAGAGTGGACAACCAATAGGAATTAAAATAGATCAAACTTTAACTCAAGATTCTACTGGGACTATGGCATATTTACAATTAGAGGCTATGGATATAGATAGAGTAAAAACTAAGAGATCTGTCGCATTTGTAGATCATAATATGCTACAACAAGGCTTTGAGAATGCAGATGATCATAAATTTATACAAACCGTAGCTTCAAAACATGGAGTTTATTTTTCAAAACCGGGAAATGGAATATGCCATCAAGTATTTTTAGAGAGATTTTCAAAACCAGGTGAAACTTTAATTGGCTCAGATAGCCACACTCCAACAGCAGGGGGAGTTGGAATGCTTGCAATGGGCGCAGGAGGACTTGATGTTGCACTTGCTATGGCCGGAGGTGCATATAATATAAATACTCCTAAAGTTTATAAAATAAATCTTACAGGAAAACTAGGATCAATGGTTGCGGCTAAAGATATAATTTTAGAAGTTTTAAGAAAATTTTCAGTAAAAGGTGGAGTAGGGAAAATATTTGAATATGGAGGAGAAGGAGTTAAAACTCTTTCAGTTCCAGAAAGAGCTACTATTACAAATATGGGAGCTGAGCTTGGGGCAACTACTTCTATTTTTCCAAGTGATGAGAGAACATTAGAATTTTTTAAATCGCAAAATAGAGAAAAAGATTTTATATATTTTGAACCAGATGAAGAGGCAGTTTATGATGGAGAAGTAACTATAGATTTAAATAAATTAGAACCTTTAGCCGCTAGACCACATTCACCAGATAATGTTTTAGAAGTTTCAAAAATAGGTAAAATAAAAGTTGATCAAGTAGCTATAGGAAGTTGTACAAACTCTTCTTACGAAGATTTAATGAAAGTAGCTAAAATATTAAAAGGAAAAAAGGTGCATCCAGATGTTAGCCTTGTTATTGCACCAGGATCAAGACAGGTTATGGAGATGATAGCTAGAAATGGAGCTTTAGGAGATATAATAAGCTCAGGGGCTAGAGTATTAGAAAATTCATGTGGGCCATGTATAGGAATGGGGCAAGCACCTGGTACAGATGGAATATCATTAAGAACATTTAATAGAAATTTTTATGGTAGAAGTGGGACTTTATCAGCTAAAGTTTATTTAGTTAGCCCTGAAACAGCAGCAGTTTCAGCAATAAATGGAGTTCTTACAGATCCTAGAGAAATGAAAATTGATTTAAATATAGAAATGCCAGAAGAGTTTATTATTGATGATTCAATGATTTTAACTCCAGCAAAAACTAATAAAGAGGTACAAGTTAAAAGAGGTCCAAATATAAAGCCATTTCCAGTTAATAAACCTTTAGATGAAAAATTAAGTGGAAAAGTTTTATTAAAGGTTGAAGATAATATAACAACAGATCATATAATGCCTTCAAATTCAAAGCTTTTACCATTTAGATCAAATATTCCTTATCTTTCAGAATTCTGTTTTAATACAGTTGACAAAGAATTTCCAAATAGAGCTAAAGAAAATGGCGGAGGATTAATAATTGCAGGAGATAATTATGGGCAAGGATCAAGTAGAGAGCATGCAGCATTAGCACCACTTTATTTAGGAATAAAAGCCGTTTTAGCAAAATATTTTGCAAGAATTCATAAGGCTAATCTTATAAATAATGGAATTATTCCTTTAGAATTTAAAGATGAAAAAAGTTATGATTGTATAGATTTAATGGATGAGATTATTTGTGATAATATAAAGAATGAATTAAAGCTTGGAGAAGTAACTTTTAGAAATAATACAAAGGGAATAGAATTCAAAGCAACTGTAGATTTAACTTATAAAGAAATTGAAGTTATTTATGCAGGTGGAAGACTGAATTATGTAAAATATAAAAATTAAAAAAAGAAAGATACTTAAAATTTAAGTATCTTTCTTTTTTTAATGTAAAGCTATAACTATTCCACCTATAACTATGAAAGCAACACCAATTATAGTTCTTGCTGATAAGTGTTCTTTTAATATTAGTGCTGATAGTAAAATAGTGATTGCTATAGACATTTTATCTATTGGTACAACTTTAGTTACACTACCATGTTTAAAGGCAAAATTCATAAATAACCATGAAAGTGCTCCAAAAATTCCAGTTAGAACCAAAAATAAAAGGTCTTTCTTATAGTTGGTTATACCTGAAAGTTTTGTGAAATCACCATTAAAAGATGAAATTATAATAAAAAATATAGCCATAATAATAGCTTTAATAGTACCAGCTAAAGAAGGACTAATATTTGTTACTCCAAGCTTAGTGAAAATACTTACTAAGCTTGCAAATACGGCACCTAAAATAGCATAAATAAACCAAAGTGGCATAAAATCCCCCCATTCAATAATAGATTATACTACTTTATTTAACCTATTATAATATTTAGCGATTAAATTATAACTTTTAATATTATAAAATTAATTTATTAGGAAATTAAAAAAGAAATGTGCTAAAAACACATTTCTTTTAAGCAAATTTAGGTTTTTTATAAGTTGCTATAATTATTGAACCTATAATCATCATTATTATTGCAATAGGAAATATAATTACACCATCATTATTATTTAGTAAAATTCCTCCTATAATACTACTAATAATTTGAGGAATACATATAAATATATTATTTACTCCCATATATTCACCTATGTGACCTTTTGGAGCTATTTCAGGAACTAATGAATAGTAAGCTACTTGGAACATTATAAATGCAATTCCTGAAATTATTGCAAATATCCAAAGCATATATAGTTTTGTTACATCCCAACCAATAATAAATGCAATTCCGTAAACTATACAACAAATAAGAAAAACTCTATCTTTTCTCCACTTATCACAAAGCATTCCTATGAAAACGGAAAGAATCATCCCAACTAATGTTAGAGCAGTTAAGGCAAAACTTATTTCTGTACCACTAAAGTGATCTCTTTTTTCATAATAAGGTATCCAAAATGGAGTTATTATTCCATAAGCAAAATAAAAGCATGAACCTGTTAAAAATACTTTCATAGCAGGTAAATTTTTTAGAAAATCTAAATTAAGTTTTGGGGGAGTTGTAGTTTCTGTATCTTTTTCTTTTACTAAATAGCAAATAAATAATATTGGTAGTAAAGCTAAAATTGCGATTAAAATAAAAGGTAATTTATGATTTATGTTAAATAATATTACAGCAAATAAATAAAATAATAATCCTCCGAAAGAATAAAATAATTTTCCTAATCCATTAACAGAACCAACTTGATTTGGTTCAACACTTTCTGGCATCCAAGAATAATATGCTCCTTGGAAAAAATTAAAGGAAGACCAAGCTACGAAAACGCATATAAGCATTTCTATATAACTCTTAGAAAATCCTAATAGAAAAACAAAAATTCCACCTATTATTCCTCCTAAAAGAGACCATGGTTTTCTTTTTCCCATTTTAAATCTTTTTTTATCACTTAAAACTCCGCCTATATATGGAAAGAAAATTCCAGTAAAAGAGCAAAGTGCGGCAATTAATCCTAGTTTAAAATCAGAAGGTGTTACAGTCTTAACTAAAAGTGGAAGGAGAGTACTTTTCATATTCCACATAAAACCTAACCCAAAACTAGGAATTGCCATTAAAATTGGCATATACATACTTCGTTTTTTCATAAAAAAATCTCCTGAAAAATATTATAAAAATTTTAAATTAAAGAACTGGTTTAGTTTTTTCGGCTTTAATTATACACCTATAAATTTTTGTGTATATAGTTTTTAGAGTATATTAATTGATTGTTATTAATATAGAAAAATAGGTTATAATTAAATAAAAGAAGTTGTGTAAAAAATGAATTAATTAATAATAGTTATCAAATGTATTTATTAAATCAGAGTAAAGTAGTATAATATAAAACAAAGATTAGAGGAGCTGATTTCTTTGGCGAAAAAGATAAGACTTGCAGGAATAGCATATGAAAGTTTAGTTAATGGTCCTGGAATGAGAAGAGTTTTTTTTTCACAAGGTTGTAGACATAATTGTATAGGATGTTTTAATCCAGATACTCATAGTTTTACAGGAGGAGAAGAAAAAGACATGGATGAACTTATTCAGGATGTCTTAGATAATCCAATTTTAAAAGGAGTTACTTTTAGTGGAGGAGATCCTTTTGAAAGGGCAGAGGAATTTGCATATATGGCTAAAAAGTTTAAAGAAAATAACTTAAGTGTTTGGTCATTTACTGGCTATACAATTGAGTACTTATTAGAAGAAATAGATAATAGAAAAGGCTTTAGAGACCTTTTAGAAAATATAGATGTACTTATTGATGGTAAATTTGAAAAAATGCTCTCTAGAAAAGGTTTAAAATTTAGAGGCTCATCTAATCAGAGAATAATAAATGTTCAAGAAACCTTAAGATTAGGAAAAATAATATTAATGGAAGAATATATGTAAGGAGTGAAATAAATGAAAGTTAGTGTTAAATCAAAAAAGTGTAAAGAATCAGAAGGATTAATAGTATCTTTATTTGAGGATAGTTTAGAAATAAAAAATCCTGAAATAAAGAAAATGGTAGAATACTTAAGTAAGAATGAAAAATTCTTAGGAAAATCAGGAGAAGTTTATAACTATACTCGTGAAGTTGAAGGAAAAATTCAAGATGTAATTTTATTAGGACTTGGAAAAGAAGATAAATGTACTTTAGAAGGAATTAAAGTAAATCTTTCAAAAGCTTATAAAAAAGCTAAAGAATTAAAAGTAAATGATTTAGTAGTAAGAATGATAGTTACTGATAAATTTGATGTATGTGAAAGAGCAAAAGCTATGACAGTTTCTTTAGTTCTTTCAGATTATAAATTTGATAAATATAAATCATCAAACAAAGAAGAAAAAGAAGTTCTTGTTTCATTATCAGGATGTAGTATTGATAATTCAAAATTAGATTCTATTAAGGAAGCTGTTAAAGAAGGAGAAAATATTGCAGAAGGAATTATAATTGCAAGAGATTTAGTAAATGAACCTGCAAATGTAATGTATCCAGAAGTTTTAGCTAATTCAGTTACTAAACTAGGACAAGAATATGGATTCCAAGTAGAAGTTTTAGGAAAAGAAAAAATTGAAGAGCTTGGAATGGAAGCTTTCTTAACTGTTGGAAAAGGTTCAATAAGAGAACCAAAACTAATTGTTATGAGATACTTTGGAGATGATTCTAATAAAGAAAATGTAACAGGATTAGTTGGTAAGGGATTAACTTTTGATGCAGGTGGATATTCATTAAAACCTACAGCTAGTATGGATACAATGAAATCAGACATGGGAGGAGCTGCTGCAGTAGTAGGAACAATGGCTTTAATAGCTAAAAGAGGTTTAAAAGTAAATGTTGTTTCAGTAGTTGCAGCCTGTGAAAATATGATTTCAGGTGGAGCTTATAAACCAGGAGATATTATTGGAAGTATGCAAGGAACTACTATAGAAGTTCTTAATACAGATGCAGAAGGTAGATTAACTCTTGCAGATGCAGTAACATATATTCAAGAAAAAGAAAATGTTAAAGAAGTAATAGATTTAGCAACATTAACTGGAGCTGCTTTAGTTGCACTTGGAGATACAACAACTGCAATACTTTCAAATAATGATAAATTCTTTAATGAAATTGAAGAAGCTTCATTAAAATGTGGAGAAAAACTTTGGAGATTACCAGCATTTGATGAATATAGAGAGTTAATAAAATCAGATATTGCTGATATAAAAAATATTGGTGGAAGATATGCAGGAACAATCACAGCAGGTCTTTTCATTGAGAAATTCATAAAAGAGGGAACTTCATGGATTCACATGGATATCGCAGGAACAGCTTGGACAGATTCACCAAAACCTTATAAAGCAAAAGGTGGAACAGGAATTCCAGTAAATACTTTATATGAGTTATTGAAAAAAAGAAGTTCAAAATAAGAATTTAATTAAAATACACTAATCAAATTTAGGATTAGTGTATTTTTTATTGTATTAGTTAACATAAATTGGTAAAATTAAATGAGGGTTTGATTTTATATTAAAAGGTTATTTGGGAGAGGAATGATTTTGAAAAAATGGGTTTTAGGAATAACAATTTTAAGTTCTATAGTTTTCGTTGGATGTAGGGACTCTGATGGATTAACTAGAAGTGAAAAAAGGAGTATGGAGAAAATTTCTGAATTAGAAAATAGTATAAAAGTTAATTTGGAAGATAAAGAATACATAAAGATTAAAAGTAGTTATTATGAAGATGTAAGAGTAGAGCTAAGTAAAGCAACAGATAGTGGAAAAAGTATTAAAATATTAGAGGAAGTTTTAGATAAAAACAACAATGAAGCTACGGTTAAAGAAGATAAAGTTTCAAATAAAGATAAGTGGTATGAATTATATGTTGAAGCTAAAGATGTAAGTATTAAGAGGATATTTCAGAGAGAAAATAATTAGTTGTTAAAGTTTAGAAGGAAAAGAGATAATAATATAAAAATAAAGAGAGTAATTCTAATGGTGCTTGTAGGAGCTTCTTTTTTAATAGTAGGTTGTGGGTCTAAACAAAATGAAAGTGTAGATGATAAAAAAGATATGGTAGTTGAGTTGGATGGAAATATAGAAGTTGATGTAGAAACAAAAAATTATATAAAAGTAACATCCACTTATCCACATGAGATAGATTTAGTAATTAATAAAAAAATGAAAAATGAAGAGGATATTAAAGTTTTCGAAGGAAAATTACTTAATAATAAAGATGGAATAAAAATATTCTTAGAAAGTAAAGAAGATGACTATTATGAATTAATAGCAAAATCTAATGGAAGTGAATCAAGATTTTCTTTTAGTAGAAAAATTGACAAAGTAAATTTAGCAGAAAATAATATTAATAATTGGAATAAAAATTCTATTGAGTATAAAGTAGATGATGAAGTTGTATTTGAAGGTAGGAATTATAAATGTATACAAAATCATACCTCACAAGAATCATGGAATCCTAAAGAAGCAGTTAGTCTTTGGCAAGAGTTTAAATATTAAAAATATAAGAAAAAGGTCTATGTCATATGATAATGGCACAGACTTTTTTCTTATTATTCTTAGTTTTCTGATTTAATATCAGTATTTTTATTTAATTTATTTTCTACTGGAATTCCAACTTCTTTTATAGCTTCTGCTATTGCTTTTGGAGTATCTATTTTTCCGTGAGCATATCCAAATTTATGATCATTTTGCATAGTGAATAATATCATAATTTTTTGTTGAGCAGTATATGTTAGTTCTGCAGATTTTATTTCTGTTAATGGAACAGTACATTGTCTAAAATATAATTTATCTTTAGTAACTATCATTGCATTTTTTACTGCACCAACTACAAGGAATAACATAAGTGCAGCTGCAAGTAAGAAGATATATTTTTTAGACACAATTGCAAATCCAATTGCTATTATTAATATAACGAAGAATAATATAGTGAATTTTTTTAGATTAGCATCTTGAAATGTTTTATATTCACCTTCACAAGTGCTTAAAAATTTCTTTTGAGTTTTTAATGCTAATGGAATGTTTAATGCTATTATTATTAATAAAACTATTAATCCGATAAGAATTAGCATAACTTCTCCTCCTAATATTTAATACTATTTATTATAACATGGGTGTATAATATTGATTATTAATTAACTGTTAATAGAAATGTAGAAACATAACTTATTTTAATGATAGAAAATTACAAAATAAAACTCCTTAGTTTATCTAAGGAGTTTTATTATATATTTTAATTAATATTAGAAATCAGATTGACCAGTTGTTCTTGGGAATGGAATTACGTCTCTGATATTTGTCATACCAGTAATGTACATGATTAATCTTTCAAATCCTAATCCATATCCTGAATGTTTAGTTTCTCCGTATTTTCTAAGCTCTAAATACCACCAGTAATCTTCTTCATTTAAGTTAAGTTCAGCCATTCTCTTCTTAAGAAGATCAAGTCTTTCTTCTCTTTGGCTTCCTCCAATTATTTCACCTATTCCTGGTACTAGAAGATCCATTGCAGCAACAGTTTTATTATCATCATTCATTCTCATGTAGAATGCTTTTATATCTTTTGGATAATCAGTTACGAAAACTGGTTTTTTGAAGTGTTCTTCAGTAAGATATCTTTCGTGTTCAGTTTGAAGGTCAATTCCCCATTCAACTGGATATTCGAAAGTTCTTCCACAAGATTTTAATATTTCTACTGCATCTGTATAAGTAACTCTAGCAAAGTCTGAGTTTACAACATGATTTAATCTTTCTACTAATCCTTTATCTATAAATTGGTTAAAGAATTGAATTTCTTCAGGACATTCATCCATAACATATTTTATTACATAAGTTAACATATCTTCAGCTAATTTCATGTTATCTTCTAAATCAGCAAATGATATTTCAGGTTCAACCATCCAGAATTCAGCAGCATGTCTTGCTGTATTTGAATTTTCAGCTCTGAAAGTTGGTCCGAAAGTATAAATATTTCTAAATGCTAAAGCATAAGTTTCACCATTTAATTGTCCTGAAACAGTAAGGTTAGTTTCTTTTCCAAAGAAATCTTTTGAATAATCAATATCTCCATTTTCAGTTTTTGGAGGGTTTTGTAAATCTAAAGTAGTTACTCTAAACATTTCTCCTGCACCTTCACAGTCACTTCCAGTTAGTATTGGAGTGTGAGTGTATACGAAGTGTTGTTCTTGGAAAAATTTGTGTATAGCATAAGCAGCAACTGATCTAACTCTGAATACAGCTGAGAATGCATTACTTCTTGGTCTTAAGTGTGCTATAGTTCTTAAATATTCAAAAGTATGTCTTTTCTTTTGTAGTGGATAGTCAGAATCTGACATACCTTCAATTACGATTTCGCTAGCTTGAATTTCAAAAGGTTGTTTAGCATTTGGTGTTTCAACTAAAGTCCCTACAACTTTTAATGATGAACTTATAGGTAGTTTTGATATTTCTTTAAAGTTTTCTAATTTATTATCAAATACAACTTGAATATTTTTAAAGAAAGAACCATCATTAATTTCGATAAATCCAAAAGCGTTTGAAGCTCTTAAAGTTCTTATCCATCCTGTTATTGTTATTTCTTTTCCTAAATGGTCAGAAGTGTTTCTGTATAGTGATCTAACTAATACGTTTTTATCCATTATTTTTCCTCCTATTAATAAAAAATTATATAAAAAAAATCCTTCACTTCCCAGTATGTATGGGACGAAAGGATACTATACGCGGTGCCACCCAATTTGTTTTCTAAAAAAGAAAACCAGCTTTAAAACACAAAATTTATGCTTTCCAAATTTATAACGGTTTGGAAGTTCCGTCTAAGCCTACTAACTTAAAGTTTTCGGTTAGATACTCAGAGATGTTCTTCAAAATAGGCTTCGTATAAGGCTTACACCATCCCTTATTCGCTAAAACTACTTCCTAAGTTTACTCTTCTCGTCAACGTTTCATTGAAATATTATATTAAAATGATTTTACAATATTTTTAAATCAAAATCAAGGAATTAACATAGAATAGTTATATAATAATATTTTTTATGGGGGAAATATGTTACTAAATAATTTAATTATAAGAAAAAATAGAGAAATAAATATTTTAAAAGGAATGTTAAGTGCAAGAATTGAAGAGAGGGAAGTAATTATAGAAAAAATTAAATATGTAATGGAAGAATTAGAGGAACTTATTTTTATTGAAAATGAATTTAAACGTAAAATTAAAAATTTTACTATGGAAGAGTTATCTCAATACAATGGAATAGGAAATAACTTAGCATACATAGTTATTGATGGAACTGTTTATGATGTTACTGGAATTAAAGAATTCGTTAATGGGAATTGTAAATTTCCTCTAGGAAAAGACGCAACTGAAGTTTTTTATTCATGTTTAAAAGGAGATAGAGATACACTTAGAAAAGCTAGAATAGTAGGAGTTTTAAAAGAATAAAAAAGCAGGATAATCCTGCTTTTAAACTTCTCTACCAGTTTCATATGATTGAATAAGATTAGAAGGAAATTTAAGCATAGTCATATCTTTTACTATTCTTTTAAATTCATATTCAACATTTCTAAATTTAACTTTTACTTCTCCAGTTTCCTCATTTATATCTAATATGCAATAAGTTGCGTTAGGTGAACCATTTTTAGGTTTACCAACACTACCATCATTTATGAAAAGTTTATCTCCAAACATTTTACATGATGGAATATGAGTATGAGCACACACTAAAATATCAGCATTTAAATTTTTCATAATTTCTTCAGTATTGCTTCCATCTTCAAAAAGATATTCACTTATTGAATTTGGGCTTCCATGTACAAAAAGAATTTCTCTTTTTCCAACTTTTAATCTATATTCAGTTTCTAGGTTTTCTAAAAAATATTTATTTGAATTTCTTACTTCTTCAACTGCCCAAGGAAGTGAAAAAGAATTTATATTATTATCTCTTATATATGTGAAATCTCCATCGCAAACAGAGGCATCATAATTTCCTTTTAAACAAGTAATTTCTCTTCTTTTAATTAAAGCTATTACTTCATTAGGATGTGGTCCATATCCAACTAAGTCCCCTAAACAAATAACTTTATCAACTCTATTATCATCTATATCTTCAAAGACTTTCATTAAGGAATATATATTTCCATGAATGTCTGATATAACTGCAATCTTCATAATAAAATCCTCCTGAAAGATTATATATAATTTTTTATGACAAACATATCTAAAGAATATTTTATCATTATATAAAATCTATATAAAGGTGTATAATAGTAATTAATAATAAAGTTATAAACAATAGGAGGGAAATATGAAAGAAAATAGAGTGAAAAAGGTTATAGATAAGATGAAAGAAGAAAATTTAGATCAAATTCTTGTTTCAGCACCATCTTCATTATTTTATTTAACAGGGAAATGGTTTCATCCAGGAAATAGAATGATAGTTCTTCTTATTAAATCAAATGGAGACCATAAATTAATAAATAATAAGCTTTTCCCAGTAAATGAAGATTTAGGGGTAGATATTGTTTGGTATGAAGATACAGATAATCCAACTGAAGTTTTATCTAAGTATATAGACAATACTTCAAATTTAGGAATAGATAAAACTTGGCCATCACATTACTTAATAGAGTTAATGGAACTTAATGCGGCAAAGGAATACAAGAATTCTTCAGTTATAATAGATGAACTTAGAATGATTAAAGATGCAGAAGAGATAGAGTTTATGAAAGAAGCATCAAAAATAAATGATAAAACTATGAAAGAATTATGGGGACATTTAAAAGAAGGTATGACAGAGCTTGAATGTGTTGATCTTTTAAAAGAACTTTATGAAAAAAATGGTTCAAACAAGTTTTCTTTTAGTCCAATAATAGCTTTTTGTCCAAATGGAGCAGATCCACACCATGAAACAGATGATACAAGATTAAAAATTGGAGATAGTATTGTTATAGATATTGGATGTGTATATAACGATTATTGTTCTGATATGACTAGAACAGTTTTCTTTGGAAAAGTTCCTTCAAATAAGCATGAATCAATTTATTCAATAGTTAAAGAAGCAAATGAAAGAGCTATAGAAGCTGTAAAACCAGGTGTAAAATTTAGTGATATAGATAAAGCGGCAAGAGAATATATAACTGAAAATGGTTATGGAGAATATTTTACACATAGAACAGGGCATTGCATAGGAATTGATTGTCATGATTTTGGAGATGTAAGTGGTGTAAATGATAAAGTTTTAGAACCAGGAATGATATTCTCAGTTGAACCTGGAGTGTATTTAAAAGATGATTTTGGAGTTAGAATAGAAGATTTAGTATTAGTAACAAAAGATGGTCATGAAGTATTAAACTGTGTTAGCAAAGAAGTAACAGTTATAAAATAGTTTAAGATAAAAAAATAGATAATATATAAATTTTAGATTATTTATTTTTATATAGTGGTTAATAAGGGGAGAGTTTATGAAAAATTTAATTAAGATATTAAGTGCTACTATAGTGGCATTAGTTTTAATTGGATGTAATAATGAAAATATATCAGTTAATAATAAATCAGAAGAAATAACTAAAATAGATACAGAGAAACTTTCGTCTTTAAGTGGAAGTTTAGTTGGAAATAATTCAGATATGATAAAATTAGTGAATAATTTACCGGGAAATATTTATTTCGACAAACTTGAATTATATACTGAAAAAGAACCTTATGGAATGAAAGTTACTTATAGTAAAAATGGTATTTCAGATAAGAAGATTAATGAATTTATAAAAGATTACAAAGATTTATCTTATAAAAATGCTAGAGAAATGTTTATTTTAGTTTCAAATTTAGGTTATGTAGAGTTTGATTTTTCAGATTTAGGAGGAGAGGTTCTAAATTTTAAGAAAAATGAGTTCGTTTCAGAAAAATGCGAGTGGTAAAAAATAATATATAAATAAAAGACTTTTTCTATAATGAAAAAGTCTTTTTTACTTTTAGTAGCTATTTTGTTTTGAGAATAATTCACCTAAATCTTTTAATAATTGAGGGGAGTCCATTTTATCCATACAAACTTCTATAAAAGTAAGTTTATCTCTATTATTGTCAGCTTCTTTTAAAGCATTCATTAATTCAATTTCAGTTTTTGCTTTAAAGCTAATACTTCTGTTTCCTTCTAAGTCAAATACAGAAACTAATTTTGAATAATCCCACATATTTATATCATTATATTTTCTGTTAGGGCCATGAATAAGTCTTTCAACAGTATATCCATCATTATTTATAACCATTATTATAGGGCTTAGATTTTCTCTAATCATAGTAGAAACTTCTTGAGCTGTTAATTGGAAAGAACCATCACCAACTAAAAGAATATTTCTTCTATTTCTATCTGCGATTTGAGTTCCTAATAAAGCACCTACAGTATATCCAATTGAACCCCAAAGTGGTTGTCCTACAAATGTACAACCTTTTTTCATGTTAACTAAGCAAGAACCGAAGAAAGAAGTACCTTGTTCAGCAATTAATATGTCATTTTCATTTAAGAAACTTTCAATTCCTTGGAAAAATCTTTTTTGAGTTAGAGGAGTATTTTTAGCTTCAAAATTATTTATTAATGAAACATGTGGTGTATCATTTTTAGAAAATTCAATATTTAAATTTTTTAAAGATTCTAAAGCATCTTTCATTAAAATATTACTAAATAAGTTTTCACCTATTCTACAATATAAAGGATGAACTTCTATAAGAGTTATATTTTTATTTATATAACTAAAACCAGCAGTTATTGAATCTGTAAGTTTAACTCCAATTAAAAATGCTAAATCACAGCTCTTAACTAGATTAGTAATATTTTCATTACTTAAAGAACCACTATATACTCCTACAAAGTTAGGATGAGTTTCATCTATAACACCTTTTCCCATAGCCAATGAAGAAACAGGAAGATTTGAGGCTTCAACAAATTCTTGAAGTTCTTTATTTAAATTATATCTATTAACTTCAAAATCAGCTAAAATCATTTGCTTTTTAGATTTAGACATTAAACTTTTTACATTTGAAATGAAATTATTTAAACTATTTTTATCACTCTCTAGATTGTAAGAAGTTTTTTCAGAAACATTTATTACTTTAGTTGCTAAATCTACTGGCATTCCAATATAGACTGGTTTTTTATATAAATAGCATTCTCTAAGAACTCTATCAATTTCTTCTTTAGCATTTATTTCATTTAATATTGTTTGAGCAACACTAACTTCTTTAAACATTTCATTGAATCTATAGAATTCTCCATCTCCTAGAGTATGGTGAACTAATTTTCTATTTTCTACTACTTTGCTTGAAGGAATTCCAACAATTTTTACAACTGGAACATTTTCAGCATAGGAACCTGCAATTCCATTAACAGCGCTTAATTCTCCAACTCCAAAAGTTGTTGCAATAGCAGCCATACCTTTTATTCTTCCATATCCATCAGCTGCATAAGATGCATTTAATTCATTACAGTTACCAATCCATTCTATATCTTCAGAGTCATCTATTTGATCTAGAAAGCTTAAGTTATAATCTCCAGGAACACCAAAAATGTGTTTAACTCCATATTCTTTTAAACTATCTATTAAATAATCACCAACAGTTGTCTTCATATATAAACATCTCCTTTATTAATTAGAAATTTTTTCTTTTTACGGGGCTAATGTTATCACTTATAGATTTATAAATCCTTGACATAAATCAAGGATTTTATTAATTTATAATTTTAATATTAATTAGACATAAATATTTAATATAAAAACTTTTACAGAAATAAAACAGAAATAAATTTGATTAAATAAAAAATCGTCTTAATTTAAATTAAGACGATTTTAAATTTGAATATTATTTTTAATTATTTTTTATTTAAACTACACTGCGAAAAGTACTCCAGCTATTGTTCCAGTTAAACAAGTAGCAAGTGCTCCCCCTAGTAGAGCTTTGAAACCAAGTTTAGCAATTAGTCCTTTTTTCTCAGGTGCAAGCGAACCAATTCCACCTATTTGGATAGCAACTGAACTGATATTTGCAAATCCACATAATGCATAAGTCATTATAAGTATAGTTTTAGGCTGAAGTATTTGATATCCTGCAGCATGAGCTATATTTTTTGAAAGTTCTGAGTATGCAACGAATTCGTTAAGCATTATTTTTTGTCCTAATAAACTACCAGCTGTAGTTATATCAGAAGCGGGAACTCCCATAAGGAATGTAAGTGGAGAGAATATCTTACCAAGTATCCATTGGAAGCTAAGCCATGGAGCTCCAAAGAATCCACCTACTGCACTTAATATTGCATTAAATAAAGCCATAAGTGCAACGAATGCAAGAAGCATAGCAGCAACATTTAGTGCTAATCCTAAACCTTCACTAGCTCCATTAGCAGCAGCTTCAACAACATTAGAAGCTGTATTTTCTATTTTTATTCCATTAACATCTTTAGTTTTTGGTTCTTCAGTTTCAGGAACTAAAATTTTAGCAAGTATTAATCCAGCAGGAGCAGCCATTATACTAGCAGCTAATAAATCTCCAGCATTAACCCCCATTGCAACATATCCTGCCATAACTCCACCAGCAACAGTTGCCATACCACCAACCATTATTGCCATAAGCTCTGAACGAGTCATATCACTAATAAATGGCTTAATTAAAAGAGGAGCTTCAGTTTGACCTAAGAATATGTTACCAACTGCACTTAAAGTTTCAGCTCCAGAAGTACCAAGTAATTTACAAATACCTTTAGCAATAATTTTAACTATAAATTGCATTATACCTAAATAATAAAGTATTCCCATTAAAGCTGAGAAGAATATTATTGTTGGTAAAACTTGAAGTGCAAATATTGATCCAATTGTATTTGTATCCATTAATGGACCGAATAAGAATGATGACCCTTCTTTTGTAAAATCAAGAAGTTTAGTAATACCCTGACTAATAAAATTGAAAAATTTTGCTCCGGCAGGAATTTTTAATATGAAAACAGCAAAAACAACTTGAAGACCAAGACCTGTCCCAACAAGACGCCAATTTATTTTCTTTCTGTTTTCAGAGAATAATACCGCAATTCCAATAATAACAGCAATACCTAATAAACCTATAAATCTGCTCAATTTCATTTCTCCTTTGTAGTTTATTTACGAAACCTTTATAAATCATTAGTAAATGTTTTCTGAAAAAATTTCAGAAATGTGAAAAATGTCGAAAAAATTATATAAAGTGTTTCAAATTTGAATTAATTAATTAAATTATAAACTAAAAATGAATAAAATTAAAGAAAAAAATAAATTTTTTTGACAAAACATGTATAATATATGAAAAAAGTATTAAGGATGAAATAGGAAATATAACAGATAAATAAAGAAAAAGCCAATTATGTATTAACTACATAATTAGCTTAAATATAATATGATAAATAATAAATTTTATTATTTTATTAGAATTTTATAAGTTTAAGAATTTTTCTCCAACAATAACAACATCTCCAGCACCAACTGTTAATATCATATCATCTTTTTTTGCTACCTTTTTTAAATAATCAACAGCTTCATCATGTGAATGAACGTTTGTACATTTTAAACCTGTTTTTCTTATTGCATCACCTAATTCATCAGATGAAACAAGTCCAGTATCTTTTTCTCTTGCAGCATATATATCCATTAATATTAATTCATCTGAATCTTTAAATGCTGTAGTGAATTCATCAAATAATGTTTTAGTTCTTGTATAAGTGTGTGGTTGGAAAACACAATAAGTTTTGCCGTGAGGAATTTTTTTAGCTGTGTTAAGAGTAGCTTGTATCTCAACAGGATGATGAGCATAATCATCAATAATTGTTATGCCATCAATTTCTCCTTTATATTCAAATCTTTTGTGAGCACCTTTGCACTCATTAAGACCTTCAGCTATTTTTTCAAATGGAATATTAAATATTAATCCAACACAAATAGTTGAAAGGGCATTTAAAATATTATGAGTTCCAGGCATATTTAGACTTACAGTAAATAAGTCCTCACCTTTTTTATTAACTGTAAATGTAGCACAACCTTTGTTGTTAAATTCTATATTTCTAGCAGTTACATCTGCATCTTCTAAACCATAACTTAAAGTATTGCATTTAGCTTCTTCTAGGATTCCTCTAACATTTTTATCACCATTATATCCAATTAGATAACCATCTTCTGGTATTAGAGTTGAGAACTTTTTAAAAGTTTCTATTATGTGGTTTAAATCTCTATAATAATCAAGATGATCTGCATCAATATTTAAGATAATACCTACATAAGGATAGAATTTTAGGAATGATTCTTTGTATTCACATGCTTCAGTAACAAAGTAATCACTGCTACCAATTCTATAGTTCCCTCCAATAATATCTAATTCTCCACCTACTAATATAGTAGGATCAAGATTTCCTTTTAATGTTATGTTAGTTATCATAGAAGTGCTTGTAGTTTTCCCATGAGTACCAGCAACAGCTACATTGTATTTATGTCCCTTCATTATTAATCCTAAAAATTCTGCTCTATCCATTAAATGAATATTATTTTCTTTTGCTTCTAGAATTTCAGGGTTATCATTAGGAATAGCTGCAGTATAAACAACTAAATCTACATTTTGTAAATTTTCTCTTTTATGGCCGATATATATTTCAGCACCTTTTTCTTTAAGACTATTTGTAATTTTAGATTCTTTTGAATCAGAACCTGAAACTTTAAATCCATTATTTAAAAGTACAGCAGCAAGACCACTCATACTGATACCACCAATTCCAATAAAGTGAACTTTCTTTTGTTTGTCTTTTATAAAATCGAATGACATAAAAATCACCTCTCCTTATTAATTCATTTATAATTATATACATTTTTTGAAAATTGAACACAACAAAAAGGTGAATATTTAAAAAAATTTCCTTAATTTATAGAAATTTTTTATTCTATATATATATACAATAGCTAAAAAACAGAATAATAGAGAGAAAAATATCACTTCAAATATCTTGATAAAAATATGAATATAGAATAAAATATGAATATTAAACAATGAAAATATAAAAATAATTCGTATAAATATAAAATGAAGGTGAGTTTATAATGGAGAAGTTAAGCAGAAACAGTAGAGTTGTAGCTATTACTAAAATATTAACAGAAAATCCTAATAAAATTATAGGTCTTAATAGATTTTCTGAATTATTAAATGCTGCAAAATCAACTATAAGTGAAGATATAGTTATAGTTAGAGAAATATTAGATAAATTAGAAATGGGAAAAGTAGAAACTATTTCAGGTGCTTCAGGTGGAATAAAATATATACCTAGAATAGGTAATTCTATGGCTAAAGATTTTGCAGAAAATTTATGTGATATTTTAAAAGATGAAGGAAGAGTTATACCAGGTGATAGAATTTATATGACTGATTTAATGTATAACCCAGAAATAATAAGTAGAGCTGGAACTATTCTTTCAGCTTGGTTTAATGATAAAGAAATTGATTATATAATAACAGTGGAAACAAAAGGAATTCCATTAGCTTATGAAGTAGCTAGAAATTTAGGTATACAGTTAGTTATTGCTAGAAGAGATACTTTAGTAACAGAAGGACCAACAATGACAATTAACTATGTTTCAGGAACAAGCAAAAGACTTCAACAAATGTCTCTTTCAAAGAAAGCTATGAAGAATAATTCAAGATGTGTGTTTATTGATGACTTCATGAAAGGGGGAGGAACAGCTTTAGGGATAAAAGACCTTTTAAAAGAATTTGATAGTGAACTAATTGGTATTGGAGTTTTAGTTGATAATAAAGAAGTTAATAAAAAACTTGTAGATGATTATGTATCAATAGTAGAGTTACATTCAGTTGAAGAATCAATAATATCAGATATAAGACCTTCAAAATTATTTGAATAAGGTAATAGAATTAATTTAAATTATTATAATTTTATGAAAATTTGGTTTTAAAAAATTATTAATTAAATTGAAGATTTGAAAAAATAAAGAGGAAACTCTTTATTTTTTTTATGTTTAAAATTCCATAGATTGACTATTTAATATTTACCAAAGGTTGAAATACAAGCATCTATGAAATATAATAATATAGATATAAAGAAAAAAATTTTTTTAAATAAAATAAAAGAAAATCAATGGTAAATAATTGTAAAATAGAGGTGGTAAGATGTATAGATGTGCGTTAATACTAGCAGCAGGTCAAGGAACAAGAATTAAATCTGATATACCAAAAGTTTTACACAAAGTATGTGGAAAAGAAATGGTTAATCATGTTATAGACAACATGAGAAAGGCTAGTATAGAGGATGTCAATGTAATCATTGGAAAAGGCGCAGAATTAGTAAAGAAAGAAACAGAAAGTAGAAAAGTTTCATATTCTTTACAAGAAGAGCAATTAGGGACAGGTCATGCAGTTAAATGTGCAGCAGAATTTTTAAAAGGAAAAAAAGGAACTGTACTTATTTTTGCAGGAGATGCTCCATTAACAAAAGAAACCACTATAAAAGAATTAATAAAGTATCATGAAGAAAATAATAATTCAGCAACTTTATTAAGTGCATTAGTAGAGGATCCAACAGGATACGGAAGAATAATAAGAGATGAAAATGGGCAAGTTTTAAAAATAGTAGAACATAAGGATTGTAATGAAGAAGAATTAAAAGTTAATGAAATGAATGCAGCAATGTATTGCTTTGATATTGAAGATTTAGTAAATGCTTTAGAAAAAATATCAAATGACAATGTACAAGGTGAATACTATTTAACTGATGCCATTGGAATTGTTAAAGAAGAAGGTAAAAAAGTTGGAGCTGTAGTAACTGATTATGAGGATACTATAGGAGTAAACTCAAGAGCTCAACTTGCAGAAGCAGAAGAAATATTAAGAAATAGAATAAATAGAATACATTTAGATAATGGAGTAACTTTAATTGATCCAAGATCAACTTATATTGGAGCTGATGTTGTAATAGGAAAAGATACTATTCTTTATCCAAATACAATATTAGAAGGAAACACAAAAATCGGTCAAAGATGTACAATACTCCAAAATACAAGAATAAAAGATAGTATTATAGAAAATGGAGCAACAATAGAATCTTCAGTAATATTAGAAAGTAAAGTTGGAGAGAATACTAATGTAGGGCCATTCGCTTATATCAGACCAGAAAGTAGCATTGGGAATAATGTGAAAATAGGAGATTTCGTAGAAATTAAAAAAGCTAACATTGGAAATGAAACTAAAGTAGCTCACTTAACATATATAGGTGATGCAGAAGTAGGAAGCGGATGTAACTTTGGTTGTGGAACAGTTGTAGTAAACTATGATGGAAAGAAAAAACATAAAACTATAATTGGAGATAATAGCTTTATAGGTTGTAATACAAATTTAGTTTCACCAGTTAAAGTAGGAGACAACACATATATTGCAGCAGGTTCAACAATAACTAATGAAGTTTCTGAAGGAGATCTTGCCATAGCAAGAGCTAAACAAAGAAATATAAAGGGTTGGGTTGAAAAAAAAGGATTAAAAAAATAATTTAAATGGTTAAATAATTAGGAGGTCTTCAAATAATGGTAACTCACGGAAATAATATTAAAATATTCACAGGTAATTCTCATCCGGAGCTAGCAAAAGAAATAGCTAAAATTTTAGAAGTAGAATTAGGAGATTCAAAAGTAGGAACTTTTAGTGATGGAGAAATATCAGTTGATATAAATGAAACTGTTAGAGGTGCTGATGTATTTATAGTTCAATCAACTTCATCACCAGTTAATAATAATTTGATGGAATTATTAATAATGATAGATGCCTTTAAAAGAGCTTCAGCTGGAAGAATAACAGCTGTTATACCTTATTATGGATATGCAAGACAAGATAGAAAAGCTAAGTCAAGAGATCCAATAACAGCAAAATTAGTTGCTGATCTTTTAACAACTGCTGGAGCAAATAGAGTATTAACTATGGATTTACATGCATCACAAATACAAGGATATTTCAATATTCCAGTTGATCATTTAGTTGGATCACCAATATTAGCTAAGTATTTTATTGATAAGGGAATGGATGATCAAGATGATGTAGTAGTTGTATCACCTGACCTTGGAAGTGTTACAAGAGCTAGAAAGTTTGCTGATAAATTACATGCACCTATAGCTATAATAGATAAAAGAAGACCAAAAGCAAATGTATCAGAAATAATGAATATTATTGGAGATATAGAAGGAAAGAGATGTATACTTCTTGATGATATGATTGATACTGCTGGAACAATTACAAATGCAGCTAATGCTTTAAAAGATTTAGGTGCAAAAAATGTTTATGCATGTTGTACACATGGAGTTTTATCAGGACCAGCCTTTGAAAGAATAAATAATTCAGCAATAGAAGAATTAGTTATGTTAAACACAATTGATCTTCCAGAAAATATTGATAAAAATAAATTTAAATCATTATCAGTAGCACCTATTTTTGCTGAAGCTATTCAAAGAATATATGATGATAAACCAATTAGTAAATTATTTGAAGTATAATTTATAGAATATAAAGGAGCTGTTACAAAATGATTAATAATCATTTTGTAACGGCTCTTTTATTTTAAATTTAAAAAAATATTTCTATACCATATGCGCTGTTTATTTTTGATAAATTCATACCTTTAGATTCATTAATAGAAATATTAGAGAATTTATTGAACTTTAATTAGAGTGAACTCTAAAAAGAGAGAAAGTCTAAGTGATTTTGGAGAAAAGATATTAAATAAATAAAGAAAAATATAAAGATAATTTAACTTATAGCTTGAAAATTCATTTAGATTAGATAAATAAAAAAGAAAAATACATTTAGTGAAGATAATTTAATTCAAATTGGGATTGTAGAAGTATTTTCTAAAGTATTAGAACGTTACTGTGTATTTAAATGAGTTAATGATGGAAGAGGAGCTATAGAGAATCTAAAATTGAAAATTTAAATTATGAAATTAAAGGAATTCATTTGATGAATATTTAATAGAAGTTTATCAAGGTAGTTTTTTTAAAACACCTAAGAATTTTGATAAAAGTGTGTAGGATTTTATATGTAAAAAAATGGTTATTTAAATATAATATAATTGTAAACGATAACTAAGAGAATTTATATATTTGGAGGGAATGGGATTTATGAAAAATGTAAAGAAAGTATTAGCTATGGCTATGGCAACAGCAATGATGACTATTTCATTAGTTGGATGTGGAGGAGCTACATCTGATGGAGATGCAAAGGCAGGAGACACTATTAAGGTTGGAGTATGTCTTTATAAATTTGATGATACTTATATTTCTACAGTAAGACAAAACATAGAAAAGCTTGCTGAGGAAAATGATAAGAAAATAGAACTTACTATAGTTGATGGAAAAGGTGACCAAGCTACTCAAAATGATAGTATAGATACACTTCTTCAAAAGGAAATGGATTTATTGCTAGTTAACTTAGTAGATACAGGAGCAGCACAAACTGTAGTAGATAAAATAAAGGCTGAAGAAGTTCCAGTAGTATTATTTAATAGAGAGCCGGGAACTACTGATGCAATAAAATCTTACGACAAAGCTATTTTTGTAGGAACTAATGCAAAAGAAGCTGGTGTATTACAAGGGAAAATATTATCTAAATTATGGCAAAAAGATTCAAAAGCTATAGATAAAAATGGTGATGGAGTAATGCAATATGTAATGCTTCAAGGTGAACCTGATAATCCAGAAGCTATAGCAAGAACAAAATATTCAGTAGATACTATTAATGAAGCAAAAATCAAGACTGAAAAGTTAGCTCAACAAGTTTGTAACTGGGATCAAGCATTAGCTCAAAATGCTACTGAAGCTTGGTTATCAAGATATAAAGATGATATTGAAGTTGTAATAGCAAATAATGATGGTATGGCTCAAGGAGCAATAGCAGCATTACAAGCTCAAGGATATAACAATGGAGATGCTAAAAAGACTATTCCTGTAGTTGGTGTTGATGCAACTGAAGCAGCTCAAGATTTAATTGAAAGAGGCTTAATGACAGGTTCAGTTCTTCAAGATGCAGAAGCAATGGCTAAAGCTCTTTTAGAATGTGGATTAAATTTAGTTGAAGGAAAATCAGCTATTGAAGGAACTGAGTATAAATTTGATGATACTGAAGTTTCAATTCGTATACCATACAAAGAATTTATAAAAGGATCAAAATAGTTCCCCTTAAGAAAAGCTACATAGCAATGTTTCTATTGTTATGTAGCTTATAAAATAATAGTGAAAGATAGGAGGATAATTTTAAATTTTACATTGGAATAGATCTTATAAATAATAATGAAAAGTGGTGAGAATTTAATGGAAGATAAAAAATATATTCTTGAAATGATAGATATATGTAAAAACTTTCCCGGGGTTAAAGCCTTAGATAAGGCTAATTTAAAAGTAAGAGCAGGAACTGTACATGCTCTTATGGGTGAAAATGGAGCAGGTAAATCAACTTTAATGAAATGTCTATTTGGAGTTTATATAGAAGATGAAGGTGAGATTTTTATAGAAGGTAAAAAGATAAATTTCTCTAATCCAAAGCAAGCTATGGAAAATGGTGTAGCAATGGTTCATCAAGAGCTTAATCAAGTTTTACAAAGAGATGTTATGGAAAACATTTGGCTTGGAAGATTTCCAGGGAAAATGGGAGTTGTAGATTCGAAAATATTATTCAATGAAACTAAAAGGGTTTTAGATGAATTAGAAATAGATATTAATCCAAGAATAAAGATGGGAAAATTATCAGTTTCTCAAAGACAGATGGTAGAGATTGCAAAGGCAGTTTCTTATAATGCAAAGATTTTAGTGTTAGATGAGCCAACATCTTCTTTAACTGAAGAAGAAGTAACTCATTTATTTAGAATAATAAATAAGCTTAGAGATAGAGGGTGTGGAATAATTTATATTTCTCATAAAATGGAGGAAATTCTACAGATTTCTGATGATGTAACTATTATGAGAGATGGTAAATGGATAGATACTATAGAAGCTAAAAATCTTACTACAGATAAGATAATTAAATTAATGGTAGGAAGAGATTTAGGCGATAGATTTCCTCCAAAGGATAATAAGCCAGAGGAAGTTATTTTAGAAGTTAAAAATTTGACTGGAATGTATCAACCATCTATTGTAGATGCTTCTTTTGAATTAAGAAAAGGTGAAATTTTAGGTGTAGCAGGACTGGTTGGATCTAAGAGAACAGAACTTTTAGAAACTATATTTGGAATAGCAAAACATAGTAGTGGAGAAGTGATTCTTCATGGGAAAAAGGTAGATAATTCTAATTCAAGAAAAGCAATCAAAAATGGTTTTGCATTGCTTACTGAAGAGAGAAGAGCAACAGGAATATTTGGACAGCTATCTATAAATTTTAATTCAATTATAGCTAATTTAGATGGATATAGCAGTAAAGGTGTTTTAAACTCTAAAAAGATGGAAGAAGATACAAAATGGGTTATAGAAAGTATGAGGGTAAAAACACCTAGTTCAAAGACAGCTATAAAAACATTATCAGGAGGAAATCAACAAAAGGTTATTATAGGAAGATGGCTTTTAACTAAGCCAGAGATTCTTCTATTGGATGAGCCTACTAGGGGGATTGATGTAGGAGCTAAATATGAAATATATCAATTGATAATAGATTTAGCTAAAAAGGGTAAAGGCGTAATAGTTGTTTCTTCAGAAATGCCAGAATTACTTGGAATTTGCGATAGAATTTTAGTTATGTCAAATGGGCGAGTTGCTGGAGTAGGTGATACAAAAGAACTTACTCAAGAAGATATTATGACTATGGCTGCAAAATATATTTAAAAGGGGAGTTTATTTATGGAAAATAGTAAAGTGGAAAAAAAGATAGATAAAAAGAAAGTTATAGATTTTCTTCTTAACTATGCTTTATATATAGTTTTATTTTTAATGATTATTTTCTTTATTGTAAAGGAACCAGGATTTCTTTCCTTAAAGAATTTTACTAATATTTTAAGTCAAGCATCAACACGTGGTATTTTAGCTCTTGGAGTAGCCGGACTTATAGTTTTACAAGGAACTGACTTATCAGCAGGACGTATTTTAGGACTTACTGCTATAATTTCAGCTTCTTTATTACAATCATCAACTTATGCAGCGAGAATGTATCCAGATTTACCTATCTTGCCATTAGCTCTTCCATTAATATTAGCAATAGTAATTGGTGGAATATTTGGAGCAATTAATGGATTTGGAGTAGCTAAACTGAAAGTACATGCATTTATAATTACTTTGGGAACTCAGCTTATAGCTTTTGGTATCTCTTGTCTTTATATTGATAGACCGCCATTAGGGGCTCAACCAGTAGCAAACTTAGATTCAAGATATACAAATGCAGTAAATGGTTCTTTAAAGCTTGGAAGTGTTGAAATACCAAATTTAGTTTTTTATTTAGCAATAGTTGCATTGATTATGTGGTTTATATGGAATAAGACAACTTTAGGTAAAAATATGTTTGCAATTGGTGGAAATCCAGAGGCAGCAGCAGTTTCTGGTGTTAATATAGTTAAAAATATAATGATAATATTTATTATATCTGGAATGCTTTATGGTTTAGCAGGATTCTTAGAAGCTGCAAGAGCAGGTTCTACTTCAACAGCTACAGGATTTAACTATGAACTTGATGCAATTTCTGCGTGTGTAGTTGGAGGAGTTTCATTCTCAGGTGGAGTTGGAACTATTCCTGGAGTTCTTTTAGGAACAGTTTTATTACAAGTTATCAACTATGGATTAAACTTTATAGGAGTAAATGCATATTGGCAATATATAATTAGAGGGTTAATTATTATAGTAGCTGTTGCTTTAGATGTAAGAAAATATATAGCGAAAAAATAATGAGGTAATAGTATGAATGAAAAGGAGAAACTAGAAGGAATTAAAGAAAAAAAGAAAACTGTTAGAGATACTTTATATGGACGTATAGATGTGTCACTAGAAACAATGGATAGAGTTTTAATAATATTGTTTGTTTTATTAGGATTTTCTTTAGTAATAGGAATTCTAGTTTAAAATTGGAAATTTAGAATTTAAAATATGAAATTAAGAATGTAGAGAAAGCTGGTTTGTTGTGCCAGCTTTTTTTATTTTCAATTTTAAATTCTAAATTTTAAAGTGAATCTATGTTATAATTTAAAGGTAATAAAAGTAATTGATATAAATTTATGGAAGGTGATGAAAGAGTGAATTTATATAGAGTACTAATTGTTGATGATGAAGAAGAAGTTAGGGAAGGTATTATTAGAAAATTAGATTGGAAAGAGTATGGGTTTGAAGTGGTTGGGACTGCTGAGAATGGAAAAGATGCTTTAGATAAGATTGAAAAATTAAAGCTTGATATTGTTCTTACTGATATTTCAATGCCATTTCTGGATGGGTTAGAGCTTGGTAGAATCTTAAAAGAAAGTATGCCAGGAATAAAAATAATAATTTTTTCAGGTTCAGATGATTTTGAATATGCTCAAAAAGCAATAAAAATAAATGTTATAGAATATATATTAAAACCAGTAAGTGCTATGGAGCTTTCTGCAGTTTTAAAGAAGGTTAAAAATAAATTAGATGAAGAGTACAAAGAAAAAAGTAATATGGAAACTCTACAAAAATATTATAAAGAAAGTTTACCTATATTGAGAGAGCAATTTTTAATTGGTGCAATTGAAGGTAAAATAAAGGAGATGAGATGGAGAGAAGAGATAAAAAGATTCCAGTTAGAGTTTTTAAAGGGAGACTTAGTCTTTTGTATAATTCATTTTGATAAGAGAAAGAATCTAAAAAAAGAAAATCTTTTTGAAGGAAATATAGGATTAGCTAATGTTTCTATAAGTAAAATTATTGAAGATACTATGGAAGAATATAGTATATATACTAAGTTTATTTACTTAGATAGAGTTATTTTAATAGCTAGTTTAGATGAAAAGTATACAATAGATTTACTTATAAAGGGGTTAAATGAAGTTTGTAATGAGTTTTACAAAATATTTAATAAGACTATTTCTATAGGGGTAGGAAACATATTTAATGAATATAATATGCTAAAGAATTCATTTACAGCTGCTGAAGATGCTTTAAGTTATAGAATTATATTAGGAAGAGGTAAAGTTACTTACATAAAGGATGTAGAACCTAATAAAGTTATCAACTTAGAATTTACAGGAGCAGAGGAAAAGAAATTATTAGATACTATAAAAATTTCAACAGAAGATGAAATTGAGAAAGTTATAGGAAATATATTTAAGAATTTAGAAAATTATCTTATGCCTTTAAATGGGTATAAAATATACTTAATGGAAATTATGATATCTATTATAAAGCTTATGCAAAGCTATAATTTAAAGATGGAAGATGTTTTAGAGAAAGACTTTAATTATTATAATTATTTAGAAAATATAACTTCATTAGAGGAAGTAGAAAAGACTTTTAAAATAATAGGTAAAAGGATAAATAAGCATATAAAAGGAAATAGAATAAATTCTTCTAAGCTTTTAATTGAAGATGCTAAAAAGTATATTAGTGAAAACTTTAGTGATTGTGAATTATCAGTTGAGCAAGTTTGTTCTCATTTACATGTAAGTTCAACTTATTTTTCAAGTTTATTTAAAAAAGAGGTTGGAATGAGCTTTGTAAATTATTTAACCCATGTAAGATTAGAAGAAGGAATAAAATTATTAAATTCAACTGATGACAAAGCTTATATGATAGCTTTAAAGGTTGGATATTCTCAAGCAAATTATTTTAGCTATGTATTTAGAAAAAAATATGGGGTAGCTCCTTCAAAATATAGAAAAAGTTAAAGGAGACCTCTTATGAAAAAGTTTTCAATAGATAGAATAAGGCGAATATATAGAAAATTAAATATTGGACAAATAATTTCAATTGCATTTACTTTAGTGGCTATAGTAGGAATGATACTTATAGGAACTATACTTTATTTTAAATATACAAAAGAGTTAGAGGAAAAGGTATCAGAAAATAATGTTGAAATCTTAGAACAGATTAACTTAAATTTAGATAATTATTTAAGAAAGATGATGAAAGTATCAGATACTGTATATTATAGAGGAATAAAAAAGAAAGATTTAGAAAAAGAAAATATAGATTTAGAAATGAGTTTATTATATGAGGAAAATAAAGAATCTTTAGTTAGTATTTGTTTATTTTCTGAGGAAGGAAAGGGAATTGAATCTTATCCTTTAAGGGAACTTAAAAAGGATGTTAAAGCTAGAGAAAGTAAGTGGTTTAAGGATGCTATAAATAAAAAAGAAAATTTGCATTTTTCAATACCACATATACAGAACTTATATGAATATAATCAAAATAAGTATAATTGGGTAGTTTCTTTAAGTAGATCTGTAGAGATAACTAGAGGTGGACATTCTACTCAAGGTGTGCTTTTAGTTGATATGAACTTTTTAGGCATTGAAAGTATATTTAGTAAAAATGAAACTAGTAAAAATAGTTATACTTACTTAATAAGTAGGGATGGAGAAATAATATATCATCCAAGGCAACAATTAATTTATTCAGATATAGAAAAAGAAAATAATATACAAGCAGCTAATTATGAGGATGGAGTTCATAGAGAAGTGTTTTTAAATGAAGAGAGGATGACAACAGTAAAAACTGTTGGATATACAGGTTGGAAAATTGTTAATGTAACACCTATGAAGGATATTATATCGGACCAAAAAGAAATAAAAATATTCTTTATATTTATAATGTGTTTAACATTATTCTTATTAGCAATTGTAAATGTTTTTGTATCTCAAAAAATAGCTTATCCTATAATGAAATTAGAAAGATCTGTAAAAAGATTAGAGAATGATATTAAGGATATAGATATAGAGATTAGTGGAAGTTCAGAAGTAAAGCATTTAGGAAAAGCTATAAAATCTATGGCTATGCAAATGAATTTATTAATGGAGAATGTAGTTATAGAGCAAGAAGCTAAGAGGAAAAATGAGCTTAATGCATTACAGGCGCAGATAAATCCTCATTTTTTATATAATACTTTAGATTCGATTATATGGATGATTGAAAAAGAAAACTATAATGATAGCATAATTATGGTTGGGGCTTTAGCAAAATTTTTTAGGATAAGCTTAAGTAAAGGAAAAAATATAATAACTGTAAAAAATGAATTAGAGCATGCTAAAAATTACTTAACTATCCAAAAAATAAGATATAAAAACAAGTTTAGCTACTCCTTTGAAATAGAAAAGGAAGTAGAAGATTGTGCATCTATAAAACTTATAGTACAACCTCTTATTGAAAATGCAATTTTTCATGGAATGGAAGACATGGATGGAGATGGAGAAATTCTTATAAAAGCCTATAAAAAGGATAATAGTATTTATATAGATGTTATAGATAATGGAATGGGAATGTTAGATGAAGTACGAGAATCACTTTTAACTAATTATTCTAAGGAAAAAGGAAAGGGATCAGGAATTGGACTTAAAAATGTTCATGAAAGAATTAGAATATATTTTGGTAAAGAATATGGATTAGAAGTATATAGTGAATTAGATGAAGGAACAACAGTAAGAATTCATATGCCTTGCATAGATATAAATAATGTAGATGAGAGGGATTTTAAGAAATGAAAAAAAGAAAGAAGCGTATTTTGGTTTTTACATTTTCTCTTGCTGTAATATCTTTAATAATTTTTATAAATGAAGCAATTTTATTAAAGGAAAAAGACGAAGTTTTTTATATTTCTGTAATTACAAAAGGTGGAAAAATAAATAGTTTTTCTAGATTGAAAAGTGGTATTGATGGAGCAAAAAAAGAAATGGGTGTAAATATAAATTTTATTAATTTAGAGGGAAAAGAAAATAAGGAAGAACAAATAAAAGTATTGAGAGAAGAATTAAATAAAGAGGTTGATGCAATATTGATTCAACCTATTGAATATAATTATATAAAAGATGAAATTGATAAAAGTAAGAAGAAAACACCAATTGTAGTTTTAGAAACGAAGGTAGAGGATTCAAAAGTAATTAATATACCTTATGACAATTATAAAATAGGTTATAAGCTAGCTGATGAAATAATGAGTAGAGGACATTTTAAAAAGAATATCTTAGTGCTAATAGAAGATGATGTAGATTATATACAGAAAAGAAAAGAAGGGTTTATAGAGTCAATTAAGTTAACTAATAATATGGTTCAGTTTTTACAGGTAAAAAGAAAAGAAGAAATTGAAAGAATTTTTAAAGAAAATAAAAGTGATATAATAGTTACTTTTGATATGGAATTATTAGAAGATATTGCAAAAATTAAAGAAGGGTTATTTAAAGAAAGTAAAATAGAAGTTTATGGTGTAGGAACAAATGATTATATAATATCTGCCTTAGAAAAGGGTATTATAAATGGGTTTTCTGTGCAAAGTGAATTTAATATGGGGTATTTAGGGGTAAAAGCAGCTGTAGATTTAATTAAAAAAAATACTTTTGAAGATGTAATAATAGATTCAAGAATGATAAATTGTGAGAATATGTATTATGACTATAATCAAAAGATTTTATTCCCATTTGTGAATTAATGTATTCTTTGGAGGAAATGTTGTGAAGAGAAGTAAGGGGAAGGTGTTAATAAATTTAATATTGATTAATATGGTTATTTTAGTAGGATGTAGTAGTGTAAAAAGAGAAGAAAAAGAGATACGGATAGGGGTTACTTTATATAATCAAGAAGATATTTTTGTATCATCTATATCAAAAGCTATTAAAGAAAAAGCTAAGGAAATTGAAGAAGAAGATGGAATAAGGATAGTAGTCGATTTATTAGATGCAAAAGCAAATATGTTTGAACAAAGCAATCAAGTAGAAAATCTGATAAAGCAAAAATACGATGTTCTTTGTGTAAATATAGTAGATAGAACAGTAAGTGCAACTATTATAGATAAGTGTAAAAAGGCTAATATACCTTTAATATTTTTTAATAGAGAAATTGTAGAAGATGATATGAAGAGATGGGATAAAGTGTATTATGTAGGAACTCAAGCTAAAGAAGCTGGAGAAATGCAAGGGGAAATGGTAATAGATAAATATAAAAATAATAAAAGTAGTGTAGATAAGAATAGGGATGGAAAAATTCAATATGCAATTTTAGAGGGAGAGCAAGGGCATCAAGATACAACCTTAAGAACTGAATATTGTATAAAAACTTTATACAATGAAGGGATAGGATTAGAGAAGGTGGATAGTGAAACAGGAGCGTGGAGACAAACTAATGCTCAAGTAATTATGAAGGAATGGTTAGGCAAGTATGAAGAAAAAATAGAAGTTATTTTTAGTAATAATGATGAAATGGCGCTTGGAGCAATTACAGAAATAGAAACATTTAATAAAAAAAATAAAAAAAATTATAAACCAGTAATTATAGGGGTAGATGGAACTGAAGAAGGATTGAAAGCTATAAAGAATGGGAATTTAACAGGTACTGTCATAAGTGATGCAAAAGAGCAAGGAATTAATATTTTAGAAATAGCATATGAGCTTTCTATAGGTAAAGAAGTAAATATAGATAAAAATATTTTGAGAATTACTCATAAAAAAGTAGTTAATGATTAAAAATTAAAATAAAGGAGAAAATTTTTTTAAGAAGTTTAAAAATAACTATTTAAAATAAGATCATAAATTATTTATTATAAATTTTACATTTTATATTAAAAAAAGACTAAGTTAATATAAATTAATTTAAGACTATTGACACTTTGTCAATAGTCTTAAATCATTTTTTATCTTATAAAAGTATAAAATTTAAAAGAAAAAAATTTCAATATAGGTTAATAATTTGTAACTTATTAGATAAGACTATATTAATAAGAAGTAAAAAGTGATAAATTTATAATTGGATAAATTTATAATTGTAAATTTACAATTTAAATTTAATGTTTATAGAATAAAAGTAAAATATGGAGGTGCCAAAATATGGACGGTGTTTTAGGAAAAGTTCTAATCGTAGATGATGATGAAAATATCTGCGAGGTTATAAATATGTATGTTAAGAGTGCAGGATATGATACTAAGGTTGCAAATAATGGTAAAGAAGCTGAGGAAATATTCTTAGAGTATAAACCAGACATTGTATTATTAGATGTTATGATCCCAAGCATAGATGGAATAGATGTTTTAAAATGGATTAGAAAAGAAGGAACTACACCTGTAATAATGTTAACTGCTAAAGGTGATACTTTTGATAAAGTTTTAGCTTTAGAGTTAGGCGCAGATGATTACATAGTTAAACCTTTCGAACCAAAGGAATTATTAGCAAGAGTTAAAGCTGTAATGAGAAGATATACAGCAGATAATACTAATAAAGAAGTTATTCAATATAATGATTTAACTATAGATGCAAATTCATATAGAGTTATATACAAAAATAGTGAAATAAAAATGCCACCTAAGGAATTTGAATTACTTTATTATTTAGCATGTAATAAAAACAGAGTTTTCACAAGAGAACAATTATTATGCGAAGTATGGGGATATGATTATCCAGGTGATTCAAGAACAGTAGACGTTCACGTAAAAAGATTAAGAGAAAAACTTCATTCAGGAGACACTTGGCAAATAGAAACTGTTTGGGGGGTTGGTTATAAATTCGAGGTGAAATAATTATGAAAAAAACTAGCTTAGTATATAAGCTTATCATAACATTTACTTTGATTTTAGCAGCTACAGCAATACTAGTAGCAGGTACTCTATCTATTTGGTTTAAGAGTTATTATTTTAATCAAAAGAAAGAAGAGTTTAATAGCCAAAGCACAATTATAGAAAATGCAGCAATAACATATTTGACTTTAGATAGTAGCTCAAATCTATCTACTTTAAAAAATGTAATGGATTTTGTTAGTAAGTCAGTAAATGCGGATATTTTGATAGCTGACCAGATAGGTTATACCTATGCTGTTTCGAGTGTAAGTCATGAAGATTATAAGTTTTCTAATTTAAATATACCTGAAAAGGAAATGAATATTTTAAAACAAGGAAAATCCATTGTATATAATAATATAAAAGGTAACGATGGAAATGAATATGTGTATATGACGCCTATATTTAAAGGAGCTTCTTTTAGTGGAATAATTGTAATGATAGCTCCTTTGAGCAGTATAAATTCATCTTTAATAAAAGCAAACGAAGTAATTTGGCTTACTGCGTTTATTGCTATAATTATTGGAGCAATAATTGTTTATTTTTATGCAAAGAAAAGGTTAATTGAGCCTATTGATAAAATAAAAACAGCAGCTAGAAGAATTGCTAGAGGTGAAGTTAATGAGGAAATATCAGTTACATCAAATGATGAAATAGGTGAACTTGCAGATTCTTTCAATGTAATGGCAGAGTCGTTAAAAACTGTAGATGAAAATAGGAAAGCCTTTATATCAAATGTTTCTCATGAATTAAGATCTCCTATAACATCAATAAAAGGATTTATATCAGGTATATTAGATGGTGTAATTCCTAGAGATAAAGAAGGATACTATTTAAAAATAGTTTATGATGAAACAGAAAGATTATCTAGACTTATAAATGATTTACTTGATATATCTACTATGGAAACAGGAAAATTAAAATTAAATCTTCAAGAAATAGATATAAGTAATATGATTAGACAATGTCTAGCTAAGTTTGAAGGAATAATAAAAGAGAATGGCTTTAATGTTGATGTAACATTAGAAATGGCCCATCAGTATGTATATGCAGATAACGATAGATTGATACAAGTTATAACAAATTTAATTGATAATGCATTAAAATATGGTTATGAAAATGGTAATATAAAGATAAATACTAAATCAAAAGGTGATAAAGTTTATATTAGTATATATAATGACGGACCAACACTTACTAAAGAGCAAACAGTGAAAATTTGGGATAGATTCTACAAATCTGATATATCTAGAACTAATAAGGTAAGTACTGGATTAGGTTTACCTATAGTAAGACTTATATTATCAGAACATGGAGAAGATATTTGGGTGGAAAACTGTAAAGACCAAGGAGTTGTATTTAAATTTACATTAAAAAAAGTATAAATGTTTGGTGGTAAGGATGAGTATTAATACTAAAAAAACGGAAAAACGACAAGGGAAAATAAATATAAAAAATAAAACACCTTTGTTTACCAGAAATAACTTATATATTTTTATAATAATAATTGTAACAGCTATAATTACTGGAGTAGTAACAACTGAATATGTAAATAATAAAGTAAGTAATTTAATTAATAATGCAGTAAATTCTTCTGAAAGTAATAATATAACAGCGAATATTATAAAACAAGTTAGTCCTTCATTAGTTACAATAGGATCTTCAGAAAAAGATCTTAGTACAATAGAAGTAAATCCTAATAACACTACAGGAGTAGTAATAAGTAAAGAAGGATTAATTATAACAAGTTATGACTTTATAAAAGATATGAAAGATATTTATGTTAAGTTACCTGCTAAAGGGGTTAAAGCTGAAAAAGCAGTTTTATTAGGATATGATAAAGACACTGGAATAGCAGTTCTTAAAATTAACGGAAAAAATTTAACTCCAATATCATATTCAAATCAGTTAAGTTATAAAACTGGTGATGTTGTTGAATCTATGGGAAATGCAACAGGAGATAATTATATTGGAATGATAACTCCAGGAGTAATAACTTCAACAAATTACTCTATAAAAATAGATGGAGAAAGATATAGTATAATTCAAACTAATGCAATAATGGATTCACAAAATTATGGAGGAGTACTTTGTAATTCAAAAGGGCAAATGATAGGATTTAATAGTGAGTACTTAACTAAGAAATATAATTTAGATGGATTATATTTTGCAATTGGAAATGATGCAGTTGTTAAGAGTGTTCAGGATATATTAAATCAATCTAATGTTCTTGGAGTTGAAGGAGCAGAGTTAGATAATAAAACTGGATTCTATATTTCAAATATAGGTGAAGGGAGTCCCGCACAAAAGGCTGGATTAAAAGCAACTGACATAATAAAATCAGTTGATGGAAAAGATATGGATAGTTTAGAAGATTTTTATACATCTGTAAAAGGATTGAAAAAAGGTGAAAATATAAAACTTGATATTCTAAGAGATGGAAAATCTAAAGAAGTTAATATAACCATTTAATAAAGAGGCTTTTTTTAAAGTCTCTTTATTATTGTTAAAATTTAGTATAATATTATAGAGTGATTTGAATTATAGTATAATTAGTGATAAATAAGTGAAATACTAAGTAAATAAATTACAAGGAGATAGCATATGTTTTTAATAATAGGACTAGGAAATATAGGAGAAAAATACGATAGTACTAGACATAATATAGGCTTCGATGCTATTGATAAAATTGCAGAAGTGTATAATATTAGTATAAATAGGAAAAAATTTAAAGGTGAATATGGAGAAGGTTTTATAGGTGGAGAAAAAACTTTAATAATAAAACCTACTACATTTATGAATCTAAGTGGGGAGTGTGTTAGAGAGGTTATAGATTTTTATAAATTAACAAATGAAGATATTTTAGTTATTTATGATGATATAAGCTTAGACGTAGGAAAACTTAGAATAAGAGAAAAAGGAAGTGCTGGTGGGCATAATGGTATAAAAAGTATCATAAGTCATTTAGGTACAGATCAATTTTCAAGAATTAAAATAGGGGTAGGACAACCTAAAGATGATTTAGTTAAACATGTTTTAGGAAATTTTTCTAAAATAGAGAGAGAAATTTTAGATGATAGTTTAGAAGCAGTAGCAAAGGCAGCAGAGACTGTAATTAAAGAAGATACAAAAACTGCTATGAATAAGTTTAATGGATTTAAACCAAAAGAAATAGTATAGAGGTGATGTATGCAATGAGATTAAGGGGTTTAATGGAACCTTTAATAACTAGCACAGAATTTAGTGAAATAAAGTCAAATATACAAAACAATAAATTTCCATTAGCTATATATGGTTTATCAGATTCAGGGAGAAGTTATTTTATAAATAGCATTTATGAAGAAGATGATAGGCCTTTAGTTGTCATTGCACATAGTGATATGGAAGCTAAAAATATATATGAAGATTTAAGCTTTTATAGCTTAGATGTTTATTATTTTCCAGTAAGAGAGGTTGTTTTTTATAATATAGATGCTATTTCAGGGGATTTAAGATGGGCTAGACTTAAAGTTATAAAAGAAATTCTTAATACTAAGAAAAAAATAATAGTAACATCTATAGAAGCATTTGCTTCAAATTATACACCAAGAGAATATTATAAAAATCATATAATCAAGTTAAAAGTTGAAAAAGAGGTAGATTTTAAAGAAATATCAAGAATTTTAGTTGAAAGTGGATATGAAAGAGTAGAGATGGTAGAAGGTAAAGGAGAATTTGCCTTAAGAGGAGGAATACTAGATGTATTCCCAATTGATGAAGAATATCCATATAGAATTGAGCTTTTTGGAGATGAAATTGATTCGATAAGAAGATTTAATGTTGAATCTCAAAGAAGTATAGATAAAGTTAAAAAGCTAGAAATATTTCCTGCAAAAGAGATTATTATAGATAATAACATAGTTAAAGAAAGTAGTGAAAAAATAAGAAAAGAATTAGTTGAATCTGTAAATAAAATAAGTGATATAGATTTAAAATCAAAACTTTCATCAACTATAAATAGAAATATAGAAGGTCTAGAAAATTTACTAGGCTTTGAAACTATGGATTCATATCTTCCATTTTTCTATGATAAAATGGAATCTTTTTTTGATTATTTAAAAAATTATAGATTTATTTTAGATGATACTGAAAGAAGTATTGGAAAATTAAATTCTACTTATATAGAGTTTAGAGAAAACTTTACTATGTTCTTAGAAAAAGGAAATATACTTCCTTCACAAGCAAAGCTTTTAATGGATGAAGAAAAGGTAATAGAAAAGTTAGAAACTAGTGAAATAATTACAATGGATATTTTCGCTAAAACAAGAGAATATTTAAAACCACATTCATTAGTTAATTTAAAGCAAATAACACTTCATAATTATCAAGGACAGTTAGAAATCCTTATAGAAGAAATTAAAGCTAAAAAAGAATTAGGATATAAGACATTAATACTTTCAGGAACTAGAACTAGAGGAGAAAGATTAGTTGATGTTTTAAGAGATAGAGAGATAGAAAGTGTTTATAAAGATGAAGTAGATAATATACAATTTGGAGAAGTTGTAATAACATTTGGTAATCTTTTAAAAGGATTTGAATATCCAGAACAAAAAATTTGTGTTATTTCTGATAAAGAAGTTTTTGGTGAAGCAAAAAGAAAACCTAAAAAGAAACCTAAAAACAAAAAAGGTGTAGCAAAAATAACGTCTTTTACAGAGCTTAAAATAGGAGATTATGTAGTTCACGTAAATCACGGAGTTGGAGTTTATAAAGGAATTAAACAAATAGATGTTGGCGGAATAAAGAGAGATTATCTTGATATAGTTTATCAAAAAGGAGATAAACTTTATATTCCAGTTGATCAATTAGATTTAGTTCAAAAATATATTGGTGGAGAAGGTAAAGTTCCAAAAGTAAATAAGCTTGGAGGAGCTGAATGGCAAAAGGCTAAACTTAAAGCAAGAAAATCAATAAATGAAATTGCACAAGATTTAGTTAAACTTTATGCAGAAAGATCAACTGTTAAAGGATATAAATATAGTAAAGATACAGAATGGCAAAAACAATTTGAAGATGAATTTCCACATGAAGAAACTCCAGATCAACTTACATCATTAGCAGAGATAAAAGAAGATATGGAATCTAGCAAAGTAATGGATAGACTTCTTTGCGGAGATGTTGGATATGGAAAAACAGAGGTTGCAGTTAGGGCAGCATTTAAAGCTATAATGGATAATAAACAAGTAGCATTTTTAGTTCCAACTACTATACTTGCAGAACAACATTATAAAAATCTTAAAAAAAGATTTTCGGACTTCCCAGTTAAAATAGATATGATAAGTAGATTTAGAACAGCTAAACAACAAAAAGCAACTATTCAAGCAGCTAAAGAGGGTAATGTAGATATTCTTATAGGAACTCACAAATTAGTTGCAAAGGATATTCAATTTAAAGATTTAGGACTACTTATTATAGATGAAGAGCAAAGATTTGGAGTTAAGCAAAAAGAAAAAATAAAATCTTTAAAGAAAAATATAGATGTATTAACGCTTAGTGCTACACCAATACCAAGAACACTTCATATGTCTTTAACTGGGGCAAGAGATATTTCTGTAATAGAAACACCTCCGGAGGAAAGATATCCAATTCAAACTTATGTTATAGAACAGAATGACCAACTTGTAAGAGATGCAATAATAAGAGAAATGAATAGAGGTGGTCAAGTATTTTTTGTATATAACAGAGTTGAAAATATAGAAAAGATGGCAGCCTATATTAAAGATCTTGTTCCAGAAGCAAGAGTAACTTTTGCTCATGGAAGAATGACAGAAAGACAATTAGAAACTGAAATGATGAATTTTGTGGATAATCAATTTGATGTTCTTGTATGTACGACTATTATAGAAACTGGTATTGATATGCCTAATGTTAATACTATAATAGTTTGGGATGCTGATAAAATGGGACTTTCACAGTTATATCAATTAAGAGGAAGAGTTGGAAGAACTAATAAGATAGCTTATGCATATCTTTTATACACAAAAGATAAAGTATTAACAGAAGTTGCTGAAAAAAGATTAAAGGCACTTAAAGATTTTACTGAACTTGGTTCTGGTTTTAAGATAGCTATGAGAGACTTAGAAATAAGAGGAGCAGGGAATATGATGGGATCTTCTCAACATGGGCATATGGCAACTATAGGATATGATCTTTACTGTAGAATGTTAGAAGATACTATTAAACTTATAAAAGGTGAAATATCAAAAGAACCAGTTGAAACAACAGTAGATATTAAGGTTGATGCATTTATTCCAAGTGGATATATAGAAGATGAAAATCTTAAAATTGAAGTTTATAAGAAAATTGCAGCTATTGAAAGTATAGATGACTATATGGAAATAAAAGATGAATTAGAAGATAGATATTCAGAAATACCTGATAGTGTTTATAATCTTATGGATATAGCTTATATTAAAAGTAAAGCTAAACTTTTAGGAGTTGAAGAAATAAAGGAAACACCTAAAGGAATAATATTTAAGTTTGTAGAAAATGATAAAGATTATATAGAAGTATTTAAAGCTATATCTGAGAAATATAAAGATAAATTTGTTCTTAAATTTGGTCAAAGTCCAGAATTTTATTTTAAGCAAAGCAGTATAAAAAAAGAAGATACATTGGCATTCTTTAAAGAAATGTTTGATAATATTATAAAAGTAATAAATATGTAAAGTTTCTTGAATTGAATTAATGTAATAATATTGATATACTAAGAAGAACATGTGAACAATGAAAATTTTAAGTAAAGTGAGGTAGAAACGTGGGTAAAGTTAAAAGTTTAGTTGCAATCGGAATAGTTGCTTTAGTAAGTTTATCTATTGTTGGTTGTAAAATGATACAAAAAACTCCAGAAGCAATTCAAAACGAAGTGTTAGCTAAAGTTGGAGATCAAAAAATAACAAGAGGTGATCTTGATAAATCTATGGCACCATTGCTTGCACAAGTTAAAAAGCAATACGGCGATAACTTTATGGATAATGCATCAGTTAAACAACAATATATAGAGGCTGAAACAGAGCAATTAAATGGTATGGTAGACCAAGCGATAGTACTTCAAGAAGCAGTTAAATTAAAGACTGTTCCAAGTGATGCTGATCTTCAAAAACAAATAGATGAAAGAATAAAATTTATGGAACAAATGTATGGTGGTCAAGAAGGTTACCAAAATGCGCTTAAACAAGCAGGTTTAACTCAAGAAGAGTTCCAAAAACAAATTAAAGATCAAATAATAATAAATAATACATTAGAAAACTATGTTTATAAAGATATAAAAGTAACTGATCAACAAGCTCAAGATTACTATAATAAAAATAAAATGGAATTTACAACTAAAGATTCAGGAGCTGATGTTTCTCATATATTAGTTAAAACTAAAGAAGAAGCAGAAAAAATAGAAGCAGATCTTAAAAAAGACAATGGTAAGAACTTCGCAGAACTTGCTAAACAATACAGTCAAGATCCAGGTTCAAAAGATAAAGGTGGAAGCTTAGGATTCGTAAATTATGATTCAACTCAATTAGTTCAACCATTTATGCAAGCATTAAGAACATTAACTAAGAACGGTGAAATTTCACAACCAGTTCAAAGTCAATATGGATGGCACATAATTAAAGTTGAAAATGTTAAATTAGCATTCCAACCATTCAAAGATGTTCAAAAACAAATCATTGAACAATTAACTCAACAACAACAACAAACTAAATTAAGTACAGACTTAGAAAATTGGAAAAAAGATTTAAATGTAAAAATTTATACAGATAAATTAAATAAATAATTTAAATTTAGGAAGATAGTTAAATAGCTATCTTCCTTTTTAAATGAAAAAACTACCGAATAAAGTAACTTCGGTAGTTTCTTTTTTATAAAATTTTGTTGAATAGATAATATTTAATTATATTCCTTAAAAAGGGGATATATGCAAGGAGTTTAATTTGTATATACTAAATATGCAAAAAATTAAATAAATTTGTAAAAATAAAATATAAATAATGGTTGTATGGGTATAAAATTTCTGTCTAGTCAAATAATAATAGGGAAATAAAGAAAATAAGTTTTAGTTTTTAAAACTTTAAGGAGGTTTATATAAATTATGAAAGCAACAGGAATTGTAAGAAGAATCGATGATTTAGGTAGAGTTGTTATACCAAAAGAAATAAGAAGAACATTAAGAATCAGAGAAGGAGACCCTTTAGAAATATTTACTGATAGAGAAGGTGGAGTTATATTAAAAAAATATTCTCCAATTGGAGAGTTAACAGACTTCTCTAAGGAGTATGCTGAAAGCCTTCAACAAACAGTAGGAAATATTGTTATAATTGCTGATAAAGATGCATTTATATCATCTTCAGGAGCTTCTAAAAAAGAATATATTGATAGAAAAATAAGTCCTGATTTAGAAGAAATTATGGAAGGAAGAAAAGTTGTTCACTTAACAGGAGATAAAGTAATTCCTTTACATAATGATGAAATTGCTAATGAAATAAAAGAAGAAGTTATTGCACCTATTATAGCTGAAGGAGATGCTATAGGAGCAGTAATCATAATGTCAAAAACTGATAGCAAATTTGGTGAAGTTGAATTAAAAGTTGCTGAAGCAGCTGCATCATTCTTAGGAAAACAAATGGAATAATAGTACATAATTAAAAAATAGTAATAATACCTCTAAACTTTAAATACTAATAATAGAAAAGAAAAGTTTGGAGGTATTTTATGAGAAAGCAATCCTTGATAAAAGGAAGTTTAGTTTTAGGGGTAGCTGGAATAATAGCGAAATTTCTTGGTCTATTTTTCAGATGGCCTCTTATAATGTTAATTGGTGATGAAGGGATTGGTTTTTATCAAATGTCTTATCCACTTTTAATGTTTTTTGTTGCTATTGCATCAGGAGTCCCAGTGGCTATTTCTAAAATAGTATCTGAAAATAATGCCGTTGGAGATATAGAAGGAAGTTTTAAAGTTGTTAAATCTTCAACACATCTAATGTTATTATTAGGAACAGTAACAAGTGTTATATTATTTGTATTTGCTAAGCCAATTATACACTTATTAAAATGGGATTCTAAAGCTTATTATTCTCTAATTGGAATATCATTTGCACCATTAGTATTATCAATAATGACTATATTTAGAGGCTTTTTTCAAGGCTTACAAAACATGACTCCATCAGCAGTGTCTCAAGTATTAGAGCAATTTGGAAGAGTAATTTGTGGAGTTGGACTAGCAGTGTTATTGTTACCAATGGGAATAGAATTTGCTGCTGGAGGAGCAGCATTTGGTGCTGCCGCAGGTGGAATTCTTGGAGGATCATATCTTTTTTATAAATATAGAAAAGTTAAAAAAGAATGTGGAATAAAAAAAATAAAAACAAGCCCAGAAATATTAGATAAAATTTTAAAAATAGCTGCACCAATTTCATTAGCAGCAACTGTTAGTACAGTTATGAGTTTAATAGATTCTATATGTATACCACAAAAATTATTAGAAGCTGGGTATACTAGTCAGCAATCAACAATTCTTTATGCTCAATTAACAGGTAAAGCTGCAGTAATAGTTAATATTCCAATGACATTATCAATAGCTTTATGTGCATCTTTAGTTCCTATTATTGCTGAAAGTTATATATTGAATAAGAAGAGAGAAGTAAATAATAAAGTTGAATTAGCTATTAAAATATCTGGTGTTGTAGCAATACCTTGTATGATAGGAATATTTATATTAGCAGAACCTATAATGAAATTAGTTTTTCAAGGGAGATTTGAAGGGGTAGAGATTTTAAGGTATATGGGAATAACTATACCATTTATAATATTAACGCAAACTACAACTTCAATATTACAAGGTGTAGGTAAATATGTTTTACCAGTAATAACTTTAGTAATAGGATGTGTAATAAAATTAGGATTAACATTAGTTTTAGTACCAAATCCTAAAATAAATATTTATGGAGCTGTTATAGCAAGCATTGTTGCATATATAGTAGTAGCCATAATGAATATAATAATATTAAAATTTGTATTAAAGGTTAGAACAAGAGTTCATAATAACCTAATAAAACCGGTTTACGCTTCCATAGGAATGGGAGTATGTGTATTCTTGTCATATAAATTTATGTTTTTATACACAGGAAGTAATGGTATATCTTGCTTAATATCAATATTTTTAGGTATTATAATATATATAACGTTAATTATGCTTATGAAAGTATTTAAGGTAAGCGAAGTAATGAATAGATTACCTAGATTTAAATAAAAAGGAGATATTATATGATTAAGATAATAGGATTAGGTCCGGGAGCACCAGAAGCACTTACAGTAGGCGCTTTAATGCTTTTAGAAAACAGTGATAATATATTTTTTAGAACAGAAATTCACCCAACTGTTGATTTTATAAAGGAAAAGGATATAAAGTTCGAAACATATGATGAATACTATAACAAGTATGATAGTTTTGATGATGTTTATATGAACATTGCAAAAGATTTAATAATAAAAGAAAAAGAACTTGAGAGTGACATAGTATACGCAGTTCCTGGGCATCCTTTAGTTGCAGAAAAATCTGTTTCTAATCTTATGAGACTTTGTTATGAAAATAACATAGAATATGAAATACTTCCAGCTGTAAGTTTTATAGATGCTATGATGGATAGATTAGAAATAGATCCAATTGAAGGATTAAAGGTAATAGATGCTTTTGATATACAAAATCAGATATTAGACAAGAGAATTGGAACAATAATAACTCAAGTTTATAATCCTTTTATAGCTTCAGAAGTTAAATTAAAATTATTAGAATCTTATAAAGATGAAACAGAAATAATTTATGTAAGAGCTGCAGGTGTAAAAGGTGTAGAAAGAATAAGAACTATACCTTTATATGAGCTTGATATGCAAGAAGATATAGATTATCTAACTTCAATTTATATTCCAAAAGATATAAATAATAAAAAAGATATTTATGATTTAATTCAAATAGTAGATGTATTAAGAGGTGAAGGAGGATGTCCTTGGGATGCAGAGCAAACTCATGAGAGTCTTAGAAATGCAATAATTGAGGAAAGCTATGAAGTTGCTGATGCAATAGATAAAGAAGATGATAATGCATTAATTGAGGAGCTTGGTGATGTATTATTACACGTAATTTTTCATGCTGCAATAGGAAAAGAAGACTGCTATTTTGATTTTGGAGACATAATAGATGGAATATGTGAAAAAATGATATATAGACATCCTCATGTATTTAAAAGTGAGAAAGTTTCTGGCGCAGAAGAAGTAGTAGAAAATTGGGATGAATTAAAGAAAACTGAAAAAGGATTTAGTACAATAACTGAAGAGTTAGAGGCAATTGCAAATTCACTTCCAGGACTAATAAAAGCTCATAAAGTTCAAAAGAAAGCTAGTAGAGTAGGATTTGATTGGACAGAAAATCAAATAGAAGAGGCTTCTAATAAGGTGAAAGAAGAGTTAAACGAAGTTTTAGATGTATATAAAACTGGAGAAGAGGATAAAATAAAAGAAGAGATAGGAGATTTATTCTTCGCATGCGTTAATGTAAGTAGATTTTTAAACGTAAATGAAGAAGAAGCTATTAATTTATCAATTAAGAAATTTATAAGAAGATTTAAATATATAGAAGAAAATTCTATAAAAAAAGGTAAAAATCTAAATGAAATGACATTAAAAGAAATGGATGAACTTTGGGAAGAGGCGAAAAAATTAGAAAATAGCACTCTATAGAAGGAATTTCAGAATTTGTGGAGAATATAATACTTTGTTGAAAACTATACTGTAAATCTAGTTGTATTATTTAAATTTTTTACAAAAGTATTGAATAATTTAATTAATCGGTGTAGACTAGTTAAAAAAGTAATAATATAATAGGGTAAGTAAGTATAGTACATAATTAAGAGTTAACAAGTACTATAAATAAATAGCTTGTTATTTAAGGAGGATGTAATTGTGAATAAAGCAGAATTAATCACTAGTATGGCTGAAAAGTCTAAATTAACTAAAAAAGATGCGGAATTAGCATTAAAAGCATTCATTGAAAGCGTTGAAGAAGCATTAGAAAATGGTGAAAGAGTTCAATTAGTTGGATTCGGTACTTTCGAAACTAGAGAAAGAGCAGCTAGAGAAGGAAGAAACCCAAGAACTAAAGAAACTATAAAAATCGCTGCTTCAACAGTTCCAGTATTCAAAGCTGGTAAAGAATTTAAAGAAAAAGTAAACAATAAGTAATTAAAATATAATACTTAATTTAAAGCCCGAGGTAACTCGGGTTTTTTTACTACTTAGAAAAGGAGAAAAAATATGAGATTAGATAAATATTTAAAAGTTTCAAGGTTAATAAAAAGAAGAACAGTAGCTAAAGAAGCTTGTGAAAGTGAAAGAGTAACTATAAATGGAAAAATAGCTAAATCATCAACAACTGTTAAAGAAGGAGATGTAATAGAGATAACTTTTGCAAATAGAAGTTTAAAAGCTGAAATAATAAATATAGCAGAACATGTTAGAAAAGATGACGCAAAAGAAATGTATAGAATAATTGAATAGTATTTATAAAAAATGTATAGAATTAATTTTAGAATAAAGAATATAGTAAAATAATTTGTCATATATTCATAAAGAGAAATACTCTATAAAGGAGAAAAATTATGGATAAGACAAAAAATCCTATTCAAACAAAAGTTTCAAGTATATCATTAGAAAACAGAAGAAAGATGCTATTAACAGGTGTTAATGAGGTTTTAAGCTTTAATGATGAGAAAATAATATTAAATACAGTTTTAGGGAAGTTGAACATAAAAGGACAAAACCTAAAAATGAATAAGCTTGATGTAAAGAATGGAGATGTTATTGTAGATGGATATATAACAAGTCTTATATACAATAACAAAAAAGACAAAAAGAAGAGAAGCTTAATTCGACTTATACGTAGAAAGAGGGTGGAATAATGCCTCTAAATACGGGAGTACAGTTAGATATAGTTATTTATAGCCTTTTAGCTGGTGTTATTGTAGGAAGTTTATTTGATGTTTATAGAATAATTCGCGGAAAAGACACTTTTAAAATAGTTATAGTAATAGAGGATATATTATTTTGGACACTAAGTGCCGTAATAGTGTTTGCATTTTTACTTTACAATAACTATGCGTTTATGGGGCCATATGTATATCTATTTATATGTGTAGGATTAATAATATACTTAAAGCTTCTTAGCAGATTTATTTATTCATTTGAAGTATTTATATTGAGCTCTATAGGAAAAATATTGAGAATAAGCTATAAAAATGCAACATATCCAATAAGATTTATATATTATAAAACAACACATAAAGAATAAATATACTAAAAAAGGCTTGAATAAACATGTACTAATGTTTAAAATGGAAATATGAGAATTAAAAATGGGGTACTATAGATGAGAAAGGTGTTAAAGGGTAAAAATCTAATATTCTTACTATTAGGTGGAATTTTTCTTATTGGGTTTGTAAAGCAAGAGATAGCTTTGAATGATATAAAGAAAGATATATCCACTAAAAAAACTGAATTACAGCAGTTGAAAGATAAGAATAAAATACTAGAGGAAAAAATAAAAATTGCAAATACAGATGAATATATTGAGACCTTAGCTAGAGAAAGACTTGACATGGTTAAACCAGGTGAAGAAGTAATAAAAGACAAAAAAGGTGACTCAAATTCAAAAAATTAGGTTATTATTATTTAATAGCATATATATTTATTTAAAATTAAGGAGGAATCTTTTAAAGATGAGCTTAGCGGCAGGAAACATATTAGAAGGTAAAGTGGTAAACATCACAAATTTCGGAGCGTTTGTAGAGGTAGAAGGTGGAAGTACTGGTTTAGTCCATATTTCTGAAGTAGCAGATTCTTTTGTAAAAGATATAAAAGAACATTTAAAAGAGGGAGATAAGGTTAAGGTTAAAGTTATTTCAATTGAAGATAATGGAAAAATAAGCTTATCTATAAAACAGGGAACACCAAAACCAAAAAAATCTACTAAACCTGCAGACTTCGATTGGACATCAGAAAAGAAAAAGGTATCAGGAAACTTCGAAGATAAACTTTCTAAGTTTCTAAAAGATAGCGAAGAAAGAATGATTGATGTTAAAAAACACCAAGAATTCAGAGGAAAGAACAGTAAAAAGAACTATTAATTAGTTAATTTGAAGAAATGAATTTATATAAATCTATTGAATTAGAAAAGTCTTTAATCAGCATGATTAAAGGCTTTTTATTAAATTAAATAAAAAAATATATATTAAATAAAAAAAATTTCAAAAAAAGCGTTGACATAAATATATACATACTATATAATAAACCTTGTCGTCAGGGACAAAACAAATTTTAAGCCGAAGTGGCGGAACTGGCAGACGCACAGGACTTAAAATCCTGCGGTGGTTAAACACCGTACCGGTTCGATTCCGGTCTTCGGCACCAAAATTTTTTTTACTTGATAGATAATTTAATATCGCGGGGTGGAGCAGTTGGTAGCTCGTCGGGCTCATAACCCGAAGGTCGTAGGTTCAAGTCCTGCCCCCGCAACCATTACATGGCGGAATAGCTCAGCTGGCTAGAGCATTCGGTTCATACCCGAAGGGTCGTAGGTTCAAGTCCTATTTCCGCTACCATTTAAACTTGTTGTCTTGCCGAAGTGGCGGAACTGGCAGACGCACAGGACTTAAAATCCTGCGGTGGTTAAACACCGTACCGGTTCGATTCCGGTCTTCGGCACCAAGTTTTTTTAAAATGACAGAAAATTTAATATCGCGGGGTGGAGCAGTTGGTAGCTCGTCGGGCTCATAACCCGAAGGTCGTAGGTTCAAGTCCTGCCCCCGCAACCATTATGTGGCGGAATAGCTCAGCTGGCTAGAGCATTCGGTTCATACCCGAAGGGTCGTAGGTTCAAGTCCTATTTCCGCTACCACTGTCAAGCCGAAGTGGCGGAACTGGCAGACGCACAGGACTTAAAATCCTGCGGTGGTTAAACACCGTACCGGTTCGATTCCGGTCTTCGGCACCAAGATAGATCTAAGATTTCTTAGATCTATTTTTTTATTCATTTTTAATTTAACATTCAAAAAGTAATTTAGATATTAAATATTATTCAAAGATTTAGAAGTATTCTTATAAAAATCAATGTTAAAAAATATAAACATATAGTATATGCACAAAGTAGAGTTTATTATGAAAAAATTTTTTTCTAATAAACTCTTTATTTTTACAATGGTCTACAAATTTAGAGAAATGCAGTTAAATAAAGTAGTAGTGCTATTTTGATGAATTTTACTGAATATATATAGATAAATGTGTAAAGAAATTTATGAAATAATATTGTATAAATAAGTGAAATGTAATGAATAATGTCAATCGATTTTATAAAAATAAGGCATATAATGACAAGAAATTAATTTTATAGTTGATATAATTATATTACAAAAAATGGAAAGGGGATAATTTATGCAATATAAAATTAGTAAAGGGTTATTAAAAGAAAGAGGAAAATTTAATAGTAGAGAATTAGCGGTAGAGAAGATAGAACCATTAAAATTGTTTGGAACTTTTTTAGCTGTTTTCCTTTTGAGTAGAGTAGTGATTTATATAAATAAGGAAGATATTGTTGGCATGGCACCATTTGGACTAGCTTTTTTAATTTCTATGTTAAGAACTAAAAATGAAAGTAAAGTGTTATTTTGCTCTCTTGGAGCAATACTTGGATATATAACTATTGGACAAGAATTAGGAAACTCAGCTATTTACATAATAACTACTCTGATAACTTTAATGACATTCTATGTGTTAAATAAAAGAAATAAATATATAGGGATAAAGAGCGTTTTAAGTATATATTTTTTAGTTCAAATTATAAATTCAGTTTTAATAAATAAATATGATTTAAGTGCGAGTTTATTTGTATCACTTATATATACAGGAGTAGTAATACCAATATATTTTGTAATTAGATATGGGTTAGATTGTTTTGAAAATTATAATACTAATTATTATTTTAATATTGAAGAGTTGATTAGTATAGGAATAGTATTTTGTTTAATTATAGGAGGAATAGGTGATTTATCAATATTCAATATACATTTAAGAGAGATATTTTCAATTTTATTTATTATATCAATAGCTTATGTAGGAGGAGCTGCCAATGGAAGTGCTATAGGTATTGCAATGGGACTTATTCTTGGAATATCTAATGGAGCAATAGTTGAATGTGTGGGATTTTATTCGGTCTTAGGATTAGTAGCAGGTTTGTTTAAAGAAACAGGGAAAATTTTTTCTTTATTATCAGCGATTACAATATATATAATTCTTTCATTATATTCAAAAGGAAGTATAGATAATGGAATAGTAGAAATTTTAATTGGAGGTGCTGGATTTTTATTAATACCAAATAGAATATTAAATTGTATAGAAACGGAGATGAGTACAGAATCTAAAAATGAAGATTTAATTGAATTACACATGAACCAAATAAAAACTGAATTTTCAGAGAGAATAGAGGGGTTAGGAGAAGTTTTAAATAATGTATCAGAATCAGTTGCAAATCTATCAACTAATGAGGTGTTATTATATAAAGATAGAAGTACAGCTTTAGTAAATAATTTAGCAGATAGAATATGCTCAGATTGTAAAATGTGTAATAATTGTTGGAATACTCAATTTAATCAAACTTATAGTTGTTTTGAAAAAATAATAAGAGGTAAGGAGGAGAATTATTCAGTTTTCCCAGCGGAACTTGAAAAGAAATGTATGAGAAAATATGAGCTTTTAGGAGAGGTAGATAAATTAGTTTTAAGTATGAATGCAGAAGCTATAAATAGAGAAAAATTAGAGGAAGGTAGAAAAATTATTGCAGAACATATGAAGACTATGGCTGATAATGTGGGAAGAATATTATATGATTTTAAAAAAGATATAAGTATGTGTACAGATTTAGAAAAAACAATAAGAAGGGAGTTAAATAAAAATTCAGTACAATACAAAGATGTATTTTGTTTTACAGATAAAGATGGAAAAATGAAAGTAAAAGTTAATATGTCAAATTGTTCTGGATGTAGATATTGTTCAAAAAGTGTATTGCCAGTAGTAAATTCATTAGTTAAGAGACCTATGATGATAGGAAAAGATGGATGTAGTATAAATCCGAATAATAAAGATTGTACTGTAACAGTTAGAGAAATGCCTAAATATACTGTAAGCTCATATGTAGGTATGCGTGTAAAAGAAGGAGAAGATTATACTGGAGATACTTATAATTTTGGGAATGTAGCAAATGGAAAATATTTAACTATATTAAGTGATGGAATGGGATCAGGACCAGAAGCATCTAGAGAGAGTAAGATGACTGTTGATTTAGTAGAGAAATTTATTAATTGTGGTTTTGGTATTGATACAGCTTTAAATACTGTAAATTCAATAATGACAATGAAATTTGATGAAGATGAAAAATTCTCTACATTAGATATGAATACAATAGATTTATATAGTGGAAAAATATCATTTATTAAAGTTGGAGCAACAACAAGTTTCATAAAAAGAGGAAAGGAAATTATAAAAATTTCATCTAATATGCCACCTTTTGGATTGGTAGATAAAATAGAAGTAGATTCAATTGATAAGAGAATAAAAAATGGAGATGTTATTATTACTTTAAGTGATGGAGTATTAGATGTTGATAAAAGTAAAATAGGAGATAGTGAGTGGTTAGAGAATTATTTAATTAAAGCTGGAAGTAATCCTAAAGATTTAGCTATAGATATAATAGAGGAATCTAAAAAACTTAATAATGGCTCTATAAAAGATGATATGACGGTTATTGTATCAAAGGTACAAGCTTTATATTAGATAATATAGAATTTTAAAGTTATTTCGTTTTAATAGAATGCATATAAAATAAAGGTATTTATTTTTAAAGTATCTATTGAAAGCGGAATAACTTTATTTATTTTAAAAAATATAAATTATGATTCATTTAGTTATTTAAAAATATTGTGCAGATAAAGTTGTAATAAGGTATTATATATATTATAAATGCTTAATAGGAAGTGAATAATATGAAAAAAAAATTTATAAAATACATAGAAGATAATTCTTTGATAAAAAATGGAGATCATATTTTGGTAGCTTTGTCAGGTGGACCTGATTCTGTTTGTATGTTAAATCTTTTATGTAGTATAAGAGATGAATATAACTTAAAAATAGGTGCAGCTCATCTTAATCATATGCTAAGAGGAGAAGCTGCTAATGAAGATGAAAAGTTTGCTAAAGAAATGTGTAATAAATTAGGTGTTGATTTTTATAGTAAGAGAGTTGATATAGAGGCATATTCAAAGGAAAAAGGTGTTTCTACAGAAACTGGTGGTAGAGATGTAAGATATGCTTTATTTAATGAAGTTAGTAAAAAATATGGATATAATAAGATAGCCACTGCACACAATGCAAATGATCAAGCAGAAACTATTTTAATGAGAATGATGAGAGGAACTGGATTAGAAGGGTTATGTGGAATTCCTTTAATAAGAGATGAAATATATATAAGACCTATATTATGTATGGAAAGATGGGAAGTTGAGAAGTATTGTGAAGATTTTAATCTTAATCCTAGAATTGATAAAACAAATTTAGAGAATATATATACAAGAAATAAAATAAGATTAGATATACTTCCATATATGAAAGAAAATTTTAATAAAGATGTTGTTATGGCAATTAATAGAATGAGCAATATATTGTGGGAAGATAACAAATTCATAAATGATTTTTCAAAAGAAAAATTTAAAGAATATTGCCATAAAGAAAATGATGAAATAAAAATAAATAAGAATTTATTTAAGGAAAATAAAGCTATAATAAATAGAGTCATTAGAAAGGCTCTAACAGAAGTTTCAAAAAGCACATATGATTTTGAGCATAAACATATAGAAGAAGTAATAAACTTAGCTTATATTGGGACAAACAAAAAAATAGATTTACCTAATGGAATATATGCACAAAATGTTTATGGTGAAATAGAAATAAAAAAGAAAAGGGAAAAAATAAATATAAAAAAATCAGAAGAAGTGACTATTTTAAAAGAAGATTTAGATGGAAATTCAATTGATTTTAATAATTATGAAATTAAATTTGAAATTGTAAAATCACAAAAAAAATTAAAAATTACCAATAATGACTTAATTAAATATTTTGATTATGATAAAATTAAAAAGTATGTTATCATAAGGAACAGGAAAAATGGGGATAAAATAACTCCGTTGGGAATGAAAGGTAGTAAAAAGCTTAAGGATATTTTCATAGATATGAAAATTCCAAAAGAAGTTAGAGATGAAATTCCGCTTATAGTTTTTGATGATAATATAGCATGGGTATTAGATGTTAAATTATCTAATATATATAAAGTTACAAATGAAACTGAGAATATATTAAAAATAATTTACAAAAGGAAGGTATCTTAATTATGATGAGAGATGAAATTAAAAAAGTTTTATTTACAGAGGAAGATTTACAGTTAAAATGTAAAGAACTAGGTGAAAAAATTACTAAAGATTATGAAGGTAAAGACTTATTAGTTGTTGGAGTATTAAAAGGTTCAGTACTTTTTACATCAGATTTAATAAAGAATATAAAAATCCCATGTGAAATTGATTTTATGGCAGTATCAAGTTATGGAAATTCAACAGAATCATCAGGAGTAGTTAGAATATTAAAGGATTTAGATAATGGAATAGAAGGAAAAGATGTTTTAATAGTAGAAGATATAGTTGATACAGGTAATACTCTTTCATATCTAAAAATATATTTAAATGGAAGAGGAGCGAATAGTGTAAAAATTATAACATTATTAGATAAGCCTGAAAGAAGAACTGCTGAAGTTGAAGTAGACTATATTGGATTTGAAGTTCCAAATGAATTTATAGTTGGATATGGAATTGATTATGCAGAAAAATATAGAAATTTACCTTTTGTAGGAATACTAGATGAGAAAGTATATTCAAAGTAATAATTGAGTATATATTTGTATCGTTGTTTTTATAGAAAACCAGATTTAAAAATAAAAAAATACTGAGAAGGGAGGAACTTGAATGAAAAAATATTCAAGTGCAGCAGTTTGGGCAGTACTTATAATAGTTATAGTAGCTGCTGCTGTATTAGTATGGGAAACCGGCAATAAACCGCAGTTAGTTCCGTACAGTCAATTCCAGCAGATGTGGAATGATAATGGTATAAAGAGTTTATATGTTCATGATGATGGAATGACAATAGATGGTGTTCAAACAGATGATAAAAAATTTATAACATATGCTCCACAAGAAATGCTTTCAAATTTAATGACTAAATCACAAAAATCAAATGTAAAAGTAGAATTTGAACCACCTTCAAATACTAGTGCTTGGCTTGCAATAATACCAAGTATAGTAATGGTTGTTTTATTCTTAATAGTGTTATTTGTATTGACACAGCAATCTCATGGAAATAATAGTGGCGGTGGAGGCCGAGGTGTTATGAACTTCGGAAAAAGTAGAGCTAAAATAGCTTCACCAGATTCTAAAACTGTAACATTTAAAGAGGTTGCAGGAGCTGATGAAGAAAAGCAAGAGCTTGCAGAAATAGTAGATTTCTTAAAGGATCCTGAAGTTTATAATCAAATGGGAGCAAGGATACCAAAAGGTGTACTTTTAGTAGGACCTCCTGGAACAGGTAAAACTCTTTTAGCTAAAGCTATTGCAGGAGAAGCTGGTGTTCCTTTCTTCAGTATTTCTGGTTCGGATTTCGTAGAAATGTTTGTTGGGGTTGGAGCCTCAAGAGTAAGAGATCTTTTTTCTGAGGCTAAGAAAAATGCTCCTTGTATAGTATTTATTGATGAAATAGATGCAGTTGGAAGACAAAGAGGAGCTGGACTTGGTGGAGGCCATGATGAAAGAGAACAAACTTTAAATCAACTTTTGGTTGAAATGGATGGTTTTGGAGAAAATGAAGGAATAATCATGATAGCAGCTACTAATAGAAGAGATATTCTTGATCCAGCACTTTTAAGACCTGGAAGATTTGATAGACAAATATTAGTTGGTGCTCCAGATGTTAAAGGTAGAGAAGAAATATTAAAAGTTCATACTAGAAAAAAACCTTTAGCTGAAGATGTAAGATTAGATGTTCTTGCAAAAAGAACACCTGGATTTGCTGGGGCAGATTTAGAGAATTTAACTAATGAAGCTGCACTTTTAGCAGTAAGAGAAGGTAGAAAAGAAATAACAATGAATAACTTAGAAGAAGCAATAACTAAGGTTATGGCAGGGCCAGAAAAGAAAAGCAGAGTTATAAGTGAAAAAGATAGAAATCTTACAGCTTATCATGAAGCAGGTCATGCAGTTGTTATGAGAACTTTAGAATTCTCTGATCCAGTACATGAAATTAGTATAATTCCTAGAGGAATGGCTGGTGGATATACAATGCACTTACCAGAAGAGGATAGATCATATACTTCTAAATTAAGGCTTAAAGATGATATGGTAGGACTTTTAGGTGGAAGAGTTGCAGAAGCTTTAATTTTAGGAGATATAAGTACTGGAGCTAAGAATGATATTGATAGAACAAGTGCTATAGCTAGAGCAATGGTTATGGAATATGGAATGAGCGAAAAACTTGGAGCAATTTCATATGGGTCAGATCAAAATGAAGTTTTCTTAGGAAGAGATTTAGGAAAGAATAGAAATTTCTCAGAAGAAATAGGTGCTGAAATTGATAGAGAAGTTAAGCTATTAGTTGATGAAGCTTATATGAGAGCTGAAAAAATTCTTAAAGAAAATATAGATAGACTTCATGCAGTTGCAAAGGCTTTACTAGAAAAAGAGAAAATTGATGGTGAAGAATTTGAAAGAATTTATAGTGAGGCCATGTAATATTAACCCTTAAGCTTATGCTTAAGGGTATTTTTTATCATAAATACGAATTATTGCGTAAAAATTATAAATAATATTCGAAAAAATAGGTTTGAAATGAAAAAATTAGATGATATAATAAGTTAAAAGTGATGAAATTAAATGAAAAGGTGAACAATAAAAAAGAAAAGAGGGGTTTGAAATGAAGAGTGATATTCAAATAGCTCAAGAAGCTAAAATGGAACATATATTAAAAATCGCAGAGAAAATAGGATTATCTGAAGATGATATAGAGATGTATGGGAAAAATAAATGTAAAATATCTTTAGATGTTTTAGAAAAAAATAAAGATAAAAAAGATGGTAAATTAATATTAGTTACTGCAATTAATCCAACTCCTGCAGGAGAAGGTAAGTCAACAGTTACTGTAGGATTAGGGCAAGCTCTATGTAAATTAGGAAAAAAAGCAAGTATTGCTTTAAGAGAGCCTTCATTAGGACCGGTATTTGGAATAAAAGGAGGAGCAGCAGGTGGAGGTTATGCACAAGTTGTGCCTATGGAGGATATAAATTTACATTTTACTGGGGATATGCATGCTATAACAGCAGCGAATAATCTTTTATGTGCGGCTATAGATAATCATATACATCAAGGAAACGAACTTGGATTAGACTCTAGACGAATTACATTTAAAAGAGTTATTGATATGAATGATAGAGCTCTTAGACAAGTAGTTGTTGGAATGGGCGGGAAAATAAATGGATTTTTAAGAGAAGATGGGTTTATGATAACTGTTGCATCAGAAATTATGGCTATTCTTTGTTTAGCAAATAGTTTAGAAGATTTAAAAGAAAGAATAGGAAATATAGTTATTGGGTATAAGTTAAATGGAGACCCAGCTTATGCTAAAGAAATTGGAGTAGTTGGTGCTATGGCAATGTTAATGAAAGATGCTATAATGCCAAATCTAGTTCAAACTTTAGAAAATACTCCAGCTATTATCCATGGAGGGCCTTTTGCTAATATTGCTCATGGATGTAATTCTATTTTAGGAACTAAAATGGCACTTAAACTTAGTGACATTGTTGTAACAGAAGCAGGGTTTGGAGCAGATTTAGGAGCAGAAAAATTTTTAAATATAAAATGTAGATATGGGAATTTAAATCCAGATTGTGTTGTTATAGTTGCAACTATAAGGGCTTTAAAACATCATGGTGGATCTTCAAAAGATGAATTAAATATTCCAAATGTTGAAACTTTATCAAAAGGGATTTCAAATTTAGAAAAACAAATTGAGAATATAAAGAAATTTGGAGTTCCTGTTGTAGTAGCAATTAATAAATTTGTTTCTGATAGTGAGGAAGAAATAGCATTTATAAAAGATTTCTGTGAAAAAAATAATGTTAAAGTAGCTCTTTCAGATGTATGGGCAAAAGGTGGAGAAGGTGGAATAGACCTTGCTAACGAAGTTATAGAAATTTTAGAAAATGAAAAATCAAACTTTAAAGTTTTATATAGTGAAAAAGATAGTATAAAACAAAAAATATTAAAAATAGCTAAAGAAATATATGGAGCTAATAGTGTAGATTATGATCAAGTTGCATTAAAACAAATAAATGAACTTGAAAAATTTAATTTAGATAAACTTCCAATATGCATGGCAAAAACACAGTATTCTTTATCAGATAACCCGAATTTACTAGGAAAACCTTCTGATTTCAATATAAAAGTAAAAGAGGTAAAAGTTTCTAATGGAGCGGGATTTATAGTGGTTTTAACAGGAAATGTTATGACTATGCCAGGACTACCTAAAGTACCAGCTGCAAATAAGATGGATATATTAGAAAATGGGAATATAGTAGGCTTATTTTAGGATGTTAAAGCCTTGACAAATGGTATGGAATTGTTAAAATTAATATTGTTAAAAACAAGTGATTTTATCCAAATAAAAGCAGCTAAAAAAGCTGCTTTTAATTATATTAAGGTGGTGCTTTTATGATTTTGCTTGTGGATGTAGGGAATACAAATATTGTTTTGGGAATACATGATAAAGATAAATATATAGCTGGATGGAGAATTTCAACTGATTCTAAAAAAACATCAGATGAGTATGGAATACAAGTTTCTCAACTTTTCCATCAATTTGGATTAGATATGAAAAAAGTTGAAGGGATTATAGTTTCATCTGTAGTGCCTAATATTATGCATTCTCTAGAAAATATGATAAAAAAGTGCTTTAATAAGGAACCTATTATTGTAGGACCTGGAATAAAGACAGGAATTAATATTAAATATGACAACCCTAAGGAAGTTGGTGCAGATAGAATAGTAAATGCTGTAGCAGCTTTTGAAATATATAAAAAACCAAATATTGTAATAGATTTTGGTACAGCAACTACTTTCTGTGGAATAACAGAAAAAGGAGATTACTTAGGAGGGTGCATAGTTCCAGGAATAAAAATATCAGCAGATGCACTTTTTGAAAGAGCAGCAAAGTTACCAAGAATAGAGCTTGAAATTCCTGAGACTGTTATTTGTAAAAATACTATCAAAAGTATGCAAGCAGGTATTTTATTTGGATATATTGGGCAGGTTGAATATATAGTTAAAAAAATGAAAGAAGAAATGAAGCGTAAGTGTAAAGCAGATCCAATTGTTATAGCTACAGGTGGATTAGCAAATCTTATAGCTAAAGAAACAGATGTAATAGATATAGTAAATGGCGATTTAACTCTAGAGGGCTTAAGGATAATATACAATAAGAACAAGGAGTAAAATAAAATGAAAATAGGAAATATAGAGTTTGAAAATAATGTATTTTTAGCACCTATGGCTGGAGTTACAGACATATCTTTTAGAGGTCTTTGCAAAGAGCAAGGTTGTGGATTAGTATGTACTGAAATGGTAAGTGCAAAGGCGTTATATTACGGAAGTGAAAATACGAAAGCTCTTTTAAGAATTGCAGATGAAGAAAAGCCAGTTGCAGTACAAATATTTGGAAGTGATCCAGATATAATGGCAAAGGTTGTTGAGGAACATTTAAATAAAATTGATGAAATTTGTATAATAGATATAAATATGGGATGTCCTGCGCCTAAAATAGTAAAAAATGGGGATGGTTCAGCATTAATGCTTAAACCTTTTTTAGCTGCGGAAATAGTTAGAAAGGTTAAAGCTGTTTCAACAAAGCCTGTTACTGTTAAATTTAGAAAAGGTTTTGATGATGAACATATAAATGCAGTTCAATTTGCCAAGCTTATGGAAGAAGCAGGGGCTGATGCTATAGCAATACATGGAAGAACAAAAAAACAAATGTATGAAGGAGTAGCAGATTGGGATATAATAAGACAGGTTAAAGAGAGTGTTTCCATACCTGTAATAGGAAATGGTGATGTATTTACACCTGAGGATGCTATAAAGATGAAAGAACAAACTAATTGTGATGGAATACTTATTGCAAGAGGAAGTATGGGAAATCCTTGGATTTTTAAGCAAATCGAAAAAGCGTTAAAAGGTGAAGAAGTACCAGAAGTTACACCAGAAGAAAAAATAGATATGTGTATAAGACATTATGAGCTAGCTTTAAAATATGATGGAGAAAAGAAAGCTGTTAGAGAAATGAGAAAACATGCTTCTTGGTACATAAAAGGATTAGCTAAATGCACTGATATAAGAAACGAAATAAATAGATTAGATGACAGTAAAGAAGTAATAAAAAGACTTAGAGAATATAAAGAAGAACTTAAAACTATCAATAGAAAATAAATCAAAAATAATTGTTATTTAAAATAAAATGAAAAATTCTATTTAAAATATAGTGGATTTTGTTTTTAAGGGTATTATTATATAAAAACTGGATATATAATAAGTAATATACTATTAGTGAAACATAGTCATTTAATTGACATATTATAAAGGCTGCTTTATAATGTCCTAAACGCATTATTAAAAAAATAACTAAATTATAAATGAAATTAATAATATATTTTGAATAAATTACCATGATGATTGAAGGGGAGTTAAATATGAGTGAAAAAAAATTTATAATGACTTATGAGGGTGTTCAAAAGCTAGAGGCTGAGTTAGAATACTTAAAAACTGTAAAAAGAAAAGAGATAACTGAGAAAATTAAAGTTGCTTTAGGATATGGAGATTTAAGTGAAAACTCAGAATATGATGAAGCTAAGAACGATCAAGCTTTTACAGAAGGAAGAATAATTCAATTAGAAAACATGCTTAAAAACGCTGAAGTAGTTGATGAGGCAGAAATCCCATCAGATATAGTTTCAGTGGGATCAAGAGTTAGAGTTAAAGATTTTGATTTTGACGAAGAAGTTGAATATACAATAGTAGGTTCAGCAGAAGCAGATCCAATGGAGTTTAAAATATCAAATGAATCACCAGTAGGTGCTGGACTTTTAGGAAAAAAAGTTGGGGAGATTGTTGAAATCGCTATTCCAGACGGCGTAAGTAAGTTTGAAATATTAGAAATAAAAAGATCATAGTGTGGAGGTAATGTAAATGTTAGAGGATGAAATGAATACACAAGAATTAGAGGCTCAATATAGTGAACAAGAGGCTTTAAGAAGAGAAAAATTAGTAGAACTTCAAAATCAAGGAAAAGACCCATTTGATGTATATAAAGTAGAAAGAACACATACATCAAAAGAAGTAATTGATAATTTTGAAGAGTTAGAAGGAAAAACAGTAACAGTAGCTGGAAGAATCATGTCTAAAAGAGGGCAAGGTAAAGTTGTATTCTCAGATATTCATGATAGAGATGGAAAAATTCAATTATTCATCAAAGTTGATTTAGTAGGAGAAGAAACATTAAAGGCATACAAAACATATGATTTAGGAGATTTTGTAGCTGTAACAGGAGAAGTTTTCAAAACTAAAACTGGAGAAGTTTCAATAAAAGCATCAAGTATTTTATTAACTTGTAAAGCATTAAAACCATTACCTGAAAAATTCCATGGATTAAAAGATCCAGATTTAAGATATAGACAAAGAGAAGTAGATATAATAACTAACCCAGAAGTTAAAGATACATTCTTAAAGAGAACTAAAATAATAAAAGCAATTAGAGAATACTTAGATAATAGAGGATTCTTAGAAGTAGATACTCCAATATTAGCAACAATAGCTGGTGGAGCTGCTGCTAGACCATTTATAACTCATCACAATACTTTTGATATAGATATGTATTTAAGAATTGCACCAGAGTTATACTTAAAAAGATTAATAGTTGCAGGATTTGAAAAAGTTTATGAAATGGGTAAAAACTTCAGAAATGAAGGTGTTTCAATAAGACATAACCCAGAATTTACGTCAATTGAGTTATATGAAGCATATTCAGATTATAATGATATGATGGAAATTACAGAAAACATGATTGCATATGTTTGTGAAAAAGTAAATGGTACTACTAAAATAATGTACGAAGGAACAGAAATAGATTTAACACCTCCATGGAGAAGATTAACTATGGTTGATGCTGTTAAAGAATATGCTGGAATTGACTTTAATACAATAGCGAGTGATGAAGAAGCACAAGCTATAGCAAAAGAAAAGAATTTAGAATTCCCTAAAGCGCTTGATAAAGTAACTAAAGGGGAAGTTCTTAATATGTTATTTGAAGAATATGGTGAATCAAACTTAATTCAACCAACTTTCTTAATTGATTATCCAGTTGAAATTTCACCTCTAACTAAGAAGAAGAGAGGGAATGAAGCTTTCACAGAAAGATTCGAAGGATTTATATTTGGTAGAGAAGTTTGTAATGCATATTCAGAACTTAATGATCCAATAGTTCAAAGACAAAGATTTGAACAACAAGCTAAAGAAAGAGAATATGGAGATGATGAAGCTTACATGATGGATGAAGAATTCATGAGTGCTTTAGAAACAGGAATGCCTCCAACAGGTGGACTTGGAATTGGTATAGACAGAATGATAATGTTCTTAACTGGTTCATCATCAATTAGAGATGTTATCCTATTCCCAACTATGAAACCAATAAACAAATAATTTGAATAAAAAAGAGTATTCTTTAAGAATACTCTTTTTTATTTATATTAAAGAATAAATAGGATTAATTTTCATAATTTTATTAAAAAAGGTAAGCAAATAGCTTGTTTCATAGATGTTTACAAAATTATATATAAAAAATTTAAAAAAGTACTTGCAATTTATAAATAATTCTATATAATAATTAGTGTACTAAATATTCCGCGATAGCTCAATGGTGGAGCACTCGGCTGTTAACCGATAGGCTGGAGGTTCGAGTCCTCTTCGCGGAGCCATTTTTAATTCATTTAGTACAAATCAAATAAAGATAATATTCCGCGATAGCTCAATGGTGGAGCACTCGGCTGTTAACCGATAGGCTGGAGGTTCGAGTCCTCTTCGCGGAGCCATCTTTAATTCAATTATTACAAATTAAATAAATAATATTCCGCGATAGCTCAATGGTGGAGCACTCGGCTGTTAACCGATAGGCTGGAGGTTCGAGTCCTCTTCGCGGAGCCATTTGAATTTTAAGTAGTGAGGGATCACTACTTTTTTTAATGCGTAAATTAAATAAGTAAATATTTGTAAAATAAAAAATGAATGTTAAAATATAATTATAATCAATATAAAGGGAGAAGAAATGGAAGGGGTAGAAAATTTAAAAGTAGAGAGTTATTTTAGAGAGGGAATAAAAAAAGGAATACCTATTGGACTTGGATATCTATCTGTATCAATAACTTTTGGTATGATAGCTGCAAGAGGTGGATTAGATGTTTCTACAGCAGTTTTAATATCAATGACTAATTTGACATCAGCAGGTCAATTTGCAGGAGTGGATTTGATTTTAAATAATGCAATATATATGGAGTTAGCATTAACAATATTTATTATAAATATAAGATATGCACTAATGTCATTTGCAATCTCACAAAAATTAGAAAAAACATCTCTTATAAAAAGAATGATAATAGCATTTGGAATAACAGATGAAACATATACTTTAGCTTCTGTAGAAGAAGGTAAAATAAATTATAAATTTATGTTTGGACTTATATTAATACCTTATTTGGGTTGGGCTGTAGGAACTTTTATAGGAGCAATAAGTACAGAATTTATGCCAGCTAATCTACAAGATGCTTTAGGCATAGCTTTATATGGTATGTTTTTAGCTATAATAATACCAGCAGGTAAAAAAGATAAAAATATAGCATTAGGAATAGTAATATCAATAGTATTTAGTTTTATAATATTCTATTTTCCTTATTTGAATAAAATATCAAGTGGTTTTTCAATAATAATATGTTCCTTAATTGGGGCTTTGATTATGGCAAAATTAAAACCTATAATGGAAGAATAAATATGTATTTAATAATTTCATTAATAATATTAGCTGTAGTAACATATATACCTAGAGTTATTCCACTTATTATAAATAAGCAAATAGAATCTAATTATATAAAGTCTGTGCTATACTACATGCCATATTGTGTTTTAGGATCTATGACATTTCCAACAGTATTTTATAGTACTGAGAATATTTTATTTTCCATTATAGGGACTATAGTGGGGATATGTTTAGCTTATAAAGGTAAGAGTCTAATTCAGGTAGCTATGGGAAGTGTAATTATAATTTATATTATGAATTTAATATTTTAATAAACTAAAAATTTATCTGGAGGTAAATTTAAAATAAATAGTAATTAATTAATTGATTAATTTATAGATTTAGAAAAGAATATCATATGAATAAAAGATAGCAAGTGCTATCTTTTTTTTATTTAAAATATTTTAATTGCTATATTTAATATAAATAATAAAGATTAATATTAGAATTAAAGATAATTCTTTAAATTTATCACTTTCAACAATTATAGAATTATTTTCAGAATAAACTTTTCCAATTACAAAATCATTATTTTTTAAAATAAGATAGTCAGCAGATGAAAATTCACCATTAGCTGTAATTTTTCCTAAGTGATATATTAAATTAAATTGTGATTTCGTAGAAGAAATTAAAGTTTCACTAATATAACCATAAGATTCATTTGCACGAAAAATTTCAAAAATTTCATGGTGATTAACTTTATGTTTTTTTAATTTAAATAAGATACTTCCATTAATATTTTTAAGTTTTATAGTATCTGAAAAAAGAAGATGAGTTTTTTCTATAGAAAAACATTTATTATTGTAATTATCATATACAAGAAACCCATCTTTAATTTCTTTTGTATCTAATATATATTTCATAATAATTTCTCCTTAGTAATGATATGTTATATTATAATATTATATAGTAAGTACAAACACTCTATACAATAATAGATAAATACATATTGACATATAAAAGTCTTTTGGTAAAATTAATATATAATTCAATATATACGATGATAAAAGAAGAGTAGCTTTAAAATTATTTTTAGAGAGATAGTGGTTGGTGAAAATTATCAATAAATTAAAGTGAAGGGAGCTTTTTAGTATATTTAATTAAAGTTGGGCTTTAGCCAAGAAGGGTGGAACCGCGGAATAGAAAATTTCGTCCCTTTAAGTGCTTAAGGCTTTTTTTATTGTAAAAAATTATATTTTAAATATATAGAAGTAATGGAGGAATTAAAATGGCAGTAGAAAAGACTATGGATAAAATAGTTGCACTATGTAAGAGCAGAGGATTCATATTCCCAGGTTCTGATATATATGGTGGACTTGCAAACTCATGGGATTACGGTCCTTTAGGAGTTGAATTCAAAAATAATGTTAAAAAAGCTTGGTGGAAAAAATTCGTTCAAGAAAGTCCATATAATGTAGGAGTAGACTGTGCAATATTAATGAATAAAGAAGTTTGGGTTGCATCAGGACACTTAGGTGGATTCTCAGATCCATTAATGGACTGTAAGGATTGTAAATCAAGATTTAGAGCAGATAAATTAGTTGAAGATCATATGACAGAAAGTGGAGTAGAAGTAGCTTCAGCTGATGGAATGTCAAATGAACAACTAAAAGCATATATTGAAGAGCACAATATAGTTTGTCCTAAATGTGGAAAAATGAATTATACAGATATAAGACAATTCAATCTTATGTTTAAAACATTCCAAGGTGTAACTGAAGATGCTAAAAATGAAATATACTTAAGACCAGAAACAGCTCAAGGTATATTTGTAAACTTTAAATCAGTTCAAAGAAGTACTAGAAAGAAAGTTCCATTTGGTATAGCTCAAATAGGTAAATCATTCAGAAATGAAATAACACCAGGAAACTTCACGTTTAGAACAAGAGAATTTGAACAAATGGAATTAGAATTCTTCTGTAAACCAGGAACAGATTTAGAATGGTTTGATTACTGGAGAAATTATTGTTGGAAATTCTTACTTAACTTAGGTGTTACTGAAGAAAACTTAAGATTAAGAGATCATGGTGAAGAAGAATTATCATTCTATTCAAATGCAACATCAGATATAGAATATTTATTCCCATTTGGTTGGGGAGAACTTTGGGGAATAGCAGATAGAACTGATTATGACCTTAAAAAGCATGCAGAACATTCAGGGCAAGATTTAAGCTACTTAGATCCAACAACTAATGAAAAATATATACCATATTGTATAGAACCATCATTAGGAGCAGACAGAGTTGCATTAGCATTCTTAGTAGATGCATATGATGAGGAAGATTTATCAACTGAAGATAAAAAAGATTCAAGAGTAGTTATGCATTTACACCCTGCTTTAGCACCATATAAAGCAGCTATATTACCACTATCTAAAAAGCTTTCAGAAAAAGCATTAGAAGTATATGCTGATTTAGCTAAGAAGTTCAATATTGAATATGATGAAGCAGGAAGCATAGGTAAGAGATATAGAAGACAAGATGAAATTGGTACTCCATTCTGTATAACTGTAGATTTTGATACTGAAAATGATGGAGCAGTTACAGTTAGAGATAGAGATACAATGAAACAAGAAAGAATAAAAATAGAAGACTTATCAGCTTATATAGAAAAAAGCTTAGAGTTTTAATTAACTAGCAGCCTATTATTATAGGCTGCTATATTTAAGATATAGAAAAATTTATATATTTTAAATATGGCAATTTTAAAATAGTTTTAAATTAAATATATACTAAATTTAAAATACTGAAAATAAAAAAATATAGTGTTATAATTAGAAATAAATGGGACAAAATTAAAAATAGTTCATATTATTAATGTTAAAAGTAGTAATTGTGGAGGATTTAACATGAAAAAAGATTTTAATGAGTTTAAACAATTTATAAAAAATAAAAAAGTAGGAGTAGTAGGAATTGGAGTAAGTAATATTCCGCTAATTAATTTTTTAGTAGAATTACAAGCAAAAGTTACTGCTTTTGATATAAAGAATGAAGAACAACTAGGAGATGTTGCAAAAGATTTTAGAAATAAAGGCGTAAAATTATCATTAGGAGATAATTATCTAGACTCATTAACAGGATTTGATGTTGTATTTAAAACACCATCAATGAGAATAGATAGTGAGGCATTAGTTAGAGTAGCTAAAGAAGGCGCATACATAACATCAGAAATGGAAGAGTTCGTAAGATATTGTAAAGGTAAGATATTTGCAGTAACAGGAAGTGATGGTAAAACAACAACTACTACAATGATATCAAAACTTTTAATAGAACAAGGATATAAAACTTGGGTTGGAGGAAACATAGGAACACCATTATTTTCTCAGATAGAAGAAGTTAAAGAAGAGGATATGGTAGTATTAGAACTTTCAAGTTTCCAATTAATGACTATGGATTTACCAATAGAAGTAGCTGTTTGTACAAATTTAGCCCCAAATCATTTAGATATGCATAAAGATATGCAAGAATATATAGATGCTAAGAAAAATATATTCTTATATGGAAAAGAAGATGGAATAGTTATATTAAATAGAGAGAATGAAATAACACATTCATTTATACCAGAAGTAAAAGGGAAAGTTCTAGAATTCAGTTCAAAAAATGTGATTGAAGATGGAGCATACTATAAAGATGGAAAATTATACTTACAAGGAAAAGAGGTAGTAGAAAAAAATAATATAGTTCTTAAAGGAATGCATAATGTAGAAAACTATTTAGCAGCATTCTTAGCTACTAAAGATGATGTAAGTATAGAATCTATGAAAAAAGTAGCAGAAACATTTACAGGTGTGGAACATAGATGTGAATTAGTAAGAGAGATAGATGGAGTTAAATATTATAATGATTCAATAGCTTCAAGTCCAACAAGAACTCTTGCAGGACTTCATGCATTTGATACAAAAGTTATATTATTAGCTGGTGGATATGACAAGCATATTCCATTTGCACCATTAGCAGAAGAAGGATATAAATATATAAAAGAATTAATAGTAATGGGAGCAACTAAAGAAAAAATAAAAGATGCTTTCCACAAGTTAGAAAAAGAAAAAGGAATAAAAGTTTCTATAAGAGAAGCTAAAGATTTACAAGATGCAGTAAATATAGCAAGAGAAATAGCTGTAAAAGGAGATATAGTTACACTTTCTCCGGCATGTGCATCATTTGACATGTTCCCAAATTTCGCAGTAAGAGGAAACAAATTTAAAGAGATAATACAAAGTTTATAGTAGATATTAAAAATGATAGAAATAAATAACGATTAAAATATATAAGGAACTGTTATAGAAATAACAGTTCCTTAACTTTTACAGCAAAATTAATTTAAAGTAATATTAAAATTTTAGTTTTATATCAATAAAATATTATCAACTAATAAAATTTAATATTTAAGGAGTAATTAAATACCAAGCACTATTAACATCAATTCCCTTTCTATAGAATATTCCTTTTTCAGATATATAGAAATCATTTATACTATCATTAATAATAATGCTTGTATTAAATTTGTTTTTATTTAAATCAATATTTATACTTTTAAGTTTATTAAAATCATTAATATCAATAAATAGAAGCTTATTTTTATAAACTGATATATTTCTAGCAGATATAATAGCAACTCTTCTTGTATCCATTGTTTCAGGATCTAAATAATATAAATAGTTGTTATCAGAAGAATTTATAAAATATAATTTATCATTATAAACAGCAAAACTCTCAACAGAATAATCAAGTAATTTTTCATTTAATGATCCATCTATAGTAACTCTATAAAGTTTATATTTGTCATCTGCATTTTGATATAATATGTTGTTTCCATTAACTATAAATTTGCCGACTTTATTAGAGGTTATTTTATTAGATATATTATCTATAGGGTCATAAGTGAATAGTTCATTTGTTTTATAATCTACATAATATATTCTTACATTATCATTGCAAATATCTCTAACAGATTTATTATTTATTTTAGTCACTTGTTTATTTGTTAGATTAATTTTAGAAAAATTATAATTATCATTTCCATTAGCAAAAAAAATTTCATTATGTAATAAAGTCATAGAATTGGTAGAGTATTCGAAAAATTCACCAACAGATTTATTTGTAATTTTAAAATTTTTATTTGAAAAATTTATAAGTGAAATTTTATTATTGTTGTCCCAATTTGGAAAATATAAAATAGAATTATTTAAAATAAATGGGGATGTAGTAACAGAAGTTTCTGTTAATAAAAAATTTTTATTGTTTTTTTTATTTGAAACTTCTTTTTTTTCTTTGGAGTAATCAATAGTATTTATAGAATTTAATGATGAAGAAATATTTTTTTCATCAGAATTATCTTTATTACAACCAAATAAAAAAATAGACATTAAAGTAAATAAAGATAATATAAATAATTTTCTCATTTTACCCTCCTAAAAATTACAATATATATGTATATATTATATACTAAAAATGAACTATATTAACAAAAATAGTTTTAAAAAAGAAAAAATAGTGATAACTTTTCCAGGCGTATCATTATAAGAAAATAAAAGAAAATAAAAGATAAATAGAGATATATATGAATAAATTTATTTAATATAGAAATAATAGGGATATATAAAAGAATAATCATGTTACTATAATACACGTCCTCAGGAAATGAGGCACACAACTTGAAGAAATTCTTCAAAACAACTTAAAAAAGTTGTTGACAAAGAAAAGTTCAAGTGATATTATAATAAAGCAGTCGAAAGACAGCTAAGATCTTTGAAAATTGAACAGAATAATATATAAGCAAACTTAAACCAACAATTCTTTTATAAGTAAGTTTTAAGAGCTAAAAGATTAAACTTTTTATTGAGAGTTTGATCCTGGCTCAGGACGAACGCTGGCGGCGTGCCTAACACATGCAAGTCGAGCGATGAAATTTTCTTCGGAAAATGGATTAGCGGCGGACGGGTGAGTAACACGTGGGTAACCTGCCCTATAGAGAGGGATAGCCTTCCGAAAGGGAGATTAATACCTCATAATATCCTAGTATCGCATGATACATGGATTAAAGGAGCAATCCGCTATAGGATGGACCCGCGGCGCATTAGCTAGTTGGTGAGGTAACGGCTCACCAAGGCG
>NZ_KB850956.1:2568865-2570040 GCF_000371465.1 Clostridium thermobutyricum | reverse complement strand
GGGAGGACCACCTCCCAAGGCTAAATACTACCTGATGACCGATAGTGAAGCAGTACCGTGAGGGAAAGGTGAAAAGAACCCCGGGAGGGGAGTGAAATAGAACCTGAAACCGTATGCCTACAACCGGTCAAAGCCCCTTATGAGGGTGATGACGTGCTTTTTGTAGAACGAGCCAACGAGTTACGGTATGTAGCAAGGTTAAGGACTTAAGGTCCGGAGCCGAAGGGAAACCAAGTCTTAATAGGGCGACTAGTTGCATGCTGTAGACCCGAAACCGGGTGACCTATCCATGGCCAGGTTGAAGCGAGGGTAAAACCTCGTGGAGGACCGAACCACGTTGCTGTTGAAAAAGCATGGGATGAGCTGTGGATAGCGGAGAAATTCCAATCGAACTCGGAGATAGCTGGTTCTCCTCGAAATAGCTTTAGGGCTAGCGTCGCGAAATGTAACTACTGGAGGTAGAGCACTGAATGGGCTAGGGGGCATAGCGCTTACCGAACCTTATCAAACTCCGAATGCCAGATAGTGTTAGCGCGGCAGTCAGACTGCGAATGATAAGATCCGTAGTCAAAAGGGAAACAGCCCAGATCGTCAGCTAAGGTCCCAAAGTGTAAGTTAAGTGGGAAAGGATGTGGGATTTCTAAGACAACTAGGATGTTGGCTTAGAAGCAGCCATTCATTGAAAGAGTGCGTAATAGCTCACTAGTCGAGAGATCCTGCGCCGAAAATGTAACGGGGCTAAACTTACCACCGAAGCTACGGGTTCACACTTAGTGTGAGCGGTAGAGGAGCGTTGTAATCGGGCTGAAGTCGTACCGTAAGGAGCGGTGGACTGATTACAAGTGAGAATGTTGGCATTAGTAGCGAGATGTAGGTGAGAATCCTACAGGCCGAATACCTAAGGTTTCCACAGGAAGGCTCGTCCGCTGTGGGTTAGTCGGGACCTAAGCCGAGGCCGAAAGGCGTAGGTGATGGACAATCGGTTGATATTCCGATACCACTACAATCGTTATTATCGATGGTGTGACGGAGAAAGATAGAGCGTGCTAGCTATTGGATGCTAGTCTAAGCGTTTAGGGAGTTAGAGGAGGCAAATCCACTCTAACATATCCTGAGGCGTGATGGGGAAGGTTCCACGGAACCGAAGTGCTTGATTCTATGCTTCCAAGAAAAGC
>NZ_KB850956.1:2341320-2568100 GCF_000371465.1 Clostridium thermobutyricum | reverse complement strand
AGAGGAAACACTCCTTCCCATTCCGAACAGGAAAGTTAAGCTCTATAACGCCGATGGTACTGCATGGGAGACTGTGTGGGAGAGTAGGAAGTTGCTAGGTAAGTGTGGCTCGATAGCTCAGTCGGTAGAGCAGAGGACTGAAAATCCTCGTGTCGCTGGTTCGATTCCAGCTCGAGCCACCATATTATGGCGCTATAGCCAAGTGGTAAGGCAGTGGTCTGCAAAACCTTGATCCCCAGTTCGAATCTGGGTGGCGCCTCCATTAAAACCTGTAAACACTGTTTACAGGTTTTTTATTTTCAAAAAATATATATGGAAAATAAATTAAAAATGAATCCACAAAAATTAAAATATAATTTAGAGTTATCAACAAAAAATATAAAATTGTGAATAACTAATCATATTATTATATTAATTTGTGGATATTTTATATGAATTAAATAAGAGCGTTTTCTGTTATAATTAGTTTTTTAGATTTGCTAGAGTAATGTGCACTTACTCCTAGAGGAAAAGTTAAATTAGGATAATCGTGACCAAAAGGAACATTAAATATTATTGGTATTCCTAATTTGTTTAATTTTGACAGTAATAATTCAGAAGTAGCAAAGCTAAAATCTGAATTAGAAGTACAATTTGTAAAATGTCCTAATAGTATGCCTTTACAATTATTAATAGTTTTCGATAGTAATAATTGAGATAATAAGCGATCAATTACATAAGGTTCTTCATTGATTTCTTCTAATAATAAAATAGAATTTTTAAAATTTATCTCATAAGGGGTTCCCATCATAGAGCAAATAATAGATAGATTTCCTCCTATTAAATTCCCTTGCATATCTTTATTATTTATAACTAAATTATTTTTAAAGTCATAAATATAGCCTTTAGAAGGATTTAACATAAAATGCTTTAAAGTAGATAATGTTAAAGAATCTTTTGTAAAATCAGATTTTATTAATGGTCCATGAAAAGTAGGTATTTTGTTTTGGGCAAAATAATTTAATAATACTGTTATATCGCTATAACCACAAAAAAACTTTACATTTTTTTTTATTATAGATAAATCAAGATAAGGAAGCATGCGAATTGCTCCAAATCCTCCTCTAAAGCAAATAATTCCTTCAACATCTTTATCTAAAAACATATTCATTAAATCATAAGCTCTTGAATAATCATTTCCTGCTAAATATCCATACTTATCATAAATAGCGTTTGTATATTTAACTTTAAACCCAATATTTTTAAAATTTTGAATAAATCGATCAATTATTTTAATATCACTACATCCAGAAGGTGCTAATATACCAATTGTAGAATCTAAAGTAAGCCTTTTGCCACGCATAAAAAATCTCCTTATAATTATTAAAAAAAGAGCTTCATAAATGAGCTCTCTTTTGTTTATTATAATAATATGCTTAATTTTTCATAATAGTTAAATTTTTTTATAAATATTAAAATTTTATCTGAACATATCTTTTTTGTGAAGAATCCATGCAACTGTTCCACAAATTAATAGAGTTAATAAAGTTATTACATAAAAGGTATTAATGCTATCTGTATTGAATGGAAATACTATATTCATACCCATAATTCCACTAATCATAGTTGGAATTGACATTAGAATAGTAACAGAAGCAAGTACTTTCATAACTATATTAAGATTATTTGAAATTACAGATGCAAAAAAATCCATAGTACTTGCAAGTATATTGCTATATATTTCTGTCATTTCAATTGCTTGTTTATTTTCAATAATAACATCCTCTAAAACATCTTTATCTTCTTCATATTTTTGAATTATATCTAGTTTAAGCATTTTTTCTAAAGTAATTTCATTTGCTTTAAGAGAAGTAGAGAAATAAACAAGAGATTTTTCTAATGAGTGTAATTGTATAAGTTCTCTATTTTTCATTGATTTATGAAGTCTTTTTTCTATCATAAGACTCTTCTTATCTATTTGTCTTAAATATAATAAAAAATAAGTAGAAACTCTGCTTAATATCTGTAGAGTAAATCTAGATTTTTTATAAGTGAAGAAAGTTTTAACTTTTCCATTTATAAAATCAGTTAGTATTTTACTGTTTTTAAGACAAACTGTAATAAGTATATTTTCAGAATGAATTATTGATAGAGGATATGTATCATAAGTTAAAGAATTATCTTCCATTTCTGTGAATGGTATATCCACTATTATAGACAATATATCGTCTTCAATATCTATACGAGATGTTTCTTCATCATCTAATGAAGCATTTAATAACTCTAATGGAACTGAAGCTTTCTTAGATATTAAAATAAGTTCTTCTTCTGATGGGGCAACTATATTAATCCAACATCCAGGTTCAATATTATCTAAAGGAACTAATTTTAATGGCTTATCATCAAATGTTTTAAATATCTGTATCATGCCGTCCTCCTAAATCTTTATATTATATATTTTACAATATAAATTAATAAAATTACAGTTTTAAAAAAATACTAAATTTTAGGATTATGACTTAGCGTTCTATTAAGAAAAAGAGAAATAAATTAAGATATAATAAGAAAATATGAGAATTTCTTATTATATAGCCTTTAAATATAGAAAATAGAATATATTTACTATGGAATAATGTTTTAAATGTTAGTATAATCTCAATATGACATTTAAATTTGCATGTAATTTTCGGGGGATTTTTTATTATGATGCATAGGGAGATAGTCGTCAGAAAAAAGGCACCTGTTATAGCTATTAGTTTAGTAATTATAACTTGTATGCTTTATATTCATGAAGGACTAAAATTTATAAAGTTTGAAAGTATTAATACTTTAAAGCTTTGTAATATTATTATAATAGCTTTTACTATTTTAATTTTATTAAGAGAAATACTTTCATGTAGCATTTCTTATAAGTATGCTGTTATAGCAGACAAGCTTATAGTAAACAAGATATGTAGATCTAATGAAAGGAATTTAGCTAGTGTAAAGATATCAGATATAGAATATATAGGACCTAAATCGGATGCGCCTAAAGGCATTAGATGTAAATCAGTAGGTTCTTTTGCTTGTAATCTATTTGGAAAAAGCACTTGCACTTGCATATATAAAAGAGATAATCAATATTACAGATTTTCATTTGAACCTAGTAGTAAATTTATTTGTAGAATAAATGAAAAATTAATTTAAATTTTAAAGCCTATGGTATATTTAATTAATACTATAGGCTTTAATTTTATTTAGAAATATTTTTAAAAAATTCTTGTTTAGCTTCTGATAAAAGTTCTTTGTTAGTTATTAAATCCAATCCTGTTAAAGCTAATGAAATTCCAGCTTTCTTACATTGTTCTAAAGCAAAAGGTTCAACTGTTGCTTTTGCAAATTCTTTAGTACCATATTTTATATTATCATCTTCTATTATTTTTATATATGAATGTATGCAAGGAACTTTTTTACTTATACAACCTATACCAAGAGAGGCATTTATATTTCTAGATTCACAAATATTTATTATTCCAGATTCTTTTAGATTATTATTTAAAAGTCTGTTTAAAGTAGAATTTGATAATAACTCTTCATTTGGTGGTTCGTATAAAGAAAATTTAGGAGGCATATTCATTAAATCTCCTACTGTTTTAGCAATTATTTTTATTTTTTCTTCACCTTTAGAAGCAAGGCACATATCCTTTGCTCTAATATAGAATTTTCCCTCAACAGTTCCAGGTACTAATAGAGGAGTTTTTCCACCTTCAGATAGTATTGAATGTATTTCTAAATCATTGCAAAATCCTTTTGATAATGTATTTAGAATATTAAATGTAAGTAATATAGCATCTAATGCTGTATATTTTGATTCACTTAAGAAACTTAATTCATTTTTTCCTGTAAATTTAATGCTAAGTGGAATAACTGCTGATGAAGTACCACTTTCACAAGTGACTACATCAGGATGAATAACCATGACAGAGTCAATATCATCAAATACTCCTTGCTTAGCCATTACTCCTTTTGTACCTCCTAAGTACTCACCTGGACATCCTATTATTATAGATGAACCATAATCTAGATTATCTACAGCATTACCTAAACACAGTCCTGCAAGAGTAGAAATTGCAGATAACATATTATGTCCTGTTATATGGCCTTCATTTGGAATTGAGTCATATTCACAAAGAAAACAAATTTTAGGGTGACCGTTACCTTTATAAGCATAAAAAGAATTTTTTATATCTAAAATATTTTTCTCAACTTTAAAACCATGTTTATTTAAAACTTCACAAATAAACTCTGATGATTTTTCTTCTTTATAGCTTTCTTCAGGGTGACTATAAAGAAATTTACAAATGTTTTCTATATCATTTTCACAAACACTAAGATATTTTTTAACATCATGTTTCATAAAGCTCTCCTCCAAAATAAATATTTATTAATATTTTTACCTAAAAACTTAAAAATATTTATTTTTTATAGATTAAGAAAAATATAGATGGCAACAATTAAAATAAAAGATTTGGAGGGTGGACAAGTATGATTAATAAAGAAATAGAAAAAAGAGTTTGTGTAATTTGTAATATGGAAAATGAAAGTTATTTATCTGATAACTACATTGATGGTATAATTGTAAATGGTGAATATATCTGTAGACATTGCGAAAAAGAGATTATAGAAACCAGCGTAGAAGAAAATAAATATGATGATTATGTAGATAAAATAAAGGTAGTCATATATAAATAAAGGGGAATATACATGAAAAAAGGTTTGTTTGTTGTATTTGAAGGTGGAGAAGGATCAGGAAAATCAACAATTATTGAAAAGATATATATTTGGCTTAGAGAAAGTGGACATGAATGTGTTTTAACTAGAGAGCCAGGTGGAATAAAAATATCTGAAAAAATAAGAGAAGTTATTTTAGATAAAGAAAATACTGAAATGGATGGTAGAACAGAAGCACTTTTATATGCAGCTGCAAGAAGACAACATTTAGTAGAAAAAGTTATTCCAGCTATAAATTCTGGAAAAATAGTTTTATGTGATAGATTTGTTGATTCATCTTTAGCCTATCAAGGATATGCTAGAGGGCTTGGCATAGATGAGGTTTTTGAAATAAATAAATTTGCTATTAATGATTGTATGCCAAATGTTTCAATATTATTTGATATAGATCCAGAGATTGGACTTGAAAGAATAAGAAAAAATTCTTCAAGAGAAGTTAATAGATTAGATTTAGAAAAAATCGATTTTCATAATAAAGTAAGAGAAGGGTATACTAAAATTTATGAAAATAATAAAGATAGAATGATAAAAATTAATGCTGAACAATCTATTGACCAAGTTTTTGAAGAGGTAAAAAGAATATTTTTAGACTTACTTTAATAAAAAAATTAATTATATTTAAGTTTAGAAGTTTATGGTAAAATAGGGTAGGGGTTAATTTATGGAGGTATTTATATGAAGTTATTAATTGCTATTGTAAATGATGATGATTCGGATGATTTAATAGATACATTAACAGAAAAGGACTTTAGAGTTACAAAACTTGCTACATCAGGAGGCTTTTTAAAAGCTGGGAATACAACTTTGATGATGGGGGTAGAGGATACTAAAACTGAAGAAGTTATAAGTATAATAAGAGATATTTGTAAGGAAAGAGATGAGATAATTCCATCTCCCATACCTATTACTGAAAGTCCTGAAATTTATATTCAATATCCTATTGAAGTTAAAGTTGGAGGGGCTACTGTATTTATAATAGATGTAGAGCAATTTATAAAAATATAAGGAGAGACTCGTATTGGAAGAATACATTGGACATAAGAAAATAATTGATGGATTTAAAAAGAGAGCTGAATCTAATACTTTATCACATGCTCATTTAATAGTTGGAGCTAATGGAATAGGAAAAAGTAAGGTTGCAGATATATTTTCATCATTAATATTAAATAAAGAATTGTTTAAGGCTAATGTAGATTCTATCGAATATAGACCTAAAAAAGCAAGTATTGGAGTAGATGATGTAAGAGAAATTATTGAAGAAGTTAATAAGAAGCCTTATGAAGGAGATAAAAAAGTTATCACTATATTTTCTGGTGAAAAATTAACTATTCAAGCTCAAAATGCGCTTTTAAAAACTATAGAGGAACCACCAAAAGGAGTATTTATAATAATACTAACTACTTCTATAGAAATTATATTAGAAACAATAAAATCTAGATGCCAAATATACAAATTAACGCCGTTATCAAATGAAGAGATTCAATCGTACATATTAAAGAAATATGGAAATATAGAAACTATTGATTTTTCACCAGCACTTTCTTATGCAGGTGGAATACCTGGAAGACTAGAAAAATTTATTGATGATGAAGAGTTACAAGAAGCTAGGAAAGTAGTTTTAGAACTTATAAGAGAAATAAATGATAAGAATGTTGAGAGCATTTTAAAATATGAAAAGAAGTTATTAAAATATAAAGATGAAAAAGAAGAGCTATTAGGTATAATTGAAGGATTTATTAGAGACATAATAGTATATAAAGAGGTTAGTGATAAAAAGTTTATAATAAATTCAGACAAGAGAAAAGAAATAGAGGAATTAGTTAATTTAATGTCTTATAAAAAACTTAATAGTATGATAGATGCAGTTAAGGAATTAAGAAAAAATTTGGAATCAAATTCTAATTTTTCAATTAATATAAACATTATGCTTATGAGCTTTTTGGAGGGATAATTAATGTTAAAAGTTATAGGAGTTAGGTTTAAAAAAGCGGGAAAAATATATTATTTTGATCCTCAAGACCTAAATGTAGAAAAAGACAGTTATGTTATAGTCGAAACTGCTAGAGGAATAGAGTTTGGACAATGCGTAATTGGAGAAAAAATGATAGATGAAAGCGAGATAATTGCACCTTTAAAAACAGTTATAAGAGTTGCAGATGAAAATGATATATCTAAGCATAAAGAAAATAAAGAAAAAGAAGAAGAAGCACTAAGAATATGCACAGAAAAGATATGGGATCACAAGCTTGATATGAAGCTTATAGATGTTGAATATACTTTTGACAATAATAAAGTAATTTTTTATTTTACAGCTGATGGAAGAGTTGATTTTAGAGAGCTTGTAAAAGATTTAGCAACTATTTTTAAAACAAGAATAGAACTTAGACAAATTGGAGTTAGAGATGAAGCTAAAATGATAGGTGGACTTGGTCCTTGCGGAAGAACTATGTGTTGCTCTTCATTTTTAGGTGATTTTACTTCTGTTTCAATAAAAATGGCTAAGGAGCAAAATTTATCTCTTAACCCAACTAAAATTTCTGGTATTTGCGGAAGACTTATGTGTTGTCTTAATTATGAGCAAAGTACTTATGAGGATATAAGAAAGAGATTGCCAAGAGTTGGATCAATTGTTGAAACTGAACTTGGAACTGGAGAAGTAGTACAAAATAATATTGTAAAAGAATCTGTAAAAGTTAAGTTAAGAAATGGCGAAGAAGAATTTATAGAACAATTTAATATAAATAATGTAAAGATGATAAAAGGTGATTACGAGGATGTAATTGATGAATCTGACATAAGATTAGAAGTAGACTCACCAGAAGATAAAAAGCTTATAAAACAGCTTATAAAAGAAAAGTAGGAGGAAGTGTAATGAAGGCGGTATTAAAAATAGTAGGAATAAATAATTCTACTGATGTGAGAAAAGCTCAACAAGCTATATCAAGTAATACTGGAGTAATTGCAAGTGAAATCAGTGTTTCTAAGAAAGAAGTTACTATAATTTATAATGAAAGCTATGTAAAATTAGATGATATTATTGATTCAATTGAAGCATTAGGTTACATCATAATATAATTAGAAAATTATAAATTTATCAAAATAACTTTAAAACTAAAAAAAAACGTGTTAAAATTAAGAAGGTATAACTACCATAAAAATTAGGAGGTGTTTTATATGGCATTTGTAATTCAAGATTCATGCGTAAGCTGTGGAGCATGTGCTGCTGAGTGTCCAGTTAACGCTATAAGCCAAGGAGATACTATATTCGTAATCGATGCTGATACTTGTATTGATTGTGGAAACTGTGCTAATGTTTGTCCAGTAGGAGCACCAGTTCAAGAATAGTATACTAAAAAAAGATCGTGTCTGCGATCTTTTTTTTATATAATATTATTTACTTTAATTGGAGATATAAGCACCGTATTCATATTTTCAGAGAAATGTTTTTCTAATTTGTCTTTATTTATAAAAAAGCTATCATTTTCTATTCTAGTTATATTTTGAGATAAAAGTAAAAATTCTTCTGGTCCTTTAAATATAAAAGAATATGAATTATATTTATAATTCATAGGTATAATTATTTTAGGATTTATTTTTTTTGCTAATTTAAATGCGGTTTTTCCATTTAAAGTGATATTACTTCCTATTGGAAGAAATAAGATATGGCAGTTTTTTAATAATTCTAATGTATCGTAATCTAATGTGTGTCCTAAATATCCTAAATGACATATTTTAAGACCATCAATATTATAAATAAATATTGTATTTTTACCTCTTTTCAATCCATTTAAATTATCATTGAATGATGATATTCCTTGTATAATTCCTAAATCAGTGTTAAATTCTCCTTTTTCAGATATTAGTTTAATATCTTGAGATAAATTAGTAATACAGTCACATTTAAAATCATTAGAGCTTAAAGTAATTATATTTGGATTAAAATCTTCTATTTTACAACTGTGAAATTTATTTATTGGGTCTATTAAAATTCTTTTTCCTATAGAAGTTTTAATTAAAAAACTAGAATTACCAAGCCAAGATATAAAAATAGTAATCACCTCCAATAGATAACATTAATATGTTTCCCAAAAAAATGAAAATAATTCTAAAAATAAAAAATAAACTTGATAAGAATTAAATTTAATATTAATATATGGATAAAGGTCAAAGTAAGTCAAAAGCAAAGGAGAAGATATATATGGCAAGACTAACAGATGTTATAGAAAAATTTATAAAAGATATGATTGTTAATGATGATAATCATCAAGCTTTAATACAAAGAAATGAATTAGCAGATCAATTTAGATGTGCACCATCTCAAATAAACTATGTTTTAACAACAAGATTTACTTATGCAAAAGGATATGTAGTAGAAAGTAGAAGAGGTGGAGGGGGATATATAATAATAAAAAGAATAACTCATTCATGTTCTAGTGATATAAAAAGATTAATAAAAGAGTCAATTGGCAATAGTATAACATATCATAATGCAATAGCACTTTTAGATAATTTATTAGAAATAGAACTTATTAATAAAAGAGAATATGAAATCATAAAAATAGCTATAAATGATAATACTCTTACTGTTTCTGATAATAAAAATAAATTAAGATCAGATATTTTGAAAGGAATGGTTATGGTAATAATGGAATAGGGGGTACTTTTATGATATGTGAGAAGTGTAAAGAAAGAGAGGCTGTATTAAATTTGAGCCAAATGATTGATGGGGAAATTACTGATATTTGGTTGTGCGAAAAATGTGTTAAAAAATTTGGAAGAACTATTTTTAACGATATTACTGGAGATAGAGAGAATTATGCTTCTTTCAATAATTTGTTAAGTATTATTTTTGAGGATATAGGAAAGAAAAAAGAAAAAGCTAAAATACAATGTAGTAAATGTGGAACTACGCTTAAAGATATTGAAAATAGGAGACTTATAGGATGCGAGGAATGTTATAAAATTTTTGAAAAAGATATAACAAAAATGGTTGAAAAAAATAATACTTATAATGAGCATAAAGGTGAGATACCTAATAGATTAGGTGAAAAAATAAAGAATAAGAGAATAATTAGAGAGCTAGAAAAAGAGTTAGAAATAGCTATAGCTATAGAAGCTTATGAAAAAGCAGCTAAACTTAGAGATGAAATAAAAAGATTAAAAGGTGAAATGAGAAATTTTGAGGGGGAGAAATAAATTGGAAAGCTTATTAAATAATAAAAACTTGATAAGTAGTAGTGTGATTTTATTTAGAAATGTAAAAGGCATAAACTTCCCTATAACTATGAAAGCGGAAGAAGGAAAGTTGTTTTCAGAAAAAATAATTGAGAAAATATTAGAAATTAAAGATGATATGAAAGTTTTCAGACTTTGGAATGATGAAATAAAATTTGAGAAATTAAAAGAAACGAGAGTTTTAAGAAATAAAACTCTCAAAAATAAAGAAATGGTAGCTTATTTAGAAAGTAAAAAAAATAATTTTAAAATTATTTTAAATGAAGAAGAACATATAAGATTACAATGTACTCAAAGTGGATATAATATAGAAGAAATATACAATTGTGTTAAAGAATTCGATATAGATTTGGAAAGAAAAATAGATTATCTCTTTGATGAAACTATGGGATATTTAACTTCTAATCCAAATCATATTGGAACTGGACTTATATTAGAGGTAATGGTGCATTTGCCTATGTTAACTCTAAATGATAAGATAAGCAAATTATTTTCTCATAAAGATAAATCTATGTTTGAATTAGAAGGAAAATATGGAGAAAAAGGTAAGGCATATGGAAGTATATATATAATAAGGAATACAGCAACTACTGGAATATCTGAAAAAGAATTAATAGAAGAATTAAACGAACTTATATTATATGTTTTAAATGAAGAAAAAAAGGAAAGAGAAAAGGCTTTCGAAAAATATAAAAATGAAATTTCAGATAAAATTCATAGGGCATATGGAGTACTTAAAGAAGCCATAATTTTAGAATCAATAGAAACTTTAGAATTATTATCATATGTTAGATTTGGAGCAGAAGAAGGAATACTGAATATATCTATAGATGAGATAGAGAAGGCTGTTTTATTTTCTAGAAATCCATTTGTTAAAGAAGCACTGCAAGGAGAAAACAATTTAGAAAAACTAAATTTGAAAAGAGCAGATATTATAAGAGATATTTTGAAACAAAAGGTTTATTAGAGAACATAAATAATAAAACCATATAAATTATGTATAGGAGGATAAAAAGAATATATGAGCGAAAATAGATTCTCAGAAAGGACAGAAACTGTTCTTTTAGAAGCAAAAAAAGAATCCTTAAATTTTAGACATGGGTATATAGGTACAGAACATATATTACTAGGTATACTTAAAGAAGATGGCTATGCAAAGGGAATATTAGAAAAAAATGGTGTTGATTATTCAAAAATAAATAAAACTGTAGACAAATATCTTGGTAAAGGGGAAATAGTTATTCCAAAATCTGAATTATTATTTACTCCAAGAACTAAAGTGCTATTTGATGAAGCTTTTAAAGAAGCAAAAAAATTATCTCATAAAAAAATAAATCCAGAGCATTTATTGTTATCTATATTAAATGAAAATGACGGAGTAGCATACACTATGCTTACTTTTACAAAAATTAATTTAGATAAATTAAAAAATGATATAAAAGATTTTTTAGAAAGTGATGTGGCAAAAGATAATTCTCAAGAGATCGAGGAAGATGATTTAGATGAAAAAATGCCAATGTTAACAAAGTATAGTTCAAACTTAACTAGACTTGCAAGACAAGGAAAATTAGATCCTGTAATAGGAAGAAGTAAAGAAAATCAAAGAGTATTAGAAATTTTGTGTAGAAGGATTAAAAATAATCCTTGCTTAATAGGAGAACCAGGAGTAGGAAAAACTGCTGTAATTGAAGGATTAGCACAGAGAATAATTGATGGTAATATACCAGAAATATTAAAAGGAAAACAAATTTATTCTTTGGATTTAACGAGTTTAATAGCTGGAGCTAAATATAGAGGTGAATTTGAAGATAGGCTTAAAAAAGTTATGGCAGAGATAAAAGATAATAAGAATATAATAATTTTTATAGATGAAATACATTCTATAATAGGAGCTGGTGGGGCAGAGGGTGCAATAGATGCCTCAAATATATTAAAACCATCACTAGCTAGAGGAGATATACAATGTATTGGAGCCACAACTATAGAAGAATATAGAAAACATATAGAAAAAGATTCAGCTTTAGAAAGAAGATTCCAACCTGTATTAGTTGAAGAGCCAACTAATGACGAAACTTTAGAAATTCTAAGGGGAATTAGAGGTAAATATGAAGATCATCATAAAGTTAAAATAACTGATGAAGCATTAGAAGCAGCAGTGAATATGTCTGACAGATATGTTTGTGATAGATTTATGCCAGATAAAGCAATAGATTTAATTGATGAAGCATCTTCAAAAATTAGGATTGAAACACTTGTAGATCCGCCTGATTTAAAAGAACTAAATGATAAAATATCAAGAATTAAAAGAGAAAAAGAAAATTGTATTCAGATTCAAGAATTCGAGAAAGCTGCATCTTTGAGAGATGAGGAAAGAAAATTAAAAAATGAATTAGAAGAATTTTCAAATGAATGGGCAAAAAATAATTCTGAAAAAATTCTTATAGTTAAAAAAGAAAATATAGCAAAAGTTGTTTCAAGTTGGACTAATATTCCTGTTGAAAAATTAACTGAAGAAGAAAGTAATAAACTTTTGAATTTAGAAGAAAATCTTCATAAAAGAGTAATTGGTCAGAATGAGGCTATAGAACTTGTTGCCAAAGCAGTTAGAAGAGCGAGAGTTGGACTTAAAAATCCTAATAGACCTATAGGAAGTTTTATATTCTTAGGACCTACTGGAGTAGGGAAAACAGAACTTAGTAAAGCACTAGCAGAATCTATATTTTCTCATGAAAATAATATGATAAGGATAGATATGTCAGAATATATGGAAAAGCATTCAGTATCAAAACTTATAGGTGCACCTCCGGGATATGTAGGATATGATGAAGGAGGTCAGCTTACTGAGGCAGTTAGAAGAAAACCATATAGTGTTGTATTATTAGATGAAATTGAAAAAGCACATCCTGATGTATTTAATATACTACTTCAAATATTAGAAGATGGAAGACTTACTGATGGAAAAGGTAAAGTTGTAAATTTCAAAAATACAATAATAATAATGACGTCTAATGTAGGTGCACATAATATTAAAAAGCAAAAGAATGTTGGGTTTTTTACAGATGATAATTGGGATAAAGAATATGATAGTATGAAAGAATCTATTTTAGAAGAACTTAGAGCAACTTTTAAACCAGAATTTTTAAATAGAATAGATGATACCATAGTTTTTCATAAGCTTAGAAAAGAGGATATGCTTAAGATAACTAATATAATGCTTAAAGAAGTAAAAAGAAGATTAGATGAAAATGAAATTTATATAGAATTTACTGACGAGAGTAAAGATTATATAATAAATAAATGTGATGTTAAAGAATTTGGGGCAAGACCTTTAAGAAGAGTTATAACAAAAGAAATTGAAGATAAAATAAGTGAAGAACTTTTAAATGGAAAAATAAAAAGGTTAGAAGGATATGAAGCTAAAATAAAAGAAGATACTTTAGTTTTTGTATAATTAAATTTTAAGCTATCTCAAATAACTTTTGAATTATTGGAAAGAATAATCAAAGGTAAGAGATAGCTTTTTTGATAAAAATACTATTGAAAAGATAAAAAATAATGTTATAATAATTTTAAAAGATACCCCTAGGGGGTAAAGGAGCTGGGTATATGGAAAAAGAAATTAAAGATATTAATTTGATAATAATTGGTGGGGGTCCAGCAGGATTAACAGCTGGAATATACGCATCAAGAGCAAAAATGAATATGTTATTATTAGAAAATGAAATAGTTGGAGGACAAATAAGAAACAGCTATTTAGTAGAAAATTATCCAGGATTTAAAAAAATTTCAGGTGCTGAACTTTCTGATGCCATACAAAGTCAAGCAGAGGAATGTGGAGCTGTCATTGATGAATTTGATGTAATAGAAAAAGTTAAATTTATGGACAATGAAAAAATAATTGAAACTGAGAGTTATATATATAAGCCAAAAGCTGTAATAATAGCAACTGGAGCATCACCAAAAAAATTACCAATAAGAGGAGAACAAGAGTTTTTAGGGAAAGGAGTTCATTATTGTGCAGTTTGTGATGGTGCAATGTATGAAGATAAAATTGTAGGAGTTGTAGGAGGCGGAAAAGCCGCATTAGAAGAAGCAATTTTTCTAACAACATTTGCTAAGAAAGTATATATAATAAGAAGGCATGATTACTTTAAAGGTGAGCAATCAGTAATAGATGAAGCTATAAACAATGAAAAAATAGAAATTCTTTATAATGAAGATATTTTAGCTGTTGAAGGCTCAGATTTTGTAGAGAAAGCAATAATTAAAAATACAAAAACAGGTATTGAAAGAGAATTAGAATTAGAAGCTGTATTTGGGTATATAGGAACAGAACCAAAAACAGATTTGTTTAAAGATTATATAGAAATGGATAGTTATGGTTATATAAAAACTGATGAACAAATGAGAACTAATGTAAAAGGAGTCTATGCTGCTGGTGATGTTAGAGTAAAAGAATTTAGACAAATAACAACAGCTGTATCAGATGGAACAATAGCAGCTTTAGGTTCAGAAAAATATGTAAAAGATTTAGAAAAATAATAAAAAGAAAAGGAGAATAATTATGGTAAAAGTTTATTCAACATCTTGGTGTCCAGGATGTATAAAATTAAAAAAATACTTAGATATGAAAGGTATTGAATATGCCACAGTAAATGTAGCAGATGCTCAAGAAGAAAGATTAGAAGTAATTAAAGTTTCAGGTCAAAAAACAGTGCCAGTTTTAGATTATAATGGAGAAATTGTAGTTGGTTTTGATAAAAAAAGAATTGATGAATTAATCCAAAAATAATTAAATAAAAGTATATATAATAAAATTTTATTTTATAAGGTGTATTACGCATTTAGATTGGAAACAATAAGTTTTGAATCTTGGCATAATACACTTTTTTATTTTGAAAATTTAGCTGAATTAAAGTTATGTTAAAAATTTTTAATAAAAGTATAATACTATTTAACTTAAAGCTAATATACGGTTAATTTGAGTAGATTATTGTATAAATATAGAGTTATAAGGAGGAATGGCTTTTATATGGGTAATAGAAAAATGAAATTTTTAATTGGATTCTTATTTATAGCTATAATAGGGATCATATATCTTGGTTTTAATGCAAAAAAATTTAAAGATGATGGAAATACTAGATCTATTACTATTAGTGGTTCAACTGCTTTACTACCACTTATGGAGGTATCAGTTAATAATTTTAACAAAACACATTATGGAGACATTATAAATGTTCAAGCAGGGGGATCAGGAACAGGATTAACTCAAGTTTTGGATGGGACAGTTAATATAGGAAATTCTGATATGTTTGCAAATCAAAAACTTACAAAAGAACAATCAGATGAATTAGTAGATCATAAAGTAGTTGGGGAAGGATTTTGTATAGTAGCGAGCAAAGGATGCAGAATTACAAATCTTACTACAAAACAAATAAGAGAAATATTTTCGGGAAAGATAAAAAATTGGAAAGAGCTTGGTGGAAATAATGAACCAATTTTAGTAATACATAGACCCGCATCATCAGGGACAAGAGATACATTTACTAATACTATTTTAGGTGGAAACAAAGATTTAGAAAATGATGGGATTGGTGCAGTTCAAGATAGTAATGGAGCAGTGCTTCAAGCTATGAAAAGAAGTAAAGGTGCCATAAGTTATATGGCTTTAACATATATGAATAATAAAGAAGCAAAGGAAAATTTACAAATAATAAAAATAGATGGAATGAGTCCAACTATAAAAAATATAGAAGATGGTAATTATAAATTTTGGTCATGGGGGCATATGTACACAAAAGGAAAAGCAACAGGATTAGCAAAAGAATTTATTGATTATGTAATGAGTAAAGAAAATGCTAAAGAAGTTGAAAAGTTAGGGTTTATACCTGTGCATAATATAAAAGTACAGCCAATTTTATAAAACAAAAGATGTAAAGGAAGGGAAATATGAAAAAGAGGAGTTTGAAAGAAAAACTTGTTACTGAATATGTTGGGAAAGGATTTTCAACATTATGTGGTTTATTAATAATAGTTGTAACTTTATCTATAATATTTTTTATTGGTTCAAAAGGAATTCAATCTTTTACTAAAAGTGGATTAAATTTTTTTACATTTGTTTTTAGTGATAATTGGAATCCAGCTGGAAGACCAGCTACATATGGAGTATTAGCATTTGTTTTAGGTTCAACTTTTGTTTCAGTAGGAGCATTAATAATTAGCGCACCTATTGCAGTAGCTTTAGCAGTTTTTACAAATATAATTTCTACTAAGTTTGGTGAAAAGTTAATAAAGCCATCATTAGAGATATTAGTGGGAATACCATCTGTAGTATATGGATGGGTAGGATTAATGGTTTTAGTACCATTTATAAAAAATCATTTTGGGGGAGTTGGATTTTCATTATTAGCAGGTATATTAGTACTTTCATTAATGATATTACCAACAATAGCTACTTTATCTATAGATGCAATAAATGCAGTTCCTAAAATGCATATAGAAGCATCTTATGGGCTTGGAGCAACTAGATGGCAAACTATAAAGAATGTATTAGTTCCGGAAGCTAAAACTGGAATTTTAACTGGAGTAATTTTAGGTCTTGCTAGAGCATTTGGTGAAGCATTAGCAGTTCAAATGGTTATAGGAAATACAGTGAAGATTCCAAATGGAATAATAGATTCCACCTCTACATTAACAAGTATTCTTACTATGGATATAACTAATACAGTAAGTGGAAGTGCATGGAATAACGCTTTATGGAGTATGGCTTTTATACTTCTTATAATATCTTTTATATTTATATTAATTGTAAGATTAGTAGAAAGAAGAGGTACACTTAAATGATAAATCCTAGAAAAGCAGATAAGATAGCAACAGGTATTTTATATCTAATTAGTATTTTTATAGTTTTTATATTAGCTTCATTTATAATTTATATATTTTATAAAGGTGGAAAAATGCTAACACCACATTTTATATTTAGTAAACCTAGCATTATTGGAGAAGGAGGGGGAATAGGTCCTCAAATATTTAATTCAATTTACATGCTTATTATATCTTTAATAATAACTGTACCAATTGGAGTTGGAGCAGGAATATATTTAGCAGAATATGCAAAAGAGGGACCAGTAATAAGAATAATAAGACTTTGCTTAGAAGCAATGGCTTCTCTTCCTTCAATAGTAATAGGAATGTTTGGATTATTAGTATTTGTTAATATGGCTAGGTTTGGATATTCAATTTTAGCTGGTGCATTATCAGTAAGTATTTTAAATATTCCAATAATGACTAGAATATCAGAAACAGCAATTAGAAATGCATCTAAAAAAGTAAAAGAAGCCTCTTTAGGTTTAGGAGCTACAAAATGGCAAACAATAGAAAATGTAATTTTACCTACAGCTGGAAAAGAAATTTTAACAGGAATAATATTAGCTGCTGGAAGAATATTTGGAGAAGCAGCAGCACTTTTATATACAGCAGGATTAAGTTCAAGTGGATTAAATTTTAAAGATGTGAGTTTTGTAGGGCAAACATCAGCTTTCTCACTTTTTAGACCAGCAGAAACTTTAGCAGTGCATATATGGAAATTAAACTCAGATGGAATAGTTCCTGATGCAACACAGATAGCTAATGGGACAGCAGCAGTACTGGTAATAATGGTTTTATTATTTAATATTTTAGCTAAGATAGTGAGTAGAAAATTAGAAAAATCAACGGGGTTATAGGAGGAGATACTAATGAAAGTGATAGAAACTAAGAATTTAAATTTGTACTATGGAACACATAAAGCATTAAAAAATATAAATATAAGTTTTGAGAAAAATGAAGTAACTGCATTAATAGGACCTTCGGGATGTGGTAAATCAACTTTTTTAAGAACTATAAATAGAATGAATGACTTAATAGATGGAGTTAGAATAGAAGGTAAAGTTTTATTTGAAGGTGAAAATATATTTGAAGATTATGATGAAATAACATTAAGGAAAAGAATTGGTATGGTATTTCAAAAGCCAAATCCATTTCCTATGAGTATATATGATAATGTAGCTTATGGGCCTAGGATACATGGAATAAGAGATAAAAAGAAATTAGATGAAATAGTAGAGAAAAGTTTAAAAGGAGCAGCACTTTGGGATGAAACAAAAGATAGACTTAAAAAAAGTGCAATGGGACTTTCAGGAGGACAGCAACAGAGACTTTGTATAGCAAGAACTCTTGCTATTTCACCAGAAATAATTCTTATGGATGAGCCAACATCAGCTTTGGATCCTATATCTACAGGCAAAGTAGAAGAACTTATAGAAAATTTAAAGAAAGATTATACAGTAATAATAGTTACACATAATATGCAACAAGCTGGAAGAATCGCAGATAAGACAGCATTCTTTTTAAGTGGAGAAGTAATTGAATATGGAAAGACAGAAGATATTTTCTATAAACCTAGAGATAAAAGAACTGAAGATTATATAACAGGAAGATTCGGATAAAGGAGAGTGAAAATATGAAAAGAGAGATTCATACTATAAAGATAAATGCTATAAATAGTAAATTAAAGTATATGTCTGAATTAGTAAGTAATCAATTAGAAGCAGCTATGATTGCTTTAAGTGAAAATAATCAAAATCTTGCAGAAGAAATTATGGAAAAAGATAATGAAATAGATAATCTTCAAAAAGAAATAGAAGAGGAATGTATAAAGTTTATAGCTACTGAACAACCTTTAGCTAAAGATCTAAGAAGGGTATTTACAGCATCAAAGATAGTAACAGATTTAGAGCGAATGGCAGACCTTACAGTTGATATATGTAAGATAATTAGCAACAATGACTTCAAAGAGTTTATAGAAGAGGCTAACAGTGTATGGGAAATGGAAAAGGAAATAAAAAATATGTTACACTTATCTATGGAAGCTTATCTAGAGAGAGATACAAGATCAGCATATGACATATGTAAGCTTGATGATAACATAGATTTATACTATAAGGAAGTGTTTAAAAATACATTGAAATATGTAAAAAACAATGAAAATAAAATAACTTTAGGTACTCAAATATTATTTATAAGTAAATATTTAGAACGGATAGGAGATCATATAACAAATATATGTGAATGGATTATTTTTAGTAAAACAGGTGAATATGTAGATTTAAACGAATAGTTTCAATTATAGAGTGTTAAAATTTTTGGCACTCTATGAATTGCGTTAAAAATGTTAATAATAAATATATTTATTGTTTATTGATATATATTTTTATGCAAGTTAAAATAAAATTGTTAACCTTATTTTAAATTCTACATTGAGAAGGAGACGTCATGAATTTAAACACGCTAGATAAACAAAGGGTGAAAGATTTTTGTAAAAAAGAAATAATATTGCTAATAGCAGTTGTATTATCAATAATTACTTCTTTTATATCTCATCCTAAATTAAGCTACATTAACTTTAAGGTGTTAATATTATTATTTAATTTAATGGTGGTGGTTACAGCATTAAAAAGTTTTAAGTTTTTAGATTATATTGGGACAAGTTTATTACATAAGGATAAAAGTTTGAGAAGTATATATCTTATAATGATATGTTTGACATTCTTTAGTTCTATGTTAATTACAGATGATGTTGCATTAATAACATTTGTACCAATTAGTTTGATATTAGCTAAAAAAGCAAATTTTAATCCTATGAAGCTTATAGTATTACAAACTATATCGGCAATATTAGGATGTTCATTAACTCCAATGGGTAGTTCTCAAAACTTATACATTTATACGCACTTCAATTTAACTGATAAGCAGTTTTTTGGGGTTACAATACCAATAACTATAATCGCATTTATAGTTTTATTAATGTTAACATGTACGCAAAAAAACAGAAAGCTAAGTGTTACTATACATGAGGTTAAAGTTGAAAAGAAAAGTATGATAGTGATTTATATAATATTATTCTTAATAGTTCTAGGATCAGTTTTCCATTTAGTAAACTATAAAATTGCATTTGCAATAGTAATAATAGTGACATTAATTATAGATAGAAAACTATTTCTACATATAGATTATTCTTTAATAATAACATTCACTGCATTCTTTATATTTATAGGAAATATATCAGCAATTCCAGAAGTAAAAAGATTAATATCAGGTTTTTTAGTAAGCGACTTGCATACCTATTTTATAGCACTGGGAATTAGTCAATTTATAAGTAATGTTCCAGCAACGCTCTTATTAGCACCATTTACACATAATTATAAAGCACTTATATATGGAGTAAATAATGGAGGATTATTCTCTTTAATAGGATCAATGGCAAGTATAATATCTTATAAATTTGCTATAGCAAATGGTGAAATAAAATCTTTTGATTATATAAAGACATTTGCATTTTATAGTTTAATGATATTAATAGTACTTATACCTGCATCTATTATACTTATTAAAGTTATATAATTAGAATTAGAGTATTTACAGATTAAAGAAAAACTTTAGTCTGTTTTTTTATAAATAAAAGCACACAAAGAAATCTTTGTGTGCTTTTATATTAAGCTTGTGATAAAGCTTCATCTATTTTAGGTTTATCGAAACCTACAATGAATTTACCGTTTATATCAAGAACAGGTACACCCATTTGCTTAGTTCCTCTAACCATTTCTTCTCTAGCTTCCATATCTTCTTGTACATTTAACTCAGTGAATTCTACACCTTTACTCTTTAAGTAATTTTTGGCTTTAACACACCAAGGACAAGATTCAGTTGTATAAACTTTAACCATTTGTCTACCTCCTATGTATTGTTAATTATAATTATAAATTTTACTCCAAAACAAAATCTTGTTCAAGGAAATAAATGTTTATTCAATATTATGATCATTACTCAAATTAGAATTGATTATTAAATTTTCAGCTTCATCTTTATCTTGATTTACATCAAAATTTTGACTGATAATAGTTTGAACTGGTGATTTAAGTGGATTTTCAACAATAGAGTTTTTGGGATTTAATAAGTTTAATTTATTAAACATAGTAGCACCTCCTAAATAGTTGTATAATTATTATTTGTATAAAAAAATAATTTATTCAAATAATAAAAATAAATTGTATAGTGGTCTAGACAACTATATAAATCTTATATATAATTTAATTAGGAGGAAAACTTATGATAGATAAAAATAGTCCAATACCTGTTTATTATCAAGTAAAAGAAGAAATAAAAGAAAAAATATCAAAAGGAATCTGGAAGGTAAATGAATGTATAGCAAGTGAAAGAGAGCTTGTAGAGCAATATGAAGTAAGCAGAATGACTGTGAGACAAGCTTTAGGAGAATTAGTCCAAGAAGGAATTCTTGTTAGAGAAAAAGGAAAAGGAACTTTTGTATGTGAACCTAAAGTGAAACAAAAAGATGTTATGAGCTTTACAGATATAATTAAAAAATCTGGTGGAGAATTGGAAACAGAAGTTTTAGAGTTTGACCTAATAGATACACCAGAAGAACTTATTGATGTTTTAAAGTCAAAAAAAGTTTATAGAATTAATCGTATGAGAAAAGTAAATAACGAATGTATTGCAAATGAAATAGTACATATCCCAGAGAAAACTTGTAAAAATTTAAGTAAAGAAAAATTAAAAGGATCTTTATTTAAAATAATAGAAGAAAATGGATATGTTATAGATCATTCAGAATCAGAAATAACAGCGTTAATTATGGATGATTATTATAAAAAAATATTTAATTTATCAGAAGTTGCACCACTTATAAGAACATATGGAAAAACATTAGATGACAAAAAAAATATACTCTTTATTGAAGAGTCAATATATAGATCAGATAAATATATTTTAGAAGTAAATATTTCAAGACGAGAGGGGATTTTAAAATGAGATTAATTGTTGTTAAAGACTATGATGAAATGAGTAAAGCAGCTGCAAAGGAAATGGCGGCAGTAGTTAATTCAAATCCAAAAGCTATATTAGGGTTAGCAACTGGAGGAACTCCAGAAGGAATGTACAAAGAATTAATAAGAATGAATAAAGCAGGGGAAATTGATTTTAAAGATGTTACTTCAGTAAATTTAGATGAGTATGTAGGACTAGGAGGAGATCATCCTCAAAGTTACAGATATTTCATGAATAATCATTTATTAGATCATATAAACATAGATAAATCTAGAACTTTCGTACCAAATGGATTAGCAGAAGATGTTAATGAAGAAGGTAGAAAATATGATCAAATGATTGATGATCTAGGTGGAATAGATATGCAATTATTAGGTGTAGGTACTAATGGACATATTGCATTTAATGAACCAGATGGAGAATTAGTAGCAGGAACTCATTTAACAGGATTAACTAAAAGTACTATTGAGTCAAATTCAAGATATTTTGATTCAGAAGATGATGTTCCAAAAACAGCAGTAACTATGGGACTTGGACAAATAATGAAATCAAAGAAAATACTTTTAATAGCTAGTGGAGAAAATAAAGCAGAGGCTATGAAAGAATTATTTAGTGGAAAAATTTCAACAAGCTGTCCTGTAACAATGCTTCAAATGCATAAAGATGTAACAGTTATTTTAGATGAAGCAGCAGCAAGTTTATTAAAATAATTAACTTAAGATAATAAAAAGATATTCTAGCTAAATCTAGGATATCTTTTTTTACATATAAGATGTTTAAAATTTCCTGAAAAAAATAATAAAGATATTATTAAATTAAATTTATTATATTCTATAAATAAGATATAATTAAAAGTATGGTATTCAATATAAGAAAAATTATATTTTGTACATAAAAATAAGATAGTAAAGGGTGTTTTTATGGCGAAAATAAAATCTATATTCACTTGTCAAAAATGTGGATATGAAAGTCCAAAATGGTTAGGGAAATGTCCAGACTGTAATGAATGGAATACATTTGTAGAAGAAGTTAAAGATGAAAAAACAATAGTAAAAAACCAAATAGCTAAATCTATAACAATAGATAATATGCCAAAAAGCATAAAAGATATAAAATCTGGAGAAAGAGAAAGATTAGACACTGGTTTAAATGATTTAAATAGAGTTTTAGGTGGCGGTCTTGTAAAAGGTTCTTTAACTCTTATATCAGGAGATCCTGGAATAGGTAAGTCAACACTTTTACTTCAAACTGCTCATAATATCTCAAATAAATATGGAAAAGTTCTTTATGTTTCGGGGGAAGAATCAGAAGAGCAAATAAAAATAAGGGGAGATAGACTAGGAGTTAAATGTAATGAGCTTTATATAGTATCTGAAACTAACTTAGATAAAATTGAAGTTTATATAGATGAGATAGAGCCGAAGTTTGTTATAATTGACTCTATACAAACAATATATAAAGAAACTGTTACATCAGCTCCAGGAAGTGTATCTCAAGTAAAAGAATGTTCAAATCAATTGATGAGAATAGGAAAAAAGAAAAATGTTCCATTATTTATAGTTGCTCATGTAACTAAGCAAGGAGAACTTGCTGGGCCAAGAGTATTAGAGCATATGGTTGATACGGTTTTACATTTCTCAGGAGAGAGAACAGAAGAATTTAGAATTCTTAGAACAATGAAAAATAGGTTTGGAACTACAAGTGAAATTGGAGTTTTCGAAATGAGACAAGAAGGGTTAACTGAAGTTTATGACCCATCGAGTATATTTTTAGAAGATACAAATTTTAATCAAGAAGGTTCTGTAGTTATTGGTGTAATGGAAGGTTCGAGACCAATACTTGTAGAAATTCAAGCACTTGTTACAGAAACTAAGGCAGTTATGCCAAGAAGAACAGCAGTAGGAATAGATAATCAAAGATTGAGTCTTATACTAGCTGTTTTAGAAAAAAAATTAAAAGTACCTTTTTATAATTGCGATGTTTATGTTAATGTTGTTGGTGGTTTAAACATAGATGGAACAACAGCTGATTTAGGATTATCAATAGCACTTATTTCAAGTTTGAAAAATCAAGGAATAAATTTACCAAAAGTATTGGTAGTAGGAGAAGTAGGCCTTACAGGAGAAATAAGACCAATAATATCAGCGGAAAGATTAGTTAATGAAGCTGAAAAGATGGGATTTGAAAATATAATAATTCCATGGAGAAATAAAGATAAACTAATGGGAAAAAAGGCAAATATAATAGGGGTAAATAATATTAGAGAAGCAATAAAAAAGATATTTTAAAATAGGTGAGTAAGCATTATGAGGTTAGAAAGAGATGTAGAAATAAAAAAAATACTTAAAATAATGTGCCCAGGAACAGCTTTAAGAGAGGGATTGGAAAATATACTTAGAGCAAAAACAGGAGGTCTTATAGTTCTAGGTGATAGTGAAGATGTTATGGAACTAGTAGATGGTGGATTTAAAATAAATGCAGATTATTCACCAGCATATGTTTATGAACTTGCCAAAATGGATGGAGCAATAGTTTTAAGTAAAGATTTAAAAAGAATAGTATGTGCGAATACACAATTAGTACCAAGTGCTGATATTCCAACAGTAGAAACAGGTACTAGACATAGAACAGCTCAAAGAGTGGCTAGACAAACTAACAAAATAGTTATAGCAATATCTCAAAGAAGAAATATAATAACTGTTTATAAAGGTGATATAAAATATGTTCTTAGAGAAAGTAGCGTAATTTTAGCAAGATCAAATCAGGCTATTCAAACATTAGAGAAATATGTATCAGTTCTTGACAGAGTTATAAATAATCTAAATCTATTAGAATTTCAAGATTTAACAACACTTTTTGATGTTGTTACAGCTATTCAAAGAACAGAAATGGTTATGAGAATAGTTGAAGAAATTAGAGTGTATATACTTGAGTTAGGAAATGAAGGTAGACTTATTTCAATGCAATTAAATGAGCTTATAAGATATGTAGAAAGAGATGGTATCTTATTGATAAGAGATTATTGTTATTATGAGAATGAGTTTAATGATATTTATGATGCAATTCAAAAATTAACATCAGAAGAGTTAATAGATCTAGAGGCAATAGCTAGAACATTAGGACATGGATATACAGTTCTTGCAGATACATTAATATCTCCAAAAGGATATAGAATATTAAGTAAAATTCCAAGAATACCTTCAACAGTAATAGAAAATCTAATAAAACATTTTGGAAGTTTTAATAAAATAATAACTGCTGAAATTGAAGATTTAGATAAGGTCGAAGGAATAGGTGAGGCAAGAGCAAGGGCAATAAGAAATGGATTAAGAAGAATAAATGAGCAAATTTCTTTAAAAGCTGAATTATAAAAATAAAAAGTGAGAATAATAAAGTCGATATCTAGATGTCATTCTAGATATCGACTTTTATTATCTAAAATCAAATTTACCCAAAGCATTAACTTTTTGGTGTTCTTTTAAAAGAACATCATAAAGGTTAATGTCTAAACTATTACAAAGTGAAGTCAAATAAAAAATATGATTCCCCATTTCTCGTTCAATTACTTCTCGGCAATTATCGCATATTTTACCATCTAAGTGACTTTTAAAACAATTAGCCAACTCAGTTAAAGTTTGTTCTTCAGTTGGAACACATTGCTTATGAGCATTTATTTTTATGCATCCACAATCAGTTACAGCTTTAACAATAGCTCTATTTACTCTTGCGCTTGATTCAGAAAACTTACTAGTTATATCTAATATGCTTTTATGTCTAATTAATGAGTCCATCACAATATCCTGAAATTCATCAAATATTACATCTTTCATAAAATCAACTCCTTTGATTGAAAATAAATAATTAATATAAAAGGTAGAGGCAATAGTGCTAAAGAGAAAGTTTGTTTCTCTTAGTTGTATAATATACTAGGACAATTAAAAAAAATAGGGGGTATTGTCTAATAAAATTAAAATAGATTTATATATTTTTTTAATAAAAACTTAATTCAAGAACATAATTTAATATGTTATACTTGAATTAATAATGAATTTATTAACAAATAAATTACAAGTATTAATATATTTATTATGGCAATAATTAAAATGAGGAGGTGACAAGATGTTAAAAAAATTAATGAGAGGAATCTTTACTCTAATTGGAGTACTTTTAGGGTATATAGTTGGAGAAGCTGTGCTAAAAATTGAGGCTGTTAGAGAGATTAGTTATCTTTCAACAACTTTAGGTTCGGTATTATTTCTTATTTTTATTTCTTTATTATTTGGTGTTATTTTATTTGCAGTTTCACCTATTATATACAATTTAATTTTTAATCTTATGGAGTATGCAGAGGGAAATATGAGAAGTGTTTCTATAGCAGAAATAACATATGGAGCTATAGGAGCATTGGTGGTGCTTATCATAATGTACTTTTTAGGAAAACCTTTAAGCAATATCTATCTTATAGGACCCATATTGTATGTTTTATTAAATATAATTGGTGCCGTACTTGGTATGAAAATTATGATAAGTAAAAAAGATGACTTAAATAATTTATTTATGTCAATAAAAAAAGCTGGAATAAATAGAGAAAAGCCAATAAAGGAAAAGAAAGAAAAAGTTCAAAAAGGACAAAAAGGATATAAAGAAATACCAAAAGTTTTAGATACATCTGTTATTATTGATGGGAGAATATATGATATTTGTCAAACAGGGTTTATAGAAGGACCTTTAGTTATACCAAGCTTTGTATTAGACGAATTAAGACATATTTCTGATTCATCAGATTCTTTAAAAAGAGTTAGAGGAAGAAGAGGACTAGATATACTTAATAAAATACAAAAAGAAGTTGAAATAGAAACTCAAATTTGGGAAGGTGATTTTCCTAAAATTCAAGAAGTAGATGCTAAACTTTTAAAATTAGCTCAAACTTTAGAAGGAAAAGTAATAACAAATGACTATAACTTAAATAAAGTAGCAGAGGTACAAGGTGTTCCTGTATTAAATATAAATGAGCTTTCTAATGCAATAAAAGCAGTTGTAATACCAGGTGAAGAAATGGTAGTTGAAGTTGTTAAAGAAGGTAAAGAGCAAACTCAAGGAGTTGCATATTTAGATGATGGAACTATGATAGTAGTTGAAGATGGTAGAAAACATATGACTAAAACAATAGGTGTTATAGTTACTTCAGTACTTCAAACAGCTGCTGGTAGAATGATATTTGCAAAGCCTAAGGAATAGGAGAATATAAAAAATGAATAGTGCAATTATATTAGCTGGCGGAAGAGGTAAAAGAATGAACTCTAAAGTTAGTAAACAATATATTGATATAAATGGTAAACCAATTTTATATTACACTATAAAAAAATTTATGGATTGTGACAGCATAGATAATATCGTAGTTGTTGTTCCAAAAGACGAAATAGAATATTTTGAGAAAGAAATAGTAATTAAATATGATTTAAAAGTAGATTTAATTGTTGCAGGAGGTACAGAAAGGCAAGATTCTGTATTTAACGGATTAAAAGCTATAAAAAATGCTGATATAGTTTTAATTCATGATGGTGCAAGACCTTTTTTAAGCAAAGAGCTAATTGAAAAAGGAATAGAACTTGTAAAAATTCATAAATCAGTTGCACCAGGAATTATGCCTAAGGATACAATAAAAGTAAAAGATGAAAATTCATTTTCAAAAGAAACTTTAAATAGGTCAAGTCTTGTAGCAGTTCAAACACCACAAATATTTGATTATAACTTGATTTTTGAATGTCATAAAAAAGTGAAAGAAGATAAAGCAATAGTTACTGATGATACTTCAGTAGCAGAACTTTATGGAAATAAAGTCTTTTTATATGAAGGTGAATACACTAATATAAAAATTACTACACCTGAAGATTTAGTTCTTGCTAGATATTTAGCTGAAACTAATTTGTAGACTTATTGACATTGAATTTTTAAAAAGATATAATTAAAAATCATAACTTCATATTATTACGTTGAAGAAGAATAGTAGAAATCGTCTTTTCAGAGAGAAAATCCATAGGCTGTAAGATTTTCAAATAGATTTTGAACCAGCTTTGGAGTTTATAGAAAAACTATCGGTTTAATACCGTTATCATTATTAAAGAAATAAATTTAGGTGGTACCGCGATTTAAGTCGCCCTATATAACATAGGGGGGCTTTTTTTTATTCAAGTAAATAATAAAATTAAAATAATCATATATTCTAGGAGGAATTTTTAACATGAGAATGTCAAATATGTTAATAGCAACATTAAGAGAAGTTCCAGCTGAAGCAGAAATTGCAAGTCATCAATTAATGCTTAGAGCAGGATTAATAAGAAAAATGTCTTCAGGTATTTATAATCATCTACCATTAGGGGTTAAAGTACTTAAAAATGTAGAAGAAATAATAAGAGAAGAAATGGAAGCTAAAGGAGCTCAAGAACTACTTTGCTCAGCGATTATTCCTGCAGAATTATGGCAAGAATCAGGAAGATGGGATGCTTATGGAGCTGAAATGTTCAGAGTTAAAGATAGAGGGAATAGAGACTATTGCTTAGGGCCAACTCATGAAGAGGTGTTCACAAGCACTGTTAAAAATGAAATAAAATCATATAAACAATTACCAATAAACCTTTATCAAATACAAACAAAATATAGAGATGAAAGAAGACCAAGATTTGGAGTTATGAGATCAAGAGAATTCATAATGAAAGATGCTTATAGTTTTGATAAAGACCAAGAAGGATTAGATATAGCATTCAATAAAATGCATGATGCATATGTTAATATATTTAATAGATGTGGATTAGATGCAAAATGTGTTGAAGCAGATTCAGGTGCTATTGGAGGATCAAATTCAGCTGAATTTATGGTTAAATCAGAAGTTGGAGAAGATGATATAGTATTCTGTACAGCTTGTGATTATGCTGCAAATATAGAAAAAGCAGAAGCTATAGCTGAAAAAGCCGAAGAAGAAGCATTACAAGAAATGAAAAAAGTAGAAACTCCAAATAGTAGAACTATAGAAGAAGTTTCAGAATTTTTAAATGTTGACACTAAAAAGACAGTAAAAACATTATTATATAATGTAGATGGAAAAACAGTAGCTGTTTTAGTTAGAGGAGATAGAGAAGTAAATGAAGTTAAAGTAGCAAATGCTTCAAATGCAACTGGAGACATAGAATTAGCTAGTCATGAACAAGTTATGGAAGCTACAAATGCACAAACAGGATTTGCAGGACCAGTAGGAATAAAAGTAGACTTATTATTAGTAGATGAAGAAGTTAAAAATATGCATAACATTATAGTAGGTGCTAATGAAACAGGATATCATTTAACTGGTGTTAATTATGGAAGAGATTTCGAAGGTGTTGTAGGAGACTTTAGAAATGTCGAAGAAGGAGAAAAATGTCCAAAATGTGGTGGAAAAATAACTATTGCAAAAGGAACAGAAGTAGGACATATTTTTAAATTAGGAACTAAGTATTCAGAATCTATGAATGCTAAATTTATAGATGAAAACGGAAAAGAGCAACCATTTATAATGGGGTGTTATGGTATAGGTGTAACAAGAACTGTTGCATCAATAATAGAACAGCATCATGATGAAAATGGTATAATTTGGCCATTGGAAGTAGCTCCATATAAAGTTTCAGTTATAGCTGTAAACTCAAAAGATGAAGAACAAATGAAAATCGCAGAAGAAATATACAATAATTTAAGAAGTTTAGGATTAGATGTATTATTTGATGATAGAAAAGAAAGAGCTGGTGTTAAATTTAAAGACGCAGAATTAATGGGAATTCCAATGAGAGTTGTAGTTGGTAAGAAAATTACTGATGGAGAAGTGGAATTTAGATTAAGAACTAGCTCAGATAATGAAATAATAAAAATTGATGAAGTAGAAGGAAGAATAAGAACTGAATTCGAAAAGAATGGACTAAAATTAAGATAATATTTTAGGAGGCTAGTTATGAGACTATATAATACGTTAACGAGACAAAAAGAAGAATTTAAACCAATTAAACCTGGTGAAATTAAAATGTATGTTTGTGGTCCTACAGTATATAACTTTTTCCATATAGGTAATGGTAGAACTTTTATTGTTTTTGACACAATAAGAAGATATTTTGAGTATAGAGGGTATAATGTTAAATTTGTACAAAACTTCACAGATATTGATGACAAAATGATAAAGAGAGCAAATGAAGAAGGCAGTACTGTTAAAGAAATAGGAGATAAGTATATAAAAGAATATTATACTGATGCAGATGCTTTAAATATAGAAAGAGCAACTGTGAATCCAAGAGCAACTGAATATATTGGGCAAATAATAAAATTCGTAAAAGAATTGATAGAAAAAGGATATGCTTATGAAGTAGATGGAGATGTTTACTTTAGCACAAAGAAATTTAGTGATTATGGTAAATTATCAAAACAAAACCTTGATGAGTTAAATTTAGGTAATAGAGTAAGTGTAGATGAAAGAAAAAAAGATCCAATGGATTTCGCAATTTGGAAAGCAAAAAAAGAAGGAGAACCTGCTTGGAAATGTCCATGGGGAGAAGGAAGACCAGGATGGCATATTGAATGTTCTTGTATGGCAAAAAATATATTAGGAGATACAATAGATATACATGCAGGAGGGATGGATTTATCGTTCCCACATCATGAAAATGAAATAGCTCAAAGTGAATCATTAACAGGAAAACCATTTGCAAATTATTGGATGCATTCTGCTTATGTTAATGTAGATAATAAAAAAATGTCTAAATCATTAAATAATTTCTTTACAGCAAGAGAAGTTTTAAAAGATTATGATTCAGATGTTATAAGATTTTTAATGTTATCATGTCATTATAGAGTACAATTAAATTATTCTAAAGATTTACTAGATTCAGCGAAAGCTTCAGTTGAAAGACTATATAATGCGATAGGTAATTTAGAAAATTTAATAGAAGAAGTCAAAGTAGAAAAAATGACTGATGAGGAAAAAACATATTTAGAAAGTTTAAACAAATATAGAGAAAAGTATATAGAAAAAATGGATGATGATTTTAATACTGCGGATGCAATAACTGCTATATTTGATTTAATAAAGGATACAAATACAAACATTGGAATAAATTCATCAAAAGAATTAGCTGAAAATGCTTTGGCTCTAATAAGAGAGTTAGGAGCACCACTTGGAATATTACAGAAATCAACTAAAGATGCAGAACTTGCAGAAGAAGTTGAAGGATTAATAGAACAAAGACAAGAAGCTAGAAAAAATAGAGATTTTGCTTTAGCTGATAAAATTAGAGATGATTTAAAAACTAGAGGAATAATTTTAGAGGATACACCACAAGGTGTTAGATGGAAAAAAGTTAATTAAAACATTAGGGGATGCTTCAAAATAGGATTATTAAAGTTTTGAGGTAGCCCCTTTATTTAAAGGAGATAAAAATGATAGAAAATTTAAGAGTAAGAGAATTTTCTAAAGATGAAGCTAGACAGTTGAATCCTCTTCAATTGGCTTTAATTGGAGATGGAGCATATGAAATTTTTATTAGAAATTATATACTATCTAATAATACAAGTTTATTAGCAAATAAAATGCATAGAGAAGCAATAAAGTTTGTAAAAGCCAAAAGTCAAGCAAATATAATGTATGAAATAGAAGATACTCTTACAGAAGAAGAGCTACATATTTATAAAAGAGGAAGAAATACAAAATCAGCTACAGTTCCTAAAAATGCAGATGTTAGAGACTATAGAATGGCAACAGGATTTGAAGCATTAGTAGGATACTTATATTTAATAAATGATGTGGAGAGACTTGAATATATATTTAATAAATCTATAGAAGTGTGCAAAAAATAAAATACATGATATATTAAATGTAATTATTTATTTAAGGAGAATTAAAATATGAAAAAACCTAAAAAAAGTTATAGAGAACTGAAAAAAATGAGAGAAGAAAGAGAAGATAGAATTAAAAAAAGAGATTCTAGAAGCGATAACAATACTAGACTTATAAGAGGAGAAAGAAATAAGGCTAGAAAAAGTGCAAGAGCAGAAGAAAAACCTGTTAAAGTAGAGAGAATTGAAAGAGAAGAGTTTATAGAAGTAAGAGAAGATTTAGTTATAGGAAGAAATGCAGTTATGGAAGCTTTAAAAAGTGATAAAACTATAGAAGCGCTTTACATAACTAATGGTTCAAGAGAAGGATCTATAAATGCTATAATTGGATTAGCTAAAGATAAAAAAATAGTAATAAAAGAAGTGGAAAAAAGAGCATTAGATTCTATGGTGAATGGAATAGTTCATCAAGGAGTAGTTGCCAAAATAACTCCTTATAACTATTGTGAGGTTTCAGATATATTAAAGAGAGCCGAAAGAAAGGGTCAAGATCCATTTATAATTATATTAGATGAAATAGAAGATCCTCATAATTTAGGTTCAATAATAAGAACTGCAGAAACTTGTGGAGTTCATGGTATAATAATACCAAAGAGAAGAAATGTTGGAGTTACTCCTACAGTTTATAAATCTTCAGTTGGAGCTGTAGAGCATGTTAGAATTGCAAAAGTAACAAATATAAATAAAGCAATTGATGAATTAAAAGAAGCTGGAGTTTGGATTTATGGAGCTGATATTGAAGGTAAAGAATATAGTCATGAAGTAAACTTTAGTGGACCATGCGGAATTGTTATTGGAAGTGAAGGAAGAGGAATATCAAAATTAACTCTTAAAAAGTGTGATAAGTTAGTTAGAATACCAATGATAGGTAGAATAAATTCATTAAATGCATCTGTTGCAGGTGGAATAATGATGTATGAGGTCTTAAAAGGAAGACTAAATAATAAATAAAAGAGGGATGAAAGGTGAAGATAATCTTTGTAGATGGATATAATGTTATAAATAGTTGGCCTAATCTTAAAATAGATAAAGAAGAGGGATTTGAAGGAGCTAGACAAAAACTCATAAGAATAATGGAAAACTATGGAACATATAAAAACGATAAAATAATAATTGTTTTTGATGCACATATGGTTCCAGGTAGCATAGAGAAGCAAGAGAAAATAACAAAACTTCTTACTATTGTATTTACAAAAGCAGGAGAAACTGCAGATGCATTTATAGAAAGAGAAGTTGATGCTATAGGTAGAAAATATGAAGTGTGTGTAGTAACATCAGATAATCTAGAGCAACAAACAATATTCCAAAGAGGTGCTTCAAGAAAATCTTCACCTGAATTCTATAAAGAAGTTTTAATGGCTGAACATAAGATAAAAATAGAAACTGAAAAAAATAAAATTAGCCATAAAAATAATCTTTCAGATAACATAGATTATGATACTCTAGCAAAATTAGAAGCAATTAGAAGAAGTGAGTAGATTAAAATCCAAAAGTTGACTAAAAATTGTAATTTAATGTATAATTAAATTTAAATGTAAGGTCTAGTTCGGAGGAGAAAAAGTGGAGAAAATGGTGGGGATATATGAATAAAGACATGTTATTTGATAAGAAATCAGATGAAGAAGTGGTCTTATATGCAAAAAATGGTAATTTTTATGCTCAAGAATATTTAATAAATAAGTATGAGAATTTTGTAAAGTCAAAATCAAAATCATATTTTCTAATAGGAGCTGACAAAGAAGATATATATCAAGAAGGAATGATTGGGCTTTATAAAGCTATAAGAGATTTTAATCCAGAAAAACTTACTAGTTTTAGGGCTTTTGCAGAATTGTGCGTTACAAGACAAATAATAACTGCAATAAAAACAGCAACTAGACAAAAACATATACCACTTAATACTTATGTATCATTAAATAAACCTATATATGAAGAGGAATCTGAAAGAACATTATTAGATGTTTTAGCAGGGCTTAAAATTACAGATCCTGAAGAACTTGTAGTTAGTCAAGAAGAATTGGTAAGAATGGAAGGAAAAATTCAAGCGGCTCTTTCAAGTTTAGAACTTAAAGTTCTTAATTCTTATTTAGATGGTAAATCTTATCAGGAAATAGCATGTGATTTAGATAGGCAAGCTAAATCAATAGATAATGCATTACAGAGAGTAAAAAGAAAGCTTGAAAAATGCTTGGATATAAAGTAACTATTTATATTGACAAATAAAAAGAATAATAGTAAACTTTATAATTGGTATATTGAAAAAATAAGTATACTAGAGAGTTGCTCATGTAGCTCAGTAGGCAGAGCGTCGCCTTGGTAAGGCGGAGGTCGTCGGTTCAATCCCGATCATGAGCTCCAACTGTCAAAAAAGACAAAACGCTAGGCAAGGTTTATTTAGAATTAAAGGAGGAATTTACAATGTCAAAAGCAAAATTCGAAAGAAGTAAACCACACGTAAATATCGGAACTATCGGTCACGTTGACCACGGTAAAACTACATTAACAGCAGCTATTACTACAGTACTAGCTAACAAAGGATTCGCTGAATCATTCAAATATGACGAAATCGATAAAGCACCAGAAGAAAAAGAAAGAGGAATCACAATCAACACTGCACACGTTGAATATGAAACAGAAAACAGACACTATGCACACGTTGACTGTCCAGGACACGCTGACTACGTTAAAAACATGATTACAGGAGCAGCACAAATGGACGGAGCTATCTTAGTTTGTTCAGCAGCAGATGGACCAATGCCACAAACAAGAGAGCACATCCTTCTTGCATCAAGAGTTGGAGTTGACCACATAGTAGTATTCCTAAACAAAGCAGATATGGTTGATGACGAAGAATTATTAGAATTAGTAGAAATGGAAATCAGAGAGTTATTAAGCGAATACAACTTCCCAGGAGATGATATTCCAGTAATAACAGGATCAGCTTTAAAAGCATTAGAAAACCCAACTGATCCAGAAGCTACTAAATGTATAGATGAATTAATGGCAGCTGTAGACAGCTACATCCCAACTCCAGAAAGAGCTACAGATAAAGCATTCTTAATGCCAGTAGAAGATGTATTCACAATAACTGGTAGAGGAACTGTTGCTACAGGAAGAGTTGAAAGTGGAATACTTCATGTAGGAGACGAAGTTGAAATCGTAGGATTACAAGAAGAAAGAAGAAAAACTGTAATAACAGGAATAGAAATGTTCAGAAAATTATTAGACGAAGCGCAAGCTGGAGATAACATCGGAGCATTATTAAGAGGGGTTCAAAGAACTGAAATCGAAAGAGGGCAAGTTTTAGCTAAACCAGGATCAGTTAACCCACACAAAAAATTCGTAGGTCAAGTATACGTACTTAAAAAAGAAGAAGGTGGAAGACATACTCCATTCTTCGATGGATACAGACCACAATTCTACTTCAGAACAACTGACGTTACAGGATCAATCAAATTACCAGAAGGAATGGAAATGGTTATGCCTGGAGACCACATTGATATGGAAGTTGAATTAATTACTCCTATCGCTATGGATGAAGGATTAAGATTCGCTATCAGAGAAGGTGGAAGAACAGTAGGTTCAGGAGTTGTTACTAAGGTTTTAGGATAATTAGTAAATAATTTCTAAATTTAAATAAAGGGCTAGGTTTTATATTGAATCCTAGTCCTTTAAAAAGAATGGAATATTGACAGTTTTAAAAATTTGTGATAATGTGTGAAGGTAATTCATCAATTACAAACAATAAGACAGTAAGAGGACAATACGTCTCTTAGAATATATATCAAAAACTGGAGGTGCACATCGTGAGAGTAAAAATAACTTTAGCATGCACAGAGTGTAAACAAAGAAACTATAACTCAATGAAGAATAAGAAAAACAACCCAGATAGAATTGAAATGCAAAAATACTGCAAATTCTGCAAAAAGCACACTCTTCATAGAGAAACTAAGTAATTAGCGATTTGAAACAGACACAGACTTAAATAAGCTTAAGGATGTGAAATTATGACTGGTAATAAAGTGAAAAATGCTCCTTCTAATAAAGGAGGGTTAATAAGTTTCTTAAAAGGGGTTAAAAATGAATTCAAAAGAATTGTTTGGCCATCTAAAGAAGAAACAAAAAAAGCATTGATTGCTGTTCTAGGATTCACCATAATATACGTAGTTATGGTTGGTGGATTTGATTATATTTTTCAAAACCTCTTCGAAGTAGTTTTGAAACTGAAATAAAGGAGGTTTAGGTGGTAACGCCGATTAATATGAGTGAAATAGCAAGATGGTACGTAGTACATACGTATTCTGGATATGAAAATAAGGTAAAAGTTAACATCGAAAAAACTATTGAAAATAGGAACCTTCACCACTTAATTCAAGATATACAAATACCTATGGAAGAAGTAATTGAAGAAGGTAAAAAAGATAAAGATGGTAATCCAAAAATTACTTATAAAAAGAAGTTTCCTGGATACGTAATAGTAAAAATGCTAATGACAGACGAATCATGGTATGTTGTTAGAAACACAAGAGGTGTAACAGGATTCGTAGGACCTGGTTCTAAACCAGTGCCTCTTACTGAAATGGAGATTGAGTCTATGGGAGTAATAGAGCTTCCAAAAGACATAGATCTTGAAGTTGGTGAAAGCATAAGAGTTACCTCAGGACCACTGAGAGAATTCGTTGGAACTATTCAAGAAATCAATCTTGAGAAGCTAAAAATTAAAGCTTCAGTTGATATGTTTGGCAGAGAGACTCTTGCTGAACTAGATTTTAACCAAGTAGAAAAATTAGTTTAATTTTAGTCTAAACTAAGGCTAATGTTTTAATTAAGTGGGAGGGCAGAAGCCCGTATTACCACAGTATAGGAGGAATAAAAAAATGGCTAAGAAAGTAACTGGAATGATCAAACTTCAACTTGCTGCAGGAAAGGCAACTCCAGCACCACCAGTTGGACCAGCACTAGGACAACATGGTGTAAATATTATGGGATTCTGTAAGGAGTTCAATGCGAAAACTGCTGACAAAGCTGGATTAATAATACCAGTAGTAATTACAGTATACCAAGATAGATCTTTTAGTTTTATCTTAAAAACTCCTCCAGCTGCAGTACTAATTAAAAAAGAATTAGGACTTGAAAGCGGATCAGGAGTACCAAACAGAACTAAGGTTGGTAAATTAACTAAAGATCAAGTAAGAAAGATCGCAGAAATGAAAATGCCAGATTTAAATGCAGCTAACATTGAAAGCGCTATGAAAATGATCGCTGGAACAGCTAGAAGCATGGGCGTAACTATTGAAGAGTAATTCACAAAAATAGTGGGAGGTAAAAACCGCTAATACCACAAAGGAGGCTTATTATGGGAAAGAAATATGTTGAAAGTGCAAAATTAATAGATAAAAGTGCTTTATATAATGTAACAGAAGCGTTAGAGCTTGCTGTTAAAACTGCAAAAGCTAACTTCGATGAAACAATCGAATTACATGTAAGACTTGGAGTAGATCCAAGACATGCAGACCAACAAGTTAGAGGAGCAGTAGTTTTACCACACGGAACTGGTAAAAAAGTTAGAGTTTTAGTTTTCGCTAAAGGAGATAAAGCTAAAGAAGCTCAAGAAGCGGGTGCAGATTTTGTTGGAGCTGAAGAATTAGTTCAAAAGATCCAATCAGAAAACTGGTTTGATTATGATGTAGTAGTTGCTACTCCAGATATGATGGGTGTAGTTGGTAGAATTGGTAGAGTTTTAGGACCAAAAGGTTTAATGCCAAACCCTAAATCAGGTACTGTAACATTTGATGTTGCTAAAGCAATTGCTGATATCAAAGCTGGTAAAGTTGAATATAGAGTTGATAAAACTGCTATAATCCACTGCCCAATTGGTAAAAAGTCATTTGGTGCTGATAAATTAAAAGACAACTACAATACTTTAGTTGATGCTATAGTTAAAGCTAAACCAGCTGCAGCTAAAGGTCAATATATTAAGTCAATTAGTGTATCAAGCACAATGGGACCAGGAGCAAAAATAAATCCAGCAAAAGTTATTGATTAGTTATTGACTTATATAAAATTAAGTGATATAATCTAATACGTTGTGAAAAGTTAAAAATATTCCGTAGACAGTAGGTGCTGATAAGCGTAACGTATACAACCTACCGAGGGTGATTAGAATGTTTAAGATCTTCCTCTGTCTACGGGAAGATCTTTTTTAATACGATAAAGCAGTTAATACTGTGAGGAGGTGGACACACAGTGAACAAGAACAGAGAATTAAAAGAAGCAAAAGTTGCTGAAATTAAAGAAAAGTTAGAAAAAGCTCAAGGAGTTGTTTTAGCTGATTACCAAGGTCTTACAGTTGAAGAAGATACTCAACTAAGAAAGAGCTTAAGAGAAGCTGGTGTAGAATATAAGGTATACAAAAACAAATTAGTAGCAAGAGCTGCTGAAGAGTTAGGTTTAGGAGATGTTACTAAATATCTTGAAGGACCAGTATCAATAGCATTCGGATATGAAGACGCTACTGCTCCAGCAAGAATATTAAATGATTTTGCTAAAGATCATAAAAAACTTGAGTTAAAAGCTGGTATAGTTGATAAAGTGGTTTACGATAAAGACATGATCGCAAAAATCGCTACAATACCATCAAAAGAAGTTCTTATTGCAAAACTTCTTGGAAGTATCAAGGCTCCATTATCAAACCTTGCATACTTATTAAGTGCAATAAAAGATAAAAAAGAAGCTGAATCAGCTGAATAATTTATAACTATAAGAGAATAGTTAGTGTTTTAAAATTTTTGGAGGTGCAATTAAAATGACAAGAGAAGATATAATTCAAGCAATAAAAGAAATGAGCGTTTTAGAATTAAACGAATTAGTAACAGCTTGTGAAGAGGAATTTGGAGTAAGCGCTGCAGCACCAGTTGCAGTTGCAGGTGCAGTTGCAGGTGGAGCTGCTGCTGAAGAAAAAACTGAATTTGATGTAATCCTAGCTAACGCTGGAGCAAACAAAATCAAAGTTATAAAAGCAGTTAGAGAAATAACTGGATTAGGATTAAAAGAAGCTAAAGAAATAGTTGATGGAGCTCCTAAGACTCTTAAAGAAGCAGTATCAAAAGAAGAAGCTGAAGATATGAAAGCTAAATTAGCTGAAGTTGGAGCTGAAGTAGAAGTAAAATAATTTACTTTAACTGATAACTATATATGGAAAGGTGCTTTTAAAGCACCTTTTTATATTCACAAAGAAACTATATAAAATATCCCTAACTAAATATGGATAATTTTATATAGTTTTATTTATAATTATTTAAAAATATTACTATATAAAATAAAAAATAAGCTTATTTTATTGACAATGAAAGTATAATATGATACTATTATTTAATGTACTATTCATAATGGATAAGTATATTTAGTTGAAAATGAGTATGTCTAGAATATGAGATAGATATACTAAAAAAGATGCTGTCCGAAAGCGAAAGTCCTTAGGGAAATTACGCTTTTGGTTATTTTAGTTTATACAAGGGGTGAAAATTCATGGTACATCCTGTCCAATCTGGAAAAAGAACAAGAATGAGTTTCGGTAAAGTTAAAGCCGCTGCGGATATGCCGAATCTTATAGAAGTACAATTAGATTCATATGAATGGTTTCTAAAGGAAGGTCTTCATGAAGTGTTTGATGACATAAATCCTATTGGAAATTTTACAGGAAATCTAGTACTTGAGTTTGTAGATTACAAACTTGATATGGATAATATCAAATATTCAGTGGAAGAGTGTAAGGAAAGAGATGCTACTTATGCTGCACCACTAAAAGTATCAGTAAGACTTACTAATACTGAAACTGGAGAAATAAAAGAGCAAGAAGTGTTTATGGGTGATTTCCCATTAATGACTGAACAAGGAACTTTTATAATTAATGGAGCTGAAAGAGTTATAGTAAGCCAATTAGTTAGATCTCCAGGAGTATACTATAGCCAAAGCCGTGATAAGCATGGTAAAAAGTTATTCTCATCTACTGTTATTCCTAACAGAGGGGCTTGGTTAGAGTATGAAACAGATTCTAATGATATAATATATGTTAGAATTGATAAAACAAGAAAGCTTCCTATAAGTATTTTAGCAAGAGCTATGGGCATGGGAAGTGATCAGGAACTTCTAGAATATTTTGGTGAGGAAGAAAGATTCCAAGCGAGTATAGAAAAAGATAATACAAAGACTAAAGAAGAAGCTCTTTTAGAAATCTATAAGAGATTAAGACCAGGTGAACCACCAACAGTTGATAGTGCTGTTTCTTTAATTGATTCTTTATTCTTTGATGCAAAGAGATATGACCTATCAAGAGTTGGTAGATACAAGTTTAATAAAAAACTTGCTATAAACTTAAGAATAGCAAATCAAGTTGCTGCTACTGATATTGTTAACCCATCAACTGGTGAAATAATGGTAGAGCAAGGTCAAAAAATAACTAGAGAAATGTCTCAAGATATCCAAAATGTTGGTATCAATGTTGTAGATGTTTTAGTAGAAGACAAAATTATTAGAGTTATTGGTAATAACTTTGTAGATATTACAAAACATATTTCATTTGATATAAGTGATTTAAATATTAAAGAGTTAGTTCACTATCCTACTTTAAAAGAAATTCTTGATAACTTTAGTGATGAAGAAAGTATTAAAGAAGAAATAAAGAAAAATATTAATAGGCTAATACCTAAACATATAATAAGAGATGATATATTCTCAACTATTAGTTATGAATTAGGATTAGCATATGGAATAGGATATGTTGATGATATTGATCACTTAGGTAACAGAAGACTTAGATCAGTTGGAGAGTTATTACAAAATCAATTTAGAATTGGTTTATCAAGAATGGAGAGAGTAGTTAAAGAAAGAATGACTATTCAAGATCAAGAAGCAATAACTCCACAAATGCTTATAAATATAAGACCAGTTGCTGCAGCTATCAAAGAATTTTTTGGTAGTTCACAATTATCACAATTCATGGATCAAACAAATCCTTTATCAGAATTAACTCATAAGAGAAGATTATCAGCTTTAGGACCAGGAGGACTTTCAAGAGAAAGAGCTGGTTTCGAGGTTAGAGACGTTCACCATTCACATTATGGTAGAATGTGTCCTATAGAAACTCCAGAAGGACCAAATATAGGGCTTATAAACTCATTAGCTACTTATGCTAGAGTTAACGAATATGGATTTATAGAAACTCCATATAGAATTGTAGATAAAGCAAATAAGAGAGCTACAGATGAAATTAGATATTTTACCGCTGATGAAGAAGATCAATATCTAGTAGCACAAGCAAATGAACCTATGGATGAAAATGGATACTTTACACATGATAAAGTAACTGTTAGATATTTAGAAGAGGTAATGGTTGTTCCTGCAAGTGAAGTTGATTTAATGGATGTTTCACCTAGACAAATCGTATCAGTTGCGACAGCAATGATTCCATTCCTGGAAAATGACGATGCTACAAGAGCACTTATGGGTTCAAACATGCAACGTCAAGCAGTACCACTATTAAAGCCACAAGCACCTATAGTAGGAACAGGAATAGAATATAGAGCGGCTGCAGACTCAGGGGTTTTACCAAAAGCTAAAAATGCAGGAATAGTAACTTATGTAAGTGCTAGCGAGATAAGAGTTAAGAGAGATGTAGATGGTGGAACAGATACTTATAAATTATTAAAATTCAAGAGAAGTAACCAAGGAACTTGTATAAATCAAAGACCTTTAGTTAATCTTGGAGAAATGGTATTTAAGAATCAAGTTCTTGCAGATGGACCATCAACAGATTTAGGAGAAATAGCATTAGGTAAAAATATCAGAATGGGATTCATAACTTGGGAAGGTTATAACTATGAAGATGCTATGCTTATTTCTGAAGAATTAGTTAGAGAAGATGTATTCACATCTATTCATATAGAAGAATATGAATGTGAGGCTAGAGATACTAAATTAGGACCAGAAGAAATAACTAGAGATATACCTAATGTAAGTGAAGATACATTAAAAGATATAGATGAAAGAGGAATAATCAGAATCGGTGCTGAGGTTAGATCAGGAGACATACTTGTTGGTAAAGTAACACCAAAAGGTGAAACTGAATTAACTGCAGAAGAAAGATTATTAAGAGCTATATTCGGTGAAAAAGCTAGAGAAGTTAGAGATACTTCATTAAGAGTACCTCATGGAGAAGCTGGTATAATTGTAGATATTAAAGTATTTACAAGAGAAAATGGAGATGAATTAAATCCAGGAGTTAACGAATTAGTTAGATGCTATATTGCTCAAAAGAGAAAAATTTCTGTTGGGGATAAAATGGCTGGACGTCACGGTAACAAAGGGGTTATTTCAAGAGTCCTTCCAGAAGAAGATATGCCATTCTTACCAGATGGAAGACCACTTCAAATATGCTTAAACCCATTAGGGGTTCCATCACGTATGAATATAGGGCAGGTATTAGAAGTTCACTTAGGTTGGGCTGCAAGTCAATTAGGATGGCATATAGCTACTCCTGTATTTGATGGAGCAACTGAAAGTGATATAGAAGAATGCTTAGTTAAAGCGGGATACAATGCACATGGTAAAACAGTTCTTTATGATGGAAGAACTGGAGAAGCATTTGATAACGAAGTAACAGTTGGTATAATGTATATCTTAAAACTTGCTCACTTAGTAGATGATAAGATACATGCAAGATCAACTGGTCCATACTCACTAGTAACTCAACAACCACTTGGAGGTAAGGCTCAATTTGGTGGTCAAAGATTTGGGGAAATGGAAGTTTGGGCACTAGAAGCATACGGTGCTGCTCATACATTACAAGAAATATTAACTGTTAAGTCTGATGACGTTGTAGGAAGAGTTAAAACTTATGAAGCAATTGTTAAAGGTGAGAATATTCCAGAACCAGGAGTTCCAGAATCATTCAAAGTTCTTATTAAAGAATTACAAGCACTTTGCTTAGATGTTAAAGTTTTAAATGATGAAAATGAGGAAGTTAGACTAAAAGAATCAAGTGAAGAGGATTCAGCTGATTTAGAAGTTAATATTGAAGGAACAGAAGAATTTGTTCCTGGAGAAACTGTTATTGATACAGAAGATAGTTATACTTCTGAAGATGAAGTTGAGGAAGAAGAGTTTGACGGATTCCAACTTGAAGATTTAGAAGATAATTTAGAGCTTGATGATTTTAACGATGAACACTAATTTTGAAGGGAGGATTACCCTTGTTTGAATTAAATAATTTTGATGCAATACAAATAGGTTTAGCATCTCCTGAGCAAATAAGAGCATGGTCAAGGGGAGAAGTAAAGAAACCAGAAACAATTAACTACAGAACTTTAAAACCAGAAAGAGATGGTTTATTCTGTGAAAGAATTTTCGGACCAATAAAAGACTGGGAATGTCATTGTGGAAAATACAAGAGAGTAAGATATAAAGGTATAGTTTGTGACAGATGTGGTGTTGAAGTTACAAAAGCTAAAGTGAGAAGAGAAAGAATGGGGCACATTGAGCTTGCTGCTCCAGTTTCTCACATCTGGTATTTTAAAGGAATTCCATCAAGAATGGGATTAATTTTAGATATGTCACCAAGATCTTTAGAAAAGATACTTTATTTTGCTTCATATGTTGTTATTGATCCAAAAGAAACTCCATTATTAAAGAAACAACTTCTTAATGAAAAAGAATATAGAGAAGCTGTAGATAAATATGGAGAAGAAAGCTTCATTGCGGGAATGGGAGCTGAAGCAATTCAAGAGTTACTAGGTGAAATAGACTTAGAAACTCAAGCTAAAGAATTAAAAGAAGAATTAAAGCAAAGTACTGGTCAGAAAAAAGTAAGAATAATTAGAAGATTAGAAGTAATCGAATCATTCAAAGCTTCAGGTAATGATCCAAGATGGATGATTATAAATGTTATACCAGTAATTCCACCAGATTTAAGACCAATGGTTCAATTAGATGGGGGAAGATTTGCGACTTCTGATTTAAATGATTTATATAGAAGAGTTATTAACAGAAATAACAGACTTAAAAAGCTATTAGATTTAGGAGCTCCAGATATAATTGTTAGAAACGAAAAAAGAATGCTTCAAGAAGCAGTGGATGCTCTTATTGATAATGGTAGAAGGGGAAGACCAGTAACAGGACCAGGTAATAGACCATTAAAATCTCTTTCAGATATGCTTAAAGGTAAACAAGGAAGATTTAGACAAAACTTGCTTGGTAAGAGGGTTGACTATTCAGGAAGATCTGTTATTGTTGTTGGACCTGAATTACAAATGTATCAATGTGGATTACCAAAAGAAATGGCATTAGAACTATTTAAGCCATTTGTAATGAAAAAATTAGTTGCTGATGGTGTTGCGCACAATATTAAAAGTGCTAAAAGAATGGTTGAAAGAGTAAGTCCACAAGTTTGGGATATTCTAGAAGAAGTAATTACTGATCATCCAGTTTTACTTAACCGTGCCCCTACTCTACACAGATTAGGAATTCAAGCATTCCAACCTGTTTTAGTAGAAGGAAGAGCAATAAAGTTACATCCACTAGTATGTACAGCATATAATGCGGATTTTGATGGAGACCAAATGGCTGTTCACGTACCTTTATCAGTTGAAGCTCAAGCAGAAGCAAGATTTTTAATGCTTGCAGCGGGAAACATTATGAAACCATCTGATGGTAAGCCGGTATCAGTACCAACACAGGATATGGTACTTGGATCATATTACATTACTATGGATAAAGAAGGCGCTAAAGGTAGCGGAAAATACTTTACTTCTAAAGATGAAGCTATAATGGCTTATCAAGTAAAAGCAATTGAAATTCATGCTGACATATTCGTAAGAATGTATAGAGAAGTAAATGGGGAAATGAAATCAGGAATAATTAAAACTACTGTAGGTAAATTAATATTCAATGAATCAATTCCTCAAGATTTAGGATTTGTTGATAGAGAAAATCCAGAAGAAATGTTTAACTTAGAAGTAGATTTCTTAATAACTAAAAAATCTTTAGGAACTTTAATAAATAAATGCTACATGAAACATGGAGCAACTAAAACTTCAATAATGCTAGATAAAATAAAAGCATTAGGATATCACTATTCATCAATAGGAGCAATAACAGTTGCTGCTTCAGATATGATAGTACCTCATGAAAAATACGATTTATTAAAAGATGCTGATGAAACAGTAGAAAAAATAGAAAAAATGTATAAAAGAGGATTTATATCAGAAGATGAAAGATATGAAAGAGTTATAGAAAAATGGACTAAAACAACTGAAGATGTTGCCAATGTACTTATGGATAGTTTGGATAAATTTAACCCAATATTCATGATGGCAGATTCAGGAGCCAGAGGATCTAAATCTCAGATTAAGCAATTAGCTGGTATGAGAGGACTTATGGCGAGTCCATCAGGTAAAATTCTTGAGTTACCAATTAGAGCATCATTCAGAGAAGGTCTTGATGTACTTGAATACTTCATGTCTACTCACGGAGCTAGAAAAGGTAACGCTGATACAGCACTTAAGACTGCTGACTCAGGATATCTAACAAGAAGACTAGTTGATGTTTCACAGGATGTAATTGTAAGATCAGAAGATTGTGGAAGTACAAATGGTATAGTAGTTTCTGAAATTAAAGAAGGAAACGAAGTTATAGAAGGATTAGAAGAGAGATTAACAGGAAGATACACAGCTGAAGATGTAGTAGATCCTACTACTGGTGAAGTTTTAGCTCCATTTGATACTTATATGGATCAACCATTAGCTGAAAAAATCACTAGAGCTGGTATTAAAAAAGTTAAAATTAAATCACCATTTACTTGTAAATGTAAAATTGGAGTTTGTTCAAAATGTTATGGTATGAATATGGCAACTGCTCAAAAAATTAATATTGGTGAAGCTGTTGGTATAATAGCTGCTCAATCAATCGGAGAGCCAGGAACACAACTTACAATGAGAACATTCCATACAGGAGGAGTTGCTTCTGCTGGAGATATTACACAAGGTCTTCCAAGGGTTGAAGAGTTATTTGAAGCTAGAAAACCTAAAGGACTTGCAATAGTAAGTGAAATAGATGGAACAATCAAAATAGAAGAAACTAAGAAAAAGAGAACTGTTCATGTAATTGGCGCAGATGGAGAAGAAGTAAGTTATGATATTCCATTTGGTTCAAGAATAAAAGTTTCAAATGATGATGTTATAGAAGCTGGAGACGAAATAACTGAAGGTTCAGTTAATCCACATGATATAATGGCAATAAAAGGTGTTGATGGAGCTAGAAGATATCTTTTATCAGAAGTTCAGAAAGTTTATAGACTTCAAGGGGTTGATATCAATGATAAACACTTAGAAGTAGTTGTTAAACAAATGACTAGAAAAATAAAAGTAACAGAATCTGGAGATACTAACTTATTACCAGGAACAACTATAGATATATATGATTTTGATGAAGAAAATGATAGAGTTAGAGAGTTTGGTGGAGAAGAAGCTAAGGGTGAGCAAGTATTACTTGGAATCACTAAAGCTGCTCTGGCAACTGATAGTTTCTTATCAGCAGCTTCATTCCAAGAAACTACAAGAGTTCTTACAGAAGCAGCAATTAAAGGTAAGATTGATCCATTAGTTGGATTAAAAGAAAATGTTATTATCGGTAAACTAATCCCTGCTGGAACTGGTTTAATGAAATATAGAGGCGTAAGATTAGATATCGAAGAAGAGACAGTTGAGGAAGAAATTGTCGGAATGACTGAGTAATTTATTTTATTGACATCTTATTTCTAAAATGATACAATACGAGTTGTGTGTTTTAGGCACACAACTCATATATATATTAATTATAAATTAAGCAAGAAATAACAAGTAAAAATTATAAAAAATTGTAGATTTTACTGAAAATTTATTGTATAATTTACATTAGTTCGCTAAAATACTTTTATAGTATTTGAAAGTTGGATTGGTAGTCAAATATAAGGACTATTAACTTTGATTTATCTAATATTTATATATAGATAAATAAAATTCAGGAGGTGAAAAAATGCCAACTATAAGCCAATTAGTAAGAAAAGGAAGAAAAGTTGCTGTAAGCAAATCAAACTCACCAGCACTTAAAAACTGTCCACAAAGAAGAGGAGTATGTACAGTAGTTAAAACTTCAACTCCAAAGAAACCTAACTCAGCCCTAAGAAAGGTTGCCAGAGTAAGATTAACAAACGGATATGAGGTTACTGCATACATTGGTGGTGTAGGTCACAACTTACAAGAACATAGTGTTGTTCTTATAAGAGGTGGAAGAGTAAAAGACCTTCCTGGGGTTAGATACCACATCGTAAGAGGAGCACTTGACTGTGCTGGTGTAGCTAACAGAATGCAAGGAAGATCAAAGTACGGTGCTAAGAGACCTAAGAAATAGGATTCTTAAACTAATGTAGTGCTTATCTTCGGCATTTACATAGATTTTATAAATAGTATATTATTTAGTTTATATAGATGTAGAGAGAAGCACTTTACGGTAATTTATTACCGAGTACCAATGAACTTAAATTTAAATTGTTAAGGAGGGAAGAAAAGTGCCAAGAAAAGGACATATCGCAAAAAGAGACGTTTTACCTGATCCAGTGTACAATTCAAAAGTTGTTACTAAATTAATAAATGGAATCATGTTAGACGGTAAAAGAGGAGTAGCTCAAAAGATTTGTTATCAAGCTTTTGAAGCTATAGCAGAAAAAACTGGTAAGGATGCCTTAGAGGTGTTTGAAGAAGCTATGAATAATATCATGCCATTATTAGAAGTAAAGGCAAGAAGAATAGGTGGAGCTACTTACCAAGTTCCAATCGAAGTTAGAGCTGAAAGAAGACAGACTTTAGGTATCAGATGGCTATTATTAGCTGCTAGAAAAAGAGGCGAAAAGTTAATGTGTGAAAGATTAGCAGGAGAATTAATAGATGCTGCTAATAACACAGGAGCTGCAGTTAAGAAAAGAGAAGACACTCATAAAATGGCTGAAGCTAACAAAGCATTCGCTCACTACAGATACTAATTTCAAAACTGTTTTGGCTTTGGCCAGGACAGTTTTGTCGAATATAAAATTACTCATTGAGAGGAGGAATTATTGTGGGAAGAGAATTTCCTTTAGAGAAGTTTCGTAATATAGGGATTATGGCTCACATAGATGCTGGTAAAACAACAACTACAGAGCGTATATTATTCTACACTGGTAGAACACACAAAATTGGTGAAACACACGATGGTGCTTCACAAATGGACTGGATGGCACAAGAGCAAGAAAGAGGTATAACAATTACTTCAGCTGCAACTTTCTGCCAATGGAAAGGTCACGCTATCAACATAATTGATACTCCAGGTCACGTAGATTTTACAGTTGAGGTTGAAAGATCATTAAGATGTCTTGACTCAGCTATAACTGTATTAGATGCTAAAAGTGGAGTTGAGCCTCAAACTGAAACAGTTTGGAGACAGGCAGACAACTATGGAGTTCCAAGAGCAATATATGTAAATAAAATGGATGCTACTGGAGCAGACTTCTATAACTGTATAAATTCAGTTAGAGATAGATTGAAATCAAACGCAATTGCAATACAAATTCCAATAGGTGCTGAAAGTACATTCGTAGGAATGATAGATTTAATTGAAAATATAGCACTTATTCATAAAGATGACTTAGGAAAAGACATCGAAAGAGGAGAAATTCCAGCTGAATTAAAAGATAAAGCTGAAGAATACAGAAACATCATGATAGAAGCTATAGCTGAAACTGATGAAGAGTTAATGATGAAATATTTAGATGGTGAAGAGTTAACTGTTGAAGAGTTAAAAGCTGCTTTAAGAAAAGCAACTATAGCTAATGAAATAGTTCCTGTAATCTGTGGTTCATCATACAAAAACAAAGGTGTTCAAGAAATGATTGACTTAGTTGTTGATTACTTACCATCACCTTTAGATATACCTCCAGTTAAAGGAGTAGAAGTTGATGATCCAGAAAAAGTTCTTGAAAGAGAAGCAAGCGATGATGCACCAATGTCAGCATTAGCATTTAAAATCGCTACTGACCCATTTGTTGGAAGATTAGCTTTCACAAGAGTTTATTCAGGAGTTATGGAGAGCGGTACATATGTACTTAACTCAACTAAAGGTAAAAAAGAAAGAATCGGTAGACTTGTTAAAATGCACGCTAACTCAAGAGAAGAAATCAGTGAATTAAGAGCTGGTGACTTAGGAGCTATAGTTGGATTAAAGAACACAACTACTGGAGATACTTTATGTACTGAATCAGCTCCAATCATACTAGAAAGTATGGAATTCCCAGAACCAGTTATATCAATTGCTATTGAACCAAAAACTAAAGCTGGGCAAGAAAAGATGGGATTAGCTTTAGCTAAATTAGCAGAGGAAGATCCAACTTTCAAAACATGGACTGATCAAGAAACAGGTCAAACAATCATAGCTGGTATGGGTGAATTACACTTAGATATCATTGTTGATAGACTTCAAAGAGAATTCAAGGTTGAGTGTAATGTTGGTGCACCTCAAGTTGCTTACAAAGAAACTATCAGAGAAGCTGTTAAAGCTGAAGGTAAATTTGTAAGACAATCAGGTGGTAAAGGACAATATGGTCACTGTTGGATTGAAATGATACCACATGATGGAGAATACGAATTTGAAAATGCTATCGTTGGAGGAGCTATTCCAAAAGAATATATTCCTGCAGTAGATAACGGAATCAGAGAAGCATCTGAAAGCGGGGTTATAGCTGGTTACCCAACTATAAACTTTAAAGTAAAATGCTATGACGGTTCATATCATGATGTCGATTCATCAGAAATGGCATTTAAAATAGCTGGATCAATGGCATTTAAAAATGCTATGAAGAAAGCTAACCCAGTGTTACTTGAACCATCAATGAAGGTTGAAGTAGTTGTACCAGAAGAATACATGGGAGATGTTATGGGTGATATCAACTCAAGAAGAGGAAGAATTGAAGGTATGGAAGCAAGAAATGGTGCTCAAGTTATAAGAGCATTTGTTCCATTATCTGAAATGTTTGGATATGCAACTACATTAAGATCAAGAACTCAAGGTAGAGGAACTTATGTAATGGTATTTGATCATTATGAAGAAGTACCTAAGAGTATTCAAGAAGATATAGTAGGAAAAAGAGAAAAGTAGAATTTCCTAATTAAATATAAATAGAAGATGACGTATAATCGTCATCTTCATAAAAAATATTAAGAATTTCAAATAAGTTATTCATAATATTGACTTAATAAGTTATAATATGACTGAGATATTATTAAATAAAGGACATAAGGGAGGAATTTACAATGTCAAAAGCAAAATTCGAAAGAAGTAAACCACACGTAAATATCGGAACTATCGGTCACGTTGACCACGGTAAAACTACATTAACAGCAGCTATTACTACAGTACTAGCTAACAAAGGATTCGCTGAATCATTCAAATATGACGAAATCGATAAAGCACCAGAAGAAAAAGAAAGAGGAATCACAATCAACACTGCACACGTTGAATATGAAACAGAAAACAGACACTATGCACACGTTGACTGTCCAGGACACGCTGACTACGTTAAAAACATGATTACAGGAGCAGCACAAATGGACGGAGCTATCTTAGTTTGTTCAGCAGCAGATGGACCAATGCCACAAACAAGAGAGCACATCCTTCTTGCATCAAGAGTTGGAGTTGACCACATAGTAGTATTCCTAAACAAAGCAGATATGGTTGATGACGAAGAATTATTAGAATTAGTAGAAATGGAAATCAGAGAGTTATTAAGCGAATACAACTTCCCAGGAGATGATATTCCAGTAATAACAGGATCAGCTTTAAAAGCATTAGAAAACCCAACTGATCCAGAAGCTACTAAATGTATAGATGAATTAATGGCAGCTGTAGACAGCTACATCCCAACTCCAGAAAGAGCTACAGATAAAGCATTCTTAATGCCAGTAGAAGATGTATTCACAATAACTGGTAGAGGAACTGTTGCTACAGGAAGAGTTGAAAGTGGAATACTTCATGTAGGAGACGAAGTTGAAATCGTAGGATTACAAGAAGAAAGAAGAAAAACTGTAATAACAGGAATAGAAATGTTCAGAAAATTATTAGACGAAGCGCAAGCTGGAGATAACATCGGAGCATTATTAAGAGGGGTTCAAAGAACTGAAATCGAAAGAGGGCAAGTTTTAGCTAAACCAGGATCAGTTAACCCACACAAAAAATTCGTAGGTCAAGTATACGTACTTAAAAAAGAAGAAGGTGGAAGACATACTCCATTCTTCGATGGATACAGACCACAATTCTACTTCAGAACAACTGACGTTACAGGATCAATCAAATTACCAGAAGGAATGGAAATGGTTATGCCTGGAGACCACATTGATATGGAAGTTGAATTAATTACTCCTATCGCTATGGATGAAGGATTAAGATTCGCTATCAGAGAAGGTGGAAGAACAGTAGGTTCAGGAGTTGTTACTAAGGTTTTAGGATAATTAGTAAATAGCTTTTTAATATAATAAATAGTTAGGGAGACGTCCCTAACTATTTTTTTATAAATAAGAATTTAATTTTGGTAAGTAATCAATAGAAAAATTAAAGATTATTAGAAAATTGATTTAATGTAAAAATTTAGAATGCGAATTTGATATTATTAATAGATATGAAAATAGATTAATAATTATAATCAATTTGAAATTTTTAGTATAAGATAATGATTAATAAATATGTAAATTATATATTTAAAGTTTATGATTACTTAATATAAACAATATTATGTAATAGTTATATAAAAATAACATAGGTGTATAAGGAAAATAAAATTTTTAAAATTATATATTAGTACAAAAGCTAAAAATATATAATTTTAAAAATTTTTTTATTGCTAAAATACAGATAATAAATACCAATAAATAAAATGTAAAAAAAGCTTGATATTTTATCTAAATACATATAGAATATAGAGAGCGAAAGAGAAAAGAATAAAATTTATTTATTCAAAAGGCTTGAAATGCTCATATAAAAATAGTATAATATAGGAGTTGTATAGCATGCGGCGATGAGTCAAGAGGTTGCCGGACTTCCGGGTAATTCTTGATGAGTATGTCAGGATCTAGAATCCGACGACAGGGATTCTATAAGTTTGATTTGTTTCTAAAAAATATGAAACACCAGGAACAGTTTATAGAATAACCGCTGTTGTACGTTAGAAGTAAAGCGTACATGAAAAGGAGGGAAACCGAGATGTCAAAACAAAAAATAAGAATCAGATTAAAAGCTTTTGATCACACTATATTAGATCAATCAGCTGAAAAAATCGTTGAAACTGCAAAGTCAACAGGTGCTAAAGTTGTAGGACCAGTTCCATTACCAACTGAAAAAGATGTTGTTACTATATTAAGAGCAGTTCACAAATATAAAGACTCTAGAGAGCAATTCGAAATAAGAACTCACAAGAGACTTATAGATATCGTTAATCCATCACCAAAAACTGTAGATGCATTAATGAGATTAAATCTACCAGCTGGTGTAGATATCGAAATAAAGCTATAATAATTAGCTAAAAATATTAAGACATTGAACTATTAAGATTGGAAACAATCCGCTAGTAGTTTGGGAGGTGTAAATACATGAAAAAAGCTATAATAGGTAAAAAAATAGGTATGACTCAAATATTCGATGAGAATGGTAAAGTTGTTCCTGTAACTGTAGTTGAAGCTGGTCCATGTGTTGTTGTTCAAAAGAAAACTATTGAAAAAGATGGTTATGAAGCAATACAAGTTGGTTTTGGAGACATAAGAGAAAAATTAGTTAACAAACCAAGAAAAGGGCAATTTGCTAAAGCTGGAGTTTCATTAAGAAGAACTCTTAAAGAATTTAGATTAGAAAGCGTTGCTGAATATGAAGTAGGTCAAGAAATTACTGCTGACGTATTTGCAGCTGGAGACAAAGTAGATGTATCAGGTGTTTCTAAAGGTAAGGGATACCAAGGTACAATTAAGAGATGGAATGCTCAAAGAGGACCAATGTCACACGGTTCTAAATTCCACAGAGCACCAGGTTCAATGGGAGCATCTTCAGATCCTTCAAGAACATTCAAGAATAAGAAAATGCCAGGACATATGGGTGCTGAAAATAAAACTGTTTTAAACTTAGAAGTAGTAAAAGTAATAGCTGATAAAAACTTAATACTAATAAAGGGTGGTATCCCAGGACCTAACAAAGGTACAGTAGTAATAAGAAATACAGTAAGAGCTTAATTTCTAGAAGAAAGGAGGAAGCAGGATGCCTACAGTAGGATTATTTAATAAAGAAGGTAAAAAAATAGAAGATATTCAATTAAATGATGGAATATTCGGAGTTGAAATAAATGAAAGCGCAATGCATCAAGTAGTTGTTGCTTTATTAGCTAACAAGAGACAAGGAACTCAATCAGCTAAAACAAGAGCTGAAGTTAGAGGAGGCGGAATTAAGCCTTGGAGACAAAAAGGAACTGGTAGAGCAAGACAAGGTTCAATCAGAGCTCCACAATGGATCAAAGGTGGTATAGTATTCGCACCAAAGCCAAGAGATTATAGAATGGCAACACCAAAGAGCATGAAGAGAGTAGCAATGCTTTCAGCTTTATCTAGCAAAGTTCAAGAAGGACAAATGTTAGTAGTTGAAGATTTAGCTTTTGATTCAATCAAAACTAAAAATGTTGTAAACTTCTTAAATGCTATAGAAGCTAAGAAAACTTTAATTATTACAGCTGAATCAAATGAAGTAGTTTATAAGTCAGCTAGAAACATTGAAGGTGTTGCGGTTATACCTGCAAACAACATCAACGTTTATGACTTACTTAAATTTGAAAAAGTAGTTATGACTAAAGATGCCGTATCAAAAATTGAGGAGGTGTACGCATAATGAAATTAACAAGCCATGATATCATAAGAAAACCTGTTATTACTGAGAAAAGTATGGCAGCAATGGCAGAAAATAAGTACACTTTCATAGTTCACATCAATGCTAACAAATCTCAAATAAAGAGAGCTGTTGAAGAAGTATTCAACGTAAAAGTTGCTGATGTTAAAACATTAAGAACTATGGGAAAAACTAAGAGAATGGGTGTTCACGTAGGAAAGAGAGCGGACTTCAAAAAAGCTATGGTTACATTAGCTGAAGGAAGTTCAATAGAATTCTTCGAAGGAATGCAATAGGCCCATTAGGTGATTTATTGGCATATTAAGATGCCAGATAAGCTGAATTAAGGAGGGAATTTAAATGGCAGTTAAAACATTTAGACCTACTACCCCTTCAAGAAGAAACATGACAATGGCTACATTTGATGAGATTACAACAAACTCACCAGAAAAGTCACTTTTAGTTTCTTTAAAGAAAACAGGTGGTAGAAATGCACAAGGTAAAATAACTGTTAGACACCATGGTGGTGGTGCAAAAAGAAAATACAGAATAATAGATTTCAAGAGAAATAAAGATGGTGTTCCAGCAAAAGTTGCTACTATCGAATATGATCCAAACAGATCAGCATATATTGCTCTTGTAGTTTATGCAGATGGGGAAAAGAGATACATAATCGCTCCTAACGGATTAAACGTTGGTGACGTTATAGTATCAGGTGCTGATGCAGATATCAAACCAGGAAATGCATTACAATTAGCTAATATCCCAGTTGGTACATTCATACACAATGTTGAATTACAAGCTGGTAAAGGAGCTCAATTAGTAAGAGCTGCTGGTGGATCAGCACAATTAATGGCTAAAGAAGGTAAGTATGCAACATTAAGATTACCTTCAGGAGAAATGAGATATGTAAGAATCGAATGTAGAGCTACAATCGGTACTGTATCAAATCCAACTAACGATATCGTTAAGATTGGTAAAGCAGGTAGAAAAAGACACATGGGATGGAGACCTACAGTAAGAGGATCTGTTATGAACCCTTGTGATCACCCACACGGAGGAGGAGAAGGAAGATCTCCAATCGGAAGAAAGAGTCCAGTTACTCCATGGGGTAAACCAGCACTTGGTTACAAAACTAGAAAAACTAAGAAATACTCAGATAAATTTATTATTAAGAGAAGAAATAGTAAGTAATATGAAGAGAATACTTATTCTCTTCATGGCTGAGAATGTAAAAGTTCTGAAGGGAGGCAATATATAATGAGTAGATCAACTAAAAAAGGACCATTTGTTCACGCTAAACTATTAAAGCAAATAGAAGAAATGAACGCTAATGGAGAACACAAAGTTGTTAAAACTTGGTCAAGAAGTTCAACAATATTCCCACAAATGATTGGACACACAATTGCTGTTCATGATGGAAGAAAACACGTTCCTGTATATATATCAGAAGATATGGTAGGACACAAACTTGGTGAATTCTCACTAACTAGAACATTCAAAGGACATGATGATAAAACATCAAAAAGAAAGTAGTACCCTGGAAAGGAGGAACATAAATGGAAGCTAGAGCTATAGCTAAATATGTAAGAATGTCTCCAATAAAGGTAGGAGCTGTTCTTGATTTAATAAGAGGAAAGAATGTTAAAGAAGCTTTCGCTATCTTACAATATACTCCAAGAGAAGCTGCAGTAGTAATTAACAAAGTGTTAAAATCAGCTGTTGCAAATGCGGAAAATAATTTTGCATTAGATACTGATAAATTAGTAGTATCAGAAGCATACGTAGGTCAAGGTCCAACATTAAAAAGATTTAGACCACACGCTCAAGGAAGAGCATTCAGAATCAACAAAAAAACAAGCCATATAACAATAGTTGTTAAAGAAAGAGCTTAGAAGAAGGAGGGAAACGAAGTGGGTCAAAAAGTAAATCCTCACGGACTTAGAGTAGGAGTTATCAAAGGCTGGGATGCAAAATGGTATGCTAATAAAAAAGATTTTGCTGACAACCTAATTGAAGATAACAAAATCAGAAATTTCGTTAAAAAAGAACTTTTCACAGCTGGAATTTCAAAAATTGAAATAGAAAGAGCTGCAAAAAGAGTTAAATTAAATATACACACTGCTAAGCCTGGTGTTATAATCGGAAAAGGCGGAGCTGGAATTGAAGCTTTAAAGAAAAAATTAGCTCAATTCACTTCAGGTAAGAACCTATTAATCAACATCGTTGAAGTTAAAAATGTAGAAAGAGATTCTCAATTAATGGCTGAAAATGTTGCAGCACAATTAGAAAAGAGAATTTCATTCAGAAGAGCTATGAAACAAACTATCCAAAGAGCTATGAAGCACAATGGAGTAAAAGGAGTTAAAATAGCTTGTTCAGGAAGATTAGGTGGAGCTGAAATCGCTAGAACTGAACAATATCATGAAGGTACAATTCCACTACAAACTTTAAGAGCTGATATTGACTATGGATTTGCAGAAGCAGATACAACTTATGGAAAAATCGGAGTTAAAGTTTGGGTTTATAATGGAGAAGTTCTTCCAACTAAAAAAGTTGAAAAGGAAGAAGTTAACGCATAGGACGCATTGGAAAGGAGGAATAAATCATGTTAATGCCTAAAAGAGTTAAGCATCGTAAGGTACAACGTGGTAGAATGAAAGGTAAAGCTACAAGAGGAAACTTTTTAGCTTACGGAGATTATGGAATTCAAGCTACAACTTGTGGATGGATCACTAGTAATCAAATAGAGTCTGCCAGAATTGCTATAAATAGATATATCAAAAGAGGAGGAAAACTTTGGATAAAGATCTTCCCAGATAAGCCAGTTACTGAAAAGCCAGCTGAAACAAGAATGGGTTCAGGTAAAGGTTCACCAGAATACTGGGTAGCAGTAGTTAAACCTGGTAGAGTATTATTCGAACTATCAGGAGTAAATGAAGAAGTTGCAAGAGAAGCTATGAGACTTGCATCACACAAACTTCCTGTAAAGACTAAGTTCGTTACAAGAAGAGATTTTGAGGAAATGGGTGGTGAAGAATAATGAAGGCTAGAGAATTAAAAGAATTAAGAGCAAGTAATCCTCAAGATTTAAAAGCTAAATTAGGGGAACTTAAAGCTGAATTATTCAACTTAAGATTCCAATTAGCTACAGGACAATTAGAAAATCCTATGAGAATAAGAGAAGTTAAAAAATCTATAGCCCAAATAAAAACCATCTTAAGACAAGAAGAGTTAAGGGCTGTTGAACAACAGTAATTACTGGAAGGAGGTATGCCCTAATGGAAAGAGGTTTAAGAAAAAAGAGAATCGGAAGAGTTGTTTCTGATAAAATGGATAAAACTATTGTAGTTGCAATAGAAACTAAAGTTAGACATCCACTATATGGAAAAACTGTTAACGTAACTACTAAGTTCAAAGCTCATGATGAAAATAATGAAGCAGGAATTAATGATAGAGTATTAATTATGGAAACAAGACCATTATCAAAAGATAAAAGATGGAGACTTGTTGAGATAGTTGAAAAAGCTAAATAATAGCTTTAGGACTGAAAGGAGGGTAATTCAATGATACAACAACAAACTAGACTTAAAGTTGCTGATAACTCAGGTGCTAAAGAAATCATGTGTATCAGAGTTTTAGGTGGTTCTAAAAGAAAGTATGGTAACATTGGAGATATAATCGTTGCTAGCGTTAAAAGTGCAACACCAGGCGGAGTTGTTAAAAAAGGTGACGTAGTTAAAGCTGTTATCGTTAGATCAGTAAAAGGAATGAAAAGAGCAGACGGTTCATATGTTAAATTTGATGAAAATGCTGCTGTTATAATAAAAGATGATAAGCAACCAAGAGGAACTCGTATCTTCGGACCTGTTGCAAGAGAGCTAAGAGATAAAGAATTTAACAAAATTTTATCATTAGCACCAGAAGTTCTATAAGAGGAGGTGGCTGATTTGAAAATACACGTTAAAAAGAACGACACAGTTATGGTTATATCAGGAAAAGATAAAGGTAAAACAGGTGAAGTTTTAAAAGTATACCCAAAAACTGGTAAAGTACTAGTTCAAGGAGTTAATATAGTAAAGAAGCACCAAAAAGCAACTAGAACTCAAGCTGAAAGTGCTATTATAGAAAAAGAAGCTGCTATAAACAGCTCAAAAGTTATGTTATATTGTACAAAATGCAAAAACACTACTAGAATTAGCAACAAAATCTTAGAAGATGGAGCTAAAGTTAGAGTGTGCAAAAAGTGCGGAGAAACATTCTAGAATCTGAAAGGAGGGCATCGATATGACAAGACTTCAAGAAAAGTATGAAAAAGAAATAATTCAAGCAATGATGGAAAAGTTCGGTTATAAAAACATAATGGAAGTTCCAAGACTTGAGAAGATAGTAATTAATATGGGAGTTGGAGAAGCTAGAGAAAACCAAAAAGTTTTAGAATCAGCTGTATCTGACTTAACTTTAATAGCTGGTCAAAAGCCAATATTAACTAGAGCTAAAAAATCAGTTGCTAACTTTAAAATAAGAGAAAACATGGCATTAGGATGTAAAGTTACATTAAGAAAAGCAAATATGTATGAATTTGCTGATAAATTAATGTCAATTGCTTTACCAAGAGTTAGAGACTTTAGAGGAGTTTCAAGTAAGTCATTTGATGGTAGAGGAAACTATTCTCTAGGAATTAAAGAGCAATTAATATTCCCAGAAATTGAGTATGATAAAATCGATAAAGTAAGAGGAATGGATATAATCTTCGTTACTTCAGCTAAGACTGACGAAGAAGCAAGAGAATTATTAAGATTCCTTGGAATGCCATTTGCTCAATAATAAGGAGGGAAACTTATGGCACGTAAAGCAATGATAGAGAAATGGAACAGAGAACCTAAGTATAAGACTAGAGCTTATACTAGATGCAGAATATGTGGAAGACCACACTCTGTATTAAAGAAATTTGGTATTTGCCGTATCTGCTTTAGAGAACTTGCATACAAAGGTCAAATCCCTGGTTGTAAAAAAGCAAGTTGGTAATACTGAAGATATAGCGAAAGGAGGCACAATAAATGGTTATGACAGATCCAATAGCAGATTTGCTAACTCGTATAAGAAATGCAAATGCTGTTAAACACGAAATAGTTGAGGTACCTTCTTCAAACGTAAAGAAGGCCGTTGCAAATATATTATTACAAGAAGGATACATCAAAGAAATCGATGAATATAACGATGGTGTAGTTCCAATGTTAAGAATAGCTCTTAAATATGGAGCTAACGGTGAAAAAGTAATCACTGGTCTTAAGAGAATATCAAAACCAGGATTAAGAGTTTACTGCAAAAAAGATGAAACTCCTAAAGTACTTAATGGTTTAGGAATAGCTGTTATATCAACTTCAAAAGGAATAATGGTTGATAGAGAAGCTAGAAAGAACCAAGTAGGTGGAGAAGTTCTTTGCTACGTTTGGTAGTACTAAATTTTAGAGATTAAGTTAAATTTATATAGATATATAAAATACAGGAGGTGCAATTATGTCAAGAGTAGGTAGATTACCAATAGCTATACCTGCTGGCGTAACTGTTACTGTAACACCAGATAACGTTGTTACAGTAAAAGGGCCAAAAGGTGAGCTAGTTGAAGCTATGCACAAAGACATTAATATAGCAGTTGAAAACAACGAAGTAGTTGTTACTAGACATAGCGATGTTAAAGAGCACAGAGCTCTTCATGGATTAACTAGAGCTTTAATAAACAACATGATAATTGGAGTTGAAAAAGGATTCCAAAAAACATTAATATTAAATGGTGTTGGATATAGAGCTCAAAAACAAGGAAGCAAACTTGTAATGAACCTTGGATATTCACATCCAGTTGAAATAGAAGCAATCGAAGGCGTAGAATTCGAAATACCAGAAGCTACTAAAGTAGTTGTAAAAGGAATCAACAAGCAAAGAGTTGGTGAAGCAGCTGCAAAAATCAGATCATGGAGAAAACCTGAACCATACAAAGGTAAAGGAATTAGATACGAAGACGAAGTGATCAGACGTAAAGAAGGTAAAACTGGTAAGTAATAAAAGAAAGGAGTGATTTTTATGTTCAAGAAGGTAGACAGAAAATCAAAAAGACTAAGACGTCACCTTAGAGTACGTAAGAAAGTTTTCGGTACTCCTGAAAGACCAAGACTTTCAGTATATAGAAGTGAGAAAAACATATATGCACAAATTATTGATGATATAAATGCTATAACTTTAGTTTCAGCTTCAAGCTTAGAAAAAGATTTCTCTGCTAAAGGTGGAAATAAAGAAGGCGCTAAATTAGTAGGTGAATTAGTTGCTAAAAAAGCAATTGAAAAAGGATTAACTGAGGTAGTATTCGACAGAGGTGGATATGTATACCATGGTAGAGTTCAAGCATTAGCTGAAGGCGCAAGAGAAGCAGGACTTAAATTCTAATAAAACAAGGAGGGAAATCAATGAGAATCGATCCTAGTACACTAGACCTTAAAGAAAAGGTTGTTAATATAAATAGAGTTACTAAGGTTGTTAAAGGTGGTAGAAACTTCAGATTCGCAGCACTAGTTGTTGTTGGAGACGAAAACGGACACGTTGGAGTTGGTATGGGTAAATCTATCGAAATACCTGAAGCAATCAAAAAAGGAATAGAAGATGCTAAGAAAAATTTAGTTTCAGTTGCAATAGTTGAAAATACTATTCCTCACGAAATACATGGTAAATTTGGAACAAGTGATGTTCTAATAATGCCAGCTAAAGAAGGTACAGGAGTTATCGCTGGTGGACCAGCAAGAATCGTACTTGAATTAGCAGGATTAAAAGATGTTAGAGCTAAATCATTAGGTTCAAATAATCCAAATAACATGGTAAAAGCAACAATCAGCGGATTAGCTAACTTAAGAACAGCAGAAGAAATTGCTAAATTAAGAGGAAAATCTGTTGAGGAAATATTAGGTTAGGGGGAAATTGCAATGGCTAAATTAAGAGTTACATTAGTTAAAAGCTTAATCGGTAGAAAGAAAGACCATATTGCTACTGCTAATGCCCTAGGACTTAAAAAGATCGGTAAAACAGTAGAGCATGAGGGAACTCCTCAAATAAATGGTATGATCAATAAGATAAACTACTTAGTAAAAGTAGAAGAAATATAAGAGGAGGTGCACTTAGTATGAAACTTCATGAATTAAAACCTGCTGCTGGTAGCAGAAAAGCTCCTAAGAGAGTTGGTAGAGGTACTGGTTCAGGGTTAGGAAGAAATGCTGGTAAAGGTGAAAAAGGACAAAACGCTAGATCAGGCGGTGGAGTTAGACCAGGATTCGAAGGAGGTCAAATGCCTTTATACAGAAGACTTCCTAAAAGAGGATTCACTAACATCTTTGCTAAGAAAATCGTTAGCATAAACGTTGATAGATTAAATGTTTTTGAAAACGGAACAGAAGTTACTCCAGAATTATTACTTGAGAGAAGAGTAATATCAAAAGTTATGGATGGAGTTAAAATTCTTGGTAACGGAAATTTAGATAAGAGTATAACTCTTGTAGGATGTAATTTCTCAAAATCTGCTAAAGAGAAGATCGAAGCAGCTGGAGGAAAAGTTGAGGTGAAATAATAATGCTATCAACCCTACGTAATGCCTGGAAAGTTCCAGAGTTGAGAAAAAGATTTTACTGGACAATATTTTTAGTAGCAATTTTCAGGATAGGAAGTCATATTCCTGTTCCTGGGATTAGCACAGAATATTTAAAGCAAATGGCTCAATCTGGTAGTCTAGTTGGCTTCTACGATTTAATATCTGGAGGAGCCTTCAGTAGATTTAGTATTTTTGCATTGGGAGTAATGCCATACATCAATGCATCTATCATAATGCAGTTGTTAACAATTGCTATACCTTCTCTTGAACAACTTTCAAAAGAAGGGGAAGAAGGAAGAAAAAAGATACAAAATATAACTAGATATGTATCTATGATTATATCAGTAATTCTTGCAATTGGGATGTTTATGACTATATCAAGAGTTCCAGGAGCAACAGCAGGTATGAAAACAGAACAAATTATTATTGTCATACTTGCATTAATTGTTGGGTCAACTTTTTGTATGTGGTTAGGTGATCAGATAACAGTAAAAGGTTTTGGAAATGGTATTTCAATATTGATTTTCATAAACATTATTTCTAGATTACCTATGGAATTAAACTCAATCTTAATGCTAAAAAGCCAAAATGAAATTAGCATAGTTGAAGTTGTATTATTTATAGTTTTTGCTCTTGTGGCATTAGCTGTAGTAATATATTTCTCTCTAGCAGAGAGAAGAATTCCTGTTCAATATGCAGGAAAAGCTGTTGGAAATAAGATGACAAAAGCTCAATCAACTCACATACCTTTAAGTATTGTTGGTTCTGCAGTTATTGCGATCATATTTGCAATGTCTGTTATGCAATTTCCACCAACTATAGCTGGATTTTTCCCAGATAAGTCATGGTCTATCTGGATAAGAAGTAATAGCATGAGTATATTTAATACTCAAACTTGGATGTATCCAGTTGTTTATGCTATATTAACAATCTTCTTTACATGGTTCTATACTCAGGTTACGTTTAAGCCAGATGAGATGTCAGAAAATCTGCATAAATCTGCTGGATTTATTCCAGGAATAAGACCTGGTGAACCTACAACAGAATACTTTGAAAAAGTTTTAAATAGAGTCTCAGTTATTGGGGGTATATTTGCAGCTATATTAGCTGTAACACCTATATTGATTTCAAATTATAGTTCACTTAAAGGTGTTCAATTTGGAGGAACAGCACTTTTAATTGTAGTAAGTGTTGCATTAGACTTTATGAGAAGACTTGAGTCTCAATTAGTGATGAGACATTACAAAGGATTCCTTAAATAAGAATTAATAATGGAGATGATGCCAGTGAAGATTATATTATTAGGTCCTCCTGGAGCAGGTAAGGGAACACAGGCAAAATCAATTAGTAATAGATATTCAATACCTCACATTTCAACTGGAGATATTTTCAGAAAGAATATTTCTGAAAACACTCCATTAGGGGTAGAGGCAAAGAAATATATTGATAATGGGCAGTTAGTTCCAGATTCCGTTACTATAGACATGGTAAAGGATAGACTTCAACATGATGACTGTAAAAAAGGATATCTACTAGATGGATTTCCAAGAACAGTTGCTCAAGCTGAAGCTTTACAAGAATTCTTAGATAGTAGAAATGAAAAACTAGATACAGCATTATGTATTGAAGTACCTAGTGAGTTTATACTTGAAAGAATGACAGGTAGAAGAGTTTGTCCATCATGTGGAGCAAGTTATCACATTAAATTTAACCCACCAGCGGTAGAAGGAAAATGTGATGTTTGTGGAAGTGATGTTATACAAAGAAAAGATGATACAGTAGATACTGTAAAAGAAAGACTTGATGTATATGAAAGACAAACACAACCACTAATTGATTTTTATAAAGACAAAAATTTACTTTCAACTGTTGATGGAACTCAAGCTATTAATTCAGTTTTTGAAAGTATCTGCAAAGTTTTAGGAGAATAAGATGATATTCAGAAAGAATGAATCTGAAATTTCTAAAATGAGAGCTGCAGGAATAGTAGTAGGTAAAACACTTCTACTATTAGAGAAAAATATTAAGCCTGGTATAAGCACTGCAGAATTAAATAGGTTAGCAGATGAGTTCATAACTAAGCAAGGAGCCAAACCTTCCTTTAAAGGATTGTACGGATTTCCAGCAGCACTATGTATTTCTGTAAATAATGAAATTATTCATGGAATACCAGGAGAATATATCCTCAAAAATGGAGATATTGTAAGTATTGATTGTGGAGCTTACTTAGATGGGTTTCATAGTGATGCGGCTAGGACATTTCCAGTTGGGGAAGTAACCGAAGAAGCTTTAAAACTTATTGAGGTTACAAAGCAATCTTTCTTTGAAGGTGTGAAATACGCTAGAGTAGGAAATAGATTGTCAGATGTATCACATGCAATACAGAGTTATGCTGAAAAATATAATTTTTCAGTGGTTAGAAATTTTGTAGGGCACGGGATAGGCAGAGATCTACATGAAGATCCTGAAGTACCTAATTTCGGTAATCCAGGTAAAGGTCCAATTTTAAGAGAGGGTATGGTTTTAGCTATAGAACCAATGATAAATGTTGGATCATTTAGAAATAAGACTCTCAAAGATGGTTGGACGGTTGTAACAAGTGATGGAAGCCTATCAGCACATTACGAAAATACAGTTGCAATATTATCAGATGGACCCGAAATACTAACACTAATTTAAAAACAAGTGTTGCTTAGTTATAAATTTGCATAGAGTTATGCTGTTTATATCTAAGGTAATCATCGAGGTGAATAATTTGCAAAACAATGACTTGATTGGGAAAGTGGTACTTTCTTTATCTGGTAGAGATAAAGATCATTTATATATAGTAATAGATTCTGATAAAGCCGAGAATTTATTACTAGCAAACGGAAAGAATAAAACTGTGAGCAATCCAAAAAAGAAAAATATTAAGCATTTATCTTTTATAGATGATATAGATGATGAACTTAAGACTACCATTATAGATAATAAGAAAAATGCTGACTTAAAGATTAAGAGGTTTCTAAAATTAAGATACATTGTTAAGGAGGGTTGATTACCTTATGTCAAAAGATGATGTTATAGAAATGCAAGGTGTGGTTTTAGAATCACTACCAAATGCAACATTTCAAGTTGAACTTGAAAGTGGGCATAAAATTCTAGCACATATATCAGGAAAATTAAGAATGAACTTCATAAGAATTTTACCAGGTGATAAAGTTACTGTAGAACTTTCACCATATGATTTAACTAAAGGTAGAATTACTTGGAGAGCAAAATAAGATAGGATAGGATCCTATGCAATACTACAAGGAGGGTTAGCGATGAAAGTAAGACCATCAGTTAAGCCTATTTGCGAAAAGTGCAAAGTAATAAAAAGAAAAGGAAGAGTAATGGTTATCTGTGAAAATCCTAAGCACAAGCAAAAACAAGGCTAATATAGAGTATTAGGCAAAAAATACAGTTTAAGTATTTAAAATTAGTTGACTTTTTATTAAAAGTCAAATATGATTATATAGGCATTTAATTCAATAATTAGATTTTAGGGCGGCTGACAATAGGGGAACAAATTCTCACTATTGGCCTAAAATTTTATTATATATATTTTTAAAATTATCATATAGATAATAGGCATTTCAATTACCAGGAGGTGTAAATTTTAATGGCAAGAATAGCAGGTATTGACCTACCAAGAGAAAAAAGAGTTGAAATAGGTTTAACTTACATTTACGGAATTGGGTTACCTACTTCACATAAGATATTAGCAACAACAGGAATCAATCCTGATACAAGAGTTAAAGACTTAACAGAAGACGAAGTTAATGCTTTAAGAACTTACATTAAGGAACTTACTATTGAAGGTGACTTAAGAAGAGAAGTTGCTCTAAATATCAAGAGATTAGTTGAAATTGGTTGTTATAGAGGAATTAGACATAGAAAAGGTCTTCCATTAAGAGGACAAAAAACTAAGACTAATGCGAGAACAAGAAAAGGTCCTAAGAAGACTATCGCAAATAAGAAGAAATAGTTAAGGAGGGAAGGCAATGGCAAAGGTTAAAAAGACTAGAAGAAGAAAAGAAAGAAAAAATGTTGAGCACGGTGCTGCACACATAAAGTCAACATTCAATAACTCAATAGTTACTTTAACAGATGCAGCTGGAAATGCATTATCATGGTCAAGTGCTGGAGCTCTAGGCTTCAAAGGATCAAGAAAAAGCACTCCATTTGCAGCTCAAATGGCAGCAGAAACTGCAGCTAAAATAGCAATGGAACACGGATTAAAGAGCATAGAGGTTTATGTTAAAGGACCTGGAGCTGGAAGAGAAGCAGCTATCAGATCATTACAAGCAGCAGGATTAGAAGTAACATTAATAAAAGACGTTACTCCAATTCCACACAATGGATGTAGACCACCAAAAAGAAGAAGAGTCTAGTATCGATTCAAAATAGGAGGTGTAATTAAATGGCAAGATATACTGGAGCTACATGTAGATTATGTAGAAGAGAAGGTATGAAATTATTCCTTAAAGGGGATAGATGTTATACAGATAAATGTGCTGTTGTTAGAAGAAGTTATGCACCAGGACAACACGGAGCAGCTAGAAAGAAATTATCTAACTACGGTGTACAACTAAGAGAAAAGCAAAAAGCTAGAAGAATATACGGTGTACTAGAAGGTCAATTCAGATCATACTATGAAAAAGCTGAACACATGAAAGGTATCACTGGGGAAAACTTATTAAAGTTATTAGAATTAAGATTAGATAACGTTGTATATAGATTAGGTTACGGAGCTTCAAGAAGTGAAGCAAGACAATTAGTTAACCACGGACATTTCTTAGTAAATGGTAAAAAAGTTGATATAGCTTCATACAAAGTAGCTGTAAATGACATAATTACTGTTTGCGAAAAGAGCAGAGGAAGCGAAAAGTTCAAAACTTTTGTTGAAAATCCAAAGACTTTACCAAAATGGTTAGAAGCTAACGTTGAAAACTACGAAGGCAAAGTAGTTGCTATGCCAGAAAGAGAAGACATTGACGTACCAGTTAATGAAACTCTTATCGTTGAGTTATATAGCAAATAATTGAAGTATTTGTTTTAAGCAGATATGAATCAGTTGCCCTCAAATAAGGTTGCCATTTTAAAATAAAGGAGGGTTCGTATGTTAGAAATCGAAAAGCCAATAATTGAATGTGTAGAAGCAAGTGAAGATGGTACTTATGGTAAGTACTGTGTTGAACCACTTGAAAGAGGATATGGTATAACTCTAGGAAATGCTCTTAGAAGAATATTATTATCATCTTTACCAGGTGCAGCAGTTACTTCAGTTAAAATTGATGGAGTACTTCATGAGTTCTCTACTATCCAAGGAGTTAAAGAAGATGTTACTGAAATAATTCTTAACATCAAAGCTTTAGCTTTAAGAATGAATGGTGAAGGTCCAAAAACTATTTATATAGATGCAAAAGGGCCAGGTGTTGTTACAGGAGCAGATATAAAAACTGACGGAGATGTTGAAGTTGTTAATAAAGACTTACATATTGCAACTTTAGACAATGATGGAAGACTTTATATGGAGCTTACTGTTAATAGAGGTAGAGGATATGTTACTCAAAATAAAAATAAGAGTGATGAATTACCAATCTCAGCTATCGCTGTAGATTCTATATATACACCAGTAAAAAGAGTTAACTTTAAAGTTGAAAATACTAGAGTAGGTCAAATTACTGATTATGATAAGTTAACTTTAGAAATCTGGACAGATGGAACTGTTAAAATTGATGAGGCTATAAGCTTATCAGCTAAAATTTTAATAGAACATTTCAAACTGTTCATGTCATTAACTGACAACACTAATGATGTTGAGATAATGATAGAAAAAGAAGAAGATAAGAAGGAAAAAGTACTAGAAATGACTGTAGAAGAACTTGATTTATCAGTTAGATCATATAACTGTTTAAAGAGAGCTGGAATTAATACAGTTCAAGAACTTGCTCAGAGATCTATGGATGATATGATGAAAGTTAGAAATCTAGGAAAGAAATCCTTAGAAGAAGTTGAAAAGAAACTTAAAGAATTAGGGTTAAGTTTAAAATTAAGCGACGAGTAAGGAGGTAAATCCATGGCACAACAACGTAAGTTAGGTCTTCCTACTGATCAAAGAAGAGCTATGTTAAGAGGTCTTGTAACTAGTTTTTTAAAGTATGGTAAGATTGAAACAACTGAAACTAGAGCAAAAGAAACTAGACGTATAGCAGAAAAGATGATAACTCTTGCTAAGAGAGGAGATCTTCACGCTAGAAGACAAGTTTTAGCTTTTGTTCAAGAAGAATTAGTAGTTAAAAATTTATTTGATAAAATAGCTCCACAATACACTGAAAGAAACGGTGGATATACTAGAATCATTAAAAAAGGTCCTAGAAGAGGAGACGGAGCTGAAGTAGTTATACTTGAATTAGTATAATTATTTCAGAAAGGGGATTAAGTTTTTACTTAATCCCCCTTTTTTATATGAAAAAATAATTAAAGAATATTCGAAAAATTTTAAATAGCTAGATTTTAGTATATAATGTGATTAAGAAATAAATTATTATTTATATACTTGGAATAAAATAATGTTAAATTTTATTAGTGAGATTATTTATGATTGATTTTTGTATAAATTAAATTAAATAATTCATTAATAAAATTTAATTTTTAATCAATTAAAATTAATATATATTTATAATTTAAATTGAATTTAGTTGGAGGTATTTATGTCTAGAGAAGATATGATTAAATGTGAAAAGCTATCTTTTAAATACACAACAGATGAAGAAAATGGAGTAGTTGAAAAGTATGCTATTAAAGATATAGATTTAACAGTTAAAAAAGGAGAATTTTTAGTTGTATTAGGACACAATGGTTCAGGAAAATCAACTGTTGCCAAACATATGAATGCATTGCTTATTCCATCTTCAGGTACTATTTATGTTGATGGATTAGACACTAAAAATGAGGAAAATGTTTGGACTGTTAGATCTAAAGCAGGAATGGTTTTTCAAAATCCGGATAACCAAATGGTTGCAACTATTGTTGAAGAGGATGTTGCATTTGGACCAGAGAATTTAGGAATAGATCCTAAAGAGATTAGAAAACGTGTAGATGAAAGTTTAGAAAAGGTCGGAATGAGTGAGTATAAAAGACATGCTCCGCATCTTTTGTCAGGAGGACAAAAGCAAAGGGTAGCAATAGCTGGTATATTAGCTATGCAGCCGGAATGTATAATTTTTGATGAACCAACAGCTATGTTAGATCCATCAGGAAGAAGAGAAGTACTTGAAAACATAAAAGAAATAAATAAAGAACATGGAATTACTGTTGTTCTTATAACACATTATATGGATGAAGCAGCGCAAGCAGATAGAGTTGTTGTTATAGATGGTGGGAGTGTAGTATTAGAAGGAAAGCCTAAACAAGTATTTTCAAATGTTGAAAAGATGAAAAGTTTAGGATTAGATGTACCACAAGTAACTGAAATTGTATATGAACTTAATAAAAAAGGTTTTAATTTAGATAAAGAAATTTTAAATGTAGATGAAATGGTGGATGCGTTATGTCAATTAAAATAGAAAATTTAAAACATGTTTATATGCCAGGAAGTCCTTTTGAAAAAACTGCTCTAGAAGATGTAAATCTTGATATTAAGACTGGAGAGTTTATAACTCTAATAGGTCATACTGGCTCAGGAAAGTCTACTCTTATACAGCATATGAATGGACTTTTAGAAGCAACTGAAGGAAAAATAATAATTGATGGAGAGGATATAACAGCAAAAGGCACTAAACTTTCTGATGTTAGAAAAAAAGTTGGGCTTGTATTTCAATATCCTGAATATCAATTATTTGAAGAAACTATAGAAAAAGATATTCAATATGGACCAAGAAATTTAGGACTTAGTGAAGAAGAAATCTTTAAAAGAGTAAAGAAATCTATGGAAATGGTTGGTTTAGATTATGATACTTATAAAGATAAATCACCTTTTGATTTAAGTGGTGGACAAAAAAGAAGAGTGGCAATAGCAGGAGTTATTGCTATGGAACCCAAAACACTTATATTAGATGAACCTACTGCAGGATTAGATCCTAAAGGTAGAGATGATATATTAAATCAAATACAAATACTGCATAAGCAATATGGAATGACTATAATACTAGTTAGTCATAGTATGGAAGATGTAGGCAGAATAGCTGAACGAATAATAGTTATGAATAAAGGGAGAGTTGCTCTTCAAGGTACACCAGGAGAAGTTTTTAAAGAGATAGATACTTTAGAAGCTATTGGACTTGGAGTTCCACAGGTTACTTATTTAGCTAAAAAGCTTAGAGATAAAGGATATCCTATAAGAGAGGATGTTTATACTATAGAGCAATGTAAAGAAGAACTAATTAGAATTTTTAGAGAAAATAATGCTTAGAGGGGAGAAAGATTTGTGATAAAGGATATAACAATAGGACAATATATTCCTGGAGAGAGTTTTGTCCATAAATTAGACCCAAGAACTAAAATAATAATATCAATATTATTTATTGCAGTATTATTTATTATAAATAAATTTGTTGGATATATCTTTGTAGTAGCTTTTTTAGCAGCTATAATAATAAATTCAAAAGTACCAGTTAATTTTATATTAAAAGGACTTAAGCCAGTTATATTTTTGGTAATTTTGACATCAGTTCTTAATATTTTTATGATAAAAGGTACTCCAAATAGTTTATTATTCCATTTTAAGTTTATAAGTATATATAAAGAAGGACTTGTAACAGCTGGTTTTATGGCATTAAGATTAATTTTCTTAGTTGCAGGTACATCTCTTTTAACTTTAACAACATCACCAATAGAATTAACTGATGGTATGGAATACTTATTAAGACCAATAGGAAAGGAATTATCACATGAGCTTGCCATGATGATGACAATAGCTCTTAGATTTATTCCTACATTAATAGATGAAACTGATAAAATAATGAAAGCACAAAAAGCAAGAGGCGCTGATTTTGATACAGGTGGTATTATAAAGAAAGCAAAAAGCCTCGTGCCTTTATTGATTCCGCTTTTCATAAGTTCGTTTAGACGTGCAGATGAACTTGCTATGGCAATGGAAGCAAGATGTTATAGAGGTGGAAGTGGAAGAACTAGAATGAAGAAGCTTATGTTTACTAATAAAGATATTATAGCCACTATAGTATTTATAATTTTATTTGTAATAAGTATAGGTGTGAGGTTTATATAATGAGAAATATAAAGTTAACTATTGAATATGATGGTACACTTTACTCAGGATGGCAGAAGCAAAATAATGCAAAAACTATACAAGAAACTATTGAGAAAGCCTTAAGTAAAATACTTAAGGCTGAAGTTTCTATTACGGGAAGTTCTAGAACAGATTCAGGAGTCCATGCAAAAGGAATGGTTGCTAACTTTTTTACTGATTCTAGAATACCAGCAGAAAAGTTTAGAGAGGCTATAAATACAAAGTTACCTGATGATATAGCTATAATAAAATCAGAAGAGGTAGATTTAGATTTTCATGCGAGATATTTAAGTAAAGGGAAAACATATTGTTATACTATTATTAACAGATATGAGAAAGTAGCTCTTTATAAAAATTATAGTCATCATGTAAGAGAAAAATTAGATTTGGAGCTTATGAATAAATGTTGTAAGATGTTTATTGGAAAGCATGATTTTTCAGCTTTTAAGACCGCAGGAAGCTCTGTAAAGACATCTGTGAGAACTATAAGTGATTTACATATAGAAAAAGAAGATGATTTTATAAAAATTTATGTAACAGCTGATGGTTTTTTATATAATATGGTAAGAATAATAGTAGGAACTTTAATTGAAGTTGGCCAAAATAAACGTAGCATTGAAACTGTTAAAAAGGCTATAAATAGTTGTAATAGAGAAGATGCAGGGTACTGTGTTCCGCCAAATGGATTAATATTAGAAAAAGTTTATTATTAATTAAAAAAAATAATAGAAATTTGTTGACACGCCCGTAAGCGTGTATTATAATAATGTATGTTTGTTAGAATATTTATGTATTAGAGATCCAATAAACCTGGATCTTGACATAAATGCGGAACTTTAAAAAGTAAAGCACACAATGTAAGTTCAGGGAGGGAAATGAAGATGAAATCATACATTGCAAAAGCACAAGACGTTCAAAGAAATTGGTATGTTATTGACGCTGCTGGTAAGCCATTAGGAAGAGTTGCTAGCCAAGTTGCTTCAATACTAAGAGGAAAAAATAAACCAACATTTACACCAAATGTTGACTGTGGAGATTTCGTAATAGTTATCAACGCAGAAAAAGTTGTTTTAACTGGTAAGAAGTTAGATCAAAAAATGTTAAGAAAACACAGCTTATACGCTGGTGGATTAAAAGAAACTCCATACAGAGAAGTATTAGAAAAGAAACCTGAATTCGCTTTTGAAGAAGCTGTAAGAAGAATGCTTCCAAGCGGTGTTTTAGGAAGAAAAATGTTAAAGAAACTAAATGTGTACAGAGGTGAAGAGCACAATCACGCAGCTCAAAAACCAGAAGTACTTGAGTTAAAATACTAATTTGAAAGACGCTCGGGAGGAGGAGTTATAATGGCAAAAGTTCAATACATGGGAACTGGTAGAAGAAAAAAATCAGTTGCAAGAGTAAGACTAGTACCTGGAAATGGTAAAGTAGTTATAAATAAAAGAGACAGTGAAAATTATTTTGGTTTAGAAACTTTAAGAGTTATAGTTAACCAACCATTAGTTTTAACTGGAACTAAAGAAAAATTTGACGTATTAGTTAACGTTCACGGTGGTGGATTCACAGGTCAAGCTGGAGCTATCAGACACGGAATAGCTAGAGCGTTAGTTAAATCAGACGAAGCTTTAAAATCAGAATTAAAGAAAGCTGGATTCTTAACAAGAGACCCAAGAATGGTTGAAAGAAAGAAATACGGTCTTAAAAAAGCAAGAAGAGCTCCACAATTCTCAAAAAGATAATTTGTTGGACTCAAGAAAAAGAGAGCATATTATATATGCTCTTTTTTTTATGAGTTTGGGATTATATAAATTAATAGTTAATAAATAAGTGTAATGTTTATTATGTAAAATTCTAAAAAAACTTATTCTTACAAGAATATAAATCTAAAAATGTAAAATAAAGTATCCTTATGTTAAATCTAAGTTAAAAATATTCCTAAAATATTAACAAAGGTTAATAAATAATGTACAATCTAAGTATATTAAATGAACAAGGAATAATTGTTTTAATAAATAGGAATATAATCTTGGAGGAGATATTTGTGAATTCTACAATTATGACAATAATAACTTTAATGGGTGGATTAGGATTATTCATCTATGGAATGAAATTAATGGGAGATGGTCTTGAAAATGCGGCAGGAGAAGGATTAAAAAAGATACTTGAAAAAGTAACCTCTAATCCTATAGTTGCAGTATTAGTAGGGGCAGCGGTAACAGCGGTTGTACAAAGTAGTAGTGCAACTACAGTAATGGTTGTTGGTTTTGTTAATGCAGGATTAATGAATCTTTCACAAGCAGTAGGAATTATAATGGGAGCTAATATTGGGACAACTATTACTGCTCAATTAGTTGCATTTAAATTAGATACTATTGCACCTATATTTGTTTTTGCTGGAACAGCATTAGTAATGTTTGCAAAAGCTAAAAAAAGAAAAGAGATTGGAAACATAGTGTTAGGATTCGGTATCTTATTCATGGGAATGGGAATTATGAGTGGAGCCGTTAAACCTTTAGCTTCATCACCAGTATTTGCTCAAATTTTAGCACAAGTTTCAGAGCATTGGTGGATAGGGGTTATAGCAGGAGCAGCAATTACAGCTATTTTACAAAGTTCATCAGCTACAACTGGTATTTTAATAGCTCTTGCAGGTTCAGGTGTACTTAATATAGGAATGGCGCTTCCAATATTATTTGGATGTAATATTGGGACATGTATTACAGCTATGATAGCTACAGTAGGAACTAATAAAACAGCTCATAAAGCAGCATTATTACACTTAATATTCAATGTTGGTGGTACAATAATATTCTTACCTTTCTTAAACATTTTAGGAATTTTAGTTACTAAAATGAGCCCTGGAGATGTTGAAAGACAAATCGCAAACTCACATACTGTATTCAATATTGTAAATACTTTAGTTATGTTACCACTTAGAAACTACTTGATAATTGCAGTTAATAAATTAGTTCCTGGAGAAGATGAGATAGAAAAAATAGGTCCTAAATATATAGATGATAGATTATTAGAAACTCCAGTTATTGCAGCTGGACAAGTTATAAAAGAAACTATTAGAATGGCTAATAAAGCTAAAGATAATTTACAAATTTCAATGAATGCTTTTATTAGAGAAGATTCTGATTTAATTAAAAAGGTTCATGAAAATGAACAAATAATAAATGTTTTAGAAGAATCAATAACTAGTTACTTAGTTAAACTTTCTAAATGTCAATTATCAGATAAAGAAAAAGGCATAGTAGCATCAACATTCCATATAGTAAATGATATAGAGAGAATAGGTGATCATGCTAAAAATTTAGTTGAGTTAGCTGCTCAAAAGATAGATGATAAAATTGAATATAGCGAGGATGCGATTCAAGATTTAAAAGAAATATATGACTATACTAATATAGCTCTTCAAATATCAATAGATAGTTATGAAAATAGAGATGTAAGGAAAGCAACTACAATATTACCTATAGAGGATAAAATAAATAAAGCTCAAAGAAGTTATAGAGATAAACATATAAAAAGATTATATGATGGAAAATGTAATGCATACGCTGGAGCAATATTCCTAGATGCTATAAGTAACTTTGAAAGAATAGGTGATCATGCTACAAATATTGCTGAGAGTGTTATTGAAAACAATGCAGTATAGAATAGAGTAAATTTAAGACATATTGGCTAAAAGTCAATATGTCTTTTTTGAATTAAAAAATATATATCTTCACATAATAAGTATATTAAAAGTTGTAGGAGGAATATATGAATAATTTTAAAGGGAAAATATTTATATTGGTATTGACTATTTCTTTAGCACTAGGTATTAAAGTATTTGCAAATGAAATTAATTTTGAAAAGAATGAAGATAGTAATTTGCAAAAAGTAATTTTAATTGATCCAGGACATGGAGGAAGTGATGGAGGAGCTCGTTCTAATAGTGGAGTTCAAGAAAAAGATATAAATTTACAAATATCACTTAAATTAAAAAAGAAATTAGAGGAAAGAGGATATAAATCATTTTTGACACGAGAAAGTGATATGGAATTAGCTCCTAAAAAGAAATATGATTTAGAGTTAAGATGTAAAAAGAAAGATGAAGTAAAGAGTGATGTATTTATTTCTATTCACCAAAATAAATTTGGTCAAGAAAGTTGTTGGGGTTCACAAATATGGTATGCAAGCAATGATAAAAGTAAATTATTAGCTGACAAAGTTCAATCCTCAATTAAAGAAAGTTTACAAAATAAAAATGAAAGAGTACCTAAAGATGCGAAAAAAGCTTTTAAAATTTTAAGAGATGGAAATAAAGAAGCCAATATAATATTAGAGTGTGGATTTATTTCAAATTATAAAGAAGAAAAGAATTTACAAAATGAAGATTATCAAAATAAATTAGTAGAAGCAATTATAAAAGGAATAGATGAATATTTTAAGGTAAGTAAATAATTATTTAAGAGTTTGAGTTTAAATTTATAGATTAAATTTAAACTCTTTTTAATTTACTAAAAGATTAAATACTTGTAAAAATAGGATAAAGTTACTAAACTATAGTTATAACATATAAGGAGTGAATTAAATGAGAGAGATAAGTGTTAATTTAATTAAGGATAAAATAAGAGATTTATGTATAGATGCAAATTATTTTTTGGGAGATGATATAAAAGATTCTCTTATACACTTTAAAAATAATGAAAAAAGTGAAATAGGCAAAGATATTTTAGGAAATATAATAGAAAATGCAAAGATAGCAAAAGAAGAGCAGCTTCCAATATGTCAGGATACTGGGGTTGCTTGTGTATTTTTAGAAATAGGACAAGATGTTCATTTAATAGACGGAAATTTAGAAGAAGCAATAAATTCTGGAGTTAGAGAGGGATATGAAAAAGGATATTTGAGAAAATCTGTAGTTAAAGATCCTATAAATAGAGTTAATACAAATGATAATACACCTGCTATGATATATTATGACATAGTTCCAGGGGATAGAGTTAAAATAACAGTTGCGCCAAAAGGATTTGGTTCAGAGAATATGAGTAAATTAGCTATGTTAAAACCTTCTGATGGGTTAGAAGGGGTTAAAGATTTCATATTAAAAGTTGTAGAAGAGGCAGGACCTAATCCATGTCCGCCAATGGTTGTAGGTGTAGGAATAGGAGGAACTTTTGATAAAGCAGCCTATTTAGCTAAGAAAGCTCTTTTAAGACCAGTAAATGAAGAAAATAAAAATGAGTTTTATGCAAATTTAGAAAAAGAATTACTAGAAAAAATAAATGAGTTAGGAATAGGCCCACAAGGATTTGGTGGATTAACTACATCTATTGGAATAAATATAGAGGTATATCCTACTCATATAGCAGGATTACCTGTAGCAGTTAATATAAATTGTCATGCAACAAGACATAAGGATTGTATAATATAGGAGGGGATATTATGATAAAGAGAATAAGTACACCTTTAACTGATGAAAAAGTTAGAGATTTAAAAGCAGGGGATTCTATATTATTAAGTGGGGTTATATATACAGCAAGAGATGCAGCACATAAAAGATTAGTGGAACTTTTAGATGCAGGAAAGGAATTACCAATAGATATAAAAGATTCGATAATATATTTTGTAGGACCTTCTCCAACTAAACCAGGATATGCAATTGGTTCAGCAGGGCCAACTACAAGTTATAGAATGGATGCATATTCTCCAAGATTATTAGATTTAGGTCTTAAAGGAATGATTGGAAAAGGAAAAAGAAATAAAGATGTAATAGATTCTATGATAAAGAATACAGCAGTTTATTTTGGAGCTATAGGTGGAGCAGCAGCTCTTATAGCTAGAAGTATAACTAAATGTGATATAGTTGCTTATGAAGATTTGGGGGCAGAAGCAATTAGAAGATTAGAAATAAAAGATATGCCATTAACTGTTGTTATTGATTCAGAGGGAAATAATTTATATGAAATAGGAAGAAAAGAATATTTAAGCTCTTCAAAATAAAAAAATGATGAAAAGGTAAATTTACTTTTTCATCATTTTTATTTATATATTTCTAAACCCTTTTCCTTTAACTTCTGATATATCCATAATTGTTATAAAAGCACGTTCATCTACGGCATATATCTTATTTTTAAGGTTTAACATTTCTCTAGTTGTAACTATACAATATAGCATTTTTTTCTTTTTATGAGTGTATTCACCTTCAGCAGGAAGTGAAGTTACACCTCTATTTAAATCTTTAAGAACATAATCTATAATTTCATCATCCTTATCAGTCAATATAAGTAACAGTTTTTTACTGTTAAGTCCTTTTAGAACTTTATCTAAAACTAATCCTTGTACGAATATTGAAAGTAAAGTGTATAGGGCTTTTGGAAGACCAAATATTACAGCGCCTATAATTACAATTATACAATTTAAAATAAATCCTAATTTTCCAATTTCAAAATTTGAATATTTTTTTCTAATTAACATAGTTATTATATCTGTTCCACCAGTAGAACCATTTCTTAAAAAAACAATTCCATAACCAGCACCACATAATGCACCACCATATAGACAATAAAGTAAAACATCATTTACTCTAATAACATTAGATAGTGGTTTTGTTATTATAAGTGCAGCAGATAATGAAAGCATTCCTATACCTGAATATAAAGTAAAGGATGGACTTAGTTTTTTAAAACTAACAATAAATAATGGAACATTAAGTAAAAATACTACAATACCTGCTGGAACATTAGATAAATATTGAATTATTAAGGCTATTCCAGTAGCTCCTCCACTAAGTAATTTAGCATGTGTCAAAAATAAATTTACCCCTAATGAAGCAATTAGACATCCTAAAAATATAAAAATAACATCTAAGATGAATGTTTTGCTTTTTAATATTGTTTTCATAAAAATCTCCTATTATGTACATATAATTCAAAGTTAATTATATAGAAAAAGTAAATTAAAGTTAAACTTTAAAAATAGCTAAATCTGACGATATTTAGTTAAATTTTATTGATACAGAGGATTAAAGATATAAAACTCCCAAGTTTTATTAAATGATATGAATTAAATGAATAATCATGTTAAAATTAATAAAGAAAAACTAGTATTATATGGAGGAGAAAATGTTTAGATTTAATTTACCTGGAAATCCTAGAACAAAGAAAATAATTTTAATTATTTTAGTGATAATAGTATTAGGGATACTTTTTAATTTTTATAAGACTAATGAGCAAGATAAAAATAACAACAATAAAATTAACATAGAAACTCAAATAAATTCTAAATAACATTATAAATAAAAATTTTATAAAAATAAGATTAATAGTTAAGAATTTTGTAACAAAACTAGATATTAATTTTAAAAAAATTAAGTTAAGATAAATAAGGAGGGAGATGATAATATGTTTAATATATTAGTTGTTGATGATGAAAAAGAAATAAGAGATGCTATAAATATTTATCTAAGAGGTGAAAAGCTACAAGTTTATAATGCAAGTAATGGACTAGAAGCTTTAGATATAATAGAAGAAAAAAATATACATCTAGTTATTTTAGACATAATGATGCCTAAAATGGATGGTATAGAAACTTGTCAAAGAATTAGAGAAAATCATAACATACCAATAATTATGTTATCAGCCAAAGGTGAGGATTCAGACAAAATTTTAGGATTAAATGTTGGTGCAGATGATTATATAACAAAACCGTTTAATCATTTAGAATTAGTTGCAAGAGTTAAATCTCAACTTAGAAGATATGAAAGTCCTTTATCAATAGATAGTAAAGATTTTATAAAAGTAAGAGATTTAGAAATAGATACAGTTGCTAAAAAAATTACTGTAAGAGATGAAGAGATTAAAGTTACAGCAACAGAATATAAAATTCTAGTTCTATTAGCTTCAAATCTTGGAAGAGTTTTTTCAATAAAAGAGATATATGAAAAGGTTTGGGAAGAGCCATTTTATAAAAGTGAAAATACAGTTACAGTTCATATAAGAAGAATCAGAGAGAAGATAGAAATAAATACCAAAGAACCAGAGTATATAAAGGTGGTATGGGGAATTGGATACAAAATTGAAAAATAGCGTAAAAAGGTATTTTAAAACATTATGGCTAGTAGAAATAGTATTACTTATTATTTTATCAGTAGTTAATGTAGAGATAGTTATAAATTACATAGGAAGTCCATCAACACAGGATGGTACAGGAGCTATAAATGCAATTGTTAATAGAAATAGTTTTTATGAAAGTTCGCTTAAAAATGATGTAAAAATAATTAGTCAAGATATTTACAATAAAACTGATAGTTTAAGTAAGTTATTAACAGATTCTAATATACAAATAGAATCAATGAGAGCAATGCTTTATAGCGATAATTTTTATACAAATACAGATCCGAATTCTAATGTTACAGGAACTAGTGAAAATAATATTCAAACAGTCCCAAATAATATATTCTTTGTAATTAGAGATAAATCTAATGGAAGAATTTTTTCAAATGATCCATTTCTACAAGGTACAGATAAGTTAAGTGAAAAAGAAATGTATGATGCAATCAGTGAAAAATACAGAGGACAAAAAGTTGTTATATATAGTTGTAACAATGTGAATTTATATAATAAAAGTGTTCAAGAAGGATTAGTAACATACTCAACAAAAGTGTTAAAGCAATTTGAAGAAGTTTATTATACTCCACAATCAACTTTTGCAGGAAATGTTGATAATGCAATTGATGATTTAATATTTTTTGGAATAAGTTTAGCGATAAATATTATATTACTAATAAAATTAATAGTTGTATTTACAAATTCAAAAGGAAAAGTTGAAATTAGTGGAAACTTTGTTGGAGATATGTTCTATATATTTAAATATGCATTTAAATATACAGGACCTAGAAGAACATTAATTACTAGTATAATTGCAAGTATAATATTTTATATAGTTTATTTATATTTATTAGCAATAGGTGGAATACAAAATAACATAATAGCTAAATTTTTTACTGCATATCCTTTTAAGGGAAGTATATTATTAGTTTTAATGCCAATGATAGGGATAATGTATTCTGTAAAAAGAAATATAGAAATTGGAATGGTTAAAGATTCACTAAAAATAATAAATGATGGTAACTTTGAGCATTCTGTTAGAGAAGTTGGCGGAGTTGAGATAAAGGAGCTTATAAAGAATATAAATAAGATGAAAGATGGATATAATATAGCTGTTGAAGAGGCTTTATATAATGAAAAGTTAAAGACAGAACTTATATCTAATGTATCTCATGATTTAAAGACCCCTTTAACTTCAATTATAAATTATGTAAATATACTTCAAGATAAAAGGATTTCTCCTGAAGAGAGGGAAGAATATCTAAAGATATTAGAAAGAAAATCTAGTAAGTTAAAAAGACTTATAGAAGATCTTTTTGAAGTTTCTAAAATAAATTCAGGAAAAATAGTATTAGATAAGGTAAAAATAGATATAACAGCTCTTATATATCAAGTTATAGGAGAATATTCATCACTTTATGAAGAAAAACATATAGAATTTAAAGTTGAATGTAAAGAAGATGAAATAATAATGGATCTTGATGGAATTATGATATCAAGAGTTATAGAAAATATAGTAATAAATTCATTAAAATATTCTCTTGAAGGTACTAGAGTTTATGCATCTATAATAAAAGAAGATAATGGTGTCTTAATATCATTTAAAAATGTTGCAAATTATGAAATGGACTTTGATGAAAATGAAATGTTTGAAAGATTTGCAAGAGCTGATAAATCAAGAACATCTACTATAGAAGGTTCAGGGCTTGGTCTTGCTATAACAAAAAGTATAGTAGACCTTCATAATGGAACAACAAGAATAAAGAGAGATGGAGATTTATTTAAAATTTATGTATTCTTACCTTTTGCAGATGAAACAGATGAGTTTATAAATAAGATAAACGAAGAAAGAGTTGCAAAAAAACTAAAAAAGGAGGAGAAGTAATGAAGGTTTTATTTGTTGAATATCCAAAATGTACAACATGTAAGAGAGCTAAAAAGTGGTTAACTGAAAATGGTATAGATTTTGAAGATAGAGGTATAAAGGAAAATAATCCAAGTAAAGAAGAATTAAAAGGATGGCTAGATAAGAGTGGTTTAGAAATAAAAAAATTCTTCAATACAAGTGGAGTTCTTTATAGAGAACAAGGAATGAAAGATAAAGTTAAAACTTTGTCAGAAGATGAGCTTTTAGATATATTAGCATCAGATGGAATGATGGTAAAAAGACCTATAGTAGTAACAGAAAGTTCTATTTTAGTAGGTTTTAAAGAAGCTGAATGGGAAGAAAAATTAAAATAATTTTAGAAGAGGACTTTGCTAAAAAATTTAGTAAGGTCCTTTTTTATGATTTATAAAAAATAAACTTATTTATGTAATTATTTTAATTTTAATAAAAAAAGAAAGTTATTTTTTTTAGAATTAATAGAGAAGTTTTTAAAATAAATTTTATTAGAAAAATTAAATTGTCAAAGAAGAAGAATTATTAAAAAAGAGAGATATTTAAAGATTAAAGCATAAAATTTAGATATTTAAGTCTATAGTGATAGTTTTAAAATTTTACATAATAAAATATTAAAACTATAATATATTAGTCAATATATTGTGTTGGTTTGGAAGAAATGCAATATAATTATACTATATATTGTTGAAAGGGGCTTGAGTGCATACAATGAAAGAACTTTGTAAAAAAGCTGTAGAAGAAATTAAAGATGAATACGGAACATATACTGAAGAAGTTTTAATAGAAAAAATGGAATTAATAGTTAGAGAAGGTATGACGGACGAGGAAATTAGAGATTCTCTTATACAAGTTTCATTAGAATTAACAACAGATATGGAGCCAAATTGGCAAAAGATAGCTGCAAGATTATATGTTGAAAAACTTTATGATGAAGTAAAGAAGAATAGAGGATTAGATTCAACAAAAGATTTATATAAAAACTTCTATGGATTTGTTAGAGAATTAGTAGATAACAAACTTTATGGAAAATATATATTAGAAAATTATACAGAAGAGGATATAAAAGAGCTTGAGAAAGTTATAAAGCCAGAGAGGGATTTCTTATTCACTTATAGTGGAATAAAACTTTTATCAGGAAGATATTTAGTAGAAAATTTCAATAGAGAAGTTTTAGAATTACCACAACAAATGTTTATGGGAATTGCAATGCACTTAGCAATACCTGAAAAAAAAGAAAATAGACTTTATTGGGCAAAAAGATTCTATGATGTATTAAGTTCATTAAAAGCAACAATGGCTACTCCCACAATGTCAAATGCAAGAAAGCCATTTTATCAATTAAGTTCATGTTTTATAGATACAGTAAATGATAGTTTAAAAGGAATATATAAGTCATTAGATAACTTTTCAGAGGTTTCAAAATTTGGTGGAGGAATGGGGATTTATATAGGTAAAATAAGAGCATTAGGTTCACCAATAAGAGGATTTAAAGGAGCATCTGGAGGAATAATACCTTGGGTGAAATTATTTAATGATACAGCAATAGCAGTTGATCAACTTGGAGTAAGAAATGGGTCAGTTGCAATATGGCTTGATGCTTGGCATAAAGATTTACCAGAATTTTTACAAATAAGAACTAATAATGGAGATGATAGAAAAAAAGCTCATGATGTATTTCCTGGACTTTGTTATCCAGATTTATTTTGGAGACTTGCAGAAAATGATATAGATGCAGATTGGAATATGATGTGTCCTCATGAAATAAAGAATGTGAAAGGATATTCTTTAGAAGATTTTTATGGAGAAGAATGGGAAAAGAGATATTACGAATGTGTTGAAGATGACAGAATTGAAAAAAGAGTAATGAAAGTTAAAGATATAGTAAGACTTATAATAAAAAGTGCTGCTGAAACTGGAACACCTTTTGCTTTTTATAGAGACACAGTAAATAAGATGAACCCTAATAAACATAAAGGAATGATATACTCATCAAATCTTTGTACTGAAATAATGCAAAATATGAGTCCTATGGATATACAACAAACAGAAATTATAGATGAAAATGGAGACAAAATAATAGTTGAAAAGACTAAAGCAGGAGATTTTGTTGTTTGTAATCTTTCATCAGTTGTTTTAGGAAATATTGATGTAACTTCAGAGGAAGAGATAGAATATGTAGTTGAAACTCAAATTAGAGGTATGGATAATGTTATTGATTTAAATTATTACTCAGTTCCATATGCAGAAGTTACAAATAAGAGATATAGAGCAGTTGGGCTTGGAACTTCAGGATATCACCATATGCTTGCAAATAATAGAATACATTTTACAGATGAAAAGCATAAAGATTTTGTAGATAAAGTTTATGAAAATATAAATTATTATGCTATAAAAGCGAGTATGAAAATTGCAAAAGAAAAAGGAAGATATAAAGAATTTGAAGGTTCTGATTGGGAAAATGGACAATATTTTGAGTTAAGAGATTATAAGTCAGAGAGATGGAATTTATTAAGAGAAGAAATAAAATCTTATGGTATGAGAAATGGATATTTAATGGCAGTTGCTCCAAATGGTTCAACAGCAACTCTTGCTGGAACATCAGAAGGAGTTGATCCTGTAATGTCAAGATTCTGGTTAGAAGAGAAAAAAGGAAGTATAGTTCCTAAAACAGCTCCAGGACTTTCAGAAGAAACATATTGGTATTATAATTCTGCATATAATATAGACCAAATTTGGTGTGTTCAAATGAATGGAGTAAGACAGAGACATATAGACCAAGGTCAATCATTTAATCTTTACATTACAACTAATTATACTATGAGACAAATTATGAATCTTTATATAGAAGCTTGTAAAAGAGGAGTTAAATCAATATATTATGTTAGAAGTAAATCACTAACAGTTGGTGATTGTGAAAGCTGTTCAGCTTAGGAGGAGTTTTAAGATGACTGAATTTGATATAAATAAAAAGCCACTTTTCAATGAGTTTGGAGATACAAAAACTTCAATGAAAAGAATGATAAATGGTAATACAACTAATCTAAATGACTTTAATAATATGAAGTATAATTGGGTTTCCGATTGGTATAGACAAGGAATGAATAATTTTTGGATACCAGAAGAAATAAATTTATCACAAGATTTAAAAGATTATAAAATATTAACGGAAGAAGAAAGAACAGCATATGATAAAATTCTTTCATTCTTAATATTTTTAGATTCAATACAAACAGCGAACTTAGGAAATATAAATAATTATATAACTGCAAGTGAGGTAAATCTTTGTCTTACAATACAAGCATTCCAAGAATCTGTTCACTCACAAAGTTACAGTTATATGCTAGATACTATTTGTTCACCAGAAAAAAGAAATGAAATTCTTTACCAATGGAAAGATGATGAAATACTTCTAACAAGAAATAAATTTATAGGTGAGCTTTATAATAATTTCTTAGAAAAACCTACAAAACAAAATCTTATGAAAACAATAATGGCCAACTATATTTTAGAAGGAATTTATTTTTATTCAGGTTTTATGTTTTTCTATAATCTTGAGAGAAATGGAAAAATGCCAGGTTCAGCTCAAGAAATAAGATACATAAATAGAGATGAAAATACTCATCTTTGGTTATTTAGAAGTATAATAAAAGAACTTCAAAAAGAAGAGCCAGAATTATTTACAGATGAATTAAAAGAAGAATTAAGATTAATGATGAAAACAGGTGTTGAGCATGAAATAGCATGGGGACATTATGTTATTGGAGATAAAGTTCAAGGAATAAATAAAAAACTTATAGAGGATTATATAAAATATCTTGGTAATATGAGACTAGAAGCTATAGGACTTCAAAGATTATATAGAGGATATGATGAAAATCCAGCTGAATGGGTAGATAGACAATCAGATGCAAATTCAGTAAAAACGGATTTCTTTGAAGCAAAATCTACTGCTTATGCAAAAGCAGCTACTCTTATAGATGATTTATAAGAGTAGTAGAGAGACTGTATTGTAAGAAATATCTTATGGTACAGTTTTTTTTATAAAATTATTTAATTATAAGGGAGAATAACATAGTAATTCTCTATTAAATTAATCAATTATAAGATGAAAACAAATACATGAATTGAAAAAGTGAAAATTTAAATTAAAATGCATTATATTAAAAAAAAATTAAAAAATAGTAAATGCAGAAAAAGACAAAAAAAACTAAAAAATGCAGATGAAATTATGAAATTGGTTTATTTTTATAATTAAAAAAAAGAATAATTAAATAAAAAAATAAAATGAACTAACAAAACAGAATATTGCAGAAAATTACTAATTTTTTTATAAATATACTTTAAAAGGAATAAATTATTATTAAATTATGAATAAAACGATTTAATAATAAAAAAAATAGCAAAAAAAATTAATACGGTGTTAACAATTGTACAATTTGTGTTATAATGAATATGGGTTGTACTTAATATGTAAAAGTTATCATTATATGATAATGGATTTATGTACTTATTTATAAAGTAACATAATTAAGGAGGATTTTATTATGATTAAAGGTATCGCGGCTTCAAAAGGATACGCAATAGGACAAGTATTCTTACAAAAGCATGAAGAGATTATTATAACTGATGAAAAGGTTTCAGATGTATCTGCTGAAAAAGAGAGATTACAAGTATCTTTAGATGCATCAAGAGAGCAATTAGAAAAAATTAAAGCTAAAGCAATGGTAGAAATGGGAGCAGAAAAAGCAGAAGTTTTTGAAGCGCATATCACATTATTAGATGATCCAGAATTTACTGGTGCAATGGCTATGGAAATAGAAAATAATTCATTAAACGCTATGAAAGCAGTTGAAACTGTAACAAATACATTTGTTTCTATTTTTGAATCAATGGATGATGCTTACATGAGAGAAAGAGCTGCTGACATAAAAGATGTTTCTAAAAGAATAATAGCAAATTTAGCTGGAAAAGGTGGAGACGCATTTGCAATTACTGAAAATAATACAATAGTTGTTGCTCATGATTTAACACCATCAGATACAGCACAATTAGATAGAAGTAAAGTTGTAGCATTCTTAACTAACATTGGAGGAAGAACTTCACACTCAGCTATTATGGCGAGAACATTAGAAATTCCTGCAGTTGTTGGATTAAAAGATATAACTGAAGTTGCTAAAACTGGAGATATGGTTATAGTTGATGGTATTGAAGGAATAGCAATAGTTAATCCAGATGAAGCTACAATTAAAGAATATACTGCTAAAAAAGAAAAATTTGAAGCAGAACAAGAAGAATTAAAAAAACTTATAAATGTTAAAACTACTACTAAATCAGGTAAGAGAATAGAAGTTTGTGGAAACATTGGTAAGCCAGAAGATGTTAAAGCTGTTATAGAAAATGGTGGAGACGGAGTTGGTCTTTTCAGAACCGAATTCTTATATATGGATAGAGATAATGCTCCAACAGAGGACGAGCAGTTTGAAAGTTATAAATATGTTTTAGAAAACATGAAAAAACAAGTAGTTATAAGAACACTTGATATTGGTGGAGATAAAACATTACCATACTTACCATTACCACATGAAATGAATCCTTTCTTAGGGTATAGAGCAATAAGACTTTGCTTAGATAGAACTGAGATATTTAAAGTTCAATTAAGAGCATTATTAAGAGCTTCTGTTTATGGAAAACTTGCAGTAATGTTCCCAATGATTTCAGGATTAGAAGAATTCCAAGCTGCTAAAGAGCTTGTTGAAGAATGTAAAGCTGAGTTAAAAGCTGAAGGAAAAGAATATTCAGAAGATATTCAATGGGGTATAATGGTTGAAATTCCAGCAGCAGCAGTTTATGCAGATGAACTAGCTAAACATGTTGATTTCTTCTCAATAGGAACAAATGACTTAATTCAATATACATTAGCTGCAGATAGAATGAGTGAAAAGGTATCATATCTTTACAATCCAATGCATCCAGCTGTATTAAGATTAGTTAAAATGACTATTGATGGTGCTCATAAACATGGTAAATGGGTTGGAATGTGTGGAGAAATGGCAGGAGATGAAGCTGCTATCCCAACTTTAGTTGAATATGGATTAGATGAATTCTCAATGAGTGCATCTTCAATATTAACAGCTAAGAAAATAATATTAGAACAAGAATAGAATATAATATTTATTATATAAACAAGACGTGGAAAGTTATCCACGTCTTTTATTTTTTTATGGGTAAAGTTGTGGATAAGTTTGTATATATTGAGGGTTTTTGTGATAAAATATTTTTTAAAGAGACAAATTAGGGGGACTTTATGGAAAAATTAATACAAATGTTTTGGAGCTTTTTTAAAATAGGTGCATTTACCTTTGGAGGAGGATATGCAATGATTCCTCTAATAGAAGAGGAAGTTGTACATAAAAGGGAATGGGTAAGTAAAGAAGATTTTTTAGATATATTAGCTGTTTCTCAAGGATTACCTGGAGCTATATCAGTCAATTGCTCACTTTTTATTGGAAAGAAAATTGGTGGAGTATTGGGAAGTATAATTGCTTTACTTGGAGTAGCATTGCCTTCATTTTTTATAATACTTTTAGTTGCTAGTATTTTTATGGGTATTCGACATAATGAAATTGTTAATAGAATTTTTAGTGGAATTAGTAGTGGGGTTCCTATTTTAGTATTAGCAGGTGTTGTTAGTATTTCTAAAGGGGTAAAAAAGAATTGTAGAAATTTTATAATATTTTTTATAGCTTTGATTCTTTTAATTTTAAGATTAAACCCTATTTATTTAATTATAATATTCGCGATTTATGGTGGATTTTTTTAGGAAATAGGGGGTAATGTTAATGGGAGTAATAATTCAATTATTTTTTGTTTTTCTTAAGATTGGCGCATTTAGTTTTGGAGGCGGATATGCAATGCTTCCTTTTATACAAAAAGAAGTAATAGAGAAACATCAATTTATAAATCTACAAGATTTTTTAGATATAATAGGAATATCACAAATGACACCAGGTCCTGTTGCAATAAATTCAGCAACTTTTGTTGGGTATAATGTAGGAGGAATCTTAGGTTCTATTTTTGCAACTTTAGGAGTTGTATCTTGTTCATTCATTTTAGTTCTAATAATTTCAAAAATATTAGATAAATTTAAAGAAAGTAAATTTGTAAAGGGAGCATTACTTGGGATGAGACCAGTTTTAGTTGCCTTAGTAGTTAAAGCATTTATAGACTTAGCAACAGTTTCATATAAAGGTCTTTTTGATGTGATAATTGGAGCTATTATAGCAGTACTTATTTTTTATAAAAAAGTTAATCCAATGATATGTGTTGCTGTAGCAGGAGTTTTGGGAATTTTATTTTATGGGGGATAAATTAATATGGATAATAGGGTAAAAGAGAATTATAAGAAAGCTTTAAAATTATATACAGGTGGGGAAATTAATAAAGCATTAAAAGTATGTAATGAGTGTATGGCTGGAACACTTAAATTTGCACCTGTAATAAATTTAAAAGGACTTATTTTATATCAAAAAGGGAATTTAGAAGAGGCAATATCAACATGGAAAATAAATAGAGAAGTTAATGATGATATGCTTTCTAAAAATTATATAAAAGATGCAAAAGAAGATGAAGAGAGAGTAATACTTTATTTAAAAGCAGAAGATTATATTAAAGAATTAAAAATAACAGAAGCTTTAGAAGTTTTAATTAGATGTAGTGAAAGTGATTTTAATTCAATAAAAGTAAATACAGCTTTAGCTTTATGTTATTTAAAAAAAGGTGAGTATCCTTTATGTAGAGAGCATATAAATAAAGTTTTGAGTATAGATAAAAATAATATTGAAACTAAAGAGATAAAAAAAGAACTATCAGAATTATATGATGAAGTTAAAAATAATTCTAATAAAAAAGCTATTGGAATAGTTATTTTAATTTGTGTATTATTAGGCTCAGGAGTTTTAGGAATGAATTATTTAGATAAGGGAAAAGCTAATGATAGTTTGAAAAATGAAAAGCCTGTTGTAAAAGAAGAAATAGTTGAATCTTCAGAAGAAAAAAGGAAAGATGATAAGAAATCATTAGATTTAAGTAAACTAAATAACTCTATAAATAATAAAAATATGAAAGAAATATATTATCTAGTAGATGATGTTGATGAAAATTCACTCAGTGAAAAAGAAAAGGAATCTTATTATAAAGGATTAAAAATACTTAAAAATGATGGAGCAATAGAGTTTTATAATAATGGTCAAATTCTTTGTTCTGAAAGAAAATATAAAGAAGCAATTGAAGAACTTAAGAAAGCAAATAAATATGGAAAAGATATATATGTTTATGAACATGTACTTTATTACTTAGGACTTTCAGAAATAGGTCTTAAAAATGATACAGAAACAATAAAATATTTTAAAGAATATGAATCAAAATTTAGTAATGGAGTGTATATTCAAGAAGTTTTATATAATTTAGCTTTACTTAATAATAAATCTGGAAACTTAGAAGAAGCTAAAAAATATGCAGAAAGGCTAAAAAGTAATTTTTCAAAATCTATATATAATAATGAAAAAATAAATAAAATCATAGAAAAATAGATTTAGGAAGTGATAGTCTTGATAAAAATTATAAAAAATGCAGAAATTTATTCACCAGAGTTTTTAGGAAAAAAAGATATTGTCATAGTTGGTGATAAAATTGAAGGAATTTATGAATATATAAAAGTGCCAGAAGATTTTTTATCTGTTGAAGTTATAGATGCAGAGGGAAAAATATTAGTACCTGGATTTATTGATGCACATGTTCATTTAATTGGAGGAGGGGGAGAAGGGGGATATAAAACTAGAACACCAGAACTTCCTTTAAGTAAAATAACTAAAGCTGGGATAACAACAGTAGTTGGAGTGCTAGGAACTGATGGAGTATGTAGAAATATGAGAAGTCTTTTAGCTAAAGTAAAAGCTTTAAAAGAGGAAGGAATAACAGCATACTGTTATACAGGTTCATATGATATACCAGTAAAAACTATGACAGATAGTATAAAAGGAGATTTGCTTTTAGTTGAAGAAGTAATAGGTGTTGGAGAGTTAGCATTATCAGATCATAGAAGTTCTCAAGCAACAGTAGAACAATTTATAAATACAGTTGCACAGACAAGAGTAGGAGGACTTCTATCAGGAAAAGCTGGAATAGTTAATGTACATTTTGGTGGAGGAGCTAGAAAGCTTGAATATTTATTTAAAATGATAGAACAAAGTGAAATACCTCCAACACAAATTTCTCCAACACATATGTCTAGAACAAAAGAACTTTTAGAAGCAGGAGTAGAATGGGCAAAAGTTGGAGGATTTGTTGATTTAACAACAAGTTCAGATCCAGACCATTTAGAAGAAGGAGAGCTTTTAGCTTCACAAGGATTAAAATATCTTTTAAATAAAGGTGTTTCAATAGATAATATTACTTTTACTTCAGATGGAAATGGAAGTATGCCAATGTTTGATGAAGAAGGAAAATTAATTGGACTTGGAATATGTAGTGTAAGTACATTATTTGATGAAGTTAGAAAATCAGTTTTAATTGAAGAGATTTCATTAGAAGATGCACTTAAAACAATAACATCAAATCCAGCAAAAGTTTTAAAACTTAAGGATAAAGGAAGAATAGAAGTTAATAAGGATGCTGATATAGTTCTATTAGATAAGGAAGATTTAAAAATAGATACTGTTATTGCATTAGGAAAGAAAATGGTTGAAAATAAAAATGTTTTAATTAAAGGAACTTTTGAATAATAAAAAAGATATTTAAATATATAAAAAGGTTGCTACTATGGCAACCTTTTTTTATCAAGTTTTCATTCTAAATTCATGAGAACATCTTTTACATGTAACTATAATTTTCTTTTGTCCTCTAGGTAATCTCAATTTTTGACCACACTTAGGACATGGAACTATTTTATATTTTCTATATTGTGTGAATTTGTATTTTAGGTGTGCAAAAGCTACTGGAATCGAATCAAGCTTTGCAACTGGTAAGTTATAAGGAATACTTTTACCAAATCTATTTAAAATTTTATTTAAAAATCCTATAAACTTATAAAGCTCAGAAGTCCTTTTAGAAATATTTTTAGAAAATGTTCTGAAAACTGCAATAAGTAAAAGGATTAATCCTATTATATTAGTATAACGATTAAAATTAAAAAAACCACTTATTATTACTAAAAATAAGGATAATACATCAATACCATATCTACCATAGAAAAAATTCATTTAATCACCTCTAAAACTTATTATATACATTTTATCATAAATATTCATAAAATGTATATTTAGAGATTAATCTATAAAGATTCTATTTATAGCAGTTTCTAAAAAAGCAGTTGTTGCTTTAGTTGAAATATTTAAGACAAACCAAAAAATTAATTGCATAGTATTTTTGTCATAAGTTGAATGTGTTAGAGTTAGTATTGTTAAACAACCAGATATTATAAACCTTAATTCTTCTTTAATTTTAAAGGCAGAAAATTTATCATTAAGTTTAAGCTTTAAATCTATCTTTTTAAATGTATTTATAAAAGTTTCATGGTCATCTAACGTAAGAACTACAAATCCTAAAAGAGGTAATGAAATATCTCTAATTATAATTCCTTCTTTTTCTAAAAATCCTTGAAGACGAACAGCTGACATACATTTTTCTTTTAAAGGTTTTTCAGAAAATGATAGTATTTGAGAAAGTAATTGTACATTATTATTTGGAAAGAATTTAATATCCTTAAGATATTTATAGCAGCTTTCAGCTTCATTAATTTTTAAAAGAGTATTATTAAAGTTAGAATTTATTAAAGCACAAATGCTAATATCTTCAGTTCCAGTTAAAAACCAATGTCTTTCTTTAAACAATGAATAAGTATGTCTTAAATCTTCAATTGCTGTATCAATATTTAGCTTACTATTATAAGAACATAAAATTTCAGAAGTAAGAGATAAAAAGTTATTAGCATTAAAAAATACTTCAAGATTACTATAAGCATCTAAAACACAATCTAAAAAATCCTCACTATTTTCAGTTAAAGTTAAAAGCATAGTTAATATGTAATAATTCTCTTCTCTAAAAGGAGATTGTTCATCTGTTTTAATTGCAATTAAAGAGTGAATTTCTTCAATATTATCTAAATTTACTATTTCTCTGTATAATGTATAAGCTAATGCAGTAAATTTAACAGTAACACTATTGGCTTTATTTCCAAAAGCTTTATCAAGCAAGTAATTATTTTTTAAAAATAGCTCTAAATATTTTTCTTCCATTTAAATCACCTCATTTTAGTTTTTTAAATAAAAAGAAAACTATACTTATAAAATAAAAATAATTTTAAATAAGGATATTAAATATAATAAATTGATATAGTTTAATAAAGTAATATTAAGTCAAAATAAGATTTGGAATATGAGATAAATAAATGAATAAAATTTATAATAGATTCTATCAAAATTTTTAAATATGAGAAATAAGAAATATTTATTTGAATATAATCTTAAAAAGATAAGTTTTGATTTAGATATTTTATTTAAAGTTATATAAAAGTATAAGTGAGGAAATATTATGAATATAAAAGAAATTTATTCTGAATATAAAAATAATAAAAGTGAAATTAAAAATATATTTTCTTCTGATGAATTTAAAAAATTATATCATTTTAATGGAATATTAGGTGCTATTTATGGAAAAGAAGAAACTATATTTAGATTATGGACTCCGGTTGCAAAAGAAGTTAAAGTAAAAATTTATGAGAAAGAAGGAAAAAATAATTTTAGATTTTTATTTGAAAAAAAGCTTTCTGATTTAAATGGAATTTTTGAAGGAATTATTTTAGGAGATTTATCTGGAAAGTATTATAGATATGAAGTAAATATAAATGACAAAATTCAAGAAGTGGTAGATCCATATGCAAAAGCTGTTTCTATTAATGGAATTTATGGAATGATAATAGATTTAGAAAAAACAAATCCAGAAGGTTGGATAAATGATATAAAACCAGAATTAAAATCACCTGTAGATTCAATAATATATGAAACTCATGTTAGAGATTTTACAATAGATATAAATTCAGGAGTTAAAAATAAAGGAAAGTTTATAGGATTAATAGAAGAAAATACAAAATATAAAGGTGTATCCACAGGTTTAGAACATCTAAAGGAACTTGGAATAACACATCTTCATTTATTACCTGTATTTGACTATAAAACTGTTGATGAAGAAAAAGAAAGTGGAGAATATAATTGGGGATATGATCCTTTAAATTATAATTGTTTAGAAGGTTCATATTCATTAAATCCTTATAATGGGGAAGAAAGAATAAAAGAGTTTAAAGAAATGATATTAAATTTGCATAAGTCTGGTATAAGAGTTGTGATGGATGTAGTATATAATCATGTATTTCAAGTTGAAAATTCAAATTTTGAAAAAATTATTCCTATGTATTATTTTAGAGAAAAATATGATGGAAGTTTTTCAAATGGGTCTGGATGTGGAAATGAAACAGCATCAGAAAGATCAATGGTAAAAAAATTTATATTAGATTCAATTTTATATTATACGGAAGAATATCACATAGATGGATTTAGATTTGACTTGATGGGATTATATGATATTGATATGATGAAAGAAATAAGAGTAGAATTAGATAAAATTGATAAAAGTATAATTATTTATGGAGAAGGATGGGTTGGAGGAGAAAGCGTATTAGATTATAGTAATAGATCTATAAAAGATAATATTTATAAGTTTGGTCAAATGCAAATAGCAGCTTTTAATGATGATATAAGAGATGCTGTAAAAGGAAATGTATTTGATGAGAATAATAGAGGATTTGCAAGTGGTGGTATAGGGTATTGTGAAAAATTAAAATCTGGAATAGTAGCATCAACAAGACATAATGAAGTTTATTATAAATGGTGGGCAAATGAACCTTATCAAACTATAAATTATTCTTCATCACATGATAATTATACTCTTTGGGATAAATTACAAAAAAGCTTGAATTATGTTAGTGAAGATGAAAAAATAAAAATAAATAAATTAATAGCAACTATTATTCTTACATCACAAGGAATTCCATTTATTCATTCAGGAGAGGAGTTTTTAAGAACTAAAATATCACCTGATGGTAAACTAATAGAAAATAGTTATAATTCTGGTGATAATGTAAATAAATTGGACTGGAATAGGAAAATTAAATATAAAGATGTATTTGAATATTATAAAAAACTAATAAATCTTAGAAAAAATCATAAAATTTTTAGAATGGATAAAATGGCTGAAATTGAGGAAAATATAAGCTTTAAGCATTGTGGTGACAATTTCATATACTATGAAATTAATGGAGAAAACATAAAAGATTATTTTAAAAAATCAATTGTAGTGTATAATGGTTATGAGAGGATTTTAGATTTAGAAATTGAAGGTGGGGAATGGGACTTAATTTTAGATGGAAACGATATAGATGAACAGGGAATATCTAAAATTAAAAACAAGATTTCTATTGATGGTAGAACCGCAATAATTTTAGTTCAAAAGAAATAATTATTTATATGAGGTGATTAAAGCATGCAAAACGGATACTATATTGGTGTAGATTTAGGTGGGACAAAAATCTGTACAGCATTAGTAAATGAGGAAGGAAAAGTTTTTAAAGAAGTTACAGTACCTACTGAAGCTGAAAAAGGTGAATTAAAAATTGTAGAAAATATTAATAATACAATTAAAGAAGTTTTAGGGGATGTAAAAATAGAAGAAGTATTAGCAATTGGAGTAGGATCACCAGGACCATTAGATGTTAAAAATGGACTTATAGTAGAAACTCCAAATTTACCATTCAAAAACTTTAATATAGTTAAAGCTATAAAAGATGTATATAATACAGAAGTATTTTTAGATAACGATGCCAATGCAGCAACATTAGGAGAATTCGTATTTGGTGCAGGAATGCTAACTACAAATATGGTATATGTAACAGCTAGTACTGGTGTAGGTGGAGGAGCTATTCTAAATGGAAGAATTTTTAGAGGAAGCACTTCAAATGCAGTAGAAATAGGTCATACAACTGTAAATATTCATGGTAGAAGATGTGGATGTGGAAACAGAGGATGTGTAGAAGGAATATCATCAGGAACTGCAATAGCTAAAACAGCTAATGAAGCAGTTAAGAGTAATGTTCCAACATCACTTAAAAATTATGATGTAGTTACTTCAAAAGAAGTATTTATAGAAGCCGCTAAAGGTGATAGAGTTGCAAAAGAAATATTAGATGAAGCTTTATCATACTTAGGAATTTTATTCGCTAATTTAGCAAATTCATATGATCCTGATATGATAGTATTAGGTGGTGGAGTTTCAAATGGTGGAGACATTGTATTTGAAAAAATAGCTGAAGAAATGAATAGAAGAGCATTAAAACCAATAAGAGAACATTGTAAAATAGAAAAAGCTAAGTTAGGTGGAAGAGCTGGAGTTCTTGGAGCAGCAGCTTTAGCAATAACTGAACTTGAACATAAAAATAAAAAAGATGGATATATAATTTATAACTAAAATTTATTTTATAAATGAGATTAGCTAATGAGCATCATTAGCTAATCTTATTTTTTATACAAAAATAAAAATTTTATTTTTACATGTTAAAAATAAGTTATATATAATTAATTAAAGTTTCGTTAGAAATAGAAAATATAATTTTAAAATTTTAATAATATTTAAATAAATTGTTATATTGTGATTATTGTTATATCATTAATATTCGTATAATAGGTAAAATAATATTAAGATTATAAAAGATAATTATTTTACTAATTTAGGAAATAGGGATAAAATTTAATATAGAGGTGATTAGTTTGAAAAAGCAATTAATAAGTAATGAACTTAAAGAAGTATTAAGAGAAGAAATTAGAGTTTTTAGAGAAAAGGGACATAAATTTTTAAATAAGGAATTAACTGTACCACAATTCAAATCATTATCAGGTGGAATGGGATCATATGCACATAGAGGTGGTAAAGAATTTATGATCAGATTAAAGACACCTTCAGGAGTAATTTCAAAAGAAGACTTTAATCAAATATATGATTGGGCAGTTAAATATAAAAGAGAGTGGATACATCCAACTACAAGAGAAGCAATCCAATTTCATGGAATGACAATAGATGAAGTATGCGATTTAATGGAAGAAGCTTTAGATTATGGAATATATAGTAGAGGTTCAGGAGGAAACTTTCCAAGAAATGTAGCCATATCTCCACTTGCAGGAGTTTCAAAAAATGAAGCTTTTGACGTTAGACCATATGCTGAAAAAGTAAATGAATATATAATGAATAGAGTTAATCAATACAAGTTACCAAGAAAAATAAAAGTAGCAATGTCATCAGATAGAGTTGCAGAACCACATAGTACAACAACAGATTTAGGATTTATAGCTGTAAAAGAAAATGAAAAAGATATGTTTAAACTTTTCATTGGTGGTGGACTTGGTAGAAACCCAAGAAAAGGTGTAGAATTCCCAGAACTTGTAGACCCAATGGAAGTTGTATATTACTTTGAAGCATTAGTTAGACTTTTCGTAGCTGAAGGTGATTATGAAAATCATGGTAAAGCTAGAATAAGATATATAGTTGAAAGAATGGGAGAAGAAGAATTTATAGCTTGCTATAAAAAACACTTAAAAGAAGTAAAAGATAGCGAAGATTTAAGCTTTACTTTTGAACCAAAAATAATAACAAAATCTGGAATAAAAACTTCAACTATTGATAATAGATTAATAGAGCAAAAGCAAGAAGGACTTTATGCAGTTTATTTCCATCCTGAAAAAGGAATATTAGAAACAAAACTTTTAGGTGAATTATTAGAACTTACTAATGAAATGGAAGAAGTAAGTTTTAGAATTACTATGAATGAAGGATTATATATTATAAACCTAAATGGAGCAGAAGCTGACAAAGTTTTAGAATTCACAAAAGGTAAAGGTGGAGAACTAAAGGTTATGCAAAGTGTTTCATGTATAGGAGTTCCAATATGCCAATTAGGAATAGGCAATAGCCAAGGATTAGTTTCTTCTATAATAGATAAATTAAAAGCAGAAAAAATAGATAAAGACTTACTACCAATTATTCATGTATCAGGATGTGCAAATTCATGTGGTGTCCATGAGATTGGGCAAATCGGATTTACAGGTAAGACAAAAAGAGTAAATGATGCTCCAAGAAAATGTTTCGAATTACATGTTGGAGGAAAATTTGAATTAGGTAATACTGAGCTTGGAGACATATATGGAGATATGTTAGAAGAAGAAATTCCAAACTTCATATATGATTTATATAAAGTGTTAGCAAAAGAAAATAAAGCTTTTGAAGCTTGGTATAAAGATAATAATGATTCATTTAAAGAATTAGCAAATAAATATTTAGTATAATGATTTAGCTTCATAGCCAATTAAGGTTATGAAGCTATTTTTTTCTAAGTATAAAGAATTTAGTAATGGTAAAAATAAATATGAAGATGTACAAGATGTATATTAAATGTACAAAATATATACTAAATGATAAAAAAATATTAATGTTGACTAAACTTATCGGATTAGTATAGATTTTTTTTTTAGAGTGATATATAATCTAGTCAGATAATACAAATTATCATAAGGAGGAATGATTATGTTTAACACAGAAGAAAACATTTATGGAAATCTTTTAAATGGAAAATGGATACATAATAAAGAAAATTTAATACATATAAAATCTCCTATAAATGGGGAACTAGTAGGATCTATTCATGCTATGAGTAGAGAAGAAGTAGATGAAGCAATTAATATAGCAAAGAAAGCTCAAAAAGAATGGGCACTTGTACCTACTAATGAAAAATCAAAAATTTTACATAATGTTGCAGATCTTTTAGAAGAAAGAGCAGAAGAAATAGCTAAAATTATGGTTCTTGAAATAGCAAAAGATAATAAGAGTGCAATTTCAGAAGTAAAAAGAACTGCTGATTTTATTAGATTCACAGCAGAAACTGCCGAAAATATAAAAGGAGAATCATTACCAGGAGATTCATTCCCAGGATTTAAAAATGATAAAATATCTATAGTAACTAGAGAAGCTTTAGGAGTAGTACTGGCAATTTCACCATTCAATTATCCAGTAAACTTAGCAGCTTCCAAAATAGCTCCAGCATTAATGGCAGGAAATTCAGTTGTATTTAAACCAGCAACTCAAGGAGCAATATCAGGTTTATATCTAGCAAAAGCATTTAAAGATGCAGGACTTCCAGATGGATTAATAAATACTATAACTGGTAGAGGTAGTGAAATTGGAGACTATGTTGTAACACATAAAGATACAGATTTTGTTAACTTTACTGGAAGTAGTGAAATTGGTAAAAGAATTTCAAGAATAACTGAAATGAAACCAATTTTAATGGAATTAGGGGGAAAAGATGCTGCAATAGTTTTAGATGATGCTGATTTAGATTTAGCAGCTAAAAATATAGTTGCGGGTGCATTCTCATATTCAGGACAAAGATGTACAGCTGTAAAAAGAGTTTTAGTAACTGATTATGTAAGTGATACTTTAGTTGAAAAAATAGTTGAAGAAATGAAGAAAGTTACTTATGGAAGTCCTTTAGAAGGAAACTTTACGGTAGGACCATTAATAGATACAAAATCAGCTGATTTTGTAGAAGGATTAATAAAAGATGCAGTTGATAAAGGTGCAACTCTTCTTGCAGGAGGAACAAGAGAAGGAAACATTATAGCTCCAACTCTTTTTGATAATGTAACTGTAGATATGAGAATTGCATGGGAAGAACCTTTCGGACCTGTTTTACCAATAATAAGAGTGAGAAATATGGAAGAAGCAATTAAAATAGCAAATGAATCAGAATATGGATTACAATCATCTATATTTACAAAAGATATAAATAAAGCATTTTATGTTGCAAGTAAATTAGAAGTTGGAACTGTTCAAGTTAACAATAAAACTGAAAGAGGACCAGACCACTTCCCATTCTTAGGAGTAAAATCATCAGGTATGGGAGTACAAGGAATAAGATATTCAATAGAGGCAATGTCTAGAGTTAAAGCAACTGTTATTAACCTAAAATAGTAAATTTATAGTGTTTTATATAAATAATTTAACTTAAAATACACATGGATAATTTATTAAGAACTTAAAAGTTTTAAATGATTATCTATGTGTTTTTTTATTGAAATAAATTATAGATAAACTATAAAATAAATATATAATTTGTTATAAGAATAATTAGTTTGAAGTTCTATTTCACTTAAATGAATTGTTTAATGAAATTGAGGTACAATATTTTGATATGTTTTGAGTAATAAATGTTATATTAGTTTTGATTGGATTATAATTGATACAATAGTTTTATTAGGATTAATTATAATGTTTTCGAATAAATTTTTAGTACAAAAAAGTTAAAAGAAATTGCTTAAAATTAAAGACCACATACTTAATATTAAGTATGTGGTCTTTTTTACATTTTTAATGTTTAAAAAATGTATGATTTCCGATTACTTTAGAATCTTTTTTTGTTGTTTCTTTCATCCAACTACAAGTAGCTATTGAAGGATTATAGTAGAATAATGCTTCATTAGTTGGATCTTTTCCACGAATTGCTTCGTAAACAGCTTCATAACAAGATTCATTTGTCTGGGTATCTAGTTTTCCATTAACTACACATGAAAACGCATTTTTTTGGAAAATTACACCTTCAATTGTATTTGGAAATTTTGGACTCATAACACGATTTAAAACTACAGAAGCAACTGCTATTTTACCTTGAAATGGTTCGCCTCTGCTTTCTGCATAAACTAATTTAGCCATTAAATCTATGTCTGACTTTGTTATTATTAGTTGAGAACCTTTATGGTTAAAAACTTCTATTTCATTATTTTTGTTTTCAGATTTTACAGCTACACTTGAAGGTATTGCTTTTTCCTCTTCAAGATTAAAAGCTATTTTGCTAATAAATGGTTCATTACTATATAAGCCTTTAGAAGTTAAAGTTTCTATATCAGTAAATTTTAATTCAGCAGCTGAAACTGATATTGATTTACCTCCAAGTATTAATATAGATAGTAAAAAAAGACTGAAAAATTTTTTCATAAAAAACCTCCTTTTTACAACCCAGTCCAAAATATATTATTGACCAAATTAAAAAATTTATACTATTTATTCTTTAATTTATCAATATTGGTTAATAAATCATCGTAGAATTGTAAAAAGTCATTTCTTTTGCTGAAAGCTGAATCATAAAGATTTTGAGTATCTGATTTGTTAGATAATTCTGCATTAACAGCATTTAATAAATTATCAATATAAAGATCATAAGAGTTTATGCAACTTTCTAGACTTTCAGAAATGACCTTTGCTGAATCAGGAAAAGATAGCATATAGTATTCTTCTGCAATTTTTGAAAAAATATTCTTTTTATTTTCTATATCTAATAAAAGTGTTGCTAAATTCCTATTATTTTCTCTTATATTCTTTATAGCTGGTTGTAAGTCTTCTTTTATTGAATTAAATTTATTAGTAATATCTGATAGTTTTAGTAAAAAATCTTTTTCTGAAGAATTTGAGATTTCATTTAATGCATTTAAATTTGAAAGTGTTTCAAAATAATTATAAGTATTTCTAAAGAAACTTAAAGAATTATTAGAAATAGGCGTATTTATACCAAATACTTTTAGTGTCTCTAAATCATCTAAATATAATGATAATGTATTTTTGAAATTATTAACCTTTTTATTAAGTTCATCACTGTCAGGAGACATGTACATTGATAATGCTTGATTAGTTAATGATATATTTTTATCTAAGGCTTGATATACTGCATCTTTTACTTTTTGACTACTATTAGATGTTTCAATAGTTAGTAAGTTTTTCTTTGCAATATCTAAGTTAGATGTAACTAGAGGAAGCATATTTTTAGATACATCAGTATTGACACTATCATTTTCAATACCTTTAGCAAGGTCAGTATTTATCTTATTAATCTCAGTGCAAATATTATTCAAATTACGAATATCTGAATTTTGTGGATTAAGTTTTGTAATAATGAGCAACATTATAGGTATTAGGACAATTATTGAAGCAAAAGATAATGCTTTAAAATTCTCTCTAATGATAGTTTTGGCATTATTTATAAAACTTGACATTTAAAAACCTCCTTTTCATAATCTTATAAAAGTAATCTCATAAGATTATATTAAGGTTTGAGCTAAAATATTATAAAATTTAAAAAAAAGTAGTATCATTTGTGTGAAGACATAGAATATTTAGTGTATAATTAACGTGAATAAGATATGAGGTGAAAGCTGTGCAAGATTTTTTTCTAGGAACTTTAAATGCAATCAGAAATATTTCTGTATGGTCCATTATAGATATATTAGTAGTTTCATATATATTTTATAAAGGATACATGCTAATAAAAGAGACAAGAGCAGAACAATTATTGAAGGGTATTTTGCTTATAGTAGCATTAATACCAATAAGTTATATTTTAAGATTAAATATGTTGTATTTTATCTTAAATAAGACTTTAACTATTGGAGTTTTATCTGTAGTTATAATATTCCAACCTGAGATTAGACGTGCTTTAGAGCATTTAGGGCAAAGTGCGTTTAATGATATGTATAGTCCAAGAGATTCAGAAACAACAGAAAAAATGGTTGATCAAATAGTTATAGCTGTACAGAATTTAGCAGAAACTAAAACAGGAGCATTAATAGCTATTGAACAAGGTACTGGACTTGGAGAAATATTAGAATCAGGAACAATAATTGATGCTGAAATAAGCTCAGCTTTATTAGAAAATATATTTGTTGTAAATACTCCGCTTCATGATGGAGCTACTATTATAAGAAATGATAGAATACATGCTTCAGGATGTGTACTTCCTTTAACCTCTGATAATACAATAAATAAGAAACTAGGAACTAGACATAGAGCTGGAATAGGGTTATCAGAAAACTCAGATGCTTTAGTAATTATAGTTTCAGAAGAAACAGGAGTTATATCATTAGCTATAAGAGGAAGATTAACAAGAAATTATGATAAAGATAAGTTAAAGACAACTTTAATGAATATAATGGAGCAAAAATCAAGTACTAGAAAAACAGCAAGTGAGAAGGTGAAATCATGGATAAAGGATCTGCAAAAGAAAGATTAATAATTAAACTTGTATGTGTTTTGTTATCTTTTTGTCTTTGGATATATGTAAATAATGTAGAGACAACAGTAAAGACATATACTTTAAAAAATGTTCCAGTAAAATTGGTAAATGTTGAAGCTTTAAAAAATTATGGATTAGCATTATCACCTGGACAAAAATTTGAAGTTAATCTTAATTTAGAAGGGCCTTCGAAATATATATATTCAGTTAATCAAAATGATTTTACTATACAAGCTGATTTAAGTGAATATGCACTTAAAAATGGAGAAAATAATATACCAGTTCAAATAATAAATTATCCTCAACAAGTAAATATAAAAAATAATGGATATTTAATTGTTAAGGTTAAGTTAGAGCCGCTAGAACAAAAAACTTTTGATACAGTTTCAGATGTAAATGTAACTTTTGCACCGAATGTTTATAAAGATTCTATAAATTTTACATCAGAAAAGGTTGAAGTATCTGGACCTCAAAGTGCAGTTAATAAGGTTAAAACAGTAGCTTTAGTAGGTTCATTAGATAATGTATCAGAGTCAATGGTTAGAAGTTTTAAATATGAGGCTTTAGATGCTAACAATAATGTAGTTAAAGATGTAACATTAAGTAAAAGTTCAGGAGAATTATCAGTATTAACTAATACAGGTAAAAAAGTTAATGTTGTAGCTGAATTTAAGGGACAATTGCCAAATGGAATAACATTATTAAGTACAGAGATATCCCAAAATTCTGTAAATATAGTAGGGGATAAAAGTGCATTAGAGGGGGTTTCAACATTAAAGACTGAACCTATAGACTTAACTAATATAACAGGAAATACAAAGAAAACAGTTCAAATAGTTCTTCCAAGTGGAGTTAAAGTTGCAGGTGGAAATAATACTGTAACGGTAAATATTAATGTATCAGGGAATACTAGTGATGTAGATAAAAATACACAAGAAAATAATAACAATAACAATAATAATAACAATAATAATAGTAATAATGCTAATAATAACAACAGTAATAACAATAATACTACTAATAATAGTAGTAATAATAATGTGGTTAAAAGTTTAGATATTCCAATTTCTTATACTGGATTACCTCAAAATTTAATATTGAAAAATAATCCTAGTACAGCAACAATAAAAATTACTGGTTCTCAAGATTTAATCAATAGTATAAGTCCAAGTGATTTTAAGGGAGTTGTAGATTTGAGTAGTTATACAAATCCAGGATCTTATAAAGTTGAACCTAAAATAACCACTAGTAAAAATGTTGTAATTGAAAGTATTCCCGATTTAAGCATTACTTTAGACAAAAAGGATGCAGAAAAAAAACAATAAAATTAGGAGAAACTTATGACAATTAGAATAAATAATATTACGTTATCAATTGATGATGATATGAGTTTAATTAAAACTAAAGCATGCAAAAAGATAAAAGTTGCTGAAAGTAATATAAAAAGCTTCAAAATACTAAAAGAGAGTATTGATGCTAGAAAAAAAGACAATATAAAGTTTAATTATTGTGTAGAACTTAATTGTGATAATGAAGAAAAAATAGTAAAAAGAGCAAAAGACAATAATGTAGTAATTGATTCTTATAAAGAAGAAAAAATAGTTTTTGGAAATAAGGAATTGAAAACTAGACCAGTAGTTGTAGGATTTGGACCTGCTGGGATTTTTGCAGCACTTACTCTTGCGCAAAATGGGTACAAACCAATTGTTTTTGAAAGAGGAGAAGATGTTGATAAAAGAACTAAAACTGTGGAAAAATTCTGGAGTGATGGGACTTTAAATTTAGAATCAAATGTTCAGTTTGGAGAAGGAGGAGCAGGAGCTTTCTCAGATGGAAAATTAACAACTAGAATAAAAGATAGAAGATGTAGTTATGTTTTAGAAGAGTTAGTTAGAAATGGAGGACCAGAAGAGATAATTTATTCTGGTAAACCACATATAGGAACTGATATACTAAAAATAGTAGTAAAAAATATAAGAGAAGAAATAAAAAGACTTGGCGGAGAAGTTCATTTTACTTCAAAACTACAAGATATTAATATATCAAATGGAAAACTGAAGAGTATATTAGTCAATGGAGATGAAATCCAATGCGAAAGACTAATTCTTGCAATTGGGCATAGTTCAAGAGATACTTATGAAATGCTACATAGGCAAAATATATTTATGGAGCAAAAACCTTTTGCAATAGGAGTTAGAATAGAACATCCTCAAGAAATGATAAATGTATCTCAATATGGAAAATTCGCAAATCATCCAAGGCTTCATTCAGCTGACTATAGACTTACTTATCAAAGTGAAAAGTTTAAAAGAGGAGTATATTCTTTCTGTATGTGTCCTGGAGGAGTAGTAGTTGGAGCTGCTTCAGAAGAAAAAAGATTAGTTTCTAATGGAATGAGTTATCATGCTAGAGACTTAGATAATGCAAATTCAGCTTTAGTAGTAACAGTTGGATCAGAGGATTTTGAAGGAAATCATCCTTTAGCAGGAATGGACTTTCAAAGACATTATGAAAGACTTGCATATGAACTTGGAGGAGGAGATTATAAAGCTCCAGTTCAATTAATAGGAGATTTCTTAAAAGATAGGAATTCAACTAAGCTTGGAAAAGTTATGCCAACTTATAAACCAGGATTTGAATTTAGAGAATTAAAAAATTGTCTTCCTTCATATGTTGTGGAAACAATAAAAGAAGGAATTGGAGTTTTTGATAGAAGAATTAAAGGATATGGAATGGAAGATGGGGTTTTAACAGGAATAGAAACAAGAACTTCTGCTCCAGTTAGAATATCTAGAAATGAAAAACTTCAAAGTATATCTGTAGAAGGGTTATATCCAACAGGAGAAGGGGCAGGTTTTGCAGGAGGAATTATATCAGCTGCTGTTGATGGAATAAAAGCTGCTGAAAGTATAATGAAAGAATTTATAATTAAATAAAAAAATAAATCCTTAGAATAAAAATTCTAAGGATTTATTTTTTTATAGCTAAGAGGTATTTAATATGGTGTTCGTAAAAAGCTGAAGCTTATATCAATATAATATTCAATATATATTGATGTGTTAATAAAATAATAAAATGATTTAATATTCTGAAAATTTGGTGTTTTGATAATTTTTCTGATACAATAAAGCTTAGATATTGTTATAAAATTAACGAAATAAAATTCCAAAAATGTATTATAATGATTAAATTTAATGATTATATGAATAAATGTTAAGAGGTGCAGTAATATGAGTAAGAATTTTGACGATTTATTATCAAAGGTTAAAAGTGTAAAATTAAAAAAGTTATCTGTCGCAGTTGCACAAGATGAACCAGTATTAGAAGCAGTTAAGTCTGCAAAAGAACAAGGAATAGCAGATGCTATATTAGTAGGAGATAAAAAAGCTATAAGAGAAATAGCAGAAAAAATAGGAATGGATTTAACTCAATATGAAGTTATTCATGAACCAGATATAAAAAAGGCAGCACTTTTCGCAGTTCAACTTGTTTCAAGTGGAAGAGCTGATATGGTTATGAAAGGATTAGTTGATACAGCTACTTTTTTAAGAAGTGTTTTAAATAAAGAAGTAGGTTTAAGAACAGGAAAACTTATGTCACATGTTGCTGTTTTTGAAATAGAAGGAATTGATAGATTACTTTATATAACTGATGCAGCATTTAATACTTATCCAGAATTAAAAGATAAAAAACAAATTATCGAAAACTCAGTTTTAGTAGCTCATGCTTGTGGACTAGCTATGCCAAGAGTAGCACCAGTTTGTGCTGTTGAAGTTGTAAATCCAAATATGCAAGCTACAATGGATGCTGCATTATTATCAAAAATGAATGAAAGAGGTCAAATAAAGGGATGTATAGTTGATGGACCTTTAGCTTTAGATAATGCTTTATCAGAAGAAGCAGCACATCATAAAGGAATTGGTGGACCAGTTGCTGGGAAAGCGGATATAATAATGCTTCCAAATATTGAAACTGCAAACGTAATGTATAAATGTTTAACTTATACTGCTAAATCAAGAAATGGTGGATTATTAGTTGGTACATCAGCACCAGTTATATTAACATCAAGAGCGGATTCATTTGCTACAAAAGTTAATTCAATAGCTTTAGCAGCATTAGTTTCAGAATCATTAAAATAATATAAAGTTTTGGAGGAATATAGTATGTCATATAAATTATTAATAATAAACCCAGGATCAACATCAACTAAAATTGGTGTATATGAAGACGAAAAAGAAATATTAGAAGAAACACTTAGACATTCAGCAGAAGAAATAGGAAAATATGCTACAATATTTGACCAATTAAGCTTTAGAAAAGATGTTATACTAAATGTACTAAAAGAAAAGAATTTTGATATAAAAGAATTAAGTGCTGTTGTTGGTAGAGGTGGTATGCTTAAACCAATTCCAGGGGGAACTTATGAAGTTAATGATGCTTTAATAGCAGATTTAAAAGAAGGAGTACAAGGACAACATGCTTCAAACTTAGGTGGAATATTAGCAAATGAAATTGCTAAAGAAGTTGGAGTAAGAGCATTTATAGTTGATCCAGTTGTTGTTGATGAATTAGATGAAGTTGCTAGACTTTCAGGAATACCTGAATTACCAAGAAAAAGCAAGTTCCATGCTTTAAATCAAAAAGCAGTTGCTAAAAGATTTGGTAAAGAAAGTGGAAAAGGATATGAAAATTTAAATCTTATTGTAACTCACATGGGTGGTGGAGTTTCAGTAGGAGCTCATAAGTTAGGAAAAGTTGTTGATGTAAACAATGCTTTGGATGGAGATGGACCATTCTCACCAGAAAGAGCAGGAGGAGTTCCAGCTGGAGATTTAATTAAAATGTGTTTCTCAGGAAAATATACAGAAAAAGAAGTATTTAGTAAATTAGTAGGAAAAGGTGGTATGGTAGCTTACCTAAATACTAATGATGCTAGAGATGTTATTAATGCAGCTTCAGAAGGAAATAAAGAAGCAAAATTAGTTTATGATGCATTTATATATCAAGTAGCTAAAAGTATTGGAGAAATGGCTACTGTATTAGAAGGAAACGTAGATAAAATAATATTAACAGGTGGAATTGCATATTCAGAAAAAGTTGTTAATGATATAACTAAGAAAGTTTCATTTATTTCAGAAGTTAAAGCTTATCCAGGAGAAGATGAATTATTAGCGCTAGCACAAGGAGCTATAAGAGTTCTTGATGGAGAAGAAGTAGTAAAAGTATATTAATTAAATATGATATTAAAGCTCTAGAAATATAGAATAATTTTCTAGAGCTTTTTATTATTAAAAATAAGATTTGTTTTTGATATATGTAATAAAATATTAAAGATTGTCTAGTGAATGCTTTTATTATATAAAGTTGTGAATTAAGAAAGTAAAATGTATAATTGAATATATATAATAAAAGGCGGAGGAACAAAAATGAGTTTATTAGATTCAAAGTTAAAAAGTGAAGAAATGGATCTATTTTTCAATGCTATATTAAAATTAGAAAATATAGAGGAATGCTATAAATTTTTTGAAGATGTAGCTACTATAAATGAAATAAAATCTTTAGCTCAAAGACTTCATGTTGCAAAGTTATTAAAAAATAAAAAAACTTATACTGAAATTGCAGAAATAACTGGAGCGAGTACGGCAACTATTAGTCGAGTTAATAGAGCTCTTAATTATGGAAGTGATGGTTATAATATAATATTAGAAAGACTTAAAGAGCAAAATATTGTCAAATAATAGAGTAGATTATATACTATAGTAGTGTATTAAACTTGAATAATAAGAAAGAGGTAGAAAAATGAGTAGAATATTCGGAACGGATGGAGTTAGGGGAATAGCAAACTCTGAACTTACAGCTCAGCTTGCATATAATTTAGGTAGAGCAGGAGCTTATGTATTAACAGAAGGAGCTCACAAACCAAAGATAATAGTAGGAAAAGATACAAGAATATCAGGAGATATGCTTGAATCAGCATTAGTAGCAGGTATTTTATCTGTAGGAGCTGAAGCAATAATTTTAGGAGTTATTCCAACACCAGCAGTAGCTCATTTAGCTAGAGAATATGGAGCAGATGCAGGAGTAATGATTTCAGCATCACATAATCCAGTAGAATATAACGGAATAAAATTCTTTAATGGAAATGGATATAAATTATCAGATGAATTAGAAGATCAAATTCAAAGTGTAATAGAAGGTGGATTCAAAGGAGTGCCAAGTCCTGTAGGTTCACAAATAGGAAGAAAAAGAATAGAAGCTTCAGCTTTAGAAGATTATATAGAATTTGCTAAAAATACTACACCTTTTAAATTAGAAGGATTAAAAATTGCATTAGATTGTGCAAATGGTGCAGCATATGCAGCAGCAGTTCAAGCTTTTAGAGATTTAGGAGCAGAAGTATTTGTAATAAATGATAATCCAGATGGAACAAATATAAATGAAAAGTGTGGTTCAACACATCCAGAAGAACTTATGGACTATGTTGTAAGAAAAGGATGTGATATTGGATTTGCTTTTGATGGAGATGCAGATAGATGTTTAGCAGTTGATAATAAAGGAAATCTTGTTAATGGAGATTTTATATTAGCTATTTGTGCAAAACATTTAAAAGAAATTGGAAGATTAAAAGATGACACTTTAGTAGTTACAGTTATGAGTAACTTAGGATTAGATATAGCATGTAAGAATCTTGGAATAAATGTTATAAAAACTAAAGTTGGAGACAGATATGTTCTTGAAGAAATGGTTAAAGAGAAATACTCTTTAGGTGGAGAGCAATCAGGACATATAATATTCTTAGAAAATAATACAACTGGAGATGGATTAGTAACAGCTCTTCAAGTTGCATCAGTTGTTAAGAAAAGTGGTAAGACACTAAATGAACTTTGCTCAATTATGAAAGAGCTTCCACAAGTTTTAGTTAATGCAACAGTTCCAAATGATAAAAAGAATATATACTTAATAGATGAAGAAATAAAATCAGAGATAGAAAGAATGGAAAGATTAATGGATGGAAAAGGAAGAGTTCTTATAAGACCTTCTGGTACAGAACCATTAGTTAGAGTTATGCTTGAAGGTGAAAACCAAGAAGAAATAGATAAACTTGCGCATAATTTAGCAAATATGATATTAGAAAAATGTAAATAAAAAATTTTAAAATAATAGCCTACTTAAGGTATAGTATAAATTAGTTTATATTATAGAATCTTTAAGTAGGTTTTTATTTTTTTATAAATTATTAGTAAAGGTTTTCTTTAAAGTATAAATAGTAAATAAATATAAGAGTAGGACATCTACAATTCAAATAATACAAAAAATGTTAATAAAAATAAAAAAACAAAACATAAAAGTGCAAGAAAATTTGCATATTTTATTAAAAATCTTGCAAAAAGATATATTTTAAGTCAATAAATATAGAATTAGATTTAAAAAATATGAATATAATTATTTAATCCTTGCAAAAATTATGTTAAAAGATGTTTGGAAATAAGAGTAAATAAATTCAATAAAATGTAATAAATAAAATATGGAAAAGTAATTTATTATATATATAATTTTAATAAATAGAAATTTTAATATTAAAGTAAGAAACAGATTAAAAGTTAAGTAAAGTTATTATGAAAATTTAGGACAAGTCATTAGAGATTTGGAGGATTAAAATATGATTATATTAGGTATTATCATTATATTGATATTTGGATATTTGTTTTATGCACTGTTTAATCCAGATAAATTTTAACTTTAGGAGGAGAATACATTGGTTGGAGTACAATTAATTTTATTTTTAATTGTCTTTTTAATTATTATAGCTATAGTTGGAAAGTATATTTCTAATATAATAAATTTTAGAAATTATAAAACTAGTGGGTTATTTGATAAGATAGACAATTGTATATATAGAGTATGTGGTATTAGTCGAGATGAAATGTCCTTTAAGGAATATGTTAAAGCATTATTAATAAGTAATTTTTTTATGTTCCTACTAGGATTTATAATTTTAAAAATTCAAGGGTTAATACCTATATTTAATTCTGCAAGACATGCTAAAAACTTTAGTTTTACATTAGCTTTCAATACTGCTGCATCTTTTGTAACTAATACAGACTTGCAACATTATGCAGGAGCAAGTGCAGTATCAAACTTTACTCAAATGTTAGTAATAACATTTTTAATGTTCACTTCAGCAGCAACAGGATGTGCTATAGCTTCTGGGTTTATCAGAACTGTTGCTGGTAAAGAGAAATCATTAGGAAATTTTTATGTTGATTTTACTAGATTTTTAACAAGAGTATTAATTCCTTTTTCAGTAATCATAGGAATTATATTAGTTTTCTTTGGAGTTCCAGAAAGTCTTAAAGGAATAATAACAGTTAAGACTTTAAATGGTGGATTCCAAAATTTAATGTTAGGACCAATAGCATCTTTAGAAGCTATTAAGCATTTAGGAACAAATGGAGGAGGATTCTTTGCAGCAAACTCTGCACATCCATTTGCAAATCCAACATTAATAACAAATTATATAGAAATGATGTCAATGACAATATTACCAGGAGCTTTTGTAGTTGCTTTTGGAGATACAGTAAAAAATAAAAAACAAAGTATAGTAATTATAATAGCTTTACTTATTTTAGTTGCAGTTTCTTTCTTCATTATGTATCATTCAATTTCAAAAGGAAATGTAAGTTTAGAAAAACTTGGATTATCTAAAGCTTTTAGTGGTTCAGAAGGTCAAGAATTAAGATTTGGTCATTTAGGGACAAGTTTATTCAGTACAATAACCACTACATTTACAACTGGTAGTACAAATGCAGCTTTAAATGCAATGAATCCAATGTTTATATTTGCAACTTTATGGGGAATGATGCTTAATACATTATTTGGAGGAACTGGTGTAGGTTTCTTAAATATAATAATGTACGTATTATTAACTGTATTTATCTGTGGACTTATGGTTGGAAGAACTCCAGAGTTTTATGGTAAGAAAGTTGAAGCAAAAGAAATTAAACTTATAGCAGTATCAATATTAATACATCCAATATTAATATTATTTTCTACAGTTATTGCACTTCTTGGAGGATTTGCTGCTCATAGTGGAATTCATGGAGGTTTCCATGGATTTACTCAAATACTTTATGAATTCACAAGTGCAAGTGCAAATAATGGTTCATTAATGGGAGGATATATTAACAATGATACATTCTTCAATATGTTAACAGGATTTATAATGTTAATTGGAAGATATGCACCTATAATACTTCTTTTAGCTGTAGGAGTTTCTTTAGCTAATAAGAAAGCAGTGCCTAAGACTGTTGGTACATTTAGAACAGATAATGTAATCTTTGGAGTAATGTTAATAGTTATTATATTAGTTATTGGAGCATTAACATTCCTTCCTGTGTTAGGACTTGGACCTATAACAGAACATCTAAGATTCTTAGCTTAGCGAGGTGAATATTGTGAGTGAAAAAGAACAAGATAAAAAGAAATTTTTAAATAAAGAAATAGTAGGAAAAGCTTTTAAGGATTCTTTTAAAAAGCTAAGCCCAAAGAATATGATTAAAAATCCTATAATGTTTTTAGTTGAAATAGGTTGTGTGATAGTATTCATATTAGCCATATTCCCAAACCTATTTGGGCATACTACAGGAACTGGTGATGTTAGAGTATATAATCTAATAGTTGCTATAATATTATTTATAACAATTCTTTTTGCAAACTTTGCAGAAGCTATTGCAGAAGGAAGAGGGAAAGCTCAAGCTAGTACATTAAAACAAACAAAACAAAATACAAAAGCAAAATTACTAGATGAAGCAGGAAATATTAAAATAGTAAATGCTGATGAATTAAAAAAAGGCGATATCATCTTAATAGAATCAGGAGATTTAGTTCCAAATGATGGTGAAGTTATAGAAGGTATAGCATCTGTTGATGAAAGTGCTATTACAGGAGAATCAGCACCAGTAGTTAAGGAATCAGGAGGAGACTTTGCATCAGTTACAGGTGGAACTAGAGTAGTTTCAGACTGGATAAAAGTTGAGATAACAGTAACACCAGGAGAATCTTTCTTAGATAAAATGATTAAGCTTGTTGAAGGAGCTGAAAGAAAGAAAACTCCAAATGAAATAGCACTTAGTACACTTTTATTATCATTAACAATAATATTCTTAGTAGTTGTAGTTACTCTTTATCCTTTAGCAGGATATTTAAATGTTAAACTTTCTATAGCAACATTAGTTGCATTATTAGTTTGTTTAATACCAACAACAATTGGTGGATTATTATCAGCAATTGGTATAGCTGGTATGGATAGAGTTACTAGATTTAATATGATAGCTATGTCAGGTAAAGCAGTTGAGTCTTGTGGTGATGTAGATGTTATGATATTAGATAAAACAGGAACAATAACTTTTGGTAACAGATTAGCAGCTGACTTTTTACCAGTTGGTGATGTTTCTAAAGAAGATTTAATAAAGCAAGCTCTTTTAACTTCTCTTTTAGATACAACTCCAGAAGGAAAATCAGTAGTTGATTTAGCAGAAAAGTTAGGAATAACTGATAGCATAGATAATTATAAAGATGCGCAATTTATAGAATTCCAAGCTCAAACAAAAATGAGTGGTATGGATTTAAAAGATGGGACAAGAGTTAGAAAAGGAGCTAGTGCTGCTGTAAAAGATTTTGTTAAAAATTTAGGTGGAGTAATTCCTAGTGATTTAGATGAAAAAGTAGAGCAAGTTTCAAAATATGGTGGAACTCCATTGACAGTTTGTGTTGAAAATAAAATTTATGGAGTTATATATTTAAAAGATACAGTTAAGCCAGGGTTAGTTGAAAGATTTGCTAGACTAAGAGAAATGGGAATAAAAACTGTAATGTGTACTGGAGATAATCCATTAACTGCTGAAACAATAGCTAAAGAAGCTGGAGTTGATGACTTTGTAGCAGAATGTAAACCAGAAGATAAAATAGCAGTTATTAAAAAAGAACAAGAACAGGGAAAAATAGTAGCAATGACAGGAGATGGAACAAATGATGCTCCAGCTCTTGCACAAGCAGATGTTGGTATTGCAATGAATACTGGTACAACTTCAGCTAAAGAAGCTGCAAATATGGTAGACCTTGATTCAAATCCAACTAAAATTCTTGAGGTAGTTGAAATTGGTAAGCAACTTTTAATTACAAGAGGAGCATTAACAACATTTAGTATAGCAAATGATATTGCAAAATATTTTGCAGTAATACCAGCTATTTTTATAACAGCAATTCCTCAAATGAAAGTTTTAAACGTAATGCATTTATATTCACCTGCATCAGCAATATTATCAGCATTAATATTCAATGCTATAATAATACCAATTCTTATACCAGTTGCTATGAAAGGTGTAAAATATAGACCAATGAAAGCTGAATTATTATTACTTAGAAATGTTTTAATATTTGGTGTAGGTGGAGTAATAACTCCTTTTATAGGAATTAAATTAATAGATATGTTAATAACTCCACTTTGTAGAATGTTAGGAATGTAGGAGGAAGAGTATGAAACACATAAAAATAGGAATAAAAATAACAATATTCTTTGCAATTGTTTGTGGAATCATATATCCTCTAGTTTTAACAGGGATAGGCCAAGTTGCAGCAAACAAACAAGCAAATGGAAGTTTAATATATGTAGATGGAAAACCAATTGGTTCAAAATATATAGGACAAAGTTTTAATAATGATCCTAAATATTTCCATGGTAGACCATCAAGTATAAATTATAATATGACTTTAGAAAAAACAGATAATGTTCCTAAATCAGGTGGAGCAGTATTAGCACCAGATTCTAAAAAATTGCAAGAACAAGTAAAAGAAGAAATTAAACTATTCTTAAAACAAAATCCAGGAGTTCAAGCTAAAGATTTACCAGCAGAATTATTTACAGATTCAGCTTCAGGATTAGATCCAGATATATCTCTTAGAGGTGCTGAAGTTCAAATTGATAGAGTATCTAAAAATACAGGAATAAGTAAAGAGAAACTAAATCAATTTATAAAAGAAAGTGAAATTAGTGTTTCACCAAGTGGAACAACTTTAGTAAATGTATTAGAACTTAACTTAAATGTTGCTAAAGAAGCAAAATTAATAAAATAATATAAAGCAGTCTTAGGGCTGCTTTTTTTATGGAGGTTAGAATATGGATAGTAAGTGTACTGATTTTAGAATAGAAACCTTTCATAGAGATAGAGAAAATAAAAGGGAAGGAAAAGGAATATTTAAAATATACTTAGGATATTCACCAGGAGTAGGAAAAACATATAGAATGCTTCAAGAAGGAAATAAGATGCTTGAAGATGGTGAAGATATAGTTATAGGATATGTTGAAGATCATGATAGGTTAGAAACTAGACAACAAATTGGAAAATTAGAAATAATAGAAAGAACAAAGATAAAATATCGAGGAATAAATCTTGAAGAGATGAGTGTATCGAATATTCTTAAAAGAAATCCTAATTGGGTTATAGTAGATGAACTTGCACATACAAATATACCAGCTTCAAAGAATAAAAAAAGATATGAAGATGTTTTAGAACTTTTAGATAATGGAATAAACATTTTAACTACAGTTAATATTCAGCATATAGAAAGTTTAAATGATATGGTTTCTGAAATAACAGGAATAAAAGTTAGAGAAACTATACCAGATAGGATGCTTCAAATAGCTGATGATATTATGGTTATTGACCTTCCACCAGAAAGTCTTATAACTAGACTTAAAAGTGGGAAAATATATAAAAAAGAAAATATACAAAGGTCTCTTGAAAATTTCTTTGTAAAAAGTAATCTTATTGCATTAAGAGAATTAGCATTAAGAGAGGCAGCAAATGAAATTGATGATGATTTAACTATATTAAAAAGAAATAGAGAATTTAAAAATCATGTAAGAATAAATGAAAAAGTTTTAGTTTGTGTAAGTTCTAATCCACAAAGTTCAAGGCTTATAAGACATGCATACAGAGTTGCTAGAAGATATAAATGCAATCTTTATGTCTTAATAGTAGATTGTACAAATGTTGTAGCAAAAAGAGAATTTAAAGAAATGGATAAGGTATTAGAGGAGCATAAAAAACTTGCAAAAGCATTAGATGCAATAATTGTAGAGAAACAAAGTAAATCTGTTTCAAAAGCTATTGTTGATTTTGCTAATGAAGAAGGCATAACACAAATAATATTAGGGCATAGTAGAAGAAGTAAAATTCAAACTTTATTTAGAGGCTCTACAATAAATAAAGTTTTAAGTGAAGCTCCTAATGTTGAAGTAAGAGTAATACCATATATTCAAATACAAGATTAAAAAATAGGCTTAGTGCCTATTTTTTTTATTTTTGCTATAAAAATAAAGTAATAAAATTTTGTTATTGAAATCAAGCTAATTTATGAAAAAATCGAAGGAGTTTTTGAAAGTATTTTTGAAAAAAACAAAAATTTAGATTTGTAAAAAAATAATGGGAAAAATTGACAAAGAAAATTATGAGTAGTAGAATTTTAAAAAAGATCAGATAAGCAAATTATTAAGTGACCAAAAAGATATTAATGACCACTTTTATGATTAGATCAGTGAAAGTGGTTTTTTTATATATAATAAGCAGATAATGGCATAAGGGGGGCAAATTTATGAATAGACATGTACTATCTTTATTAGTAAAAAATTCGTCAGGAGTTTTAAGTAGAGTAGTAGGGCTCTTTTCTAGGAGAGGATACAATATTGATAGTCTTTCAGTAGGTAAAACAGAAAATCCAGATATATCAAGGATGACTATTTGCCTCAACGGAGACGATGATATATTAGAGCAATGTGAAAAGCAAATAACTAAATTACAAGAGGTAATAAGTGTAGAAAATTTAAAACCAGAGCAATCTGTTTATAGAGAATTAGTATTAATAAAAGTTAATGCTACAGATGAGAATAGAGGAAAAATAAATGAAATAGTCAAAATTTTTAGAAGCAAAATAATAGATGTTTCAAAAGATACTTTAACTATTGAATTAACAGGAGATGAAAGCAAAATAGAAGCTTTAATGAAACTTTTAAGTGAATATGGTATTGAAGAGTTAGTTAGAACAGGTTTAACTGCATTAGAAAGAGGAGATACAACAATAATTAAAAGAAATAATTTGAGAATTTGATAGTTAAAGGAGGATAGAGAGAATGGGAATGACAATGACACAAAAAATTCTAGCAAAGCATGCTGGATTAGATTTTGTAAGAGAAGGACAACTTATAGAAGTTAATTTAGATTTAGTTTTAGGAAATGATATAACTACACCAGTTGCAATAAATGAATTTAATAAATTCGCAATTGATAAAGTTTTTGATAAAGAAAAAATAGCTATAGTTCCAGACCATTTTACTCCTAATAAAGATATAAAAGCAGCAGAACAATGTAAGTTTACTAGACAGTTTGTGTTAAGTAAAAATATAAAAAATTATTTTGAAATAGGACAAATGGGGATAGAGCATTGTTTGATTCCTGAAAAAGGATTAGCAGTTGCAGGTGATGTAATTATAGGAGCTGATTCTCATACATGTACTTATGGTGCATTAGGAGTATTTTCTACAGGAATTGGCTCAACTGATATGGCAGCTGGAATGGCTACAGGAAAGTGTTGGTTTAAAGTTCCTAAAGCAATAAAATTTACATTAAAAAATAAACCAAGTAAATGGGTATCAGGAAAAGATATAATACTTCACATTATTGGAATGATAGGAGTTGATGGAGCACTTTATAAATCAATGGAATTTGTAGGTGATGGTATAAAAAATCTTTCAATGGATGATAGATTTACTATGTCAAATATGGCTATTGAGGCTGGAGGTAAAAATGGAATATTTCCAGTAGATGAAAAAACAATAGAATATTTAAAAGAACATACAAATAGAGAATGGGTAAGTTATGAAGCAGATAAAGATGCTATTTATGAAAAAGAATATGAAATAGATTTAAGCAAAATAAGACCTACAGTAGCTTTTCCACATTTACCTGATAATACTAGAACTATTGATGAGGTTGGAGATATAGAAATAGATCAAGTTGTAATTGGTTCTTGTACAAATGGAAGAATATCAGATCTAAGAGCAGCAAGAGATATATTAAAAGGACATAAAGTACATGAAAGAGTTAGATGTATTGTATTTCCTGGAACTCAAAAAATATATTTACAAGCTATAGAAGAGGGAATAGTTACAGATTTAATAGAAGCAGGAGCAGTATTTTCTACACCAACTTGTGGTCCATGCTTAGGTGGACATATGGGGATTTTAGCAAAAGGGGAAAGAGCTATTTCTACTACTAATAGAAACTTTGTTGGAAGAATGGGACATGTTGAATCAGAAGTATATTTAGCAAGTCCAGCAGTTGCAGCAGCATCAGCAATAAAAGGGAAAATATATAATCCAGAATTAATTTAGGGGGGAATAAAGTGAAGGCAAAAGGTAAAGTTTTTAAGTATGGTGATAATGTTGATACTGATGTTATTATTCCAGCAAGATATTTAAATACATCAAATCATAAAGAGCTAGCAAGTCATTGTATGGAAGATTTAGATAAAGAATTTATAAATAAGGTTAGAGTTGGTGATATTATTGTTGCAAATAAAAACTTTGGGTGTGGATCTTCTAGAGAGCATGCTCCTATAGCTATTAAAGCTACTGGAGTAAGCTGTGTTATAGCTTCAACTTTTGCAAGAATATTTTATAGAAATTCTATAAATATTGGATTACCAATTCTAGAATGTGATGAAGTAGCTAAAAAAATAGAATCAGGAAATGAAATTGAAGTAGATTTTAGTAATGGGATAATAAAAAATTTAACTAAAAACGAAGAATATAAAAGTGAAGCTTTCCCAGAATTTATGCAAGAAATAATTAATAGCAATGGGCTAATTGGATATATAAAGAAACAAAAGAAATAATAATGTAAAGTCTCTAAGACTAGACTTATATAAGATTATAGTGTGAAATTATAGTATTTAAATTATTGGGGGGAATAAATATGGAGTATAATATAGCAGTTATTCCTGGGGATGGAATAGGACCAGAAGTGGTAGATGTTAGTTTAGGAGTTTTAAATAAAGTTGCTAAAAAGTTTAATCATAAATTTAATTATAATTTTCTTCAAGCTGGAGGATGTGCAATAGATGCTGAAGGAGTTCCACTTCCGGAAAATACTTTAAAAGAATGTAAAAAAAGTGATGCTGTAATACTTGGAGCAATTGGAGGGTTTAAATGGGATAATCCTGAAGCAAAGATAAGACCTGAACAAGCTATATTGGGGTTAAGAGCTGGATTAAATCTTTATTGCAATTTAAGACCAGCGATTTTAAGCAAATGGCTTAAAGAAGTATCACCATTAAAAAGTTCAATTATTGGAGAAGGAATTGATATTTTAGTAGTTAGAGAATTAACTGGTGGAATTTATTTCGGAGAGAAAGGAAAAGCCGTAGTAAATGGAGTTGAAGAGGCTTATGATACTTTAAAATATAATGAAAATGAAATAAGAAGAATAGCTAAGATTGCTTTTGAATCTGCAATGAAAAGAAATAGAAAAGTTACTAATATTGATAAAGCAAATGTTTTAGAATCTTCAAGACTTTGGAGAAGAATAGTAGAAGAAGTTGCTGAAGAATATAGCGAAGTAGAGCTAAATCATCTGTATATAGATAATGGAGCTATGCAACTTGTAAAAAATCCAAGGCAATTTGATGTTATTTTAACTGATAATATGTTTGGAGATATTCTTTCAGATGAGGCAAGTATGATAACTGGTTCAATTGGAATGTTACCTTCTGCATCTCTTGGAGGCAATAATTTTGGATTATATGAGCCTATTCATGGAAGTGCACCAGATATTGCGGGAAAAGGAATTGCAAATCCATTAGCAACAATACTTTCTGTTAGTATGATGCTTAAATATACATTTGGATTAGAAAAAGAATCGAAAGTAATAGAAGATGCAGTTTCAAAAGTTTTAGAAAAAGGATATAGAACTTTAGATATTCTTAGTGAAGGAAAAATAAAAGTTTGTACAAAAGAAATGGGTGATATGGTTATAAAAGAAATTGGGGGAATGTAATTATGAGAAGTGATGTAGTAAAAAAAGGTGAAAGCAAAGCACCACATAGATCATTATTTAAAGCTACTGGACTTACAGATGAAGAAATAGATAAACCTTTAATAGGTATTGTTTCATCACAAAATGATATTATACCAGGTCATATTCATTTAAATACAATAGTTGAAGCAGTAAAAAAAGGAGTTCTTGCAAATGGAGGAACACCATTGGTTTTCCCAACAATAGGAGTATGTGATGGAATAGCAATGGGACATATAGGAATGAAATATTCTTTAGCAACTAGAGAGTTAATAGCTGATTCAATAGAATGTATGGTAAATGCACATGGATTTGATGCTTTAGTTTTTATTCCTAATTGTGACAAAATCGTTCCAGGAATGATAATGGGAGCATTAAGAATGAATATTCCTTCAGTATTTATAAGTGGTGGACCAATGCTTTCAGGAAAAGTAGGTGAAAAGAATATATCTTTATCTACAATGTTTGAAGCAGTAGGAGCTTATGAGTCAGGAAAAATAAACAAAGATAAATTATGTGAAATGGAAAATAAATCTTGCCCAACTTGTGGATCTTGTTCAGGAATGTTTACTGCAAATTCAATGAATTGTTTAACAGAAGCTCTTGGGCTTGGGCTTCCTGGTAATGGAACTATTCCAGCAGTTTATTCAGAAAGAATAAGACTTGCAAAAGAAGCTGGAAAAGCAGTTATGAATCTTTTAGAAAATAATATAAAGCCTAAAGATATAGTTACTGAAAAAGCTATATTAAATGCTTTAACTGTGGATATGGCATTAGGATGTTCAACTAACTCTGTTTTACATTTAACTGCAATCGCTAATGAAGCAAATATAAAAATGAATTTAGATATTATAAATGAAGTTTCAAGTAAAACTCCAAATCTTTGTAAACTTGCTCCAGCTTCAGATACTCATATAGAAGATTTATATTGGGATGGAGGAATTACAGCAGTTATGAATGAACTTTCAAAAAAGAATTTATTAAGTTTAGATTGTATAACTGTAACTGGTAAAACTCAAAGAGATAATATTAAAGGAATAACAGTAAAAAACCATAAAGTAATAAAAGAAATAAAAAATCCTTATAGTGAAACTGGAGGAATTCAAGTTTTAAGAGGAAATATTGCTAGAGATGGGGCTGTAGTAAAAAAATCAGCAGTAGTTGAAGAAATGTTAAAACATGAAGGCAGGGCAAAAGTTTTTGATTCTGAAGAAGAAGCAATAGAAGGAATTTTATCAAATAAAATTGAAGCTGGAGATGTTGTAGTAATAAGATATGAAGGGCCAAAAGGTGGGCCAGGAATGAGAGAAATGCTTTCTCCAACTTCTGCAATATCAGGTATGGGACTTGATAAATCAGTAGCTTTAATTACTGATGGAAGATTTAGTGGAGCAACAAGAGGTGCTGCTATAGGACATATTTCTCCAGAAGCTGCTGAAGGAGGAGAAATAGCATTAATAGAAAATGGAGATATAATTTCAATTGATATTTTAAATGGAAAATTAGATCTTAAAGTAGCAGATGAGGTATTAGAAGAAAGAAGAAAAAAACTAGTTATACCAGAACCAAAAATTAAAAATGGATATCTTTCAAGATATGCGAAATTAGTAAGTTCAGCAAGTGAAGGAGCAATATATAAATAAAGGGTTAAAATATTGAGGAAGGGGGAGTTATATGCTATTAACTGGGGCAGAAATATTAGTAAAATCTTTAATTGATGAAGGTGTAGAAACACTTTTTGGTTATCCAGGTGGAGCAGTATTAAATATATATGATTCACTTTATATGTATAAAGATAAAATAAATCACATCTTAACTTGTCATGAGCAAAATGCAGCTCATGCAGCAGATGGATATTCAAGGGCAACAGGAAAAGTTGGGGTTTGTCTTGCAACTTCAGGTCCAGGGGCAACTAATTTAGTTACTGGAATAGCAACAGCTTATATGGATTCAATACCTATAGTAGCAATTACAGGAAATGTTCCTAAGAATCTTTTAGGAAAAGATAGTTTTCAAGAAGTAGATATTCAAGGAATAACTATGCCAATAACTAAACACAATTATATAGTAAAAGATGTTAATGAGTTGCAAAAGACAGTAAAAGAGGCATTTCATATTGCAATATCAGGTAGACCGGGACCAGTTCTTATAGATATACCAAAGGATATTACATCAGCAAAAGCAGAATATAAGAATATGGATGATATAGAAATAAGTAATAAAGAATTTAGAGTAGAATATGAAAAAATTAAAGAAGTAGCTGAAATGATAAATAAATGTAAAAAACCTCTTATTTATGCAGGTGGGGGAATAATATCAGCTAATGCGAGAAATGAATTAAAGAACCTAGTAGAAAAAATTAATTCACCTATTTGTACATCATTAATGGGGAAAAACTCAATAGAGAGTTATCATCCATTAAATATTGGAATGATAGGGATGCATGGAACAAAAGCTTCAAATTTAAGTGCAACTAAAAGTGATTTAATAATAGCTTTAGGTGCAAGATTTTCAGATAGAGTTATTACTGATCAAGAAAATATAAAAGATGCAAAAATAATTCATATAGATATTGATGGGGCAGAAATAAATAAAAATATAAAATCTGATGCATCTATAATTGGAGATTTAAAAGAAGTTTTAGAAAAAATTATACCTTTAGTAAATGAAGCTAAGCATGAAAAATGGAATTTAGAAGTAAATAGTTTTAAAAATTTAGAAGAGAAAGAAGTAGTAGATGGATTAACTCCAGAATTCTTTTTTAAAATTTTAAATAAAAAAAATAAAGATAATTTAATAATTACAACAGAAGTAGGACAGCATCAAATGTGGGCAGCTCAATATTTTAATTTTAAGAATGATAGAACATTTATATCTTCAGGTGGTCTTGGAACTATGGGATATGGACTTGGGGCAGCTATAGGAGCTCAAATAGCAAGACCAGATATGAAAGTTATAAATATAGCTGGAGATGGAAGTTTTGCAATTAATTGTAATGAGTTTGCTACAGCAGTTTCTAATAATTTGCCTATAATAACAGTAGTTATGAATAATAATGTTTTAGGAATGGTAAGGCAATGGCAGAATTTATTTTATGATAGAAGATATTCACAGACAACTTTAAATAGAAAAACAGATATTGTTAAACTAGCTGAAGCATTTGGAGGAATAGGATTTAGAGTTGTAGATAGAGATCAACTTGAAGATGTTTTAGATAAAGCTTTAAATTCTAAAAAACCGGTAATTATAGATTATGTTATAGATTGTGATAAAAAAGTTTTACCAATGGTTGCGCCAGGTGCTCCAATTAATCAAATAATAAGTGAATAGGGTATAGAGAAGTAAAAGGGGGAATAAATATGGCAAAAATGTTTTATGAAAAGGACACAAATTTAGAATTATTAAAGGGGAAAAAAGTAGCTATAATTGGTTATGGTAGTCAAGGACATGCTCATGCATTAAATTTACATGAAAGTGGAATAGATGTAGTAGTTGGGTTATATGAAGGAAGTAAATCATGGGGAAAAGTTAAAGAGGCAGGATTAGAAGTTTCAACAGTTGAAAAGGCAGCAAAAGAATCTGATATAATAATGATACTTATTCCAGATGAAAAACAAGCTAAATTATATAAAGAAGAAATTGCTCCAAATTTAGAAGCTGGAAATGCTTTAGTATTTGCCCATGGATTTAATATTCATTATACTCAAATAGTTCCACCATCAAATGTAGATGTATTTATGATAGCACCAAAAGGACCTGGGCACATGGTAAGAAGAACTTATACAGAGGGATCAGGAGTTCCATGTTTAGTTGCAGTATATCAAGATGCAACAGGAAATGCTAAAAATTTAGCTTTAGCATATGCAAATGGAATTGGAGGAGCAAGAGCCGGAGTTTTAGAAACTACTTTTAAAGATGAAACTGAAACAGATCTTTTTGGTGAGCAAGCTGTTTTATGTGGAGGATGTACAGCATTAATAAAAGCAGGTTTTGAAACTTTAGTAGAGGGAGGATATGCTCCAGAAAATGCTTATTTTGAATGTTTACATGAAATGAAATTAATAGTTGATCTTTTATATCAAGGTGGAATGGAAATGATGAGATATTCAATTTCAGATACTGCAGAATATGGAGATTATGTGGTAGGAAATAGAATAATAACTGAAGAAACTAAAAAAGAAATGAAGAAAGTTTTATCAGAAATACAAGATGGAACATTTGCGAGAAATTGGTTAACTGAAAATGCTGTTGGAAGACCTTTCTTTAATTCAGTTAGAAGAATAGAAAAAGAACATCAAATTGAGAAAGTTGGAAAAGAATTAAGAGGAATGATGAGTTGGATTGATACTAGGAAATTAGATTAATTTAAAATGCAGGTTGATATTATAAAGATTTAATACTTTTAGAATAAGTTAAGAGAAAACCCTTGCTATCATAGCAAGGGTTTTTGCATATTATAAAATATAAAACTTTTAAATTAGGTGAATTATGATGAAAAAAAGTAATATAAACAATGAGGAGAAAAAAGGGTTAAGATTTTTTGAAGTTTTATCAGCTATAGCATCATGTGGATTTGCAGTAGTTGGAATTTTTAAAGAAGGAAACTATTGGCCACTAGTTGTTTTATGCCTTGCTATAAGTTTATTCTGTAATTATATTGGCGATTTTAAAGAATAAAGAGTGAAAAATAATAAATATAAAGTTAAAATATAGTTATAACCTATTTAAGGAGAAAACTATATGTGGAAAGAAAAAGTTTTTATAGAGAGAAAGAACGTTAAAAATTTAAATATAAGAATAAGAGATGGAAAAATTTTAGTTTCAGCTCCTTTAAACATTAGTGAAGAATATATAATGAAGGCTTTAGAAACTAAAGAGGATTGGATAAAAGAAAAATTATTAAAAAAGAGAGAAGAAAAAATAATAGATTTATTAAATAGAGAGGTTATAAACAATGGAGATGTTATTCCTTTCTTAGGTAATGAATATACAATAGAAATAATAGAAAAAAGTAATGGTGGAGTTATTATACAAAAGGATAAAATTATAATAAATTGCTATAAAAGTAAGAATGCAATAGAACTTTTGAAAAAATTCTACAGAGAAAAAATGAATAGTATATTCGTAGATATATTTGAAAAGATGCAAGAAAATACAGGATTATATGCAAATAAATTAACTATAAAATTTATGAAAACTAGATGGGGAAGTTGTAATAAAAATAAAAAGTATATAAATTTAAATGGAGAATTAATAAGTAAGAGATATAAAGCTATTGAATATGTAATATTACATGAGCTTTGTCATCTTATTCATGCAAATCACTCAAGAGATTTTTATAACTTGGTAGAAAAATTTATGCCAGATTATAAAGACGAAGAAATTTATTTAAATGGAAAATAAAAAAGTGGCTTAAGCCACTTTTTTTATTTGAGTTAAAGGTTTATAATCAGGATTTATTATTTTTAATAATCTATCAACAGGTAATAGTTTTATTATTACCATACAAATAATCATTTCTATACCAACTAATGGTAAGTTTACAACTAGTGAGTAGTATGCAGGATTCATTCCTTCAGGAGCAAAGCTTCCAAAGAATGCCCATCCAGATATAAAGTGAGAAAGGAATTTTGCAAAATATGATACAAATACTCCGAGTAATCTCTTTTCTCTAAAGAAACCAGCGAGTCCCATTGCTATACCAGGTAAAGGGTAATCAAATAAAACTTGAATTGGCTGAAGAATATAAGGATCAGTTATTAGAGAAATAAATCCATATATAAATCCAGTTATAAATCCAACTTCCTTACCATATGCAAAGGTTACTAAAAGAATTGGAACCATACAACCAAGAGTTATATCTCCACCTTGTGGCCAACGATATAGTCTAAAAATATTTAATATTGTTGATAAAGCAAGTGCAATAGCCATCATTGTAAGCATTCTTGAAGTAAATTTTACTTTACTTGCTTTAAATAAAATTACGAAAATAATTAATAATCCAATTAAAGCTACAATGACCATTGGATTTTTAATTATTTCGTCCCATTTTTGAGGTAGATTAGAAAACATTTTTTGTGCTCTTTCTCCCCAATCACTAAAAATTTGCATAAAAAAACCCCCTATTAATTGTGCTAGAAGGCTATAGAATGGATAATTTTAAGTTATTAAAACACTCAAGCTTCCCTACGCTAGTACTATCTAGATCAGGTTTAAAGGGTTAATGATAAAATCATCTCTCAGCCAAAGGCACCCCTAGCACGAACTTAATTATTAAATATATGTATTATATTAACATTTCGTTAAATAAATGTCAATTAAACAGAATTTTCTGAAAAATATTTAAAGATATATAAATAAAATATTATAATTAAAAGTAAATATTTTATTTTTATTATAAGAATAATAATAAAATTTAAAGTAGGAGAGAGAACTATGGAAATATATGATTTAACACATTTTATAGAAGAAGGAATGAGTGCATATTCTGAAGAAGAAAAAGCAAGTATAGAAAATTTAGCTAGTATAAAAAGTGATGGATATAATGTTAAAAAAATTAGTTTGAGTAATCACACAGGGACTCATATAGATTTACCTAATCATATTTTTGAAGATGGAAATAGATTAGAGGATATAAGTTTAGAAAAATTTATAGGAAGTGCTTTTGTTTTAGATTGTAGAAACATAAAACAGATAAGTATGGAATATATATTAAAAAATATTGATGACATAAAGAAATATAACTATATTATATTTAAAACTGGAGCAGAAAAATTGTGGAAAAAAGAAGAATATTTAAATGGGTATTCATTTTTAACTGAAGAAGCAATAAATTTCCTAGGAAATATTGAAGAAATTTATGGAATAGGAGTTGATTGCATATCTGTAGATGCGAGTTTTAATCATAATTTAACGAATCATAAGATATTATTAGAAAAGAATAAAATAATAATAGAAAATTTATGTGGGTTAGAAAATTTAACTGGAGAATATGAAATAATTATAGCTCCTTTGAAGATAAAAGAAGCTGATGGCTCACCAAGTAGAATATTTTTAATTAAGAAATAGCAAAAAGGATATTAATCATATGATAAGAAAGTCTAAGTAGAAAAACTATCTTATATATAAATTAATATCCTTTTTTGGATTTATATATTTAGTTGAATTGCTGGCTTCCTATTTTGCCTTTACCTAATATTTTTTCTGTATCATTTAATGAACGATTAATTCTAGTTACAGATTCATTAGTTAGGTTAAAAGCTTTTGGGTCTTTTAATGCTTTTTCCACTGGGATTATTCTATGAGTTAAAGTTCCATTAGAATTTTTTTCTCTATAAACCCAAGTTGGAATAACAGTATAACTTTTTAAATATAATTTATTATCTTTAACACCTAAATCAAATTCAAGCATTAAGCCATCTTCAGTTAATGCATTTCTAAGTTCTTCATAGCATTGATTTGATAAAGAATTCCCTTGAGAGTAAAAGACTAAAGTGTCTTTACCATTAGAATTCTTTATAGTTTCATAAGGTTGTATAACATGAGGATGACCTCCTAAAATAACATCAACGCCATTTTCACTTAAAATTTTTGCCATTTCTCTTTGGGAGTTATTTTCTGTTGTTTTATATTCTTCTCCCCAATGAATAGAACTAAATATGAATTCTACACCTTCAGATTTCATACTTTTAATTATAGAATTAACTTCTGAGTTAAATTTATCTAATCTATTATAACTAAATGTATTTATCAAATTTTTTATAGATGATGGAATAGAGATTCCATTTATAGATTCACCACCATTTGCATCAGTTTTATAAGTATAAGCAAAAAATCCTATTTTGTGTCCATCTATTTCATAAACCGTATAGTTAGGAGTAGATGAATCTTTTCTAACACCTATAGGTATTAAATTTTTTTCTTTTATTTTATCTAAACTTCTATTAAATCCAGACGCTCCTTTATCTATAGTATGATTAGTAGCGAATGTTACTAAATCTAGTCCAGAATTTTTACAACTATCTAAAAACTCATCAGGCATATTGAAATAAGGATATCCAGAAGGATTACCACCGCTAAAAGAACCTTCTATTATACCAATTGCAAGATCAGAATTTTTTAGATTAGTATTTATATATTCAAAACTTTTATCAAAATTATATGAATTATTATTTGTTTTTGCACCTTTTATTTGAGAATCATGAACTATAAGATTTCCGAGAGAAGTTATTTTATAAACTTTTTCTGGAAGATTTTTATCATTAGTTTGCTCTTTAATTTCTGAATTTTTTTCAGAATTATCTTTAGAACTTTCTGTTTTATTATATTTTAAATCAGATGTATCTAATTTATTACTTATAAAAAAAGTTGTTAAGCCTAAAACTATGCAAATTAAACTAAGACCTATCATAATAAATTTTATGTTTTTAGAAAATAATTTCTTAGTGTATCTTTTTCTTCGCATAGATTATTCTCCATTTAAGCTTAGTTGTAATACATCAATTTTTTTATTGATTTCATTTAGATACTCTTCTAAAGTAAGTTTATTTTCTTTTATTAATTTTGCATGATTTTTTCCTACATATCTATAATGCCAAGGCTCATAATTATATTGTGTTATTTTTTCTTTATCTTTAGGATATCTTAATATAAAACCATATTTATGGGCATTTTCATTTAACCATTTAAAAGCTTTAGTATTTTCAAATCCACTATCTAATCTAGAATAATCAGAACTTAAAATGTCTATTGCATATCCAGTTTCATGCTCACTTCCTCCAGGAGGAGCAGAGTACTTTAATGCTTGTTCTTTACCTACTGCATTTACTCTAGAATTAAAAAGATTTATTTGAACTTGATGACTTCTATATCCAGAAGCGCCAAGTAGATTTATTCCATCATTTTTTGCAGCATCAAACATTACTTTTGCTTCAGAAGCAACAGTTTTATTAAGTTTTGTTGTTTCTATATAAGAAAGGAATGGTAAGTTTGATTCAACTATATTTTTAGGAATATAATCATCAGGAAGTAAAGTTGTTTTATTGCATAGGATTAAGTTTTCATCATTTTTATAACTTATAAGCAATGCAAGCTCTTTACTAGCTTTTTGAGCTGAAGCTTGAACTGAATCTTCTTTTTCAACATTAGGACTTTCAGCTTCATTTATATTAACAATTGAATTAGCTAAAACTTTATTTAAACTTATTGTACATCCGATTATAATAATAGAACCAAATGAAATAACTAATTTTGTTTTATTATTCATCATAAAATCTCCTTTTAAAAAAAATGGGTATTATTAATATTACCATATTAAGTAAAAATAAACAATAAAAGTGAAAATAATGCAATTATTTGTTTAGAATTATAATTATTAAATTATAAATGCAATATTAATGATTTAAAGTTTAAAGAATATATCCTTAGCACTTTATTTTTATATCAAATTCAAGGATTGAGGAATATATTATTATGAGAAAACAAAAATAAATGGAGGAAATATTTGTGAGAATTTTGCCAAGTATAGAAAAACAAATAATAAATGACAAATTTAAAAAAGTAAAATCTAGTTTATTTGTTGGTAATTATGAAGATGAGTGCAAAGGTTGTTCAGAAAGAATGGAGGTTGTTTTAAGATTCGAATTAGATAATAATTATAATAATATATTTGTAAAAAATAATATGAAATTAATTATGTTTCTAGAAAATATATTGTATAATTCAAGCGTAATTTTGAACTTTAAAATAAATTTAAAAGATTGTAATGGAAATACATTAGAAGATATAGAAAGAAGAAAAACAGTTTGTAGAGAAGAAATTTGTAACTATATAGAGTTAAATATTTTAGATAGATGTAGTTCAATAGATTTAAGAAGAGTAAGTGAAATTAATATTATAATAGAAGGAAGAGATTTAGGAATAGCAGTATTTACATCTACAAATGGTAGAAATAAGCCATTTTTATTTTTAGAAAGGTTCTGTTGTGAAGAAGGATGTAAAGGACCAAGAGGAGATAAAGGACCAAGAGGAGAGCAAGGCCCAAGAGGAAATAGAGGGCCACAAGGAGATCCAGGAGAGCAAGGAGAACAAGGAGAAAAAGGGGAAAAAGGAGATCCAGGAGAACAGGGACCAAATGGTTGTAAAGGTCTAAGAGGAGATAAAGGACCAAGAGGAGAACAAGGACCACAAGGAGATCCGGGAGAACAAGGACCAATAGGAGAACAGGGACCACAAGGAGATCCAGGAATTCCAGGACCAAGAGGAGAACAAGGACCAAGAGGGGAAAGAGGTCCAAGAGGAGAACAAGGAATAAGAGGAGAGCAGGGAATTCAAGGTATACAAGGAGACCCAGGAGAACAAGGAGAAAGAGGGGAGAAAGGAGAAAGAGGAGATCCTGGAGAACAAGGAATAAGAGGAGAACAGGGAATTCAAGGTATACAAGGAGATCCAGGAGAAAAAGGAGAAAGAGGAGATAAAGGAGAACAAGGAGATCCTGGTGAGCAAGGACAACAAGGAGATCCGGGAGAACAAGGACCTAGAGGAGAACAAGGACCACAAGGAGATAAGGGACCAAGAGGAGATAAAGGACCAAGAGGTGACAAAGGACCAGAAGGTTGTGAAGGGCCAGAAGGTTGCAAAGGACCAAGAGGAGACAAGGGGCCAGATGGATGTAAAGGCCCAAGAGGAGATAAAGGACCAAGAGGAGAACAAGGACCACAAGGAAAAAGAGGGCCTTGCGGATGCTCTTCAAATGAATGTTGTATAGAAAAAATTAAAAAAGTATTGGATTCATTACGAGGATGTGAAATTGGATTAGGTAATTTAGATGAGCCAATTGGATCTATAAATGGAAGAATCGAATGTACTGAAAACTGCCTATTAATATTAAAAGAGAATTGTAAATATAATGCTTATCCTTTATGTAGTATAACAGGTATAATTTCATGTGAAAACTTAGATATAAATTGTAGTTGTGGAGATTCATATGAAAAAGAACACTGTAGTAAATGTGTTAAAGGATTAAAGAGATTGTTCTATATGTTAAAAGGTCATACAGTAGATATAGGAATACAAGGTAGTATATTAAATTTACAAGAAGTAACTATAGTATCGGTAAATAATGGAATTGTCAAAGCAAAACAAAGAGATAAATATTACTATATAAGTTTATGCTTTATAACACAAGTAAAGAATATTTGTGAGGATATAGTATACAATGTATGTGATTAAAATTAAAGGTAGAAAACAGTAAAGTTTTCTACCTTATTTTTTAAGCTATTTCATCATTATTAGCAAATTGGCTATTGTAAAGAGTTGAATAGAATCCGCCTTTTTCCATAAGTTCATTGTGGTTACCTTGCTCAATAACATTACCTTGATCCATAACAAGAATTAAGTCCGCATCTTTTATAGTTGAAAGTCTATGTGCAATAACAAAGTTTGTTCTACCTTTCATAAGTCTTGTCATAGCATTTTGAATATAGCTTTCAGTTCTTGTATCAACTGAACTTGTAGCTTCATCAAGAATTAAAACTTTTGGATTTGCTAAAATAGCTCTAGCAATAGTTAAAAGTTGTTTTTGTCCTTGAGAAATATTTGAAGCTTCTTCATTAAGAACTGTATCATATCCTTCAGGAAGAGTTCTTATAAAGTGGTCAGCATGTGCAGCTTTAGCAGCAGTAATTATTTCTTCCATTGTAGCATTTTCTTTACCATAAGCTATATTATCTTTAATAGTTCCATTAAATAACCAAGTATCTTGAAGAACCATTCCAAACATACTTCTTAAATATCCACGACTGAAGTTTGTTATATCAGTTCCATCAAAAGTAATAGAACCATCATTAAGTTCATAGAATCTCATCATTAAGTTTATAAGAGTTGTTTTACCAGCTCCAGTTGGACCAACAATAGCTATAGTTTGACCAGCCTTAACATTAACATTCATATCTTGCATAAGAATTTTATCTTCTGAATATCCGAATTTAACATGATTAAAGTTAACATTTCCAGTAGGATTTTCTATAACTTTTGGATTAATTGGATCAGCAACAGCATCAGGTTCATCTAATATTTCAAAAACTCTTTCAGCAGCAGCCATTGTAGATTGAAGAACATTAGCAATGTTAGTAGTTTGGCTGATTTGTTGAGTAAATTGTCTTGAGTATTGAATAAATGATTGAATATATCCAACTTGAAGTTTTCCATTAACAACCATTATTCCACCAACAGCTGCAATAAAAACATAAGCTATATTACTTATAAGTCTCATAATTGGCATTAATATACCAGCCATAAATTGAGCTTTCCAAGCAGAAGCATATAATCTATTATTTATTTCATCAAATTCTTTAATAGCATCTTTTTCTTTACCAAAAGCTTTTATAACAGTATGACCTGAATAAATTTCTTCAACATGTCCGCTTAATTTTCCAAGTTCTTGTTGTTGTTTAAAGAAGAATCTTTGAGATTTCTTTACAATTGGCATAGCAACAATAAAACATATTGGAAGAGTTATTATACAAATTAAAGTAAGTAATGGACTTATAGTAAGCATCATTATAGTTATACCAATTATAGTAATTACGGCAGTTATAAGTTGAGTTAAACTTTGTTGAAGTGTACTACTTATTGTATCAATATCATTTGTAACTCTACTTAGAACATCTCCTTGTGGATGTGTATCAAAGTAGTTTATTGGTAAGTTATGAAGCTTTTTATCTACAGCAGTTCTTAAACTTTGAACAGTTTTTTGTGCAACATCTGACATAATAAATTTTTGTAAGTATAAGAAAGCTGAACTTAAAACATAAAGTACTAAAAGTAATATTACATAATGTCCAAGTTTACTAAAATCTATAGAAGCATTAGGAACATGCTTAAATTTAGCTATCATTCCATCTAGAATTACATTAAGTGTATCACCAAGAATTTTAGGGCTAAAAACAGTAAATATTGTACTTAAAATTGTCATTAAAACAACTAAAATAAGTCTACCTTTAAAAGGACTTAAATATGTTAAAAGTCTTTTACCAGAACCTTTAAAGTTTTTTGCTTTTTCTCCAGGTTTTCCAACAGGGCGTTTACCACCAAAGCCCATGCCACCTGAAGGTTTTTGTTTAGCATTACTCATTTTCTAGCTCCTCCTTTGAAAGTTGAGATGAAGCAATTTCTTTATAAACGTCACAAGTTTCAAGTAATTCCTTATGTTTTCCTTGTCCAACTATTTTACCTTCGTTTATAACTAAAATATTATCTGCATCTTTTATAGTATTTATTCTTTGAGCAACTATTAAAACAGCTGAATTCGCTGTTTCTCCTTTTAAAGCTGCACGAAGTTTAGCATCAGTTTTGAAATCAAGAGCTGAGAAACTATCATCAAACATATAAACATCAGGCTTTCTTATTATTGCTCTTGCAATAGAAAGTCTTTGTTTTTGTCCACCAGAGAAGTTTCTACCTCCTTGTTCAACAATTGATTTAAATCCATCTTCTTTATTTAAAATAAAATCATATGATTGAGCAACTTTACTAGCATGAATCATTTCATCCATAGTAGCATCAGGTTTACCATATTTAAGGTTTTCTTCTATAGTACCTGAGAAAAGAACAGCTTTTTGAGGTACAAATCCAATGTTTTTTCTTAAAGAATCTAAAGTAAGATTTTTTATATTAGTTCCATTTAAAAGAATTTCACCTTCAGTTGAATCATAGAATCTACTTACAAGGTTAAGTATAGTTGATTTACCAGAACCAGTACCACCTATAATAGCAGTAGTTTCTCCAGGCTTAACTTTAAATGAAATATTGCTAAGCGCATTATTTTCAGCTCCAGGGAAAGCAAATGAAACATTTTTAAATTCAAGAGTACCTTTATCATTAAATTCAGTAATTGAATTTTCAGTATCTACAATGGTAGGTTCAATAGCTAAAACTTTATTTATTCTGTCAGCAGAAGCAGCTGCTCTAGGAATCATAATAAATAGCATACTAATCATTACAAGTGAGAACATAATTTGCATTACATATTGAATAAATGCCATTAAATTACCAACTTCCATTGAACCAGAATTTATTTTATATGCTCCAAGCCAAATAATAGAAACTGAAGTAAGGTTTAAAAGAAGCATTAAAAGTGGCATTAAAATAGAAATTATTTTATTAACTTTTATAGCATTATCAGTAAAATCGAAGTTTGCTTCTTCAAATCTTTCTTTTTCAAAGTTTTGCTTATTGAAAGCACGTACAACTCTTATACCAGTAAGATTTTCACGAAGTATTTTATTTATTTTATCAAGCTTAACTTGCATGGCTTTAAATCTTGGCATACCAATTTTACCTACAAATAATATTGATAAAATAACAACAGGCATTGCTACTAATAATATAAGTGAAAGATTAGCATTAGTTTTTATAGCCATATAAATACCAGCTATACAAGTAAGAGGTGCAACTATCATCATATTTAATATAGTTATTAATAATTGCTGAACTTGTGTTACGTCATTAGTAGTTCTTGTTATAAGAGATGCAGTTCCTACTTTGTCCATTTCTGCAAGTGAAAAAGTTTCTGCTTTAGTAAAAACATATCTTCTAAGATCACGTCCAAATCCCATAGCAATCTTTGAAGAAATAAAGCTTGCAATTGCAGTTGCGATACCTCCTAATAAAGTTAATAGAATCATATACATTCCTATTTTTTCAATGTAGCTTACATCTTTACCTACAATACCTTTATCAACTATTTTTGATAACATAGTTGGAAGATATAACTGAGTAACAGTTTGAATTAAAAGAAGTATAACTACTATGATAAGAGGAAAGCTATATGGTTTTAATTTTTTGAAAAGTTTTAACAATTTAAACCACTCCCATCTTTAGTCTTTTTATACTTATCTAAATTAGTTTTTACTTTAATAAGTAATTTATTTAAAGTTTCAATTTCATCATCTGAAAAATTTTCTAAACAGATTTTGTCTATTTTATTTATAACAGATTTTAAATTGTTACAAGCTATTTTTCCTTTTTCAGAAAGAAAAACTCTAGATACACGGCCATCATGTTCATCATTCTTTTTATAAAGAAAACCAGATTTCTCAAGACGTTTAATCATTACAGTTATTGTAGCTGGTTTAGTATTAAGAATATCTGCTATTTCTCTTTGACTTATTCCATCTTTTTTATTAAGAACAAAAAGAAGTTGAGGTTGACCAGGATAAAGTCCTTCTTTTTCTAATTCACCGTGGCTAAGAGAAAAATGAGCTTTCATAACTTGACCTAATGTTTTTAAAAAATAGAAATCTTCCATAAAAATCTCCTTTCAAAAAAGTTAGTCGGCTAATAATTAGGCGACTAACTAATCTTACAACCAAAATTAAATAAAATCAATGAAAAATTTTGTAAAAAATGATATTATTTTAATGAAAATTGTATTTGCGAATAGGAGAAATTTAAATTGAATTACGTATATATATTAAAATGTGAGGATGAAACTTTATATACAGGATGGACAAATGATTTAGAAAAAAGATTTAAAGCTCATAAAGAAGGAAAGGGAGCAAAATATACTAGAGGAAGGGGACCTCTAGAATTAGTTTACTTTGAAGAATATGAAGAAAAAAGTTTAGCTTTAAAGAGAGAATATGAAATTAAAAAAATGAAGAGAGCGGATAAACTGAAATTAATAGAAAAGAAGAAATAAAAGTGATAAATTTCCAAAAATAAAGTTGCAAAAAGTAAAAATATTAATATAATATTAATATATAGAAGAATAAAAATATGCTATTATATTTGCAAGGTATAAAGATAAATTAGAAAAAGGAGTGATTTTATAGAAAAAAATTAAATTAAAAAACAATGTAAAGCGCCAGAACTAAGAATTCTTAGTTGACGAGGATGGGGAGTTATCGAGACTTCGGCGGGTGCCCCACGGTATCGCACTACCGTTAACAGCTAGCAAAACTATGGAGAGATTCGTAGGACAAATCTAGCTTGGTGTTAAAGCCTTCAATATTAGACTTTTGTAGTTTCCTAGGATTATTATACCTACTATTAATATTCTTTTAGCTAGGACAAAAGTTTATAGAAGATGAAAATTAAATATTAAAGTGATATGAAGGAAGGAAGAAACTTTTATGTGCGGAATAGTAGGATATGTTGGAGAAAAAAGAGCAACAAACTTTTTAGTAGAAGGATTATCAAAGCTGGAGTATAGAGGATATGATTCAGCAGGAGTAGCAGTTCAAGAAGGAGAAAGTCTTTCAGTTAGAAAACACAAAGGAAGATTAACTAATCTTGAGAAAGAGCTTGAAAAGAATTCATTAGAAGGATATGTAGGAATAGGACATACTAGATGGGCAACTCATGGAGCACCATCAGATACTAACTCACACCCACACTTAAGCAATAATGGGAAAATAGCTGTTGTACACAATGGTATAATAGAAAATTACATTGAGCTTAGAAAATTCTTAGGAGAAAAAGGATACAAGTTCCTATCAGAAACTGATACAGAAGTAATCCCAAATCTTGTAGATTATTACTATGATGGAAATCTTTTTGATGCTGTGGTTAAAGCTACAGAAAGATTAGAAGGAAGCTTTGCAATTGGAGTAATATCAGAAGAAGATAAAGATACTTTAATTGGAGTTAGAAAAGATAGTCCATTAATAGTTGGTTTAGGAGAAAATGAAAATTTTATTGCTTCAGATATACCAGCAGTTTTAAGTTATACTAGAAAAGTATACCTATTAGAAGATGAAGAATTTGTTCTTATGAATAAAGAGGGAGTAACTCTTTTAGACAAGAAGGGCAATAAGATAGATAAAGAAATTTTCAATGTTACATGGGATGAAAAAGCAGCTGAAAAAGGCGGTTTTGATTCATTTATGTTAAAAGAAATTCATGAGCAACCAAAAGCAATTAGAGACACGATGACTTCTAGAATATCAATGGAGCATGGTGTTTTTTTTGATGATTTTAAAATCTCAAAAGAAGAGCTTGAAAGCATTGATAGAATTTATATAGTTGCTTGTGGAACTGCATATCATGCAGGACTTATGGGAAAAGCATCTATTGAAAGATTAGCAAAAATACCAGTAGAGGTAGATATAGCATCAGAATTTAGATATAGAAACCCATTAGTTACAGAAAAATCTTTAGTAATAATTCTTAGTCAATCCGGAGAAACTGCTGATACTTTAGCGGCACTTAGAGATTGTAAGAATGTTGGTGCAAGAGTTCTAGTTGTAACAAATGTAGTAGGAAGTACTATGTCAAGAGAAGCTGATCATGTTATATATACTATGGCAGGACCAGAAATTTCAGTAGCATCAACTAAAGCTTATACTACACAAGTGTTAGTAATGCATATGATTGCAATTTACTTTAGTGAATTAAGAGAATTAAATTCTAAAGAAGAATTAGATAATATTAAAAAAGAAATGTTAATGCTTCCAGAAGTAATTGAGGAAGTTTTAAATATAAAAGAAGATGTAAAAGCTATAGCAGAAGAAATAAAAGATGAAAAAGATCTTTATTTCTTAGGAAGAGGAATGGACTTCTTCTTAGCGCTTGAAGGATCATTAAAGCTTAAAGAGATTTCTTATATCCATTCAGAAGCATATGCTGGTGGAGAATTAAAGCATGGGCCAATTGCTTTAATTGAAGAAGGAACAAAAGTTGTATCAATCCTTACTCAGAAAAACTTAATAGATAAAATGATAAGTAACGTAGTAGAAATAAAATCAAGAGGAGCGAAAGTATTTGGAGTAACTTTCAAAGATATGGCGAAAGCTTGCCAAGTACTAGATAAAGTATTATTTATACCAGAAACTCATGAAATTTTAGCACCTATAGTTGCAGCAGTAACAATGCAATTATTAGCGTATTATGTAGCAAGCCTTAAAGGTTTTGATATAGATAAACCAAGAAACTTAGCTAAATCAGTAACTGTAGAATAATTATTATTTTAAGAAATTGAGAGTTGAATGTGAAGGAGATATTAAAATGAGCGATAGATTACAAAAATTATTAAATGAATATAAAGAAACTAAAAGATGTTTAGAAATGGGAATCGAATGGTTACCAAGTAATGATTTTGCAAAAGCAAAATTAGAAGTAGTAAACATGATAATAGAAGATTTAGAAAAAATAGATGCATAAATAAAAAACCTAGGTTATCCTAGGTTTTTTATTTCTTTAAGGGGATTAGAAATAATCCTCTTATTTTTTATCTAAAAATAAATTATATATAACAAATTTATATAAAAGATTAGGTTATTAACAATTAAAAACTTATAAATTAAAGTATTATAGAGCTAAATTATATAAAGAGAATTTTTTTATTATTTATTAAATTATTAATCTAAATTAGATTAGACATTTAAAAATAAGAAGTTTTAAATTTTAACTTTTAAGTAGTATTTTTGATATTTATAATAAGAAAAAGTACAAATTTTTAACAAAAATATATTGTAAACCATTAAATAATGAATTAAATATACTAAAAAAGTTAATAAATAGTAATTTTTACATAAATAAAATATGTAAATATGGACTTGAATGTTAATATTTAAAACGAATACAAAGATACTAAAATAATCTGTGAAAAGATGGTGTATTTTGAGTTTTATTGGAAAAAAAGTGATATTATTGGTTTAAGGAAACCGGTTACTAAATTTAATAAAAAATTATATTTAAAATTCAAATAATATTAACAAAAAATAGTCTTAAGATAATGAATGCGCTATAGCTTATTATAACTTTAATGAGGAAAGGTGAAATACTTATGAATATTTTCGTATGCATTAAACAAGTACCAGGAAATTCAAATGTAGAAGTTGATCCTGTTACTGGAGTTTTAAAAAGAGATGGAATAGACACTAAAATGAACCCTTATGATTTATATGCCTTAGAATCAGGATTAAAAATGAGAGAAGCAAAAGGTGGAAAATTAAATGTAATTAGTATGGGACCACCACAAGCTATGGAAGTTATAAGAGAAGCTTACTCTATGGGAGCAGACAATGGATATTTAGTATCAGATAGAAAGTTTGCTGGAGCAGATGTTCTTGCTACAAGTTATACATTATCACAAGGTATTAGAAAAATGGGGCAATTTGACATAATACTTTGCGGAAAACAAACAACAGATGGAGATACAGCACAAGTTGGGCCAGAAATGGCAGAGTATTTAAATATACCACATGTAGCTAATGTAAGAAAAATTGTTGAAGTTAAAGATAAATCAATAATAGTTGAAATGGATATGCCAGATACAGTAGAGATAGCAGAAGTAAAATTCCCATGTCTTTTAACTGTAGAAAAAGATATATGTCAACCAAGATTACCTTCTTACAGAAAAAAAATGGACACAAAAGATAGAGAAATTACAATGATAAGTTTAAAAGATTTTGAAGATAAAAATGAAATGAAATATGGATTAAATGGTTCTCCAACACAAGTTGAAAGAATATTCCCACCAAAAGTTAATGATGACAGAGAAATGTGGAATGGTAGTGGAATTGATTTAAGTGAAAAGATGACTTCAAAATTGAAAGAATTAAAATTCATTTAGGGGGCTAAAAAGATGGCTAAATTAGTTGTAAATCAAGATAAAATAATTAACATAGAAGAACTTATAAAAATATGTCCATTTGGAGCAATGGAAGTAGTTGATGGAAAAGTTGAGATTGGCGCTGCATGTAAAATGTGTAGACTTTGTGTTAAAAAAGGACCAAAAGGTGCAGTTGAGTATATAGAAGAAAAAGTTCCTGAAATAGATAAAACACTTTGGAATGGAATAACAGTTTATGTTGATCACGTAGAAGGAGATATTCATCCTGTAACATTTGAACTTATAGGAAAGGCAAGAGAACTAGCTGATAAAGTTAATCAAAAAGTATACTGTTTATTTATGGGAGAAAATATTGGGGAAAAAGCTAAAGAATTACTTCATTATGGAGTAGATGAAGTTTTTGTATATGATAAAAAAGAACTTAGAAACTTTAGAATAGAACCATATACAGCAGTATTTGAAGATTTTACAAATAAAATAAAACCAGCAGTTTTATTAGTTGGGGCAACTACAGTTGGAAGATCACTTGCACCAAGAGTTGCTGCAAGATTTAGAACAGGATTAACAGCAGATTGTACAATTTTAGATATAAAAGAAAATACAGATTTAATACAAATAAGACCAGCATTTGGTGGTAATATAATGGCGCAAATAGTAACTCCAAATTCAAGACCTCAAATGGCAACTGTTAGATATAAAGTTATGTCTGCACCAGAAAGAAATGAAAAAGAAAGTGGAAAAATCATAAATTGTGAAATTTCTTCTTCAAAATTAATTTCTAATATGGAAGTTAAAGGAGTTATTCCTAAAGAAAAAGAAACAGGAATAGCAGATGCAGAAGTACTTGTTGTTGCAGGTAGAGGAATAAAAGCAGAAAAAGATATGAATATGGTTAAAGAATTAGCTGATTTACTTGGAGGACAAGTAGCAGTTACAAGACCATTAATAGAATGTGGATGGGAAGATGCTAAAAAGCAAGTTGGATTAAGTGGTAGAACTGTAAGACCAAAACTTATAATAACACTTGGAGTATCAGGAGCAGTACAATTTACAGCTGGAATGGATAATTCAGATTATATTTTCGCAGTTAATACTGATGAAAAAGCTCCTATATTTAAGGTTGCGAACTATGGAGTCGTAGGAGATATATATGATGTAGTACCAAAATTAATTGAGAAAATAAAAGTTTCTAAGGGGGCATAATCATGAGTTATAAAATTATTGATTCAAAAGATATTAAAAATATAATTGAAATAATAAAAGATGAAGATAGAGTTTTAATAGGTGAAAATATAAGTGAGGAATATAGTCATGATGAACTTTCTGGAGTAAATAAATCACCAGAATTAGTAGTAAAAGTATCATCAACAGAAGAAGTTTCAGAGATAGTTAAATATGCAAATGAACATAATATAGTAATTACAGGAAGAGGAGCAGGAACAGGTTTAGTTGGTGCTGCAGTTCCGGTTTTTGGAGGAATAGTTTTAGATTTAACTTTGATGAATCATATTTTAGAACTTGATGAAGAAAATTTAACTTTAACAGTTGAACCAGGTGTTCTATTAATGGAAATCTCTAAATATGTAGAAGAACATGATCTTTTCTACCCACCAGATCCAGGAGAAAAAACAGCTACAATAGGTGGTAACATAAGTACAAATGCTGGAGGAATGAGAGCAGTTAAGTATGGAGTTACAAGAGATTATGTAAGAGGACTAGAAGTTGTTCTACCAAATGGGGATATAGTTAATTTTGGTGGAAAAGTAGTTAAAAATAGTTCAGGATATTCATTAAAAGATTTAATGGTAGGTTCAGAAGGAACTTTAGGAATAATAACAAAAGCTATATTAAAACTTATACCTTTACCTAAAAAAGCAATTAGTCTTTTAGTACCTTTCCCAGATTTAGATAAGGCTATAGGAACAGTTCCTAAAATAATAAAATCAAAATCAATACCAACAGCAATAGAATTTATGCAAAGAGCAGCAATTGTATCATCAGAAGAGTATCTAGGTAAAAAATTCCCAGACAATCAATCAGATGCATATCTTTTATTAACTTTTGACGGAGATAGTAAAGAGGAAATAGAAAGAACTTATGATAGAGTTGCTAAGATTTGTTTAGAAGAAGGGGCAATAGATGTATTAATTTCAGATACTGATGAAAGACAAGAATCAATTTGGACAGCTAGAGGTGCATTCCTTGAAGCTATTAAAGCATCTACTACAGAAATGGATGAAGTTGATGTAGTTGTTCCTAGAAATAAAGTTTCAACTTTTGTTAAATTTACAGATGAATTACAAGAAAAAGTTGGAATAAGAATTAGATCATTTGGACATGCTGGAGATGGTAACTTACATGTTTATATATTAAGAGATAATTTAAATGAATCAGAATGGCATAAAAAATTAGAGAAAGCTATGGGATATATGTATGAAAAAGCAAATGAACTTGAAGGACAAGTTTCAGGTGAACATGGAATTGGATTTGCAAAAGTACCTTATATTAAAAAATCTTTACCAAAAGATAGTATAGATATAATGAGAGGTATTAAAGGTGTATTTGATCCAAATAATATATTAAATCCAGGAAAAGTTTGCGAATAAAAATTTTAGATAATTAAAAATAAATGAGGTTAATTTAAATCATACCACAGGTGATTTAGACTAGCCTCATTTTATATAAATTTTATAATGAAGGTGATAAAATGAGTTTTTTAGAAAAAGGTTTCGTTAAACCATCAGAAAGGATACTAAGATTAAAAGATGAAATTTTTAGTGCAAAGCCAGTTATAGAAGTAGATAGAGCTAGACTAATAACAGAATCTTTTAAAGAAACAGAAAATGAACCAATATTAATAAGAAAAGCTAAAGCGCTAAAAAACATTTTAGAAAACTTGCCAATAACAATAAGACCAGGAGAACTTATTGTTGGAAGTATGACTGTAAATCCAAGATCTTCTCAAGTTTTTCCTGAGTTTTCAAACAAATGGCTTGAACAAGAGTTTGACACTTTAGCAAGTAGAACCTCAGATGCATTTTATATATCAGAAGAAACTAAAAAAGAATTAAAAGAAATTTTTAAGTATTGGGAAGGTAAAACAGTAAGTGAACTTGCTACTTCTTACATGTCAGAAGAAACTAAAAAAGCAATGAAATCAGATGTATTTACAGTATCTAATTATCATTATAACGGGCTTGGACATTTATCAGTTGATTATAAAAAAATATTAGAAAAAGGATTTAATGGAATAATAGAAGAAGTAAAATTAAAAATTAATGAGGTTGATGAGAATGCAGCAGAAAATGTTAAAAAAATTGCATTTTGGAATTCTATAATTATTTCATTAGAAGCAAGTAAAAAATTTGTTCATAGATATGCGGAATTAGCAAGAGGAATGGCAGAAATAGAAAATGACAGTATAAGAAAAGGTGAATTGTTACAAATATCAGAAGTTTGTGAAATAATCTCAGAAGAACCAGCTAAAACATTCCAAGAAGCTTGTCAGTTATTCTGGTTTACTCAAATTATAATCAGTTTAGAGTCTAATGGACATGCTATATCACCATCAAGGTTTGATCAATATATGTATCCATATTTTAAAAATGATACATTGAGTGAAGAAGAAAAAAGAGAAATTTTACATTGTTTATGGATAAAATTTAATGATCCTAATAAAGTTAGGGATGCTGTTACTACAAAAGCATTTAGTGGATATTCAATGTTCCAAAATTTAATTGTAGGTGGACAAACAAAAGAAGGAAAAGATGCAACAAATGAATTAAGTTATATGTGTTTAGAAGCAACAGGAAGCTTAAAAACACCACAGCCATCTCTATCAGTTAGAATATGGAGTAAAACTCCTTATGAATTCTTAATAAGAACTTGTGAAGTAACAAGAATTGGACTTGGACTTCCAGCTTATTATAATGATGAAGTTATAATTCCTATGTTAGTTAATAATGGAATAACTCTTGAAGATGCAAGAGATTATGGAATTGTTGGATGTGTTGAACCTCAAGTTCCAGCAAAAACTGATGGTTGGTATGATGCAGCATTCTTTAATCTTGCAAAAGTATTAGAAATGACTATAAATAATGGTAATATAAATGGAATTCAATATGGTCCTACAACAGGTAAATTTACAGAATTTAAAAATACAGATGAAATATTAGAAGCTTATAAGAAACAAACAGAATACTTTGTTTCTAAAATGATATCAGCTGATAATTGTGTTGATATAGCTCATGCAGAAAGAGCACCACTTCCTTTCTTATCATGCCTTTTAGATGATTGTATAAGCAAAGGATTAGCAATACAACAAGGTGGAGGACATTATAGATTTTCAGGTCCTTTAGGAGTAGGAGTGGCTAATGTTGGAGATTCATTAATGGCTATAAAAACTCTTGTATTTGATCAAAAACAGATAACTTTAGAAGAATTATATAATGCATTAAAAACAAATTTTGGAGAATATGAAAAAGATAAAGTTAAAAAAGAAAGATATGAAGAAATAAGATATATGCTAATTCATAAAGCAGATAAATATGGAAATGATTTGGATGAAGTTGATGAATTTACTCGTGAAGGAGCATTAATATATTGTAAAGAGGTAATGAAACATAAAAATCAAAGAGGTGGTAAATTTATACCAGGACTTTATCCAGTATCAAATAATGTTCACTTAGGAGAATTAGTTGGAGCAACACCTGATGGAAGACTTGCTTTTTCAACTTTAGCTGATGGAGTTTCTCCAAGTAGAGGATTTGATGTTAATGGTCCAACAGCAGCCGCAAATTCAGTTGCAAAATTAGATCATTTCAGTGCTCCAAGTGGAACTTTATTTAATCAAAAATTTAATACTGGTTCTTTAAAAGGAGATAATGGTTTAGAAAATTTGGGTTCTATAATAAGAAGTTATTTTGATCAAAAAGGAATGCATATGCAATTTAATGTAATTGATAAAGAAACATTATTAAAGGCACAAAAACATCCAGAAGATTATAGAGATTTAATAGTTCGTGTTGCTGGATATAGTGCACAGTTTGTATGTTTAGATAAAGGAGTTCAAGATGATATTATCAAGAGAACAGAACAAACAATGTAATATTACAGGAAGAGTTTTTAATATACAAAAATTTTCTGTAAATGATGGACCAGGAATAAGAACAATTGTATTTTTAAAAGGATGTCCATTAAGATGTAAATGGTGTAGTAATCCAGAGTCTCAAAATAAAGAATTTCAATTAATGTATAATAATCAAAATTGTATTGAATGTTATAAGTGTGTACAAACATGTGGAAAATGTGCAATCGAAAAAAATAATAGTGGAAAAAAATTAAAAATAAATAGAAATATATGTGATGATTGTGGAAAGTGTGTTGAAAAGTGTTATTCTGAAGCACTTGTAATGTCAGGAAAAAATATGACTGTAGAAGAAGTCATAAAAGAAGTTAAAAAAGATTCAGCCCAATTTAGACGCTCAAAAGGTGGTTTAACTATCTCTGGGGGAGAACCTTTAATGCAAGAGGAGTTTACAAAACAATTATTAATTGAAGCAAAAAGAAATGGAATAAATACTGCAATAGAGACTACTGGATATGGAAATGAAAAATCTATTGAAGAAATAATTCCTTTAATAGATGTAATTTTATTAGATATAAAAAATCTGAATTCTGAAAAACATAAAAAGTTTACAGGAGTAGATAATAAAATTATATTAGAAAATACAAAGAGAATAGCTGAATTAGCAAAAGAATTAATAATAAGAGTTCCTGTAATACAAGGATTTAATGCAGATAAGAAAAGTATAAGAGAGATAGCAAAGTTTGTTAGATCATTAGAAACAATAGATGAAATTCATCTTCTTCCATATCATAAAATGGGTGTCAATAAATATGAATGTTTAGGAAGAGATTATGAGCTTTTAGATTTAGAAACACCAAGTGAAAAATTAATGGATGATTTAAGAGAAGAAGTTTTAAAAGAAGGATTAATGTGTAATATAGGAGCAGTTTAGCAGAAAAGGGCATCTCAAAATTTGAGGTGTCCTTTTTAGTTTTAAATGTTTCATTTGTATTTAGAGAAGGTACTATTATTTGATTATAAATTTAAATTAAAAACATAAAGAGAGTAAGAGAATGAATAAAATTTTGGAATATTAATATAGATATCTATTAATATTATATTGTGAAAGTCAATTTATTAACATATAATGGAATAAAGATTTAGGGATTAGGAGAAGTGTTATGAGAAAGTATATTTTTTTAGGTTTAATTACAATTATGTTATTACCTTTAAGTTTAACTCAATGTAACACTAATGATAAAAATTTAGACAAAACAGAATATGAATATCATCATATAAATGAAGCTTTAAATGAGTTATATGAAAATAGAGAACTTAAAAGTGATATAGAAGCAGAAAATACTATTAGAAGAGCTATAGAATCTAAAAATAATAAAGATGAAAAACAAGTAAAAAGATATTATGAAGAGAGATATAGAGACTCCGACTTTAGATTGGAGAATCTGAAAAGTATTAAATTAAAGAAAATTGAGTTTATTGATGATATAAACATGTATAAACAGTATATAAAAGACTGGATATTAGTTAAGAAAATAAATATAGAAGATTTAAAAATTTACTTAGTTACTTATGATGCACAATATATTGATGAGCTTAAAGAACCAGTTGGTAATGGAGAAGATATGAAATATTACACACTTATTAAAGAAGAAACTGGTGATTGGAAAATTCATCAGGTTGGAGAATGGTAGAATCTATAAATAAAAATTAATTTTGATGGTCAAATAGAAAAACTATAGTTTATTATTAGAAGAATATATAAGAAAAAATATGCTTAAACGGTAAAATTAAAAAGTTATATAAATAGTAAAAAGTTGATTTTTATATTAATAAAAATCAACTTTTATTATGTATAAATATTAATTTGTATTTATCAGAATTAAGATAAAACATTATTTTTTATTTAAATTAGAATTTTTTATTGAATATATGAAATAAAATATAATAGCTAAAACAATAAAGATAATAAAATAAATCCATGTTGAAAATGGTAAGCTAACCATCAAAAATCCACAACTTAATATAGCTAAAATAGGTATTAAAGGAACGAATGGTGTTCTAAATCCTCTTTTAAAATCTGGATTAGTTTTTCTAAAAACTATAACTGATAAAGAAACCATTAGATATACAAATAATAATGCTAAAGTAGAAGCATTAGCAAGGCTATCTAATTGAACAAATCCAGATAGTATTGCTCCAATTATTCCAATAGTCCATAGAGAAACATTAGGAACTGCATGTTTATTTTGTTTAGAAAATACTTTTGGAATTAATCCATCACTTGAAAGTGCAGATAAAATACGAGAATTTCCAAATCCAATAGCAAATATTATAGCAAGAATTCCTAAAATAGCTCCTATTGATAATATGCTTGAAGCTAAATGATGTCCAACTTGGAGTAATGCATAAGCTAAAGCATCACCTTGATTTAAATCTTTATATGGAACCATTCCAGTTAATACAAAGGAAACTATGCAATATATTATTGCACAAGCAATTATTGATAAAATTAATGCTCGTGGTAAAGTTTTTTGAGGATTTATAGTTTCTTCAGCAGCAGATGCTGTAACATCAAACCCTGTATAAGCGAGAAATAATACAGAAGCACCACTTATTACGCCAGAGATTCCCATAGGAAAAAAAGGAGTTAAATTATCAATATCAATATAAAACACACCAACTAATACAAAAATTACTATTACTAAAACTTTTAATATAACTATTATATTATTAAATAATTTACTTTCATTTCCGCCTAAAGATAATATGTACATTATAAAAAGAGTTATTAAAACAGCTGGTAAATTTATAATTCCACCATTACTTGGAATTTTAGAAATAGCGATTGGTAAACTTATATTAAATATTTCCAAGAAAGAATTTAAATAGTCAGACCAACCATTAGAGACCAATCCCAAGGCTAATACATATCCAAAAATAACTGAAACTCCAACTATATATCCAAAAATTTCTCCGAGAGACACATATACATAGGTATAAGAACCACCAGAACTTGGAATGGATGAAGCAAATTCGCTATAACATAAAACTACAAATATAGATGCAATACCTGCAATTATAAAAGATAGAATTTCTCCAGGTCCAGCAAGAGTAGCAGCAACAACACCAGGAAGAACTAATACTCCAGTTCCAATTACTGCACCAATACTCATAAGTGTTAAATCAAGAGTTTTTAAAGTTCTTTTTTTATTACTCTTATTAGAGTCTGATATTACATCATTTACATTTTGCTTTCTGAAAATATTCATTAAAACAACCTCCCTCTCTTTAGTTAGTATTAGTGATAAGGACAAAAATATTCATTAATGAGTCATATAGCATTAATATAATTATGTTAATATTAGAAAAAAAAGGAGGAAATTTTATTATGTTTAGAAAGCTTAGAAAGATAAATTATGAAATACCAAAAGAGAGAGTAGAAGAATTAATAAAAACAACAGAATATGGAGTTTTATCAACAGTTGGAGAAGATGGTTATCCATATGCAGTTCCAGTAAATTATGCTTATATAAATGGAAATATTTATTTTCACTGTGCTAGAGAAGGACATAAGCTAGATAATATTTCATTTAATAATAAAGTTTCATTTACATTAGTTCCATATTCAAAAGTATTATCTGAAAAATTTGATAGTGAATATGAAAGTGTAGTTATATTTGGAAAAGCTGAAGAAGTTTTTGATAAAGAAAAAATTGATGGGCTTTTAGGATTAGTTTATAAGTATTCACCAGAATATGTGGAATCAGGAAAGGCATATATAGATAGAGCTCAAGATAAGGTTAGAATTATGAAAATAAGCTTTGACTATGTTACAGGTAAAACTTATAAAGAATAGTTCTATTAAAGAATATCATAACTATAAAAGTTATTTTAATACTTTTATAGTTATGATATTTTTTTCTGCACATCTGTTAGTATATTATATAAAGTATAAAAATTATAAAATTGAAATAAATTTGTAATTGTAAATTTAATAAAGTTATTGTTACAATAATAAAAAAGAACCACAGTTTAATGAAATAGATTATAAAGTGGTTCTTTTATATTATTTAAAGTGAAACTATAATTAGCTTTAGTTAAATGAGATATAGAAAAACTTCAGGAGGAAGAAATTTTGAAAATAGCAGTATGTATAAAACAAGTACCAAGTAGTGAACATGTTGATGTTGATACAGAAAAAGGTATTTTAATAAGAAATAATTTAGAAAATAAAATGAATCCATTAGACTTACATGCATTAGAAGTAGGTGTTAATATAAAAGAAAATGTAGGTGGGGAAGTTTCTGTTATAAGTATGGGACCACCACAAGCTACAGAAATTATAAAAGAAGCTTATTCAATTGGAGCAGATAATGGATATCTTTTATCTGATAGAAAATTTGCTGGAGCAGATGTTCTTGCAACAAGTCATGCACTTGCAGAAGGAATTAAGAAAATTGGAGGTTTAGATCTTATTTTATGTGGAAAATTAACAGTTGATGGTGATACAGCACAAGTAGGACCAGAACTTGCAACTCTTTTAAACATTCCTCATATAATAGCAGTTAAAGAAATTGTTGAATGTAAAGAAGATTCAATAGTAGTAGAAAGAGAAATGGAAAATGGAACACAAATAGTGGAAGTTAAGTTCCCTTGTCTTTTAACTATAGATAAAGAAGCTTCAGAACCAAGACTTCCTTCTTATATAAAAATGAAGGAAAGCAGAGATAGAGAAATAAAAATATTCAGCATGAACGATTTAGAAGATACAAATGAAATGAATTATGGTTTACAAGGTTCACCAACAAAGGTTGAAAATATTTTTAAAGCAACAAGTGAAAAAGAACAAGAACTTTGGACTGGTGATGGAGAAGTACTTGGGGACAAGTTCTCAGAAAAACTAAAGGAACTAAAGTTTATTTAGAGGAGAAGAGTAATGAATAAAAAAATATTAGATAAAAGCCTTTGGAAAGGTATATTAGTTTACGTTGATTATTTAGAAGATAAAATACATCCAATAACATTTGAACTTATAGGAAAAGCTAGAGAGTTAGCAGATAAAGTAAATGAAAAAGTATATTGCTTAATGATAGGACATAATTTAGAAGAAAAAGCAGAAGAATTACTTCACTATGGAGTAGATGAAGTACATATCTATGATAATGAAGAGTTAAAAGATTTTAAAATAGAGCCATATGAAAAAGCTTTTGAGGATTTTGTAACTTGGGTTAAACCTTCAGTTATATTAGCTCCAGCAACTTCAACAGGACTTTCATTAGCACCAACAGTTGCAGCTAAGTTTAAAACAGGTTTAACAGCAAACTGTACAATTCTTAATATTAATGAAAATGGAGATTTAGTTCAAACTAGACCAGCTTTTGGAGGAAACATAATGGCTGATATGTTAACTCCTAATAATAGACCTCAAATGGTAACAGTTAGATATAAAGCAATGACCCCAGCTGAAAGAAAAGAAGAAGCTTTTGGTAAAGTAGTAAAATGTACTATAGATAAAGAAGATTTAGAATCAAAAATAGAAATATTAGAAACAAAAACAGAAGAAAAATCAAATGATTTAACAGAGGCAGATGTTATTGTTGTTGCTGGTAGAGGTGTTAGAAGCGAAGAAGATATGCAAATGATTAATGAGCTTGCAAATCTTTTAGGAGGACAAGTTGGAGTAACTAGACCTCTAATTGAAAAAGGATGGGCAGATGAAAAGCTTCAAATTGGAATAAGTGGAAGAATGGTTAGACCAAAACTTATAATAACTTGTGGTATTTCAGGAGATGTTCAGTTCTCAGCGGGAATAGATAAATCAGATTATATATTTGCAATAAATAGTGACCCAGACGCACCAATATTCCAAATTGCTAACTATGGAATAGTTGGAGATCTTTATAAGGTTATTCCTAGATTAATAGAAAATATAAAGAGGGAAAAAGAGGAACAATAATATGAGTTATAAAGTATTAGATACAAATGATATAAATTTTTTAAATAAAATAATTAATGATGATAAAAGAGTTCTTATAGATGGAGATATAAGAGAAGAATATAGCCATGATGAATTATGTGGAATTCAAAAGTATCCAGAAGTTGTTCTTAAAATTAAAGAAACAAGAGAAGTTTCAGAAGTAATGAAATATGCTAATGAAAATAATATTTCTGTAACTCCAAGAGGAACAGGAACAGGACTTGTAGGAGCTGCAGTTCCAATTCATGGAGGAATTTTATTAGATCTTTCAACAATGAATAAAATAGTTGAAATTGATGAAGAAAACTTAACTGTTACTGTTGAAACGGGAGTTTTATTAATGGATTTAACTAAATATGTTGAAGAACATGACCTTTTTTATCCACCAGATCCAGGAGAAAAAACAGCTACAATAGGTGGTAACATAAGTACAAATGCTGGAGGAATGAGAGCAGTTAAGTATGGAGTTACAAGAGACTATGTAAGAGGACTTGAAGTTGTTTTACCAAATGGTGAAGTAGTAGAACTTGGAGGAAAAGTAGTTAAAAATAGTACAGGATATGCATTAAAAGATTTAATGATAGGCTCAGAAGGAACTTTAGGAATAGTAACAAAAGCTATATTAAAACTTCTTCCATTACCAAAGAAAACAATTAGTCTTTTAGTACCATTTCCTAATTTAGATAAAGCAATTGGAACAGTTCCTAAAATAATAAAATCAAAAAATATTCCAACTGCTATTGAGTTTATGCAAAGAGCCGTAATAACTGCTTCAGAAGAATTTTTAGGAAAGAAATTCCCAGATAGTAAAGCAGATGCATACTTAATTTTATCTTTTGATGGAAATACAAGAGATGAAATAATAAAGAACTTTGAAAATGTAGCTGAAATATGTTTAGAAGAAGGAGCTCTTGATGTACTTGTTTCAGATACTGCTGAAAGAAATGTTGCTATTTGGTCAGCAAGAGGAGCTTTCTTAGAAGCTATTAAAGCTTCAACTACTCAAATGGATGAAGTTGATGTAGTAGTTCCAAGAAATAAAATTGCTGAATTTGTTAACTACACTCATGAATTAGAAGAAAAATATGAAATAAGAATAAGATCATTTGGACATGCTGGAGACGGAAATCTTCATATTTATATATTAAGAGACGAATTAGATCAAGAAGCATGGGAAGATAGAATGAGAAAAGCTATGAATGATATGTATGCTATGGCTAAAGAAATGAAAGGTCAAGTATCAGGAGAACATGGAATAGGTTATGATAAAATTGATTTCATGAGAGAATCAATAGGAGAAGCTAGTTATCAAGCAATGAAGGCTATAAAATTAGCTTTAGATCCTAAAAATATTTTAAATCCGGGAAAAGTAGTTAAATAAAAATAATTTTATAATTAATATAAAATAAGACTTTTTAGTAGAAAAGTCTTATTTTTTTTATTATATTTTTATTTTAAGTATTTAAAATAATTTACGATAATATATTAAGAAAAATAATTATGTAAAGGAAAATTTTAATATTATGATTTATAATAAGACACCATTTATTATTGGGATAATTGCATTAATTTTAATTTATTTAACTGTAATATCAATGATTAGATATTTAGAAAATGACTAAATATTTTATTTATTAATTTTATTTTATAAAAAATAGAACTTTTAATATTTTAGAAGTCATTTTTAAATAAATGTTATTTTGAGTTTTCAAAAATATTATTTTATAGATTGTGTTATTTTTTTGATTCTTAAAATTTATGATTATGATTTAAATTTTTATTAAGTATTTGGAAAAAATACAATATTATGAATAAAATAAGTTAACTCATTAATAATATAAGATATAAACAAAAGTTAGGGGTGATATAGATGAACGAAAAAATATTAAATCTTATAGATGAGTATAAAGATACAGAACAATGTTTAACTTTAGGGCTACAACAATTACCACAAAATCAAAATGCTAGAGCAAAATTAGAAGTTTTAAGAATGGTAATAATGGATTTAGAAGAATCAATAAAGTAGTTAGATAAAATCTTATGAATTGACTAATAATTGGAATGATTTTATAATTATTATATAAGTAAAATTAGAAATTTTGGTATTCATAGGAGGAAGGATTTAATGATAGAAAAAATAAGCACACATAAGGCACCACAAGCTATAGGACCATATTCACAAGCTATAAAATTTAATAACATGTTGTTTACATCAGGACAAATAGCTTTAGATCCAGAAACAATGGAAGTTGTTGAAGGTGATGTAAAAATTCAAGCTGAAAGAGTAATGAAAAATTTACAAGCTGTTTTAGAAGAAGCTGGAGCAAATTTTGATCATGTAATAAAAACAACTTGTTTTTTAGCTAATATGGGAGATTTTGTAGCTTTTAATGAAGTGTATGGAAAATACATAACTAATGCACCTGCAAGATCATGTGTAGCTGTTAAAGAATTACCTAAAAATGTGCTATGTGAAGTAGAGGTAATTGCATATCTATAAATTTAATTTAATTACTATATAAAAAGCAACCTTTTATAGGCTGCTTTTTTTGATATAATAATATTGGGAAAAAATTATAATTATGTTAAAATTTAAATAATTTATGTTATAGTATAATTATATAAATTTCATTAAAAAAAATAGGTGATACATATGGATAAAAAGATAATTAGAAAAAATATTTCAGAAAAAAGAGATAATTTAATAGAAAGAGAAACCTTAGATAACAAAATAATTAAAAAATTTATTAATCTAAAAGAATATAAAGAAGCAGAAAATATATGTATTTATGTTAATTATAAATCAGAAATAAATACAAAAGAGATAATAAAAATAAGCTTAGAAAAAGGAAAAAGTGTTTTTGTTCCAAGAATTAAGAAAAATAGAAAAATGGATTTTATAAAGATAAATTCATTAGAAGATTTAGAAGAAAATAAAATGGGGATTTTAGAACCAAAAGATAATTTTAATAAAAAACCAGATAAAATAGATTTAATGATATTACCAGGGTTAGCATTTGATTTAAATGGTGGAAGAATAGGATATGGTGGGGGATATTATGATAGATATTTAATGGATAGAAATGAAGTTTTAAAAATATCTTTATGTTATGAAGTTCAGATAATAGATAAAATACCAATGGAAGAACATGATATAGAATACGATTATTTAATTACAGAAAATAGGGCTTTAAAAAGAAAATAATATTTTATGATGGCGGAATTTATGGGGAATTATGAGGGAGGAACAGTTTGTCTTATATATGGAGAAACTATAGAAAATCCAAGTTTAAATATACTTGATATAGACAAGTTTTAAAAATTAGCAAAAAACATAGGAGTTCCATTAATTGTAGATAATACAGTTGTAACTCCAATACATTGTAATCCAATAAAGCATGGAGAAAATATTGTTATTCACTCTACAATAAAGTATTCTGATGGACATGCCAAAATTATAGGAGGAATTATAATAGATGGTGGAAATTTTAATTGGAATAATGGAAAGTTTCCTGAACTTACAGAGCCAGATCTAAGTTATCATGGAATGATATATGTAGAGACTTTTAAAGAGGAAGCTTATAGTGTCAAACTTAGAGTTACACTTATTAGAGATTTAGGAAATGGGCTTAACCCATGTAATGCTTATTTAACGAATTTAGGATTGGAAACATTACATTTAAAAATGGGAAGACATTTATATAATGCATTAAATTTAGCAAAATGGAACCAGTGGCATATTAAACTTTGGAATAAAAGGTGGAATAGAAGATATAAACGACATAATTATAGATTTTGAGAATGAGTTTTTAAAAATATAGTTTATGAAAATTTTTATGTATTGTATAAAAATTTTTTTTAATATATACGATAATAAACAAGGGTATTTTTTAGGAGGAAGTTAAAATGGAATATGTATCAAGAAAACTAGAGGTTATGTTATCTAAGTTACAGAAAATGAATATAAATATGTTAAATTTATGGTTTCCACATTTAGATAAAGAAGAGATTTTAAAAGTATTAAGAGAATCAAATAAATTTAAATTTGAAGGTGAATATGTAAGGATAAAAACTTATGAAGAGATATATGAAGAAGAACTTAAAAGAAAAATAGAGGATATAGAAAACGGTGATTTTAATGAAAATAAAAAAGTAGTTAAAAAAGAGAGTGAAGAAAAAGTAGAAGAGATAGAAAAGGAAATTGAAGAGCCTATAGTAAATAAAAATGAAACTATTAAAAAAGATTCAAAAGCAAAAAAAATAAATTTTGCTAATAACATAATAATTGAAGAACAACCTCTTGATATAAATAGCATAAATGGTGCTGAATTAGAATATGATGATATTTTAAGAATAATAAAAGAGTACAATGAAAATGTGGAATTTAGATTAGAAAAATTTGATGGGAATTCTTTTGATGCAAAATTAAAATCGATTTTAGAGTTCTATGGAAATAAATATAATTTAGAAGAAGAAAAGGTTGAGGATAAAGACTTAGGAATATCTATGTATTCACTAACTAATAAGAAGAAAAATTTAGAGGCTGGATATGTTGTTATTTCACCTGTATTAGATGAAAAAATAGTTGAATATATGTCAGATAATTATTCAGATGAAGTTATTTATTTCTGTCCTATAAATGGAACTACAAAAGAATTTGAGTTTGATTTAAATGAGTTTTTCATAAAAGATACAAGTAAGATATTTAAAAAGTTTTTAAAGAAATGTGTGGTGTCAGAAGAAAAAGACATAAAAATAAAAAAAGTAGATATTATAACTGGAATATAAAAAAGACAGCTTAAAATAAGCTGTCTTTTTATATTAAAATATTAATTATTTACACATTCTTTAGAGTAATGAGAGAATTAATCCACAAATTTATAAAATATTGTGGAAAGAAAAATTTCTTTTTCTATTAGATTTCTTTAGTTTCTATTTCTTTTAATAATCTAGCTTTGAATTCTTCAAAATTCATTGATCCTTCATCACCATTTTTTCTACTTCTTACAGAAACTGATTTTTCATTAGCTTCCTTTTCACCAACAACTATGATATAAGGAGCTCTTTCAAGTCTAGCTTCTCTAATTTTATATCCGATTTTTTCAGCTCTGAAATCACCTTCAACTCTAACACCACTATTTCTTAAGCTTCTTATTACTTCATCAGCATAATCATTATATTTATCTGAGATTGGAAGCAATTTAACTTGTACTGGTGCAAGCCAAGTTGGAAGTGCTCCAGCATATTTTTCAATAAGCATTGCAAGAGTTCTTTCATAACATCCAATTGAAGATCTGTGAATTATATAAGGTAATTTTTTATCTCCATTTTTATCTACATAAGTCATATTAAATCTTTCAGCAAGAGCAAAATCTATTTGAACAGTGATTATTGTATCTTCTTTTCCGTGAACATTTTTAAATTGGATATCAAGTTTTGGTCCATAGAATGCAGCTTCATCATCAGCTTCAACATAGTTTATTCCTAAGTGATTTAATATATTTCTCATTATATCTTGAGTTGATTCCCAAGCTTCTGGATTATCAATATATTTTTCTTTATTTTTTGGATCCCATTTTGAGAATCTGTAAGTTATATCTTTTTCTATTCCTAGAGTAGTCATAACGTAGTTTATAAGATCGACAACTCCTCTAAATTCATCTTCTAATTGTTCTGGAGTAACAACTAAATGTCCATCAGCAAGAGTAAATTGTCTAACTCTTATAAGACCATGCATTTCACCTGAAGCTTCATTTCTAAATAGAGTAGAAGTTTCAGCATATCTTAATGGAAGATCTCTGTAGCTGTGTTGTTCAGCATTGTATATTGTATATTGGAATGGACAAGTCATAGGTCTTAAAGCAAGAACTTCATCATCTTTTTCTTCATCACCTAAAACAAACATACCATCTTTATAGTGATCCCAGTGTCCTGAAACTTTGTAAAGGTCACTTTTAGCCATTAGAGGAGTTTTAGTTAAAATATATCCTCTTTTTTCTTCTTCATCTTCAATCCATCTTTGAAGTACTTGAACTATTTTAGCTCCTTTTGGCATTAATAATGGAAGACCTTGACCTACTTTTTCATCAGTCATAAATAATTTTAATTCTCTTCCTAATTTATTGTGGTCTCTCTTTTTAGCTTCTTCTAAAGCTTCTAAGTGTTCTTCTAAGTCTTTAGCTTTTAAGAATGCAGTTCCATATATTCTTGAAAGCATTTTATTTTTTTCGTCACCTTTCCAGTAAGCACCAGCACTTCTAAGAAGTTTAATAGCCTTAATTGGTTTTAAAGCCATTATGTGTGGACCAGCACAAAGATCAGTAAAATCACCTATTTTATAGAAGGAAATTATTTCTCCTTCTGGTAAATCATTTATAAGCTCAACTTTATAAGGTTCATCCTTCATAAGCTCTAAAGCTTCATTTCTTGGAAGTTCAAATCTTTCAATTTGAGGATTTTCTTTTACTATTTTTTTCATTTCTGCTTCAATTTTTTCTAAATCTTCTGCAGAGAAAGCATTTTCTTTATCAAAATCATAGTAGAATCCATTTTCTATAGCAGGTCCTATAGCAATTTTAGCTTCTGGAAAAAGTCTTTTAACAGCATAAGCTAAAACATGTGAAGCTGTATGTCTTAAAGCATCTTTTCCTTCTTGAGAATCAAAAGTGCAGATAGCAACCTCTGCATCTTCATTTAAAATATATCTAAGGTCAACAACTTTATCATTAACCATTCCGCAAAGTGCATTTCTTGCTAATCCTTCGCTTATTCCTTTTGCTATGTCTAATATAGAAACTCCAGCTTCAAATTCTTTAACTGAACCGTCTTTTAAAGTAACTTTTATCATTTTTAAAACTCCTCTCGTTGTATATTCTTAATTGATTTCAAAATAAAAAAACTTCGACTCTATAGAAAACTATAGAGACGAAGTAATATCCGTGGTTCCACTCTAATTATTCATATAAAATTATATGAATCACTTTTATTATCGTAACGTGATAAAACCGGACTGTATTAAAGTCGCTCGGAGGTGGTTTTCTGTTATGCTCAAATAAAAATACTTTCAGCTAATGTATTTTCTCTCTGGAAGTGAGTTATATAACATACTCTTTCTCGTCAATGCGTTAATTATTGATTTTGTATATATTATAGTAATTACAATTCTATATGTCAACATATAAACTGTAAATATAATTATTCTATTTTGTATATTTCATTACAAATATTTTGTAATTCCAAAGTTTGAAGTAAATCTTCAGGATAATAAGAATTTCCCATTATTGAAAAAATTATATGATCTTTTTTATATCCTTCTTTATAAAGTTTAAGATCTTTTGTAATTCGTTTAACAATGTTTTTAGATGCATTTAAAATAGTCATTAATTCTTTAATTGAATAATAAGGTTTATTTAATATTTTATAAAGTTTCTTTTGAAGATTTATCTTATATTCTATATCTTTTTCAATATTATGATGTGGTCCATTTTTGCCTCTATGATGTTCATTACATAAGTGCATATAGTTAATTTCTATATCAAATCCACCTTCAGAGCGATGAACTATGTGATGTATATCAGCTGGTTTTTTACAAATCTCACAAAAGTACAATAGATATCCTCCTTTATTATAAAATTATGTTTAATAACTTTATAGAAAAATTATAAATTAATAAACAGGAAGAATCAAATCCAATTATTATAAAAGAAGGCAAATTGCTTGTGATGATATTCCAAGTTCTTCACCAGTAAAACCAAGTTTTTCTTCAGTTGTAGCTTTTATATTTATTTGGTCTATATTTATATTCAAAGCATTTGATATATTTTCTCTCATAATTTGAATATGAGGAGCCATTTTAGGTTTTTGGGCTATTATTGTGGAGTCAATATTTCCAATTGTAAATCCATTATCATATAAAAGTTTTCCAACAGCTTCTAAAAGCTTTATGCTAGAAATACCTTTATATTTTGGATCAGTATCAGGGAAATGCTTACCAATATCTCCAAGAGCTGAGGCACCTAATAAAGCATCCATTATTGCATGAATTAAAACATCAGCATCAGAATGACCTAAAAGTCCAAGAGTATGGTCTATTTTAACTCCACCTAATATTAAATCTCTATCTTTTACTAAACGATGAACATCATATCCAAGTCCAATACGCATAAAAATATCACCTCTTTAAAAAATCTTCTTTAATTTTAACATAAATATTTGTAACAAAGAAGAAAGGGTATGGTACTTTAGCTTTTTTGTATTTAAAATCTACATAAATCACGTTTTTTCTCCTCATAATTAATCCTGATAAAAATAATTTATAGTATAGTATATTAAAATAAGTATAATATTGATAACATATAGTTTTTTATTAACTATATTAGTTAAAAATTTTTTATTTTTAGGGTATAATTGTAAATATATAAAAGAAATATGAGGATGGGGTATTGTGATAAAATTTAAGAGGAATAAATATGCTTTTTCAAAAGCAGCAAGTTTATTATCTGTAGGAAAAGAATTTGATAAGAAGAGAGGGGAACAACTTTCTTTACTGAGAAAAGAAGTATATCTTTATGATGTGCACATAAAAGAATTATCAAAATTAAATCCAACATATGATGTAAGGAATTTAATTTTGAATTTAGCTTTTTTTATAATTAATGATGTAGAGCTTTTAGAAATTTTAAATGAAAGAAGAAAACTTAATATAAGTCTTCTTAGTAGAAAAACAAGAATAGGAAAAAATTTTATAGATAAATGGTCAAAGTACATAATTTTTTATACTATTTTATTTTCAAATCCAAAATATAAATTTATTCAGGATTATTTTAGAATAGTAGATTTAGAAAAAACAAATTCTTCAACAAGTTTAAGTGTTATGGAAGAAGAGCAGAATAGTAAAGGACTAGTTATAAAGAAAAATGAGCATTCGATTAATCTTTTAACTAGTACAGGTGAAATTATAAAGACAAAAAAAGTAGATGTAGAAATAGGACAAGAGCATTATAGCAGTGGTAAAAGCTTTTTTAAAAAGAATAAATTAAAGCTTTTTTTAGGATTTATTATAATTGTGGTACTAGTAGGAGGGTTCTTTTATCAGTATAATAAAAAAATAACAACTATAATGATTCACACAACATCTCAAATTAAAATGGAAACAAATAGATTTAATAAAGTTTTATATTCATATTCAAAAACTGAAAAGGGAGAAGCTTTATTAAATGAAATAAAACCTAATGGAGAAAATTTAGATACAGCAATTTTGGATACAATAAAATATGCGGAAAAAAATAAAATGATGCCTGAAAAGGGATTGTTAATAACTATAAATGGAACATCTGTTAATATAAAAACATTAAAGAAAACAGGTGAATATATTTATAAGAATAAGATAAATGTAGATATAAATAATAATGGTATACAACATAAGTTATACACAATAATAAAAAACCAAAAGGAAGAAGATTAATGAATAGAACTAGATACAAATATATAAACAAAAGAGGAAAAGAAAAGGAAACTAGCAAAAAGGTTAATCAAAAGGTTATAATTCATGAGGATAGACCAGAAGAGATTAGATTAAATAAATATATAGCTGAAACTGGATATTGCTCAAGAAGAGAAGCAGATAAATTAGTTGAAGAAGGTAAAGTTTACGTTGATGGTGAAAAAGCATTAATGGGTCAGAAAATAAAAAAAGGTCAAAAAGTAGAAGTTAATGGGAAGGTTGTTAGTAAAGAGGAAGAACTAGTTTATATAGCTTTAAATAAACCAGTTGGAATAACTTGTACTTCAGAAAAAAAAGTAAAAGGAAATATAGTTGATTTTGTAAATCATGAAAAAAGAATATATAATATTGGGCGATTAGATAAAGATTCACAAGGTCTTATATTAATGACTAATGATGGAGATATAGTAAATAAGATACTTAGAGCTGGCAACTATCATGAGAAAGAATATATAGTAACTGTAAATAAAAAGATAACTCAAGAATTCATAAATAGAATGAGCAATGGAGTTGAGATATTAGATACTATAACTAATAAATGTTTTGTAAAAAAAGAAGGTGAGAAAGTATTTAGAATAATACTTACTCAAGGATTAAATAGACAAATTAGAAGAATGTGTGAAGCCTTAGGATATGAAGTTACTAAATTAGAAAGAATTAGAATAATGAATATTAATTTAGGTAATTTGAAAATAGGGGAATGGAGAAATTTAACTTATAAAGAGCTTAGAGATTTAAATGAATTAATAAAAAATTCTAGAAAATAGGAATAATAAATAGTCTACAGATAAATAATATCTGTGGGCTATTTTTTTAATAAATTATACAATTATCAAAAAAAGTATGTTAATACAAAAAATTACTAACAGTGTCCACAGGTACCTGTGGATAACTTGTTACAAGTTTGTTGATATTCCTGTAGATAAAATGTTTTTTAATGCAGAATAAGTGAAAAATATGAGATTCTATGTAAAAAAATATACAAAAGGAGAAAAATTAGTATGGTAAAAAGGGCTTATAGACTTAACTTAAAGAGTTTGTGGATAATAATTTTATTAACAGTTTCCACACAATGTATGTGGATAACTTCATATGCTCTAGAGGATGGGAATATAATTGATAAAAAAATAAATCAAAAAACTAAATGTTTAAATGTAAATATGAATATTCCATATATAAAGGGGAGTATGGGGATAATTGCAAATGAAATTATAGATAATAATACAAATGTTTATATAGCAGAAGCAAAAAGAGCTGAAGAAGATGCACAAGCTGGAGGTAATACTTGTTCGAATTATGAATTAAGTTCAGTATATTCTAAAACAAGAGAAACAGAAAATATTATAAGTTTGTTTATAGATTATTATCAATATTTTGGTGGAGCTCATGGTATGACATATAGAAAAGCATATAATATAGATAAGAAAACTGGACAAATTTTAAATTTAAGTGATTTGTTTAACATTAATTATGATTATAAGAGTAAAATAGATAATATTATAAGAGAACAAATAGCAAGCAATAAAGATAAATATTTTGATAAAGGTTCAAAGTTTAAAGGAATAGATAATAGCACAGCTTTTTATCTAGGTTCTACAAACTTAATAATATATTATGGATTATATGAATTAGCTCCTTATGCAGGAGGAATAATTCAATTTAAAATAAATTTAAATGATTTAAAAGATGGTTTAAATTATAATAAAATTTAAAGATAGTAAATGAGGTGAAGAGATGGGGGATTTAAAAAAAGTATTTTTAGATCAAAAAGAATTTTTTAAGACAGGGAAGACAAAAAATATTGATTTTAGAATAGATGCATTAAAAAAATTAAAAAAAGCAATTAAAGAAAATGAAGAGGATTTTTTGATAGCTTTAAATAAAGATTTAGGGAAAAGTAAATTTGAAGGGTATGCAACAGAGATAGGTATAGTATATGATGAAATAAATATACACATAAAAAATTTAAGATATTGGGTAAGAAAGAAAAAAGTTAAGAGCTCAATTATATATTTTCCAAGTAAAAATTATATTTATAAGGAACCTTATGGAGTTGCTCTTATAATAGGACCATTTAATTATCCATTTCAATTAGTTATTGCTCCATTAATAGGTGCAATTAGTGCTGGTAATTGCACAGTTATAAAGCCATCAGAAAGTTCTCTTAATACAGCCTTATTACTTGAAAAAGTAATTAATAAAACTTTTCAAGGAAATTATATAAAAGTAGTTGCCCCAACAGAAGGAAAGGAAGCAGTAACTGAACTTATAAATACACCTTATGATTATATATTCTTTACTGGAAGTGTAGGTGTAGGAAAGATAGTTATGGAGGCAGCATCTAAAAATTTAACTCCATTAACACTTGAGCTTGGGGGAAAAAGTCCATGTATAGTTGATAAAGATAGTAAAATAGAATTAGCTGCTAAAAGAATAGTTTGGGGAAAACTATTAAATGCTGGACAAACTTGTGTGGCTCCAGATTATTTAATGGTTCATAAAGATATAAAAGATGAACTTTTAAAGAAATTAGTTGAAGAGATAGAAAAACAATATGGAAAAGATATAAAAAATAATGAAGAGTATCCAAGAATAATAAGAGAGCGTGATACTGAAAAGTTAAAAGAATATTTTAATGATGGGAAAATATATTATGGTGGAGAGTATGATATAAGTGATAGATTTATACATCCAACTATACTTACAGATGTACAAGCTAATAGCCCTGTTATGGAAAATGAAATATTTGGACCAATATTACCAGTAATAGAATTTTCAGATATTGATGAAGCTATTAATTTTGTGAATAGTAGACCAAAACCATTAGCTTTATATTACTTTTCAGAAAGTTCTAGTAATATAGAAAAAGTATTAAAAGATACAACTTCAGGAGGAGTTACTATAAATGATACTGTTATTCATGTAGCACAAACATCATTACCTTTTGGAGGAGTAGGAAATAGTGGAATGGGTGATTATCATGGAAAAGCAAGTTTTGAAACTTTTTCACATAGTAGATCAGTTGTAAAAAGAGGTACATTTATTGAATTTAATATAAGATTTGCACCTTTTAAAGATAAAATAAGATTACTTAAAAAAGTTATGAAGTAAAAGGAAATGGGGGAGTTTATATGAGAAAAATATTAGCATTTGATATTGGAGGGACTAATATAAAGTTTGGAATATTAAATGAATTAGGTGAAGTTTTAGAAAAAGGGAAAATAAAGACAAGAGTAGAATCAGAAGAAGTTTTTATAAACAGTTTAATAGAAATAATTGAAGAAAAGAAAAATGAAATTGAAGGTGTAGCTTTAAGTATGCCTGGATTCATAAATGTAGAAAAAGGGATGCCAACAGCTTGTTATGCTATTCAATGTATGGTAAATAAAAATATAACTGAAATTATTAAAAATAGGACAGGATTAAATACTACTATAGAGAATGATGGAAAATGTGTAGCACTTGCAGAAAAATTTAATGGAAATGCTGTAGAATGCGATAATTTTATTTGCATAACTGTTGGAACAGGAATTGGTGGAGGATTATTTGTAAATGGAAAAATAGTTCGTGGACACTCCTTTAGAGGTGGAGAATTTGGTTTTATGGTTTGTGAAGGGCTAGAAAAAGATGATGTAAATGACAGTATTATGAGTAAAAAAGCTTCTACTATAGCATTGATAGATAAATACAAAAAATATAAAGGAATAGATTCTAATGTAGAGATTGAAGGTAAAGAGGTATTTTTAGAAGGAGAAAGAGATACTAAAGTTAAAGAACTTATAGAGGAGTGGTATACTTCATTAGCAATTGGAATAGCAAATCTATCAGCTATAATTAATCCAGAAAAAATAATTATAGGTGGAGGAATAAGTGAAAGAGAAAATTTTGTAGAAGGTATTGAAAAAGCATTAAATAAAATTCTTTGGTGGAATGATGTTAATGCGAAAATAGAAGTTTGTAAACATAAAAATGATGCAGGACTTATTGGAGCTGTATATAATTATTTAAATTTATAAAGACATATTTTGATATTAACAAATTTAAATAAGAGTTTTATAAAAAATAGAAAACTTACACTCTATACAATTAATTATTATAAAAGAAAGGACTAATCTTTAAGATTAGTCCTTTAAATTATTTATTTATACTTTCACGTATCATTTTAGAAATTTGAATTATAACTGTTGGTAGGAAAGCAAATAAGTATATTAATCCAACATTACTAGCACTAAGTGGTGCAACTTCGAATAAGTCAGTAACTCCAGGAACAAATAAAACAATATTAACTAAAACTACACCAGTTATAAATGCATACCAACTATATTTATTAGTAAATAATCCAAGTTTAAATATAGATTGTTTTCCTCTACAGTTAAATCCATGGAATAATCTTGCTAAACAAAGTGTTGAGAATGCCATTGTGCTAGCAGCTTCTTTTCCAGATTTAAGACCAATATAAAATGCAAAAAGAGTAAATATAGTAATTACAATACCTTCAAAAGCAATTTCTTTTATAAATCCTTTTGTAAGAATAGATTCCTTACTATCTCTTGGTTTTTCTTTTAATATATCTTTTCTTCCTTTTTCAACTCCAATTGCAATAGCAGGTAAACTATCAGTTACAAGATTGATAAATAATAAGTGTACTGGAGCAAATGGAGCTGGAAGAGCAGCTAAAGATGCATAAAGTACAGCAATTATAGCAGAAGTGTTACCTGATAAAAGGAATTTAATTGAATTCTTTATATTAGCATAAACATTTCTACCATTAGCAACAGATTTTACAATTGTAGCAAAGTTATCATCAGTTAATATCATTGAAGAAGCATCTTTAGAAACTTCAGTTCCTGTAATACCCATTGCTATACCAATATCTGCTTGCTTAAGAGCAGGAGCATCATTTACACCATCACCAGTCATAGCTACAATTTTTCCTTTGTTTTGCCATGCATTAACTATTCTTATTTTGTGTTCTGGAGAAACTCTTGCATAAACTGAAATATGTTCAAGTTTTTCCATAAGTTCATCTTCAGACATTCTATTAAGCTCTAAACCTTCAATAGCCATGTCACCTTCTCTAAGTATACCAATTTGTTTTGCAATAGCAGATGCTGTTATTTTATGGTCACCAGTAATCATAATTGGTTTAATTCCAGCAGATATACAATCTTTAACAGCTTCAGCAGATTCAACTCTTGGTGGGTCAATCATTGAAATTAAACCTATAAATGTATACCCAAATTCATCTTCAATAGTAATATCTTTAACAGAAGGAAGTTCTTTATAAGCAAAAGCAAGAACTCTTAAACCATTTTGAGAAAGTTCCATATTAACATCTATAATGTTTTGCTTATCTTCAGAAGTTATTTCTCTAATTCCAGAAGAAGTTTTAATATATTTTAATCTATCTAAAAGAACATCAAAAGCTCCTTTAGTAAATAAAGTTGTTTTATCATTAAAATCGTGAAGAGTACTCATAAGCTTTCTATCAGAATCAAATGGTATTTCCCTTAAACGCTCAATTTTTTCTCTAAATTCTATTTCTTTTATGTTATATATATGACCAAGATTTACAAGAGCAACTTCAGTTGGATCACCTATTTCATTTCCATCTACTGAAGTAGAATCATTACAAAGAATAGAGCTAGTTAATAAATAATTGTGTACTTCATTAGTTAAATCTAAATCTTCTGAATTAATAAGTTTTCCATCAACATAAAGTTGTTTAGTAGTCATTTTATTTTGAGTTAATGTACCAGTTTTATCAGAACATATAATTGATACAGAACCAAGACCTTCAACAGCTTTTAAAGATTTGATGATAGCATTTTCTTTAGCCATTTTTTGAGTTCCTATTGCAAGAACTATAGTAACAATAGAACTTAAAGCTTCAGGAATAGCAGCAACTGCAAGAGCAACAGCAAACATTAAAGATTCAATTATTGGCATTTTTCTATAAATACTTAATCCAAAAACAATAGCACATATAACAAGAATTATAATAGCTAATTTTTTAGAAAAATCATCAAGAGTAATTTGTAATGGAGTTTTCTTCTCTTGTGTTTGCTCCATTAAGGTAGCAATTTTACCAAGCTCAGTATTCATACCAGTAGCAGTAACAACTACTAAAGCACGTCCATAAGTTACCAATGAACTTGAGAAAACCATATTTTTTTGGTCACCAAGAGCAACTTCATCTTTATCAATTAAGTCAGATATTTTAGTAACACTTTCAGATTCACCAGTTAATGCACTTTCATTAACTTGTAAAGAATAATTTTCTATTATTCTACCATCAGCACAAACTAAGTCACCAGCTTCTAGAATTAAAATATCTCCAGGAACTACTTCAGAAGATGGAATTTCTAATTTTACTCCATCTCTCATAACTTTAGCATTTGGAGCAGAGAGTGCCTTTAAACTATTTAAAGATTGTTCAGCTTTTACATGTTGGATAGTACCAAGAATTGCATTTAATATAATAACTGCAAATATAACAATAGTACTTTCAACATTTTTAGCAAACATAGAAACAATACCAGCAATGATAAGTATAATTACAAGTAAGTCTTTAAATTGTTCAAAGAAAACTTGAACTGTACTTTTCTTTTTCTTTTCATTTAAAATATTCTTTCCATATAAATCAGAATTTTTGTGTAATCCATCTTTTGATAGACCATTTTTTGTAGAATTAAAAAATTTTAAGATATCTACAATAGACTTGTTAAAAAAATTATTCATAAAAAAAACTCCTTTCAAAATTAATATTTCCAATAAAAAAGACTTTTAATATAAATTACGAAAAAATTTCGGAATTTATATTAAAAGTCTCGTAACCTAATTATATAGGTATATAACACCAGACGTTTAGTCGAGATTGTTGATGCTATATTTAGTACTACTCCCTCTTAATAAGATTGGATTAAATTTATTATTAGTATAATATTAATTTAAATTCATATAATTGTCAAGATTTATTAATAAAAGAAAAATATATTAAATTAAATTGTAATAATTGGATACGAAATATGAAGTCAAATATATATAAGTAATGTTTAAATTCACAAAATTTATTAAAAAACATAGACTAAAATATAACGCTAAATGGAGTTGGAAATAATGATATACGGACTTATATTAGCTGGAGGAAAAGGAAGTAGATTATATCCATTATCAAGGATGAATCGCCCAAAACAATTCTTAGATGTTATAAATGAAAAAAGCTTTCTAGTAAATACTGTAGAAAGAATAGCTCCTTTAATAGAAAAGGATAATATGTATATTGTAACAAATAAGGATTATGAAGATCAGATAAAAGATGAATTAAAAGACATCAATAAAGAAAATATTATAACAGAACCTATGAATAAAGAAACTGCAACATGTATAGGCTTGTCTGCAGTAAAACTTTTAAAAAAAGATCAAGATGCTGTTATGATAGTATTGCCTTCAGATCATTACATTGAAGATGAAAAAGAATATGTAAATACTTTAGCCCAAGCTATAGAATTAGCAAATAGAAGAAAAGCTATAGTAACTTTAGGGATAGAACCTACTAGACCAGAGATTGGCTATGGTTATATAGAAATGGGCGAGCAGGTTAGTGGGGATATAGCCACTTATAAGGTAGCAAGGTTTACAGAAAAGCCAAATCTAGATGTAGCGAAAGAATTTATTTTTACTGGAAACTACCTTTGGAATTCAGGGATGTTTGTATTTAGAGCAGATATAATTTTAAGAGAAATAGAAAAGTATCTTCCTAATGTATACAAATCTTTAATGGAAATATATAGACACATTGGAGCAGAAGATGAAGATGAAGTTATTTTAAAAGAATATGATAGTATAAATGGCATTTCTATTGATTTTGGAGTAATGCAAAGAACAAGAAAAGCTTATGTTATAAAATGCAATTTCCATTGGGATGATATTGGAAGTTTTACAGCTTTAAGCAGATTTTTAGATAGAAAGGAAAGTAATTTTATATCCAAAAATTCTTATTTAGATGATTGTGAAAATTGTGCAGTTTTTGGAGGAAAAAATTTAATTATAGGTCTTGGTGTGAAAGATTTAGTTATTGTAGATGCCGGAGATGTATTACTAGTTATGGATAAAAAACGTGATCAAGAGATAAAACATTTACTTACAAAATTAGAATCAGAAGAAAAATATAAAAAATACTTATAAAATATAACTAAGCTATCTCTAATTTTTGAGATAGCTTTTTAAATTAATTAAAAATTTAATAAATTTTTCCACATAAAATACTTTATTATGAGGTATAATTATTAATAGGGTTTAGATATATAATTAAAAAAATAAGGATGTGACCTTAAGTGTTAATGAATACTCATAAGTTAGTAGCTAACATATTATACGATAATATAGATGATAATAAGAAATTTTTAATAAGTAAGAATAGATTTATATGGGGAACAATAAAGCCAGATTGTGCATCAAAGTATAAATTTACAAAGCACTATTTTGATGAAAGCAGTGATATGATATTAGAGATGATAGAAGATTTAGCAAATATGACTCCAGATGAGGTTATTCAAAATGGAACTGGTAAATTTAGTGCAGAACTTGGAGTTATATGTCATTTTCTATGTGATTACTATTGTATACCACATGCTCAAAGATGGGAATTTAAGAATGCAATGAGGCAACATGTTAATTATGAAAGAGAACTTGCTAAAATTGCAAAGAATTATGATGTATCTTTAATGAGACTTGATAGGCTAGAAGTAAAAGATATTAGAGAATTTATAGATAAAACTCAGGAAATGTATAGGAAAAAAGAAAGTTTTTTAAATGATTTAAATTTTGCATATTATATATGTAACAGTATAGTGCATATGATATTGAAAACAATTATGTCTAACAGTGAAAATATAAATAACTTAAATAATAAAACAATAGTAAATTAATTAAAATAATTAAAAGACTAAGAGGCTTGAATTCATGAATTCAAGCCTCTTAGTCTTTATAAAAATATTTTTTATTTTACAGTAATATTTATTAAGTATAGTAACATATTTATTTATAATGACGTATAAAAATTAAAAAAAACAAACTTTAAAAATAAAGTTGACAAAAACACTTCACATTCATATAATGAACATATGAACAATTACTCATATGAAAGAGAGGATGAAAGATGGGGTCCAATGAAATAAAGATAGATAAATGCAATTGTACAATAATTCATGAGGATACAATAACAAAAGTTAAAGATAAATTGCCTAAAGAAGAAACTCTATATGATTTGGCAGAGCTTTTTAAAGTATTTGGAGATACAACAAGAATAAAGATAATATGCGCTTTATATGAGTCAGAGATGTGTGTATGTGATTTAGCAGCACTTTTAAATATGACACAATCAGCTATATCACATCAACTTAGAACATTAAAAGTAAATAGATTAGTTAAGTTTAAGCGTGTAGGAAAAGTGGTTTATTATTCTCTAGATGATGAACACATAATGAGAATATTTAATGAAGGTCTTAACCACGTAAATGAATAGGAGGTGAAATTATGAGTAAAATTAAATTATCACTTAAAGGACTAGATTGTGCACATTGTGCAGGAAAAATTGAAAATATAGTTTCAGAGTTTAAAGAAGTAAAAAGTTGTACTTTAAACTTTGCATTTAAATTACTAATAGTTGAATATAGTGATTTAAATGAAGAAGAAATGATAAATAAAATAAAAGAAACTGTAAATAAGTTAGAACCTAATGTAGTTGTTGAAAAATATTCAATGTCAGGTGGAAAAAATAACCCAAGAACAGAAAGTGGACATGGGAACAGTAATAAAATTAAATTATCACTTAAAGGACTAGACTGTGCACATTGTGCTGGGAAAATTGAAAATATAGTTTCAGAATTTGATGAAGTAAAAAGTTGTACTTTAAACTTTTCATTTAAATTATTAATAGTTGAATATAGTGGTTTAAATGAAGAGAAAATGATAAATAAAATAAAAGAATCTGTAAATAAATTAGAACCTAACGTAGTTGTTGAAAAATATTCAATGACAAGTGGAAATGATATGCAAAGAAGTGATAGTGGACATGGTTGCAAAGATGGTTGTTGTACAGGACATGAGCATGGACACAGTCATAAAGAAGATGAGAAAAAAGAAAATAAATTTATGAATAGGATACTTGAAAATATACAATTAATAGTAGGAATATTCATATATATTGTAGGAATTTTCTTAGGAGAAAAAAGTAATATTTCTATATACTTCTTTATAATTTCTTATTTATTAGTAGGATATAAAGTAATAGGAATTGCAGTTAAAAATATATTTAAAGGAAACTTTTTTGATGAAAATTTCTTAATGACTATAGCAACTTTAGGAGCATTCGCAGTTGGACAATACCCAGAAGGTGTTGCAGTTATGGTATTTTATGAAATAGGAGAAATGTTCCAAAGTTATGCAGTAAACAAATCAAGAAAATCTATAAGTTCTCTTATGGATATAAAAGCTGAATATGCGAATTTATTTGAAAATGGAAATATAACAAAAGTTAGTCCAGAAGAAGTTAAGATAGATCAAATAATTTTAGTTAAACCAGGTGAAAGAGTTCCTTTAGATGGAGAAATAATAGAAGGAAATACAAGTGTAGATACTTCAGCTTTAACTGGGGAATCAATTCCTATGGAAAAGAAAGTTGGGGAAGAACTTTTAGCTGGAAGTATAAATATAACTGGTACAATAAAAATTAGAGTAAAAAGCGAATTTGAAGAATCAACAGTTGCTAGAATATTAGAGTTAGTTCAAAATGCAAGTAGTAAAAAAGCAAAAACAGAAAAATTTATAACTAAATTTTCAAGATACTATACTCCAGTAGTTGTTTTTTCAGCTATAGCTTTAGCAGTAATACCATCATTAATATTACCTGATGCAAATATAAGACAATGGATTTCAAGAGCACTTATATTCTTAGTAGTATCTTGTCCATGTGCATTAGTAATTTCTGTTCCATTAGGACTATTTGCTGGAATAGGTAGTGCATCTAAAAAAGGTATATTAGTTAAAGGTGGAAATTATTTAGAAATATTAAAAGATCTAGATGCAGTTGTTTTTGATAAAACAGGAACTTTAACAGAAGGTGTATTTAGAGTTACTAAAATTGAATCATTTGATGAATTTAAAAAAGAGCAAGTTCTTCAATATGCAGCAGCTTGTGAGAAGTTTTCTAACCATCCAATAGGAAAATCAATTGTTGATGAATACAAGTTAAGCAAACAAAAAGATATAGACGAAATAGAAGTTACAAATCATAAAGAAATCTCAGGAATGGGAATAAGCGGAGATATTGAAGGTAATAATGTGCTAGTAGGTAACTTTAAGCTTATGAAAGAAAATAATATAAAAGTAAATGAAATAGAAAGTTTAGGAACAATAGTATATGTAGCAGTTAATAATATTTTTAAAGGTTATATAACTATATCAGATAAAATAAAGAAAGATTCAAAAGAAGCAATAGAAGCTCTAAAAGAAATTGGGGTTAAGAAAGTTGTAATGCTAACTGGTGATAATAAAAAGGTTGGAGAGGCAGTTGGTAAAGAACTTGGATTAGATGAAGTACATTCAGAGCTTTTACCTGTAAATAAAGTTGAAAAACTAGAAAATATAATAGAATCTAAAGAAGTTAATCGTGTAGCATTTATAGGAGATGGAATAAATGATGCTCCAGTACTTGCTAGAGCTGACTTAGGAGTTGCTATGGGAGGAATAGGTTCAGACGCAGCTATAGAAGCAGCGGATGTAGTTTTAATGAAAGATAATCCTTTAGCATTAAAAGAAGCAATATTACTTGCAAGAAAAACAAATAAAATTCTATGGCAAAATATAATTTTTTCATTAGGAGTTAAATTTTTAGTTTTATTAATGGCAGTATTTGGACTTGCTAATATGTGGGAAGCAGTTTTTGCTGATGTAGGAGTTACTTTAATAGCAGTTTTAAATTCAATGAGAGCGCTTAAATAACAACTAATTCCATTGACAAAAGTTCATTAAGTAAGTATAATTCTAAATGAACTTTCAGGCGAGAGGGAAAAGGCATTAGAGAATAATTTTATTCTCATCTTATAAAGCTTAATGCTTTATTATAAAACTGGGATGAAGTTTATGTGTAAATATATTTATGCATAAACTTTATTTTTTCTTTAAATTTAGCAATACATATTAAATAATAAATACACATAGTAAAAAGTTAATAGAAAAAGTAATTTTAAAAAAATGGATTAAATACATATAAATATGGTAGAATAAAAAATAATAGTTAAAAATTTCACATCTCAAGATTTTGGGAGAGAATTAGTAGAGTAAGGAGACATAGAGATGGAAAAGAAAAAAAATATTTCTATGGCTGTTATAAAAAGATTGCCTAAATATCATAGATATTTAAATGAATTATTAAAAAATGATGTTGATAGAATATCTTCAAAAGAATTAGGGGAAAAGATAGGATTCACTGCATCACAAATAAGACAGGATTTAAATTGCTTTGGTGACTTTGGGCAACAAGGATACGGCTATAATGTAAGAGAATTAAGTAGTAAAATAAGTACTATTTTAGGATTGGATAATGTGCATAATGGAGTTATTGTTGGAGCTGGGAATATAGGTCAAGCAATTGCTAATTATACTAGATTTGGAAAAATGAGCTTTGATTTAAAGGGGATTTTTGATGCAAATCCAAAGCTTATAGGAATAAAAATAAGAGATATATCAATTGAAGATATTGATGATTTAGATAAATTTTTAGCAAACAATAAAATAGATATTGGAGTTGTTTGCGTTCCAAGAATAAATGCACAAAAAGTTTGTGATGTACTTGTAGCAGGTGGCATTAAAGCTATTTGGAACTTTGCACCTGTAGATTTAGTAGTTCCAGATGATGTTATTGTTGAAAATGTACATTTAAGTGAAAGTTTACTTACACTTATTTATCTTTTACATAACAAATAAAAAAATATAAATTTAATTATTGATTGGATGAAGGTAAAAAATTTGTATAATTTTTCACAAAGGATATTGCAAAAAATTTAACGAAGTATTATAATTGTAATTGAAGTTGAAAGACTTCAATTATTTTTTTGTTTTTGTTTGTTATATTATTAACAAACAGATAAAATTTACTATAAAATGTTAACAATAAACAATAAAGTATAAAATTTGCTATTTAAAATAAAGAGGGTTGTATTAAGGAGGACTTTAGTATGGAATTAAAAAATGTACTTCTTGAAAAGGAAGGAAACTTAGCTATTGTAACTATCAATAGACCAAAAGCATTAAATGCTTTAAATTCAGAAACTTTAAAAGATTTAAATACAGTAATTGATGATTTAGAAAAAGATAATAATATCTATGCTGTAATCTTAACAGGGGCTGGAGAAAAGTCATTTGTTGCAGGTGCAGATATATCAGAAATGAAAGATCTAAATGAAGAACAAGGAAGAGAATTTGGAATCTTAGGAAATAAAGTTTTTAGAAGATTAGAAACTTTGGACAAGCCTGTAATTGCTGCTATATCAGGATTTGCTTTAGGTGGAGGATGCGAACTTGCAATGAGTTGTGATATAAGAATAGCATCAGAAAAAGCTAAATTCGCTCAACCTGAATCAGGACTTGGAATAACACCAGGATTTGGTGGAACTCAAAGACTACCTAGAATAGTTGGTCTTGGAAAAGCTAAAGAACTTATTTATACAGGAGAAATTATAAAGGCAGATGAAGCTTTAAGAATAGGATTAGTTAATAAAGTAGTAGCTTTAGAAGAGCTTATGAATGAAGCTAAAGCTATGGCAAATAAAATAATGGTTAATGCTCCAATAGCAGTTAGACTTTGTAAAGATGCAATTAACAGAGGAATGCAAGTTGGAATGGATGAAGCCATAATGATAGAAGCAGAAGACTTTGGAAAATGTTTCTCAACAGAAGATCAAACTGAAGGAATGACTGCTTTCATGGAGAGAAGAGAAAAGAATTTCCAAAATAAATAATTAGTAAATTAGATAATAAAAACAAAGATTATTTTATATAAAAAATCAGGGTGTAATGAATAGGAGGGCAATTTAAATGAATTTCCAATTAACTAGAGAACAAGAATTAGTAAGACAAATGGTTAGAGAATTCGCTATAAACGAAGTAAAGCCAATTGCAGCTGAAATCGATGAAACAGAAAGATTTCCAATGGAAAACGTTGAAAAAATGGCTAAATTAGGAATGATGGGTATTCCATTTCCTAAAGAATTCGGAGGAGCTGGCGGAGACACTCTTTCATATATATTAGCAGTAGAAGAATTATCAAAAGTATGTGGTACAACTGGAGTTATACTTTCAGCTCACACTTCTCTTTGTGCTTCACTTATCAACCAATTTGGTAATCCAGCACAAAAAGAAAAATACTTAAGAGACCTTGCAACAGGTAAAAAAATAGGTGCTTTTGGATTAACTGAACCAGGAGCTGGTACAGATGCAGCAGGTCAACAAACTACTGCAGTTTTAGAAGGAGATAATTATATCTTAAATGGATCAAAAATATTCATAACAAATGGTGGAGTTGCAGAAACTTTCGTTATATTTGCTATGACAGATAAGAGTAAAGGAACAAAAGGAATTTCAGCTTTCATAGTTGAAAAATCATTCCCAGGTTTCTCAGTAGGTAAAGTAGAAGATAAATTAGGAATTAGAGCTTCATCAACTACAGAACTTATAATGGAAAACTGTGTAGTACCAAAAGAAAACTTAATTGGTAAAGAAGGAAAAGGATTTGCAATAGCAATGAAAACTCTTGATGGAGGAAGAATTGGTATAGCAGCTCAAGCTTTAGGAATTGCAGAAGGTGCATTAGAAGAAGCAGTAGCATACATGAAAGAAAGAAAACAATTTAATAGACCATTAGCAGCATTCCAAGGATTACAATGGATGATTGCAGAAATGGATACTAAAGTTGAAGCAGCTAGACATTTAGTATATAAAGCAGCATTCTTAAAAGAAGCAGGTCTTCCATACACAGTAGATGCTGCAAGAGCTAAACTTTTTGCTGCAGATGTAGCAATGGAAGTTACTACTAAAGCAGTACAAATATTCGGTGGATATGGATACACTAAAGAGTACCCAGTAGAAAGAATGATGAGAGATGCTAAGATAACTGAAATTTATGAAGGTACTTCAGAAGTTCAAAAAATGGTTATCGCAGGAAGCAAGTTAAGATAAAAAGGGGAGGCTTAAAAATGAATATAGTAGTTTGTTTAAAACAAGTTCCAGATACAACAGCAGTAAAGATTGATCCTAAAACAGGAACACTTATAAGAGATGGAGTTCCATCAATAATTAACCCAGAAGATAAGCATGCATTAGAAGCAGCTTTACAAATAAAAGAAAATAGTGGAGCAAAAATAACAGTAATAAGTATGGGACCTCCACAAGCTAAAGAAGCTTTAAGAGAAGCTTTATGTATGGGAGCTGATGAAGCAGTTCTTATAACTGATAGAGCATTTGCTGGAGCAGATACATTAGCTACTTCAAACGCTTTAGCAGGAGCTATAAGAAAATTAGAATATGATATTGTATTTGCTGGAAGACAAGCAATTGATGGAGATACTGCACAAGTAGGACCAGAAATTGCTGAACATTTAAATATTCCTCAAGTAACTTATGTTCAAGATGTTAAAGTTGAAGCTGATGGATTATTAGTAAACAGAGCATTAGAAGACGGACACGAAATGATAAAAGTTCAAACTCCATGTCTTTTAACTGCAATTGAAGAATTAAATGTTCCAAGATATATGAATGTTGGATTAATCTTCGATACAAAAGACAAAGAAATCACTATTTGGTCAGCTGATGACATAGATGTAGATAAAGCAGTTCTTGGATTAAAAGGTTCACCTACAAAGGTTAAAAAATCAATGACTAAAGAAGCTAAAGGTGCCGGAGAATTAGTTAAAGAAGGACCTAAAGACGCTGCAGCATATGTTGTTGGAAAATTAAAAGAAAAGCACTACATCTAATAGGAATAGGGAGGTAACTTGAAATGAATTTAGCAGATTTTAAAGGCGTATGGGTATTCGCTGAACAAAGAGGCGGAGAACTACAAAAAGTATCATTAGAATTATTAGGCGAAGGTAGAAAAATTGCAGATAAATTAGGAGTTGAATTAACAGCTCTATTATTAGGACACAATGTAGAAGGATTAGCTACTACTTTAGGTGAGCACGGAGCTGATAAAGTTATATTAGCAGATCATGAAGAATTAGCTAATTACACTACTGATGGATATACAAAAGTAATTTGTGATTTAGCAACAGAAAGAAAACCAGGAATATTATTCATAGGAGCAACTTTCATAGGAAGAGATTTAGGACCAAGAGTTGCAGCTAGATTAACAACTGGATTAACTGCTGATTGTACTCAATTAGATGTAGTTCCAGAAGAGAACGGAGCTCTTTTAGCTACAAGACCTGCATTTGGTGGAAACTTAATGGCAACAATTGCTTGTCCAGATCATAGACCACAAATGGCTACAGTAAGACCTGGAGTATTCTCAAAGGTAGAAGAAAAAAATGAAAAATTTGAAATAGAAAAAATTGAAGTAGCTTTAACAAGTGCTGATATAAGAACTAAAGTTATAGAAGTAGTTAAAGATGCCAAAGATGTAGTAGATATCGGTGAAGCTAAAGTTTTAGTTGCTGGTGGAAGAGGAATGGGAAGCCAAGAAAACTTTAATAAATTAAAAGAATTAGCTGAAGTTTTAGGTGGAACAGTAGCCGCATCAAGAGGTGCTATAGACAAAGGATGGATAGAAAGAGATTACCAAGTTGGTCAAACTGGTAAAACTGTAAGACCAAGTATTTATATTGCTTGTGGTATTTCAGGAGCTATTCAACATACAGCTGGTATGCAAGATTCAGATATGATTATAGCAATCAATAAAGATGAATCTGCTCCAATTATGAAAATTGCTGATTATGCAATAGTTGGTGATGTAAATAAAGTATTACCAGAATTAGTTGCACAATTTAAAGCAGTAGTAGAATAGAACTTAAAATTGTCAGGTGATGAACAAATCATCACCTGAATTTAAAAAATGTATAGGTATAAATGAATTTAAATTGAAATTAGGAGGCGGACCATTATGAAAAAAGTATTTGTATTAGGTGCAGGAACAATGGGAGCTGGTATAGTTCAAGCTTTCGCACAAAAAGGATATGAAGTTATTGTTAGAGATATAAAAGATGAATTTGTTCAAAGAGGAATTGCTGGAATAGATAAAAGTCTTACTAGATTAGTTTCTAAAGGAAAAATGACTGAAGAAGTTAAAGAAGAAATACTAGGAAGAATTTCAGGAACAACTGACATGAATATGGCAGCTGATTGTGATTTAGTAGTAGAAGCAGCAGTTGAAAACATGAAAATCAAAAAAGAAATTTTCGCTGAATTAGATAAAATCTGCAAACCAGAAACTATTTTAGCTTCAAACACTTCATCATTATCAATAACTGAAGTTGCTTCAGCTACATCAAGACCAGAAAAAGTTATAGGAATGCATTTCTTTAACCCAGCTCCAGTAATGAAGCTAGTTGAAATTATAAGAGGAATAGCTACAAGCCAAGAAACTTTTGATGCTGTAAAAGAATTATCAGTAGCAATTGGTAAAGAACCAGTAGAAGTTGCAGAAGCTCCAGGATTCGTAGTAAATAGAATCTTAATTCCAATGATTAATGAAGCTTCATTTATTCTTCAAGAAGGAATAGCTACAGTTGAAGATATTGACACAGCTATGAAATATGGAGCTAACCACCCAATGGGACCATTAGCTTTAGGAGACTTAATAGGATTAGATGTTTGTTTAGCAATCATGGATGTTTTATTCAATGAAACAGGAGATAATAAATATAGAGCTTCAAACATATTAAGAAAATATGTTAGAGCTGGATGGCTTGGAAGAAAAACAGGTAAAGGTTTCTACGATTACAGCAAGTAATCTTATAGATTTTATAGAACTGCCAATTTGGCAGTTCTTTTTATATAAAGAGGAGTGAATTTATTTATTCACTCCTCTTTTATTAATAGTAAACAGATTTTGGTGGTTTTCTTTTTTTAGCTAATCTTTTAGGTGGTCGATTTTTATTTTTAAATTTTTTAATTCCTATTTTTATACCTATGTAAGATAATTTTATTGCTACATATATAAAGAATACATATATAAATCCATATAATCCCCAAAAAACATCACCAAATTCGGCTTGACCTTGTCCAGTTAGTTTTTGTTGGATTTCTATAGCAACTGTTATAAAAATAAGTATAGTAAAAGTATAAATAAAAGAAACAGCAGTAAGAGAATATTTAGCAACTATTTTAAATAAAAAATGTGATAGAGCAAATATTATTATTCCTAAAGCACCAATAAAAATAAAATGTAATTGTTTGTCTGTAAATCCATATCCATTAGAACCAAGAATTTCAACAGATTTATGATGAATTGAATTCATAATATCAACTAATATTTTTAAAACCTCTATCAAGAAAATTCCCCCTTTTATGATATTTTATAGTAATATTTTACCATAAATACAAAATAAAAGTTTTATAAATATTGTTATATTTAAAATTTTTAAGAATATACACAATATTGAATCTTTATTACAATAAATGGTATAATATATAAAAATAGGTTAAGGGTAAAGAGGGGGATGTTTGTGTTTAAAATTATTGGGAAAAAAGTTTTAGCAGATAATTTATTTTTAATGGATATTGAAGCACCAAGAGTTGCAAAATCAGCAAAGCCAGGTCAATTTATAATAATAAAAAATGGTGAAAAGGGAGAAAGAATTCCACTAACAATAGCTGATTTTAATAAAGGAAAAGGAACTGTAACTATAGTATTTCAAACTGTAGGGGAAGGAACAAAAGAACTTTCAGAACTTAATGCGGGAGAAAGTGTATCAGACTTTGTTGGTCCATTAGGAAGAGAAAGTGAATTTGTTTTAGAAGATATAAATGAACTTAAACATAAAAAATTTATTTTTATTGCTGGTGGAGTTGGAGCAGCACCAGTTTATCCTCAAGTTAAATGGATGAAAGAGCATGGAATAGATGTTGATGTAATAGTAGGAACTAGAACAAAAGATCTTTTAATTTTTGAAGAAGAAATGAAAAAAGTAGCTAAAAACTATTATGTTTCTACAGATGATGGTTCATATGGGTTCAATGGTAGAGTTACTGATTGTTTATCTGATTTAATAAAAAATAAAGGGAAAAAATATGATCATGCAATAGTTATAGGGCCTATGATAATGATGAAATTTATGTGTATGTTAACAAAAGAACTTAATATTCCTACAACAGTTAGTTTAAATCCTATTATGGTTGATGGCACAGGAATGTGTGGGGCTTGTAGAGTAACTGTTGGAGATGAGGTTAAATTTGCTTGTGTTGATGGACCAGAATTTGATGGTCACTTAGTTAATTTTGATGAAGCAATGAGAAGACAGCAAATTTATAAAACAGAGGAAGGTAGGGCTTTCTTAAAGAAAAAAGAAGGGGATACACATCATGGAGGATGTGGTAATTGTGGGGGTGAAGAATAATGAATATGGAAGATAGAATGAAGAGAATACCTGTAAGAGAGCAAGAAGCAAGTATTAGAGCTAAAAATTTTGATGAAGTTTGTATTGGATATAATGAAGAAGAAGCAATTAAAGAGGCAATTAGATGTTTAAATTGTAAAAATGCAAGATGTATTCAAAAATGCCCAGTAAGTATAAACATACCTGGTTTTATTAGCAAAGTAAAAGAAGGAAATTTTGAAGATGCAGCAAAAATTATTGCAGAATCTTCAGCTCTTCCAGCAGTTTGTGGAAGAGTATGTCCACAAGAAACACAATGTGAAGGTAATTGTGTTTTAGGAATTAAGGGAGATTCTGTTTCAATAGGAAAACTAGAGAGATTCGTAGCAGATTGGTCAAGAGAGCATAATATAGATCTTTCTGACAGAGAAGAATTAAATGGTAAAAGAGTTGCAGTTATAGGAAGTGGACCAGCTGGACTTACTTGTGCTGGAGATTTAGCTAAACTTGGATATGATGTAACTATATTTGAAGCTCTTCATGAAGCAGGTGGAGTACTTGTTTATGGTATTCCTGAATTCAGACTTCCTAAAGATACAGTTGTTAAAAGTGAAGTAGAAAATGTAAAAAAATTAGGAGTTAAAATAGAGACTAATATAGTTGTAGGTAAGACTGTTACTATAGATGAGCTTATAGAAGATGAAAAATTTGATGCTGTATTTATAGGTTCAGGAGCAGGACTTCCAAGATTTATGGGGATAAAAGGAGAAAACTCAAATGGTGTATTCTCAGCAAATGAGATATTGACTAGAAGTAATTTAATGAAAGCTTTTAAAGATGGTTATAGAACTCCTATAAGAGCAGGTTCAAAAGTTGCGGTAGTAGGAGGAGGAAATGTTGCAATGGATGCAGCGAGAACCGCTTTAAGGCTTGGAGCAGAAACTCATATAGTTTATAGAAGGAGTGAAGCTGAACTTCCAGCAAGAGTAGAAGAAATTCATCATGCAAAAGAAGAAGGAGTAATTTTTGATATTTTAACAAATCCAACAGAAATATTAAGTGATGAAAATGGATGGGTTAAAGGAATGAAATGTGTAAAAATGGAGCTTGGAGAACCGGATGAATCAGGAAGAAGAAGACCAGTAGAGATAAAAGGTTCAGAATTTATATTAGATGTAGATACTGTAATAATGTCTCTTGGTACTTCACCAAATCCACTTATAACTTCTACAACTAAGGGGTTAGATAAAAATAAAAGAGGATGTATAATTGCTACAGAAGAGTTTGGAGAAACATCAAGAAATGGTGTTTTTGCAGGAGGAGATGCAGTAACAGGAGCTGCAACAGTAATTCTTGCAATGGGAGCTGGAAAAAAGGCAGCAAAAGGTATACATGAATATTTAAAAACAGTATAAAACTTAAAAAGGTATTTTATAGGATTTATTATAAAAACACTCATGAAAATTATAATTCATGAGTGTTTTTATTTTGTTATTTAAATATATAGGTAAAATTAATAATTTATATGAAATAATAGTTTTAGTATTTAAAAATAACAACTGAATAATTAAAAAAATAATAAGAGAAGAGTTGGAATATAGTTATAAATAATTAAGTGTGGTATAATTAACAAAAAACATTATTAAATAATTATTATTCTAAAGCATTATTAAAAAAGATATGGTTAAACTAAAATAAATAGTTTTTTAGAATGATAAAATATTTTAATAGATTGGAGAAAAAATATGGATTACAAAGATATAAAATATTTAGAAGATAAAGTAATTTTAGAAGGAGTTAAAAATTTTAACATAAAGCAAATATTAGAGTGTGGACAATGTTTTAGATGGGATAAAGTTGGAGAAATGAACTATATAATAGTTGCTTTTGGAAAAGTTTTAGAAATTCTTCAAGAAGAAGATAAAGTTACATTCTTAAATACTAATAAAGAAGATTTTGAAAAAATTTGGTTTAAGTATTTTGATTTAGATAGAGATTATGATGCAATAAAAGCAGCTTTAAGTTTTGATGATACATTAAAAAGTAGTGTTGAGTATGGTTACGGAATAAGACTTATAAATCAAGAAGCCTTTGAATTATTAATAAGCTTTATAATATCAGCAAGAAATAGTATTCCTTCAATTAAAAAGACAATACTTAAAATAAGTCAAAGATGGGGAAATGAAATACAATATAAAGGAAACATATATTATACTTTCCCAACACCAGAAATGTTAAAAGATGCAACTGAAGATGAAATAAGAGAAACAGGAGCTTCTTTTAGAAGTAAATATATAGTTGATACTGTGAAAAATGTAAATGATGATTTAAATAATCCAGATGGAACTTATAATTTAGAAAGAATTATTAGTTTAAGTGATGATGAATGTCATACTGCACTTCAAGCTTTTAAAGGAGTAGGAGCTAAAGTTGCAGATTGTATAATGTTATTCTCAATGGGAAAACAATCAGCATTTCCAGTTGATGTATGGGTAAAAAGAGCAATGATGCATTTCTATAATGCAGAAGAAGGTTCATTAAATAAAATAAGAATTTTTGGTAGAACAAAATTCGGACAATATGCTGGATTTGCACAACAATATTTATTCTATTATGCTAGAGAAAATGGAATAAAGTTATAATAAAATAAGTTATAGCATAGTAAATTAGAGTATGATTTTTAAAATTATGCTCTTTTTATTTTTTTAGTATGAGTAGTAATAGAAAATATATTGTTTATGTGACTAAATGACTTATATGTTAAATATTAAGTAAATAAATGATTAAACGAGTATAGAAATTAGAGAAGAAAATTTTTATGAGGGAGATTATGGAGATAAAAGAAAAGTTTTTAGAGTTAAATAAAAGAAATTTTGATAATGATGAGGTTATAAATATATTATTACATATGATTTTATGTGTAATGCCTTTAATATTGTCTAGTAAAGGAAATGATAGATATTATTATCCAAAAGCTTTATTTTTGTATGGAATAGGAATTTTAATATTTATATTAATGATAAAAGAAAGAACAAAATTAAATATGAGGACAGATAAAATATTTATTTTATTTTTTATATTACTTGTTTTATCTACTATAAATTCTATGGATATAAGTAGATCTATAACAGGAGGAACTTGGAGATATGAAGGGATAATAACTTTGTTTATGTATGGAGTTATTTTTATATCTGCAAGTAAATATTTTAAGTTAAGTAAGTTAGGGATAAACTTATTTTTATTTAGTGGATTAATAGTTGCCATATATTATATAATTCAAAATTTAGGTTATGAACCTTTAAATTTTTTGCTTAAAAATGCGGAAAAAATGAACTCAACAATAGGAAATAGAAACTTTTTAAGTAGTTATCTACTTATATTTTTAGCTTTATCAATGTGTGGTTTTATCTTTTACAAAAACAAAAAATGCTTTATATATTCTTTAATATATTTTTTAGCTCTTATATATTCTAAGACAAGAGGTGGATGGATAAGTTTAGGGATTTTTAGTTTACTAGGTTTATATTTCATAATAAAAGATAGAAATAGATTAAAGAGAGCAACAATAATAGTTATTTCGTTTACTCTAATATTTTTTGTAGTGAATTTATTTAATAGTGGAGAGTTTATGGAAAGATTAGAAACTGTAAAAGAAGATGCAATAAATATAAAAGATTCTAGTTCAGGAAGTGGGCGAATAGGAATATATAAAGGTGCTATAAATATGATAAAAGAAAGACCATTTTTAGGAACAGGAGTATCTTGCTTCTGGAAAGGCTTTCAATTAGATGCTCCAAAAGATGTTTTAGATTCATGGAAGTCTAAAAAGAGTATGGTTGATAAAGCACATAATGAAATATTAAATTATGCTGCGACTAGCGGAGTTCCAGCAGCTATATTATATATAATTTTAATTTTTTTAGTTTTCTATAGGCTATGGAAGAATAAAGAAGATGATAGAGTTAGAACTATATTAATAATTTTATTTGGATATGTAGTACAAGCTAATTTGAATATAAGTGTAGTACCAGTTGCACCCTTATTTTGGATTATACTTGGGATAGGATCAAATATAGAAATTATTAAAAATTTAAAAATGGAAGATAAAGAGAAAAATGTTATAATGTAATGAGAATTAAAGTAATATAGAAATATATTACTATAATTAATTATAAAAACAAAAAATAAGGCAATAATATTTAAGGAAATATTTGAATTTAATTTTTAGAAAAGCTATTATAATAATTAAGGATTAGCACTCGAACAGGTAGAGTGCTAATAATCAGAAAATTAAATTTTTATATTAAATATTAAAAGGGAGGGTTTTATTATGATTAAACCATTAGGTGATAGAGTTGTAATTAAAAGATTAGAAGCAGAAGAAAAAACTAAAAGCGGAATTCTTTTAACAGGTACAGCTAAAGAAAGACCACAAGAAGCAGAGGTTGTAGCAGTAGGACCAGGAACAAATGAAGTGAAAATGGAAGTTAAAATAGGAGACAAAGTTCTTTATGCTAAATATACTGGAACGGAAGTTAAGGTAGATGGAGAAGAATTTATTATAGTTAAGCAAGAAGATATACTTGCTATTGTTGAGTAGGAGGGGATTTAAATGGCTAAAATTATTAAATTTGGTGAAGAATCAAGAAGAGCTATGCAAGTTGGAGTAGATAAGCTTGCTGATACAGTTAAAGTAACTTTAGGACCAAAAGGAAGAAATGTTATATTAGATAAGAAGTTTGGTTCACCTTTAATAACAAATGATGGTGTATCAATTGCAAGAGAAATAGAATTAGAAGATCCATATGAAAATATGGGAGCACAACTTGTAAAAGAAGTTGCAACTAAAACAAATGATGTAGCAGGAGACGGAACTACAACAGCTACACTTTTAGCTCAAGCAATTATAAGAGAAGGACTTAAAAATGTAACAGCTGGTACAAATCCTATGCTTATAAGACAAGGAATAAATATGGCTGTTGATAAAGCAGTAGAAGAAATAAAAAATATTTCTAAACAAGTAGAAGGAAAAGAAGACATAGCAAGAGTTGCAGCTATTTCAGCAGCAGATGAAAACATAGGAAAGCTTATTGCTGATGCTATGGAAAAAGTCGGAAATGAAGGTGTTATAACTGTAGAAGAATCAAAATCTATGGGAACTGAACTTGATGTAGTTGAAGGAATGCAGTTTGATAGAGGATATGTTTCAGCTTATATGGTTACTGATACAGAAAAAATGGAAGCAGTTCTTGATAATCCATATATACTTATAACTGATAAAAAAATATCTAATATCCAAGAAATTCTCCCAATATTAGAGCAAATTGTTCAATCAGGAAGAAAGCTTCTTATAATAGCAGAAGATATTGAAGGAGAAGCAATGGGAACTCTTGTAGTTAATAAATTAAGAGGAACATTTACTTGTGTTGCAGTTAAAGCTCCTGGATTTGGTGATAGAAGAAAAGAAATGCTTAAAGATATTGCAGTTCTTACAGGTGGAGAAGTTATCTCTGAAGAACTTGGAAGAGATTTAAAAGAAGTTCAATTACAAGAACTTGGAGAAGCTGAAAGCGTAAAAATTACTAAAGACAATACAACTATTGTTAATGGTAAAGGAAATGCAGAAGATATAAAAGGAAGAATAAATCAAATAAAAGCTCAATTAGAAGAAACAACTTCAGAATTTGATTCAGAAAAACTTCAAGAAAGACTTGCTAAATTAGCTGGTGGAGTAGCAGTAGTAAAAGTTGGAGCAGCAACAGAAACAGAGCTTAAAGAAAGAAAACTTAGAATAGAAGATGCTCTTGCAGCTACAAAGGCAGCAGTAGAAGAAGGTATTGTTCCAGGTGGTGGAACAGCTTATGTTAGCATATTAAATAAAGTTGCTAACTTAACATCAGATGTTTATGATATAAAGGTTGGAATAGATATAATAGTTAGAGCTTTAGAAGAGCCAATGAGACAAATTGCAACTAATGCAGGAGTTGAAGCTTCAGTAATTGTAGATAAAGTAAGAAATAGTGAAGAATTAATTGGTTATGATGCTTTAAAAGGAGAATACAAAAACATGATAAAAGCAGGTATTGTAGATCCAACTAAAGTTACAAGATCAGCTCTTCAAAATGCAGCATCAGTTGCATCAACTTTCTTAACAACTGAAGCAGCAGTAGTTGACCTTCCAGAGAAAGAAACTGATCCAATGCCAAGTGCACCAGGAATGGAAGGAATGTATTAATAAAAATAAGAAATATTCTATAGTAAAATCAGACTTGTAGTAATACAGGTCTGATTTTTTTCATATAAAGTAATATGACCAACATTCCAAAACTTTTTTTGATGAAAATTACTAATTTTGACAAAACAATATTTTAAATTAAAGGTAAATATTGTATAATTTTATTATGTAATATAGGAGGAAAACTATGGGGATAAAAAAGAGACTTGGGGATTTATTAATTCAAAATGGAAAAATTACAGAAAGTCAGCTTAGAACTGCACTTGCAAAGCAAGCAATGTCAGGAAGAAGACTTGGAGAAATATTAATAGAAAATAAGTATGTTACAGAAGAAGATATAATAACTACTCTAGAAATGCAACTTGGAATAAAAAGAGTTAATTTAGAGTTTATAGATATAGATATGGATATAATAAACAAAGTTCCGGAAACACTTTGTAAAAAACATCACATAATACCTTTACAAGCTGATGAGTACAATATTTGTATAGTAACATCAGATCCTTTAGATCTTTTTGCTGATGATGATATAAACATTGTTACAGGATTAAGTGTATTAAAGGTATTAGATACAAAGACTTCAATAGATTCGGCAATAGCTAAATATTATAGAACTCAGTATGCAAAAGAAGTTGCAAAGGATTTAGAAAAAGAGCAAATAATAGAAGATGATAAAGATAAACTTGAAAATTTAGAAGATGAAGCTCCAATAATAAAATTTGTTAATACAATAATACAAAATGCAATAAGAATGGAAGCTAGTGATATTCACATAGAGCCAATGGAAAAAGAAATAAGAGTTAGAGTTAGAGTTGATGGTGAGCTTACAACTATGCTTACTGCACCAATTCAATCTAAATCAATGCTTATTACAAGAATAAAGATTTTAGCAAATTTAAATATAGCAGAAAAAAGAGTTCCGCAAGATGGAAGAATACTTCAAGAAGTAGATGGAATAAGAGTAGATTTAAGAGTATCAACTCTTCCCACAGTACATGGAGAAAAAGTAGTTATAAGAATTCTTAAATCTTCAAATGAACTTAAAGATAAGAGTGCTTTAGGTATGGATGAAGAAGATATAAATAAGCTTGTAAAAATACTTTCTAATACATATGGAATAGTTTTAGTAACTGGACCTACAGGAAGTGGAAAATCCACAACACTTTACTCTGTATTAGGAGAATTAAATAGTATAGATAAAAACATAATTACAGTAGAAGATCCAGTTGAGTTTACAGTAGATGGAATAAATCAAGTAAATGTAAATCCAAAAGCAGGAATGACTTTTGCATCAGGGCTTAAGTCAATTTTAAGACAAGATCCTGACGTAATAATGATTGGAGAAATTAGAGATGCAGAAACAGCAGAAATAGCAGCAAGAGCAGCTATAACTGGACATATTGTTTTAAGCACACTTCATACAAATGATGCAGCATCAACAATAGTTAGACTTATAGATATGGGAATAGAACCATATCTTATATCAACATCTCTTGTTGGAGTTATTGCACAAAGACTTGTAAGAAAAGTTTGCAAACGTTGTGCAAAAAAATATGAAGCAAGTGATTATGAAAAAAAATTATTGAATATAGAAAAAGAAGAAAAACTACTATTAAAAAAAGGAGAAGGATGTTCATATTGCAATAATACAGGCTATAAAGGGCGTACAGGAATATACGAAATATTAAATATAAATCGTGAGCTTAGAGAAAGTATTATAAATAATGAAGATTCTGATTCATTAAAAGAGGTAGGAATAAAAAATGGAATGAAAACGCTTAACAAAGCTTGTATAGAAAAAGTTATACAAGGAGTAACAACTATAGATGAATTTATGAGAGTGGCATATTTAAGGGAGTAAAGAGGGGTTAAATTTATATGGCTATCTACAAATATAAAGCAAAAAATATGCAAGGTGATGTTATAGAAGGTTCTCTTGAAGTAGCTAGTAAAGAATTATTAATGGAAAATATAAGAAGTAAAGGTTATTTTCCAACAAAAATAGAAATAGAAAAAGGCAATGACATAGAAATAGATTTATTTAAAAAGAAAATAAATTTAAAAGAGCTATCAATACTTGCTAGACAGTTAGGATTTTTAATGCGCTCTGGGGTATCAATAACAAAATCATTAGAAATTGCACATGACCAAAGTCAAAATAAAAGAATGAAAGAGATTTTGGCAAAGTGTTTAGAAGAAGTTAATAAAGGAAGAAGTTTATCAGAGTGCTTAAGTGATGAAAAAGATTTTCCAAAGCTTATGATAAATCTTATAAAGGCAGGAGAAATATCGGGAAGATTAGACACAGTAATGCTAGAGCTTTCTGAATACTATAAAAAATTATATAAACAAAAACAAAAAATTTCACAAGCAACGATATATCCAAAAATATTAGTTGGATTTTCAATATTAGTAGTAACATTCTTATTAGCATTTGTTGTGCCTGAATTTGTTAATAACTTAATTTCAGGTGGTGGAGAAATTCCAGTTGTAACAAAAGCACTTGTAGTTATAGGAGATCTTATAAAAAATAATATTATTTATATTGCAGGTTTTGTAGTAGGAATAGTGTTAGCAAAGAAATTTGTATTAGATAAAAATGAAAACTTTAGAATTTTTATGGGGAAATTAGTTATAACTGCAAAAGGCTTTGGACCACTAAATAAACAAATAATAGCAGGAAGATTTGCAAGTACATTTTCAATACTTATGGCTTCAGGTGTAAGTGTTATTGAAACTATAGATATATTAGGACAAGTTCTTGAAAATGATTATGTTCAAAAAAAACTTGCAGAAGGAAGAGAAGAGATTCAAAAAGGTCAACCTATAGGAACTACAATTCAAGAATTAAATGTATTTCCATTGATGTTAACTCAAATGATAACAGTTGGAGAAGAAACAGGTGTCCTTGATGAAATAATGATAAAAACATCAGAATTTTATGAAAATGAGGTAGAAGTTGCCATAGAAAAGCTTATTTCAATGATAGAGCCAATTCTTATAATAAGTTTAGCATTTGTAGTATTATTTATAGTTTTAGCTATAATGCTACCACTTATGAATATGATAGATACTGTTATGGTATAGAAATTTAAAGATATAAAATAAAATTTTATATAAATAATAAAAATCAGGGGGGATAATTTATGAGAAATCTAATCAAAAGCAAAAAGAAAAAAGGTTTCACACTTATTGAAATGGTAGCAGTAGTAGCTATTATAGGTATACTTGCGGCTATTTTAGTACCAAAGATAACAGGATATATGAAAGAAGCTAAGAAAACGGGAGTTATCGATCAAGCTAGAAAAGTAACACAAGCTTTTGAAACAGCAGTTATGAAAGGAAAATTAGCTAAAACAGATAACAGCAAAGAAGTTGCGGAAATATTAGATCCTACTATGTTAAGTTTATTAGATGTAAAAGGAGCAGATGATGCTGAAAAAAAGAAAAATTTAGCTAATGCATTGCCTAAGTTACTAAATACTAAAAATGGAGTTGCTCAAAATACAGGATTGAAAATATCACAGTGTCAATCAATAGTTGAAGATAGAGCAGAATTCAATGTTGACTCAAGTGGGAACTTAGATCCATCAGGAATACCAGAAAAACCAGCTACACCATAATAAAAGGAGAAAATTTATGAAAGATATAGCAAAGAATAAAAAGAAAAAAGGATTTACACTTATTGAAATGGTAGCAGTAGTAGCTATTATAGGAATATTAGCAGCTATTTTAGTACCAAAGATAACAGGATATATGAAAGAAGCAAAGAAAACAGCAGTTATAGATCAAGCAAGAAAAGTTACACAAGCTTATGAGACAGCAGAAATGAAAGGAAAAACTGTGGACTCAAGTGGTAAAGTAGTAATTGAAACAAGCACAGCAGTAAATGCTATTTCAGATCCAACAATGTTAAGCTTACTAGATGATTCTAATACACCAATAGCAACAACATTAAAAAATTTATGTAAGACAGGGAAAATTGCAACTATAGCAGATTGCTTTGATATAGTTGCAGGAGGCGAATTTACTGTAGATTCAGATGGGTATTATCAAGGTGATGTGGTAGATACTGTAAGTAAGTAATATGAAGCAATATGAGAGGCTCCTTTAAATAGGAGCTTTTTTAAAAACAAGAGGTATTAAAAATGATTTTTTTAGTTTTTATAATGAGTTTTTTCATTATGAATATAGTAAATAAATGTATATTAAAAGAAAAAAATATAGTTTTAGCTTTAGGTATTTCAATTTTATCAACGGGAATATTTTTTAAGTTTGGTTTATCAATTGAATTTTTAAAATTTTCGATTTTAGCTTTAGTTTTAGCTATTATTGGATGGATTGATTTTAAAACTCAAGATGTTTATACACTTCATATAATAATTGGATGTTTAATAGGATTAATTTTTATAGGAATAGAATTTTTCATAAGTAAAGGGATTAGTTTAGATACTATATTATCTTTTACTTTATTTATTGTTTCCATAATTATTATTGGTATTTCTGATATTAGAGCTAATGAAGAAAAATGGATTTATGTCTCTATGATATGTATTTATTTATTATATTTCGTCTTAAAAGGAAATCTAAATTTTATAAATATTTTTTCTGCCTGTATTATTCCAAGCTTAGTTATAGGTGCTCTTGCCTTAGCTGGTGGAATGGGATGGGGAGATGTTGAAATTATATTTATGTGTGGATTATTTTTAGATTTTAAAATGTCTCTAGTAAATCTTTTTATGGGGATTCTTTTAGGAGGATTATATTCAATATATTTAATTATTTTTAAGAAAAAAAAGGGGAAAACATCAATTGCCTTTGGACCTTATATTGCACTTGGAACAGGGGTAACAGTTCTTTTGGGGGAACAAATTTTAAATTGGTATATTAATTTTATTTAAAAGGGGGAAATAGTTTTGTTTGATAAAGAAGCAGTTGCATTAGACATAAATGAAGAAAACATAACTATATTAATTGGGTACAAGCATAATATTAGAGAAGGAGCAACGTTTAAGACTCCAAAAGGTTCTTTTAAAAATGATGATATTGTTGACTTAGATGCTATTTTAGATGTTATTGAACCTTATATAACGAAAAAGAAAAAGAAAGCTAAAGAAATTATGTTTTCTATAAGAGGTCAGGACATAATAATTAGACATTTAAGTGTACCTAATACTGATGAGAAACTAATGAGAGAAAATGTATATTTTGAACTTAAGCAGTTTATAGGAGAAAAAATAGAAGAGTATTATAGTGATTTTGAAATACTAGGCTATGATAAAGAAGATAATAATATTGCAAATATAATGGTTGTTGGAGTTAAAAAAGGAAAAATTGATAAGTATTTAGAAATGGCTGAAGAATTAAATCTTCAAGTTAAAGCTATTGATATTTTTGCAAATAATATTGGAAGAGTATTTAAGATGCTAAAAACAAGTACTAATCAAAGTGTTAGGCTTGCAGGAGTTTTAAGTATAGAAGGTCATTCTAATTCAATGGTTATTACTGAACTTGGAAAAGTAGTTATAGAAAAATATCAAGGATATGGAATTTATGGTGCAAATGAGGAAGAACTTAAAAATGATCATGAGTACAATAAATTTCTTGATAGTATAGATTTAAATAGAGAAGTTGATGAAGAAAATGAGAGAAAATATGATAGATTTTTTAAATCTCTTGTAACTCAATATAAACTTTTAATTCAGTTTTATTCAACAGGAAAGCTTAAAAAGAATTTAGATAAAATTTATTTAGTTGGAAGTGCTAATAGAATAAATGGTATTCATGAGTATTTAGAAAATAATTTTGAAGTTAAAGTTGGTGAAGTTCCAAATTTTGATGATCTAAAGATAGTTGTTAAAAGACCAAAAGATATTAATTTAAAAGATTATTTATACACATATGGATTGTTATTAAGAAGGGAATAGAAGTATGAGTAAAATTAGAGAATTAAATTTAGTACCTCAACATATAAAGCATGAAAAAGAGAATAGAGAGAAATTATCTAAATATATAGCAAGTGGAGTTATTATTTGTTGTGCAGTAGGCGGAGCAGCTATTTATCTAAATACAAAAGTGTCAGATTTAGAAAAACAAAAAGCACATCTTCAACAAGAAATACAAAAGACACAAGAAAGATTTAATGAAAATAGTGAAATGAATACTAAAGTTCAAGAGTTAAATTCTAAAATAAATAAAATTTATAGTCTTTCTGTTTTAAAACAAAAAGATACTAAAGCAGTCTTAACTAATCTTAGTAAAAAATTCCCTAGTGGATTGAAATTAAAAACTTTAAATTTTGTAAATACAGAACAAGATGTAAAAGATGGATATTTAGGTAGCATAACTATGAGTGGTAGTTCAACTAAAAGAAATGAAATAGAAGAATTTTGGGCTAACTTAAGAGAAGATAAGAGATATTATATATCACATATTTCAGGCATTACGAAGACAGAAGATAAAGAGACAGGAACAAGTCTTTATAATTTTGATTTAACTATGAAAGTTAAGGAGAATTAATATTATGTTTAGTAAGAAAAAAGATAATAATAAATTAAAAGTTAAAAAAAGTTTGCCTAAATTTGAAGTAAGCAAAAATGAAAAAATTTTATTAGGATTAGTAGCTGCTGGAGTTATAGGATATGGAGTTTATGCTTTTTTATTTGAACCTATATCAGAAAAAATTAAGCCTCTAGAACAAGAAGTTAAATCTCTTCAAGCAACAGTAAATAGTAGAAAAAATATAGATGAGCAATTAATAGAAACAAAAAAAATTCTTTCAGAAAAAGAGAAAGAATATAAACAAGTAGTGATAAAAATTCCTGAAACAGATAAATATCCTGAAATTTCTAAGGATCTTCATACTTTAGCATTAAACAATAATATAAAAATAAATTCTGTAACATTTGGACAACCTACTGTTATAAATTATGGGGAAGCTACTGAAGCAAATGCATCACAGACTTCAGAAGAGGAAAAAACAGAAAACTCAGAGGCAAAGGTTAATAATGAGGAAAAATATAATAAACTTAGACAGGCTAAAGATGGATTTTATAAGTATACAATAACAGTAAATTATGAAGGAGCATATAATCATGCTTTAAATTTTGTAAAAGCTATGGAAAGACAGGAACAAATTTTAGAGCTAACGAATATAACTTTAAGTGAGAAACAAGAAACTGAAGAAATAGATAAAGAAAAAGAAATTGATAGTTTAAATGAAGAAATCGCTAAAATAACAGATAAGATAACTGATCTTATAGCAAAAAGAACAATTGAACTTGATGCAATAAGAAAAGTTGAGTTACAAGGAGAAATTCAAACATATCAAGTTGAGAGAGAAAACTTGAAAGATAGGATTAAAAATATAAGAGAAGGAAATATAAGTGGAGAAAAATATACTGTAACAGGCGGAACAATAACTTTTGATTACTACACTAGAGGAGAAATAAAACAAGAAAATCATAAATTTAATAATAATAAATATGGTAAAAATGATTTATTCAAGTAATTTTAAGAGGTAAATTATGAGAAAAAAAATAAAAAAGAAAAAAGGATTTACTCTTATAGAAGTAGTGGCAGGATTAGCAATGTTTGCAATAGTATCATCAGTAATAATGAAAATGATATTAGATGTTAATAAGTATAATGCGGAAAATAAAAATCAATTTGATACGAGTTCTATGTCTAGAGCTTTTAATGAAGCTATAAAAAATAAAAGACCGAAAGACAATCCTTATCCAGCTACCTGGGATGAAGAAACATCTAATGTTGATGGACCTAAAAAGACATATTATATAGGATTTAATACTATTGATGATTTAAATGATTCAATTAAAACTAAATTATTGGATAGTACTTTCATAAATGATAATAGTAAATCATCAGATGAAAAAAATAGAGATGGAATAAAGTATATTATTAGAAAAACAAAAGAAAATGGAAATTATTTAAATGAAATAGATAAAGTCGAAGAACTATCTAAAGAATCATATGCGATTAATTATAAATATGGGATTAAAATAACAGTTCAAAAAAAGGATACAGAAAAAGTATATTTATTTGATACAGATACAATAGATGTAAAAGGTGGATTAACAACAGTAACTACAAGAAAATTTGCAATATCAAGTATAGCATAAAGGAGGTAGTAATGAAAAATAAAAAGAAAAAAGGATTTACTCTTGTTGAGTTGATGTCTGTAATAGCCATATTAGGTATTTTTTCAACTCTTATATTTTCATTATTTTCTTCATCTACATCAATGCTTGTAATGGCAGAAAATGATAATGTTATACAAAATGAGAGTAGAAATATAATAGATGTTCTTGAAGAAGATATTAGATATGGTTCAAAGATAAAACCAAGAACTTCTGGTACAGGGAATGTACTATCTTTAACTAGAAATGGTACAAGATATGTTTATAAAATAGAAGGAACTGAATTTAAAAAATATAAAGATAATACGCCTGATAATGGAATTGATAATGCAGATGATTTTATAGTTGCACCTTCAAAAAATGTAAAAGAGTTCGAAATATCAGAAAAAGAAGGGTTATATAAAATAAGATTTAAATTTGAGAATGGAAAAAGTAATTATGATTATGAAAACAGTATATATCCTATGAATGGAAATTAAATATGAGAGGAGAGAGTTATGGTGAAAAATCGGAAAAAGAAAGGTAGCACACTCGTAACCGTTCTTGCAGTATCTCTAATATTTATGGCTTTAAGTGGGGTTATATTAAAATCTATATCAAGTACTATGAAATTAAATACAAATCAAAAAGAAATTGAAGATTTGAGATATGCAGCTGAAGCAGGGTTAGAACTTGCTAGAAGTTATTTTGAATCAGGAAACATGTCTATAGATACAAGGGATTCAAGTTCAGCCAGTCAAGAAGAAAAAAATTTAGATAATATATTAAGTACAAAAGATTCAGGTGGTATAGTAGATAAAGTAGATATATATATGGATATTAAAAATGGTAAAGACATTATTAAAAGTGTAGCAAAACATGTAAATGGAACAACTACAGAATTATCTATGATAAATTATAGAAAGATAGTTAGTGGACATAATACTGATATTTTTGATCATGGATTAGTTGCAGGTTCTGGAGGAGTTGTTATAAATAATGGTGGGGCATTAAATGGAACAACTTCTAGTATATCTACTGGGAAACCATTAGTTAATGGTGGAACTGGAAATACACAGCTTGGTTCTATAGAAGAAAACACAATAGGTTCTTTGAGCTTTCAAAATTGGAATAACAAAAAAGATACTATAACTTTAAGAGAAGATTGGAATTTTTATAATGGTAACTATGAAAATGGGGAAAAAATTAATATAACAAATGTTGAATTAACATTTAGTAATAATGAACTTCAAGTTGATGGTAGCAGTGAGGAGGTTAAAACTTATATTAAAAAAATTTTAGAAAAAGGACCAGTTGTTAAAATACAAATAAAAGGATTAAAAATAAAACATGAAATGACTATTTATTTAGTTAATGCAAATAATCTAAATATAAACTCAGCAGCATCGATGATGATAAATAATACTGCAATAATATGTGATGGAGAAATAAGTGTAACTGGAGCTAAAGCAACAAATGGAGTTTATTATGATGGAGCTTTACATTTATCTAATTCTACAATTTTTGGAGAAAAAGTTACAATTGATAAAGGATCATCAATTCATATGGCCTATCAACCTTCAAAAGATAATGGATTTGGACTTTTAGAGGAAGATGAAGAGAATTTGATAAATGACATGTTAGGAGCATTGCTTTCAAATTGGAGTTCTGGTGGACAAGAAGGGAGTAATTCAGAAAAAATAGAATTTATAGAAAATACATTCAATAATTATTAAATAAAAAACAAAAATGGATTCATAAAATTGAATACATTTTTAATATAATTTGCTGGAACAGGTTCAGTGAAATTAGTAAATTCAACAGTTTATGGTGAAGATATAAAAGCAAATTTAAAAACCTCTTTTGAAGTCATAGGATCATTAAAAAATGGATTAAGTGATGAAAAAGAAGATAATTTAAATAAAATTATAGAAGCTATAATGACTAGTTGGAATGATGTAACAAATCAATCATAAGACGGAGTAGATATTATAAAATGTTCTTTTGAATCATAGAAATATTTCTTAAAAAATAAAAAAACTGAGACTTATTTAAAAAAAAACTATAAATTGTAATTGATATATAATAGGACTTAAAAATTTTTAAGTCTTATTTTTATTAATGTAATTATTTTTTTTTGAAAGTATTGATAAAGTTTTATTGACAATAATTTTTTTGTAATTTATAATGATGATAATTTAAAATTGAATTTGCACATTTATTACTCGTATATCCCCTGAATATGGCAGGGAGTATCTACCGGAAACCTTAAATTTCTGACTATGAGTGAATATAATATAGACTATTTCTATAAATACATACTTATAGTATTTTTTATTGTAGATTTAAGCATATTATCTTCACTTATTGAAGCTAATGTGCTTTTTTTGTACTTTTTTATGGGAGTTACCTGATAAAACTTACAATATAATACATTTGTTGTAATAGAAAATACATAAATTAAATTTACTTTATTTATTAAAAGGACAAGTAGAGTAATAAATATTCAAATAATTACACAATCTATAAATAATAATTTTTTTGAAGAGGGGAGACATTTTTAAAATGGCAAAAATATTAAAGCAAGCTTATACATTCGACGACGTACTTTTAGTTCCAAACAAATCTGAAATCTTACCAAATCAGGTATCTTTAAAAACACATGTAACAAAGAAAATTCAATTAAATATTCCTTTAATCAGTGCAAGTATGGATACTGTAACTGATTCTAAAATGGCTATCGCTATGGCAAGAGAAGGCGGACTTGGAATAATCCACAAAAACATGACTATTGAGCAACAAGCTAAAGAAGTTGATAAAGTTAAAAGACAAGAAAATGGTGTTATAACAGATCCAATATTCTTATCACCAGAACATACTTTAAATGATGCTGAAGAGTTAATGGGACAATATAGAATTTCAGGTGTGCCAATAACTGTTGATGGAAAATTAGTTGGTATATTAACTAATAGAGATGTTACTTTTGAAAATGATTATTCAAAGAAAATTGGTGAAGTAATGACTAAAGAAAACTTAGTAACTGCACCAGAAAATACTTCAATTGAAGAAGCAAAAGAGTTATTAAAAACTCACAAAATAGAAAAATTACCACTTGTTGATAGCGAAGGAAATTTAAAAGGACTTATAACTATAAAAGATATAGAAAAAGCAAGAATTTATCCAAATGCTGCAAAAGATTCAAAAGGAAGACTTTTATGTGGAGCAGCAGTAGGTGTAACTGCTGATATGATGGAAAGAGTTGATGCTCTTGTGAACTCAAAAGTAGATATAATAACTATTGATACAGCGCACGGACATTCTAGAGGAGTACTAGAAGCTGTTAAAAAAGTTAAAGAAAAATATCCAGAACTTCAAGTTATAGCAGGAAATGTTGCAACAGCAGCTGCTACTGAAGATTTAATAAAAGCTGGAGCAGATTGTGTTAAAGTTGGTATAGGACCTGGTTCAATTTGTACTACAAGAGTTGTTGCTGGAGTTGGGGTTCCTCAATTAACTGCTGTTATGGATTGTGTAGAAATAGGTAAAAAATATGGAATTCCTGTTATTGCTGATGGAGGAATCAAATATTCAGGAGATGTTGTTAAAGCTTTAGCTGCTGGGGCTTGTGCTGCTATGATGGGTTCATTATTTGCAGGATGTGAAGAAGCACCAGGAGAAATAGAAATATTCCAAGGAAGAAGCTACAAAGTATATAGAGGAATGGGTTCACTTGGAGCTATGGCAAATGGTTCTAAAGATAGATACTTCCAAGATGGAAATAAAAAATTAGTTCCAGAAGGAGTAGAAGGAAGAATTGCATTTAAAGGATCTGTTACAGATACTATATTCCAAATGCTTGGAGGAATAAGAGCTGGAATGGGATATTTAGGATCAAAAGATTTAGATACTTTATATGAAACAGCTACATTTGTTGTTCAAACATCAGCAGGACTTAGAGAAAGTCATCCACATGATATAAATATAACTAAAGAAGCTCCAAACTATAGCATAACAAAATAGTTTGATTAGTTTTAATTAAGAGAGGATATTTTCCTCTCTTTGTATGTTATAATTTATTATGTAAAATAAAGGAATAATTATCTAGGAGGAAACCATGAAAAAAGATTTAGTTTTAATTGTTGACTTTGGTGGACAGTATAACCAACTTATAGCAAGAAGAGTTAGAGAATGTGGAGTATATTGCGAAATAATTCCTTACTCATATTCAATAGAAAAAATAAAAGAAAAAAATCCAAGAGGAATAATATTTACAGGTGGACCTAATAGTGTTTACGGTGAAAATACTCCAAAGGTTTCAAAAGAAATATTTGAATTAGGAGTTCCTGTACTTGGAATATGTTATGGAGTTCAACTTATGTCACATCTTTTAGGGGGAAAAGTTGCAACTGCACCAGTTAGAGAATACGGAAAAACAGAATTAAACATAGATAATACTTCAAGATTATTTGAAGGTATAGAAAGCAAAGATATTTGTTGGATGAGTCATACAGATTACATATCTGAGTCACCAGAAGGATTTAAAGTTATAGCACATTCAGAAGTTTGTCCTGTTGCAGCTATAGAAAATACAGATAAAAATCTTTATGGAGTTCAATTCCACCCAGAAGTTGAACATACACCATTTGGTCAAAAAATGTTACAAAACTTCTTATATAATGTTTGTAAATTAGAAAAAACATGGACTATGGCTTCCTTTGCAGAAGATAAAATAAAAGAAATTAAAAATTTAGTTGGAGATAAAAAAGTACTTTGTGCTTTATCAGGTGGGGTTGATTCATCAGTTGCAGCTATGATAGTACACAAAGCTATAGGACATAACTTAACTTGTATATTCGTAGACCACGGTCTTTTAAGAAAAGATGAAGGGGATACAGTTGAAAGAGTATTCAAAAAAGAATTTGATATGAACATTATAAGAGTTAATGCTCAAGATAGATTCTTAGGAAAACTTAAAGGTGTATCTGATCCAGAAACTAAGAGAAAAATTATTGGTGAAGAATTCATAAGAGTATTTGAAGAAGAAGCTAAAAAAGTTGGAGAAATAGATTACTTAGTTCAAGGAACTATTTATCCAGATATCGTTGAAAGTGGAACAGATACTTCAGCAGTAATTAAATCACACCATAATGTTGGAGGACTTCCAGAAGATATGGAATTTGATTTAATAGAACCTTTAAGAGAATTATTTAAAGATGAAGTTAGAGCAGTTGGAGAAGAGCTTGGAATTCCTCATAAATTAGTATGGAGACAGCCATTCCCAGGACCAGGACTTGCAATTAGAGTTCTTGGAGAAATAACTGAAGAAAAACTTCACATAACAAGAGAAGCTGATGCAATATTCAGAGAAGAAATTGCTAATGCAAATCTTGATGAAACTATATGGCAATACTTCGCTTGTCTTCCAAACATAAAATCAGTTGGAGTTATGGGAGATGAAAGAACTTACTGTCATACAATTGCACTTAGAGCAGTTACTTCAAGTGATGCTATGACTTCAGAATGGGCAAGAATTCCTTATGAAATATTAGATTTAGTATCAAGAAGAATTGTTAATGAAGTTCCAGGAGTAAACAGAATTGTTTATGATATAACTTCTAAGCCACCAGCAACTATTGAATGGGAATAATAAAATATTAATTTAAGTAAAAAAGCCTGTTTTATAGAGTTTATTTTAATTAATAACCTATAAAATAGGCTTAATTTTATATAATTATCCCTAAATTCCTTATCAAAATTTATTTAAAATATTTAGTAGTGATAGTGAAAGATGATAAAATTTTGGGGGCTTTTAAGCATTAAATTAAAAAGTTTAAAGCAAAATTGATCTATAATATATACTTAAAAAAGTGTTTATTATAGAATATAAATATATTAGATAGTAGTATTAAAAGGATTATTGAATGTATTATAAATTTTAAAATAGAAGATATGAGAAATTTAATTAATAGAGGAGTAGGGATTAGAGATTTGGGACTTTAAGAAAAAGTTTAGATAAAGTAATCAAAATACAATATTTGAAAAAAGATGTTTTAGAAAAAGTTAAAGCTATATCAAAAGGAAAAAATATAGTTCCATATTGGACTAAAAAGTTATTAATTAATGGTAATTATTTTAATTAATTTAATGAAAAGATTGAGGTGTAAACATGGAATTAAATTATACGGGAAGTGGTAAGGTATATTTCAATTCCCAAGAGTATAGATGTGATCTTTATATAAATGAAAATGAAGGTGGTATATTAATAAATATTAATATACCAAAAGCATTAGCAAGTTTTTTTGATTTACCTATAAATATTGATTTTTTAGTAGGAGAGCTTAGTACAGGATTTAAGTTTTCATTAATTAATTGTGAAAGACAAGGTATGAGTAATAATATATCGGAAGGTAGAAGCGTTTATACATATCATTCTAAATATTTGGTTAAAGGTTTAGGAGAAAAAACGGATAAAAGGTTAGAACTTAGTAGGATGAATTTTAGAGTGGCTAATATATTAGCATGGGGAGGAATTTCTGCATATAGAATTAGCGATAATTTTAAATTGTCACATAATAGTGATGTAAAAAAAGAAGTTTATAAAAATGATGAATTTGTTATAGAATATTGGGTGAGTAATAGTAGGTTACCAGTTGTTTCTCATCGTCTTTTAAAAGAAAATATAGTTTTAAATCAGAGTGGTAATATAGAGATTACTTTTAAAAATGAAGAATCAATTGATAAGTTTACAGAAATATTTAATAAGATAAAAAGATTAATGGAACTTTCTACATTAAGGAATATATATCCGAGCAAATTAACAGGAGTGTCAAATAACGTTTATTATATGTATGATAAAAAGAAAGTAGAAAGACCAATTGAAATTATTAGTTGTGATTTAAATAATGAGGAGAGTAAAGTAGATTATATAGAAACTATGAAATGGATTAATCTTTCTGAGTTAATTGATAACGATAGTTTTTCAAAGTATTTTTTAAAGTACGATATGTTTGAACCAGTAATAGAATTATATTTAGAAATTATATACTCTAAAACAATTTCTAATAGACGAGTTTTCTTAAATATAGTTCAAGCATTAGAGACATATCATTCTAGATTTAAAACAAATAATTTAAGTGATTTTAAAGAAAGAATAAAAACAAAAATTTTAAATAATAGACCTAAAGAATGGATTGAAGATGATACAACTTTTTTGATAGCAAATTCTTATAAGTTTATTACGTTAGAAAGTAGATTAGCAGATTTATTATTAGCTGAATTTCAAATACACTTCGATACAGGAGATATTAAATATTATGATTTTCCAAAGGTTATTGCTAATACTAGAAATTACTATATACATTATGATGAAGCAATTAAAGAAAGAAGTAGAGTTTTAACAGAAAGTGAACTATCTATATACAATAGAAGTTTACTTTATATATTAGAATATTATATTTTAGTAGAATTAGGTTTTACTGATATATTGAAGATAATAAAAAAATTAAATGAGAGATGGGGGAGAATTTCTGAAACTCTTTCAATTATTAAATGTTCAAATGAAAATATAAAGAAAGAGATAAAATAATGATATAGAATTAGTTAAATAGCATTGTTATATTTTATGAAAAATATTATTATAATAATTAAGAATTTCCCACTATAAATCACACCAAAATAAGAAAAATTTTGTAAGTCTTGATTATATGTAGGTTCAAATAATAATAAATTTATTGAATGGGAATAGAGTTTTAGTTATTTAAATTAATATATAAATTAAAAGTTTTTGTGATAAGAATAAAACTTATCATGAGAACTTTTATTTTGTATAAATTTATTAAAGGGTTAATAAATTTATATAAAGATAGTTTGAATAAAAAAAATTACTGTTAGAAAAAGAAAAAATAAGTGTATATGATGTAGTATTAAGGGGTACACTTGCTATATATTATTATGATTTCTTAAATAAAGGAAAAGATGCCGAACCAAAAATAATAATACCTGATAAAACATAAATATTATGGGAGATAAAAATGCATTAAAAAGAGTTTTTAGTAACATAATATATAATTCATTAATTCATGGAGAAAAAGATTATAAAATAGAGTTAAGAGATGAAAGAGATTTTATTGAAATTTCTTTTTCAAATTATACAAATTCTATAGAGAAAAAAGATGTTGAAATGGTATTTGAAAGATTTTTTACTTCAGATAAATCTAAAACAAGACAAACAACTGGATTAGGATTATGTATTTCAAAAATGCTTGTAGAAAAAATGGAAGGAAGTATATCATCAAGTTTAGAAAATAATATTTTTAGAATAAAAATATTATTTGATATATATAATAAAAAGTAGTTATTAAAGAAATAACTGCTTTTTTTATTTATTTTAAAAATTTAAAATTATTCAATTTTCATTGTATTTATATGTTTCTTAAAAACGTTTAATATAATACTTAAAAACTTTGATAAAACTACTTATTTTTATGAGTATAAATCCTTCTTTGAAACCTTTCAATAGTTAGTTAAATGTTGTACAATAACTGTATGGATAAATTTTTATCAATAAAGAATAAAGTATTATTTAAATTTATTAATGAAAATTTATATCAGGTTATAAATACAGATTATATAGCATAATATAAGGTTATGTTAATTAAACTAATTGATTAATTAAAGGAGGAGTTTAGTATGAGCAAAGGATTATCATTAGACTTATCAAAAGCAGCACCATATCTAAGCATGGAAGAAATTGATTTCTTAGGAGATTTAACTCTTTCAGCTCACAAAAAATTACATGAAAAAACAGGTGCTGGAAATGACTTTTTAGGATGGATTGATTTACCAGTTAATTATGATAAAGATGAATTTGCAAGAATTAAAAAAGCAGCTGAAAAAATAAAAAATGATTCTGATGTATTAATAGTAATAGGAATTGGAGGATCATATTTAGGTGCTAGAGCTGCTATAGAAATGTTAAACAACAATTTCTATAATGTTTTACCAAAAGAAGAAAGAAAAGCACCACAAATATTCTATGTAGGAAATAATATTAGTTCAACATATATGCACCAACTTGTAAATGCTGTTAAAGATAAAGAAATATCAGTAAATGTTATATCAAAATCAGGAACTACAACTGAACCTGCTATAGCATTTAGAATCTTTAAAGATTTATTAGAAAAGAAATATGGAAAAGAAGAAGCTAAAAAGAGAATATATGCAACTACTGATAAAGCAAGAGGAGCATTAAAATCATTAGCAGATGCAGAAGGATATGAAACTTTTGTAATTCCTGATGATGTTGGTGGAAGATTCTCAGTTTTAACTCCAGTTGGATTACTTCCAATTGCAGCTTCTGGAATAAACATTGATGAAATGATGCAAGGTGCAGCTGATGCAAGAGATGAATTTGCAAATGAAAATATAAAAGAAAACATTTGTTATCAATATGCTGCAGCTAGAAATGCTCTTTACAATAAAGGTAAAGCTATAGAAATATTAGTTAACTACGAACCACAATTACACTTCTTTGGTGAATGGTGGAAACAATTATATGGAGAATCAGAAGGAAAAGATAATAAAGGATTATTCCCAGCAGCTGTTGATTTCTCAACAGATCTTCACTCAATGGGTCAATACATCCAAGAAGGAAGAAGAGATCTTTTCGAAACTGTAATTAATGTAAAAACTCCACAAGAATCTGTAATAATTGAATCAACAGAAGACAATCTTGATGGATTAAACTTCTTAGCAGGAAAAGATATGGATTTTGTTAACCACAAAGCATTTGAAGGAACTTTACTTGCACACAATGATGGAGGAGTTCCAAACTTAATAGTTAATGTACCAGAATTAACTCCATACTACTTTGGACAATTAGTTTACTTCTTTGAAAAAGCATGTGGTATAAGTGGATATCTTTTAGGAGTAAATCCATTTAACCAACCAGGGGTTGAAGCTTACAAGAAAAACATGTTTGCTCTTCTTGGAAAACCAGGATATGAAGACATGAAAGCTGATCTTGAAAAGAGGCTTTAATTAAATATATGAAAATAATAATTGATGGAGATGCTTGCCCAAGCATCTCCAAAATTGAATTAATAGGTAAAAAGTATGGAATGCTAGTAGAGATATTTTGTGATATAAATCATTATATAATTAGCGATTATGCGAAAGTAAGTGTCGTAGATAGTGGTTTTCAAAGTGTTGATATGTATGTTATAAATAATACAAAAAAAGATGATATTGTTGTAACTCAAGATTTTGGTGTAGCTGCACTTTGCCTTCCTAAAGGAGCAAAAGTTGTTAATACAAATGGACAAATTTATACTAATGATAATATTGATATGCTTTTAGAGAAAAGGCATATTTCTCAAAAAATACGAAGAGCTGGAGGTAGAATGAAAGGTCCTAAAAAAAGAAAATCTTCAGATGATAAAAAGCTTTTAGAAAATATAGAGAAAATTATAAATAAATCTAACAGTTACTAAAATATAAAAAGACTGTTAGATTTTTTTTAGTGTACTTTAAGATAAAATTAAATTAATAATTGTTAAAAAATGTATTAAATGTAAGCGCATTTTACTGTATAATAGAATAAATGGTTGAATAAATAGTTATTTAGGAAAAAAGGGTGAATTAAATGGTCAAAAGTGCAGTTAAAATGAATATTTTATTTAGTAAAAAAAGCCCTCAAAGGGTTGATTCTAAAATATTAATAAATATAGATTCAGATATTATAATGGATTATAAAGTTTTAGTTGGGAATGATGGGATATGGAATATAGTTAAAGATTTTTCAGATGCAGGAGATTGTATTTGGAATCCAAAAGAAGAAGGGAATTACATAGTTATGGTACAAGGAAAAAGCAGAAATTCTGAAAAGCCATATGACGTTTTGGAAAGAGAAGAGTATGTTATAACAAATGAAAAAAAAGAAGAAAATTTATTAAAAGATATAGAAATAAATAAAAATGAATATACAGAAGGTGATAAAGTAGAAGTTACTGGAATTGTAGAAGAAGATAATCTTCTTTTTAGATTTTGGAAAAAGGGACTAGCAGGTTGGGAAATTTTAAGAGATTATAGAAAAGAAAATAAAATAGAATATACAGCACTTAATGCTGGGCAAGAAGAGCTTTTAATTGAATGTAAAAGAATTGATTCAAAAGAAAATTTTGATGACTATAAAACTATAAAGTTTAATATAAAAAAGATGGGCAAGCTAGAGATTACAGGATTTAGATGTTTAACTGAAGAAAGATTAATTAATGAAGAATTAGTTTTTAAAGTTGAATCATCTCAAAGTAATACTAGAACACTTCTTTATAAATTTGTAAAAATAGATGATGAAGGTCATTCTATTTGTTTACAAGATTTTTCATCAAGACAAATAGTAACTTATCAAGAAAATACTCCAGGACAATATAAGCTTCTTTGTCTTATGAAAGATATTCTTTCAAATAGAGAATATGATGACAGAGCTGTTATGTATTATAAAGTTAGACCTTATAATAAAATAAGAATAAATAAGTTTGAGCCTGATGTAAAATCTCCACAAAAAACAGAAACAGATATAACATTTAAGTTAGAAGTAGAAGGTGGAAGAGAAAAGGTTTATAGATATATTATAGATGGACCTGTTTGTGATGATTCTTGTTATACAAGAAGTGATGAATATGTTTGGAGACCTAAAGAGGAAGGAAAATATAAGATAACAGCTTATGCAAAAGATTCTTCTTTTAGAGGAGATTTTGAAGATAAGAAAACTATAATCTTTGAAGTAGATAAAAAAGGAGAATTACCAGTAAGAATAACTGATATAATAACAGATGTTAAAAAAGAAACAGTTATAAATAAACCTGTTAATTTGAGAGTTATAGCAGAAGGTGGAACAGTCTTATTATATGCCTTTACAATATATAAAGATGGTAAAGTTTTAGATAAAATAGCATTTAATAAATCTAATTATATAAACTTTACTCCAAAAGAAAAGGGAAAATATGAAATAGATATAAAAATAAAAGATAAATATACTAGAGCTGAATATGATATTCAAACTAGTTATTATTTAACTGTAAGAGAATATATGCCTGGAACTATTGAGCATATATTAATTCCAAAGAGAGAGCATTATCTTGTGAATGAACCTATTGATATAGAAACAATAGTTCAAGACACTAGAAATACACTTATAAATATTGTAACTAAGATAAATGGAAATGTAGTTGAAGAAACAGACTTTATGACTAATAAAAAAATATGCATAAAGCCAAAATGTTCAGGAAAATATGGTTTTGAAATATACGCAAAAAATATTAAATGTGAAGAAGAATTTGATAGTAAAAAAGAAATAACTATATTTGTAGAAGAAGCAACTCCTGTAATAGGAACAAAGGTTAACATAAGTGAAAATAAAATTGGTGACAATAAAGAAATAACTTTTAAAGCTAGAAGTACAGGTGGAAAAGATGTTTGTTACGAATTTTATTTAATGGAAAAAGGAAATTGGATTAAAGCACAAAGTTATAGTAAGAAAAATTATTACACATTTATACCTTATTCAGAAGGAACTTTTAGAGTTTTAGTTCTTGCAAAGAGCTATTATAAAAGAGTTAATTATGAAGATTACTGTGAAGTTGAATTTACAGTTTAATATGGGGGAATATTAGGGTGAAATTAAATGAGATAAATTCAGATCTAATTATGAAAATGGGTCTTATGAATAACATTGTTAAAAAGCAATCAGGAGATGGGATTGAATTTCAAATTATGCTTCAAACAATGTTAGAATCTATGGGAAAAGTAGAAGATGACAAAATTAATAATAAAATAATGACTACTTCAGTTGGTGAAAAATTAGAAAATTTAAAATTAGTTTTAAATAATAAGGAATCATATAATAATAAATATTGGAATTCAAAGTTAGAGACAAGCTCTAACAATAAAGAAACTACAAAAGTTGAAAATACTAATAAAGTTGATTATAGTAATATGACAGATGTAAAAAAAGAAATATATAAATCTGTTGATAAATATTCAAAAACGTATGGAGTAGATAAAAATTTAGTTCTTGCAGTAATAAAAGCAGAATCTAATTTTAATCCTAAATGTACCTCAAGTGTAGGAGCAATGGGAGTTATGCAGCTTATGCCTGTAACAGCTAAAGAAGAAGGTGTTACAGACCCTTATAATATAGATCAAAATATTAGAGGTGGAGTTTCACAGCTTAGAAAGCATTTAAAAAGATATAATGGAAATGTTGAAATGGCACTTATGGGATATAATGCAGGAGATGGAACAGTACAAAGAAGAGGTGTAAAAACACCTTCTGACATTTATAAAATGCCTAAGGAAACTCAAAATTATGTTCCAAAGGTTTTAAAATATTATAGAGAGTTTAAAGTATAATTATTAAAGCTATGTAAGAAAATTATCATATATGTTTTTTACATAGCTTATTTATTTAATTAAGTTGATACTATAATTCTTTTAGGTTAAAATGAACTGAGAAAAAGTACGGAGGTGCTAAAATGGAAAGATTAGATAAAATTATTTCTAATTTAGGGTATGGAAGTAGAAAAGAAGTTAAATCACTTGTAAAAAAGGGGTTTGTTGAAGTAGATGGTGAAATAGTTAAAGATAGTAATATGAAAATTGATCCAGATACTTCAATTATAAAAGTTAATGGAGAAGAATTATATTATAGAGAATATATTTATTTAATGATGAATAAGCCAGATGGAGTTATTTCAGCTACATATGATAATAGAGATATGACAGTAATTGATCTTTTACATGTAGATTATCAAGCATTTGAGCCATTCCCTGTTGGAAGATTAGATAAAGATACAGTAGGATTATTACTTTTAACAAATGATGGAGAGTTAAATCATAGACTTATATCTCCTAAATGGCATGTTGATAAAGTATATTTTGCCAAGATAGATAAAAAGGTTACAGAAGAAGATGTTAAAGCTTTTAAAGAAGGAATAACTTTAGATGATGGTTATGTATGTAAAGAAGCAAAGCTTGAAATTTTATCAGCTACTGATGAAGGTTCAGAAATTAATGTAACTATTCAAGAAGGAAAATTCCATCAAGTTAAGAGAATGTTTGAAGCTAGAGATAAAAAGGTTGTTTATCTTCAAAGAATAGAATTTGGAGGGCTTCCTTTAGATAGAGATTTAGAAGAAGGAGAGTATAGAGAATTAACAGATGAAGAAATAGAACATCTTAAAAAATTCTAGCAATTGTTAATAAAATGTAAATATTAAGAAGGTTTAAAAATATAAATAACAAAAATTATCAAAGTAAATTTCGCAAATTAATAATAAATAAGTTAACATATTGCAAATGTAAATTTGTTAACATATAATAGTATCCGAGGATAAATAAAAGGATATATAGCCCCCTTTTTATTTATTGCTTATTGCTAGCACAACCTGGCCCCAAGGGTTGTGCTTTATTATTTGAATTTTAAATGATAAAAAAGATATTAAATTAAATAATTTAATATCTTTTTTGTCTATATAGCTATTTTAAACAGAACTAAATCTGTATTTACAATAGTATTATTAATGATGTATAATTACCTAAGATAAATTAATATTAAAATGCAATGAAAAAGAAGAGTATATGACAACTTATTTTAAAGAGAGTTCTTCATTTGCTGAGAGAAGAATATTTAAGATCATAGAAAGAAGCTTTGGAGTATAAGATTGAAATTATTTTATAAGTAGTAAATCTTAGGTAGAATCTCACCTTATAGAGATATTAAGAGAGCTAAAAATTTAGCTAAATTAGGTGGTACCGCGTGAAGTTAGTCTTTTCGTCCTAAATATGGATGACAGGGCTTTTTTTATTTTAATAATTTCTAAAAAATAGGGTATAATTAATCCCATAATATATAAAGAAAGGTGTTAAAGATGAAAGAAAGATTAGCAAATTTAATATTTCCAAATGTGGATAAGACAGTAGAAGAATACATCAATACTTATAAGCCAAGAGATTTAAAAGAAGGAGCACATGTTGTAAGATATGCTCCAAGTCCAACTGGTTTCCAACATATTGGAGGAGTATATGCAGCTTTAATAAATGAAAGATTAGCACATCAAAGTGAAGGAATTTTCTATTTAAGAATAGAAGATACTGACCAAAAAAGGGAAGTAAAAGGTGCAATAGAAGATACTATTCAAACTATGTACAATTTTGGTATGGAATTTGATGAAGGTATGATAGGAGAAGAAGAGTCAAAAGGGGCTTATGGACCATATAGACAAAGCTTAAGAAAAGAAATATATCATACTTTTGCAAAAGATTTAATATTAAAAGGTCTTGCATACCCATGTTTCTGTACTGCTGAAGAATTAAATGAAATAAGAGAAAAACAAATGGCAGAAAAAATTACTCCAGGTTACTATGGAAAATATGCAGTTTATAGAAATCTTTCAGATGAAGAAGCTATAAAGAAAATTGAAGCTGGAGAAGAGTATATTTTAAGATTAAAATCACCAGGAAAAGAAGAAAATAGAGTAGAAATAGTTGATTTAATAAAAGGTGAATTATCATTACCTGAAAATGTTCAAGACATAGTTTTAATAAAATCAGATGGACTTCCAACTTATCATTTTGCTCATGCTATAGATGATGCTTTAATGCACACAACAGATGTAATAAGAGGAGAAGAATGGCTTTCATCATTACCAATTCACCTTCAATTATTTGATGTTTTAGGATTTAAGAGACCAAACTATGCTCATGTTCCTACTATAATGAAATCAGAAAATGGTTCAAAAAGAAAACTTTCAAAAAGAAAAGACCCTGAAAGTGCAGTAAGCTACTATAGAGAAGAAGGATATCCACAAGTTTGTGTTATAGAATATCTATTAAACATAATCAATTCAAGCTTTGAAGAGTGGAGAGCAGAAAATCCAGATGTAGATTATCATGAGTTTAAAGTATCATTAGAAAAAATGAGTAAATCAGGAGCACTTTTTGATATAGTTAAGTTACATGACGTAAGTAAAAACTTAATTTGTAAAATGAAAGCTGATGAAGTTTATTCAAGATATACAGAATGGGCTAAAGAATTTGACCCAGAAATGTACGCTTTAGTAACAGCTAAAGAAGATATGATGAAAGAAGTATTTAACATAGATAAAGAAGGACCAAAACCAAGAAAAGACTTTGGTAAATGGAATGAAGTTAAAGCTAAAATATTCTACTTCTTTGACGAAGAGTTTGATAAAGAAGGAAAAGAAGATATAGAGTTACCAAAAACTTTAACATTAGAAGCAGCTAAAGAAGTTATAGAAAGCTATTCAAAAGCTTATAATCATAATTTAGAAAGTCAAGAAGCTTGGTTTGAACACTTAAAAGCATTAGCAATAGAACTTGGTTATGCTACAAATAGAAAAGAATTTAAAGCAGAACCAGAAAAATTCAAAGGAATGGTATCAGATGTTGCAGGAGCAGTTAGAGCAGCAATAACTCACAGAGCTAACACACCAGATCTTTATACAATAATGCAAATTTTAGGTGAAGATGTAGTTAGAGAAAGATTCCAAAAATTTATGAACTTATAATTAGAGTAATATAAATTAATTTTATTATTTAAACAAAAATGACTTTTCAAATTTTGAAAAGTCATTTTTTATATGTAAAAATAATTATTTATTGAAATAAAATTTTAAGTATATAGAAATTTATTATTTGATTCTATAGGGTAAAATTTAGATAAGAATAAAATTTTGAAAGGATATTAGTATGAAAAAACAAGCTATAATTTTGGTAATTAGTTGTTTAGTAGTTATAGGAGTAATAGCATTTGGTATTTTTGAATGGAATAAACTTTTTGATGGACTTAGCATTGTTAGCAAAGTACAAGTTGGAAATAACATTAATAAAGATACAAATACATATAATACAAAATTAAATGAATTGAACCAAAAAGAAAATAATCTTTCAAAAATTGAAGATCTTACAAAGGAACCTAAAAAATAATTGAAGCCACCTTATTAATAAGGTGGCATTAAATTTTTTATTTATTTAAGGGAATATTTGAAATATGTCTTAAGCAAGCAGGAAGAACATCAGTATTAGAGTGTCTTGCAACACATTTACAACATATACCTCTATTTTCACATTTTAAATTCTTACATGGACATTCAACAGTATTATCACAGCTCAAAAAAAAAACTCCTTTTTATTTATCTTTAGTAAAATATATTAATAAATTTATTTGTTTATCAAAGATTAAAAATACTCCACAATAAAAATTTATTATGGAGTATTAGTTACAAAATTTGTGGATTATTTTTGTAATTTAAATGATGATTTTAATGGAACGATTCTATTAAATACTAATTTTTCATCAGTAGTATTTTTAGTATCTATTGAGAAGAAACCATTTCTAACTAATTGTAGTTTATCTAGTGGCTTAAGACCAGGTACTGCATTTGGTTCTATAAATCCTTGGAAAACTTCCATTGAGTGTGGATTTATTTGTTCTAAGAAATGTTTTCCTTCATTTTCAGGAGCATCATCTAAAATTAAAGGTTCATATAATCTAAATTCTGCTGGAATTGAAGAATTTGCATCAACCCAGTGAATTGTTCCTTTAACTTTTCTTCCTGTAAATCCTGAACCACTCTTAGTTTCTGGATCATAAGTACAGTTAAGTTCAATAACTTCTCCATTTTCATCTTTTATAATTTCATTACATTTAATGAAGTAAGCTCCTCTAAGTCTAACTTCGTTACCAGGGAATAATCTAAAATATTTTTTAGCTGGAACTTCCATGAAGTCATCTCTTTCAACATAGATTTCTCTTGAGAAAGTTATTTCTCTCTTACCAAATGATTCATCTTTAGGATGAATATCTAGGGAAAGTGTTTCACTTTGACCTTCTGGGTAGTTTGTTATAACTACTTTTAATGGATTAATTACTGCCATAGCTGTAGGAACTTTTGGTTGAAGATCTTCTCTTAAGAAGTAATCAAGCATTTGAGAATCTACAGTAGAGTTTGATTTTGCAACTCCTATAGCAGAGCAGAAGTTTCTAATAGCTTCTGGAGTATATCCTCTTCTTCTAAGACCTGATATAGTTGGCATTCTTGGATCATCCCAACCATCAACTACACCTTCATCAACTAATTGTTTAAGCTTTCTTTTACTCATAACTGTATTAGTCATGTTAAGTCTAGCAAATTCTATTTGTCTTGGAGTAGCTTCCATTTCACATTCACGAACAAACCAATCATACAGAGGTCTGTGGTCTGCAAACTCAAGAGTACAAATTGAATGAGTTATATGTTCAATTGCATCTTCTAATGGATGAGCAAAATCATACATTGGATAGATGCACCATTTATCTCCAGTATTATGGTGTGTTGAATGAGCAATTCTATAGATTATAGGATCTCTCATATTAAGATTTGGAGAAGCCATATCTATTTTAGCTCTAAGAACTTTTTCTCCATCTTTAAATTCACCATTTTTCATTTTTTCGAATAATTCAAGGTTTTCTTCAACAGTTCTATTTCTATAAGGACTTTCCTTACCAGGAGCTGTTAAACTTCCTCTATATTCTTTAATTTCATCTGGAGTTAAATCACAAACGTATGCTAAGCCTTTTTTTATTAATAGTAGAGCTTTTTCATACATTGTATCAAAATAATTTGATGCAAAGTGAAGCTCATTCCACTGACAGCCAAGCCATTTAACATCCTCTTCTATAGACTGAACGTATTCAGTATCCTCTTTAGTTGGATTTGTATCATCAAATCTAAGATTTGTTCTACCTTTAAACTCTTCTGATAATCCGAAGTTTAAAAGTATAGATTTCGCATGACCAATGTGTAAGTATCCGTTTGGCTCTGGTGGAAATCTTGTTATTATACTATCGTGCTTTCCTGTTTCTAAGTCTTCTTTAATAATATTTCTAATGAAGTTAGATGAAATATTTTCATTTGACATAAAAGCTTACACCTCCTGTTAAAATTTATGTTTATATAATACACAATTACCTTTAATTTTAATCCAATATAACAAAAAAATCTAGAGAAAAAAGGCATTTAAAAAGACTCTTAAAGGTGAATAAGCTAATAAAAATAGCATATTTCACTTTTAAGAGTCATAATTGTACATTATTTATTAAATTAACTAACAATTTTTAGCTGAATTAAATCTATCTTCAACTACATTCCAATCAATAATTTCATAGTAATTATTTATATATTCAGGTCTTTTATTTTGATATTTTAAATAATAAGCATGTTCCCAAACATCCATAGTAAGAAGAGGGATATTATTTTCTGATATAGGACAAATTTGATTTGGTGTATTAATTACTTGAAGTTCATTTTGTTCATCAAGTATTAACCAAGCCCATCCTGAACCAAATTGACTTGTTCCAGCTTTAGTAAATTCAGTTTTAAAGTTTTCAAAAGAACCAAAACGTTTATTTATTGCTTCTAAAACATTTCCGTGTGGAGAAGTACTATTTGGTTTATTAAGTCCATCCCAATAAAATTCATGATTAAAAACTCCACCACCATTATTAATAACAGGAAGTCTTTTATCTTCTGGAAGTTCGTCTAAGTTTTTTAAAATATCAACTAAACTAGCATTTTTTAAAGGACCAGTATAATCCTTTAAAGCATTATTTAAATTATCAGTATAAGTTTGTTGATGTTTATCATGATGAATAGTAACTGTTGCCTTATCTATTACAGGTTCTAATGCATCATAAGCAAATTTTAATGGTTTAAGTTTAAATTCTGTCATATTTATCACCTCAGAATTTAGTATATAAATAAATTGATAAAAAGATACATAAAAACATTATTTTTTTAGACCTTGAAAATTAAAATCAGGTACAAAATCAGTTGTACTTGAACCACTATCTTGAATAAAAGCATTTGTAATTCCCAGTTCAGCAGCATAACTAATTAATGAATCATACATTTTAGGATTTAAAGGCTTAGAAATTTCTTTATATTCTAAAGCTTTAAACATTGGAGTATATTGATTCATAATACTTATATAAACATTATCACCAAATGTAGAGTATATACAGTCAATTACTTTTTTTGAATCAAAAAGAAGTCCAGGAAGCATGAGATGTCTTACTATAATTCCTTTAATCATTCTTCCATTAGAATCAAATTTATTTTTTCCAACTTGCTTGAACATTTCTTTTAAAATTTCAATTACATTATCTTTATAACCTTTAGCATTTGAATATTTTATAGCATATTTATCATCAAAATATTTAAAGTCAGGAAGATAAACATCTATAAGTCCATTTAACATTTTTATTGTTTCTAAAGAATCATATCCATTTGTATTATAAAGTATTGGAAGAGTTAAACCATTAGCTTTAGCTTTTTTTATTGCTTCTATTATTTTAGGAACATAGTGAGTAGGAGTAACAAGATTTATATTATTAGCTCCTTTGTCTTGAAGTTCTAAAAATATTTCAGAAAGTCTATCTGTGGTTATTTCAATTCCTTTATGTTCTTGACTTATTTCATAGTTTTGACAAAAAACACATTTTAAATTGCAATTAGAAAAGAAAACTGTTCCAGAACCTGTTTCTAAAGAAATAGGAGGTTCTTCCCAAAAATGCAATTCAGCTCGAGCAGCAGTTATTTTATCAGAAGAGTTACAAGCTCCAATTTTTCCTTTTGTTCTATCTATATTACATCTTCGTATACAAAGATTACATTTTTCAAAAGCTTTATAATAGTCCATTATATTACGACCTTTCTATATGTTTTTATAAATTATATATCTAATTATAAAATAGAGCAATTTATAATAATAAATGTGGAAAAAAATGAGAGTAAGAGGTAAAATAATAGGATAAAATAATAAAAAGAGAGTGGGTTAGTTTATGGAAAGTAATTTTAATGAATTAGAGTATAATGGTGAAGTTTTTAATAAAATAGAAGGCAGAAATAACGAATTTAGTGATTTAGTTTTTGAAAATTGCACTTTTAATAGATGTGATTTTACAGGAGCGATTTTTATAGAAGCAACTTTTGATGGATGTACTTTTAAAGAATGTAATTTTACACTTTCTAAATTAGATAATTCAAAGCTTAGAGGAGTCTTATTTAATGATTGTAAAATAGTTGGAGTAGATTTTACTAAATGCGATACTTTTATATTAGATTTTGAATTTAAAAATTCTTTAGTTCAAAGTTGTAATTTTACTGGTCTTAAAATTCCAAAAACAAAATTTATAAGCTGTAATGTTGCAGGTTCAGATTTTATGAATTGTGATTTAAGAGAAGCACAATTTACTAAATCATCTTTAGAGGAATCAATTTTTGAAAATACTAATTTAACAAAGGCGGACTTTTCAGAAGCAATAGATTATACAATTAATCCAGAAAGAAATAAAATAAAGAAAGCAAAATTTTCTATGCCAGAGGTTTTAGGACTTTTAAAGGAATTTAATATTATAGTAAAGTAGGTAACAAATTATGAGTAGATTAGAAGAGATAATTAATAAGAGTAATGATGTAGTTACAAAGTCATTTTTAGTAAAAGAATTTAAAAGAATAGGTTTAAAAGCAGGAGATAAAATACTTGTTCATTCAAAATTAAGCTCTTTTGGATTTGTTTGCGGTGGGGAAAGAACAGTTGTAGAAGCATTAATGGAAGTTATAACAAAAGAAGGAACTATTTCTATGCCAGCTCATAGTGGGGACATTTGTGATCCAATATTTTGGGGAAATCCTCCTGTACCAAAAGAATGGTTTGAAAAGATAAGAGCAGAAATGCCTGCATTTGATAGAGAAAATACAAAAACATATGGTATGGGATTAATAGCTGAAAACTTTAGAACAAGATTAGATGTTTTAAGAAGTTATCATCCAACTGTTTCCTTTACTTCATGGGGAAAAGAAGCAGAAGAAATAACAAAAGAACATACATTAGAGAATTCTTTAGGAGAAGGAAGTCCACTTAGAAAAATGTATGATTTAGATTTTAAGATTTTATTATTAGGAGTAGATTATGACGTAAATACTATGTTCCATTTAAGTGAATATAGAGCAGGAAATGCGAAAAAAACAATAAATGCTTCTCCAATAATTGAAAATGGAGAAAGAGTATTTAAGTCTTATGAAGATATTGAATTTAAAACAGAATTATTTATGTTTGCAGGTGAAGACTTTGAAGAAAAATATAATGTAGTAAAAGATAAAATAGGACTTTCAAATATAAAATTATTTTCTGCAAGAGAATGTGTTGATTTTGGTGTTGAATATTTTAAAAACGTAAATATTTATTAGAATGTATGTTTGTATTAGATAGTAAATATGCTATACTTTAAAATAAGAAAAATAAAGCTTGTAATTAATTATAGGTTTATATAATAAAAAATTATTTAGTATGAGTCTAGGAGGTTATCCTGGGCTTTTACCTTTCTTAATTATAAGAGATACCTTGAAGGGAGGATTTAAATTTGGATTTAAAATCACTTTTAAATAAAGAGCAATATGAGGGAGCGAGTACAGTAGAAGGGCAAGTACTTATTCTTGCAGGAGCGGGTTCAGGAAAAACTAGAGTTTTAACTTATAGAATGGCACATATGATAGATGATTTAGGAATATTCCCATGGAAGATATTAGCTATTACATTTACAAATAAAGCAGCAAAAGAAATGAGAGATAGAGTACGTTCAATAATTGGAGAAAAAGCAGATTCAATGTGGATATCAACTTTCCACTCAACTTGTGTTCGTATATTAAGAAGAGATATAGAAAAATTAGGTTATAAATCAAGTTTTACTATTTATGATACATCAGATCAAAAAGTTCTTTTAAAAGAATGTATGAAGGCACTTAATATAAATGAAAAAGATATAACACTTCAAGAGGTTATGGGTAAAATAGGAAGAGCAAAAGATACTATGCAAACACCTGCAAGCTTTATGAGAGAACATGAACAAAATTTTAGAGAAAAGAAAATAGCAGATATTTATCAAATGTATCAAAAGAGATTAAAAGAAAATAATTCTTTAGATTTTGATGATTTAATATTTAAAACAGTTGAATTATTTAAAACAAGTGAAGAAACATTAGAGTTTTATCAAAATAAATTCCAATATATTATGGTAGATGAGTACCAAGATACAAATGGTGCTCAATATGAATTAGTTAAAATGTTAGCTAAGAAATATAAGAATATTTGTGTTGTTGGAGATGATGACCAATGTATTTACCAATGGAGAGGTGCAGATATTCAAAATATACTTGATTTTGAAAAAGACTATCCAGATTGTAAAGTTATAAAACTTGAACAAAATTATCGTTCAAAAGGAAATATTTTACATGCTGCAAATGAGGTTATAGTTAATAACTCTAGAAGAAAAGATAAAGCATTAAGAACAGAGCAAGAGTCAGGAAGTAAAATAAAAATATATAGAGCTTTTTCAGATAAAGAAGAAGGAGATTTTGCTGCTAGAGAAATAAAGGATATTATTTCAAAAGAAGAAAATGCAAATTATAGAGATTTTGCAGTACTTTACAGAACAAATGCTCAATCACGTACATTTGAGGAATGTTTTAGAAGAAGAGGAATACCATATAAAATTATTGGGGGAACTAAATTCTATGACAGAAAAGAAATTAAGGATATGCTTGCATATTTAAAAGTATTAGTTAACCCTCAAGATGATGTAAGTATAAAGAGAATAATAAATGTTCCAAAGAGAAGTATAGGAGCAGCAACAATTGATAAAGTGCAAACTTTTGCTGAGGAGTTTGGATTAAATCTTTGGGATGCATTAAGTGAAGTTAGAACAATTAGTACTTTAACAGCTAGAAATTGTACTTCAATTGAAAAGTTTACTAGTCTTATGGATAATTTTATGATTCTTGCAGAAACTATGCCACCTTCAATGTTAATAGAAAACATATTAAAGGAAAGTGGATATTTAGCAGAATTAGAAAAATCAAATGAAATAGAAGATAAGAGTAGAATAGAAAACCTTAAAGAACTTGTATCAGATGCTGTTGATTTTGAAAAGAGTAATCCAGAAAATAATACACTTGCAGATTACTTAGAGCAAGTGGCACTTGTTCAAGATGCAGATAAAGCTGATGAAGAAGCAGATAGTGTTGTTTTAATGACTCTTCATAGTGCAAAGGGATTAGAATTTCCATATGTATTTATGGTTGGAATGGAAAATGGATTATTCCCAAGTGCAAGTGATATAAATGATCCAAGCCAAATGGAAGAATCAAGAAGACTTTGTTATGTTGGAATAACAAGAGCAAAAGAAGTTCTTTATATGACTTCAGCTGAAAAAAGACTTCTTTTTGGTAGAATAACTTCATATAGTCAATCAGATTTTATAAACGAAATAAGATTTGATTTAAAAGAATTTGTTAATGGAAGAAGTATAACTGGTGGAAGTACAGGGGAAAATTATTATAATTCGCCTACAAAATTAAATTCAAATCCACATAGTTTAAGAAATCAAATAATGGGAAGAAATCAAAATACTATTGGAAGAAAAACAAGTATTTCATATAGCACTTCAAATTCTAATAATAAAGGAAATTTAGCAAATGCTAATAATATTTCATTGGGTAAAAAAGTTAGACATGAAAAGTTTGGAACTGGAACTGTAGTTTCAGTATCTGAATCTAATGGAGATAAAAAACTTACTATAGCATTTGATAAACAAGGGGTTAAGAATTTAATGTTATCAATGGCTAAATTAGAATTAATTTAATAAAAATATTCTTATAAATAATAATATAAAAATGTATAATAAATTTATAGGATTATAAAGTGGAGGTAATTAGCTTTGGATAAAAGAGAATTAATGGAAGCTCTAGTAGAAGAGTTAAATAGATATGCATATGAATACTATTCCTTAGATAATCCAACTGTTAGTGATAAAGAATATGATTTAAAATATGATGAATTAGTAAGTCTTGAAAAAGAGCTAGGAATAGTTTTACCATATTCTCCAACAGTGAGAGTAGGAGATACAATCTTAGAAGGATTTTCAAAATATACTCACAAAGCTAAACTTTGGAGTTTAGATAAAGCACAAAGCATTGAAGGTATAGTAGAATGGCATAATAGAAATTTAAAATTCGTAAATGAAATGAGAGCTAAAGGAGAAGATTTACCCGATTTAAAATATATAGTTACTAAGAAATTTGATGGACTTACAGTAAATCTTACTTATAATGAAGAAGGAATATTAGAAATAGGAGCAACAAGAGGAACAGGAGCAGTTGGAGAAAATGTAACAGCTCAAGTTAAAACTATAAAAAGTATTCCATTAAAAATAAATTCAAATGATGTTTTTGAAATCCATGGTGAAGCTGTTATGACAACAGAAGCTTTTGAAAAGTATAATGAAACAGCGACTACTCCATTGAAAAATCTTAGAAATGGGGCAGCAGGAGCATTAAGAAATCTTAATGTTAAAGAAACTGCTAGAAGAAATCTTTCAGCATTCTTTTATGATATAGGCTACAAAGAAGGTGAACCTTTTAAAACTTATGTTGAAATGTTAGATTTTATAAGAGAAAAAGGATTTCCAATGGATGATTATGTTGTTGAATGTTCAAAAATTGAAGATATTCAAAAAGAAATTGATTATATAAAAAATATAAGATTTTCTTTAAACTATGATATTGATGGTCTTGTAATAGCAATTGATGATATGAGAACAAGAGAACTTTTAGGATATACAGTAAAATTTCCTAAATGGGCAATTGCATATAAATTTGAAGCACAAGAAGCAACTACAGAGTTATTAGATGTTGAATGGAATGTTGGAAGAAGTGGTAGAGTTTCACCTACTGCAATATTAGAACCAGTAGAACTTGCAGGAGTTACTGTAAAGAGAGCTACTCTTAATAATATGGATGACATAAAGAAAAAAGGAGTAAGAATTGGTTCAAAAGTATTTGTAAGAAGATCTAATGATGTTATTCCTGAAATAATGGGGACAGTTCAAGAGAGTATAGATGGATCAAAGGAAATATTACCACCTGAAACTTGTCCAGCTTGTGGAAGCCATTTAAGTTTAATCGGAGCACATTATTTCTGTGAAAATACATTATCTTGTAAACCTCAAATGGTTAAAACAATAGTTCACTATGGTTCAAGAGAAGCAATGAATATAGCAGGCTTTTCAGAAAGAACAGCAGAACAATTATTTGAAAAGTTAGATATAAAATCAATATGTGACCTTTATAAATTAAATAAAGAAGATTTAATAGGATTAGAAAAGTTTGGTCCTAAAAAAGCACAAAATCTTTTAGATGCAATAGAAAATAGTAAAGATTGTTCATTAGAAGCATTTATATATGCTTTAGGAATACAAAATGTAGGAGCTAAAACAGCAAGGGATTTAGTAAATACATTTAAATCAATAGAGGGATTAAAAAATGCTAAATTTGAAGATTTAGTTCTTGTACCTGATATAGGAGATATAGTAGCACAAAATGTTATGGACTTCTTTAAAGAAGAAAAAGTAATTCAAACAATTGATGAGCTTTTAGCACTTGGTGTAAATCCTCATTTTGAAGAGAAAGAAATAACAGAAAGTGCATTCTCCGGAAAGACTGTAGTAGTTACAGGTACTATGGAGAAATATTCAAGAAAAGAAATAAAAGAAAAATTAGAGTCATTAGGAGCAAAGGTTGCTGGAAGCGTAAGCAAGAAAACAGATTTTGTTGTTTATGGAGCAGAAGCAGGTTCAAAATTAACTAAAGCAGAGGAATTAGGAGTAAAAACTATTTCAGAAGAAGAATTTGAAAACATGATTTAGGAGATTGAAGAATGAAGAAATTAGTTAATGCATTAGGAATTGCTATGAGTATAGCATCAGGAGTAGTAATAATATGCACATTTTTAACTTCATATCAATTTATATACTTAGGAGATATGTTTACTACCTACTTTACATTACAAGTATGTCTAGGAATAACTATGGGATTATGGGCAATAAAATTTTGGCTAGAGGAACTTGGAACTAAAAAATATATATATCCACTTATTTGCTTAGGAATAAGTTTTTCTTCAGTATTTTTTATATTAAGTGCTGTTAGATAAATAAAAGAGAGCTACGTTTAATTAACGTGGCTCTCTTTTTTCAAAATCTTGAATGTTTTCAAATTCTGAAATATCTAAAAGTTCTGATACATCTTCTACAAAATCATTTTCTTCTCTATGTTTTTTTGAATTAGCAATTATGCTTAATTTTTGATTTATCTTTTCAAGTATATAATTTTTATATCTTAATTGATTGTATGATTTTAATGCAACTATGAAAAGCCAAATGCCAATAAACATAAATGTTAGCATAAACACTATACCTATAATTGCAATTGTGACTACTAAAAAAGTCATCGCTAGACCTCCCCTATGTGATAATTAATTATATCATAAATATTATATAACTTTAACAAAATAAATCTATATTATTCACCTATATGTTTACAATTTTAGAAAAATGTTAATAATCATAATAATTAAGAAGAGTGAGGAGATATTATGATAAAAAAGATAATATTAACAGTTTTAGGGTCAACAATATTAGGACTAGTTTTGTTAAGTTTTATAGATGTATATCAAGAGCAAGATACAAAAGAAGTAAGTGCATTTACATATGCTTTAGGCAATATAAATAATGATTTAAGAGATGTTACAAATCTTTCTATGAGAGAGAAAGATATTATAACAGCCACAAGTAAATCATTAGTAAGTAAAAATAGTGATGGAAAAATAGAAAATGAACTTTCACAAGAAGTTAAAATAAAAGATGATAATATTGAGTATGAATTTATTCTTAAAGATGATATTAAATGGAGCGATGGTACTCAAATACTCCCAGTTCAAATAATAGATTTTTTTAAGGAGTTATTAATAACAGAAGAAGAAAAAAATATAGAACCTATTTTAAATATATATGGAGCAAGAGAATTTAGAGAGTCTAATGGAAATGATAATAGTAAACTTGCTTTAATTGAAGGAGACAACTCTATAATAATTAGATTGAATTCTAAAGATAAAGATTTTTTAGAGAAACTTACAAATCCTGTTTATAAATTAAGAAAAAACTTAGATATGTGGAAAGATATAAAATCATATCATGATAATATAGTTTATTCAGGAGATTATGTAATAGATACTGTTTCAGATGAAGAGATAATATTAAAAAGAGTAAATTATTTAAATGAGAATATTCCACAAGAAATTAATGTTATAAGGAATATGAGTGAAGAGGTTTCAATGGCAAAGTTTGAAACAGGAGAAGTTGATGTTGTTGTTAATCCACCATCTAAGCAGTTAAATAGGTTAGAAGCAGAAGGAAGATTAAAAACCTTTAATGCTAATAAAGGAAAATATATATATTTAAATTCAAATGATAAAGGATTAGACTTTGAATCAAGAAAAGCAGTTTATAAGACTTTAAATAATGTTATAGAAACTTATCATAAAGAAAATGAGCATTATATTGAAGTAGCAGAATATAGTTACTTTTTAGAAGATAAAAAGAATTTAAATAGTATACAAGAGAGAAAAGTTCAAACCGCAAAGATAAATAAAGAATTACCTAAAATAGTTACTTTATTAGCATTAGATACTCAAGAAAATAGAAGTTTATGTGCATATATAGGAGAATGGTTTAAAAATAATACTAAAACATCATTAAGATATACGTTAGTAAATGAAGATGAATATAAAAATATAGCTTTGAGAGATAGATATGATATAACTTTAATAGATATAGATTTATCAGCAAATAATAGAGAAAAAACATTTTGTGATTTAGAATATTGGTATAATGATAATGAAAAAAAATTATTCGATAAAGAAAATAGCAAAAATAATTCAGAGTTTAGAGAGTTAGAAAATACTTTATTTTCGAATTACAGGATATTACCTTTATTCTTCGAAAATAAAAATGTAGCTATATCAAATAAAGTAAAAGAAATCAACTTTGACTATTATGGCAATATTCAATTTACGAAATTAAAAAATAAATAAAAAAAAGCCCACAGAAAAAACTGTGGGTTTTTTTAATTAGGAATAGTTTCAGTAACTATTTCAGCATTAACGTATTCAGTTTCATCTTCATCAGTGACAGGTTCACTTGATACTTGGCTTTCTTCTTCATTTAAAGATAAACAATCATAGAAATTATCTTTTAACATAAATAAGAATAAGAATAATATAAACATATTTTTGCTACTATCAAATGTTTTTTTAGGTGTTTCAAATTTATCTTTTTTAGGAGAGTAAGTGATTCCTTTTAAAATGATAGAAGCAATTCCATTTTCCTCAGGGCTAGTTAAGTTTGGCATAGAGAAAAATGTTTCATCTAGCATATCCTTAGAAAGAGTTGTAAATTTCTTATATCGCTCTTTGTCATCTAAAGTTGGAGCTTTTGGCCAACTAGTTATAATTCCAGAGTTTAATATATATTTTTTATAAATGTTTGAAATCATATTTTTATATTCTTTTGACTTGGCAGTTTTAGTTGAATATAAAACAATAGCTAAGAAATAAAATGTTATATCAAAAGAAGAATATTTTATTTCTTTTTTGTCAGTAAGCTTTTGGATTATATTTTCTTCTTCATTATAAAGAGATATAAGTTTTTCCATTATTTCATCACATTTTTCTTTAAACATAAATAATCCAGTATGTTCATAGGAATACATTAAATTAATTGCAAAAATACAGCAAGAATCAAATGAATTAACATAATAATCTTTTTCATTAAACTTATTTGTTAAAAACTCACATAAATCAGTTATTAAAGGAATTATAGTTTGATTATTAGAGTATGAAAAGAAAATATTAAAAGCTATTAAAGTTTTACAACCTTCATCAAATGATAAATCATATAAAGCATCCTTATAGTCAATAAACATTTGCAATATTTGATTTGAAAAGTTTTCGTAATCTTTTTTAGTTTCATCATCTGAAGTAACCAATGAATGCATATAATAAGCAGTCATCATAAATGCTTGGTCACTAAAAACAAATTTTCTATCTTTATCTATTAAATTTGCATCTTTATTACTAGCTGAAAAAATATTTTTTTTCGTAACAAAAATACCTTCATTATTTCTAAGATTGTTATAATAGAATTCTAATTGTTCTTTAGATATGTTTTTAAAGAATTTATCTAAAGCTTTCTCATTTGAGTCATCATTAAATCTTGAATAATAATCTGAAAGCTCTAATACTGACATAGTCATTAAAGCATTAGTTGAAGGATTTATTTCTCTTTTAAAAGAAGAAGAATCAAATCCTTGAGAAGCTTTATTGTGTATAAAAACTGGTGAAGCTTTTTTATAGATACATAAAAGTGGAGAATACTTTTGTATGCCTAATTTTTCTAAAGAAGAATCTTTTTTTGAGTTTCTAAGAGGAGATATACATCCACATCTAGAATTTAAAACAAGACTTTTTATTGATTCTTTAGAAAAATGAAAAAGCTGTCCACAGATTTCTTCTTGGGATAGACTATTCATTCTAAAAAATGGTCCTATATATTTCAAAACATTTCACCTCGTATATAATTCTCATATTAATAATATGAAATAAAATTTCAAAATGTGAATTAATTTAAAAAATAATTAGTGTTAAATTATAGGAGATATATACATAATCTTTTGTAGAAGTGATATCATATAAGATATTAGGCAGAAAATAATAAAAGATATAGATTAGGATGGTGAATTTAGTGCGAATTGATGGAAGAAAAAATGAGCAAATAAGAAATGTAAAAGTAACTAGAGGATACACTAAGTATGCTGAAGGTTCTGTATATATAGAAGTTGGAGATACAAAGGTATTATGTAATGTATCAATAGAAGATAAAGTTCCACCATTTTTAAAAGGAAAAGGTGAAGGATGGATAACAGCAGAATATAATATGCTTCCAAGATCTACAGGAGTAAGAAAAGTAAGAGATATTGCAAGACTTAAAGTAGATGGAAGAACAATGGAAATACAAAGACTTATAGGAAGAGCTTTAAGATCAGTAGTAGATTTAAAAGCTCTAGGAGAAAAAACATTATGGGTTGACTGTGATGTAATACAAGCAGATGGAGGAACAAGAACTACTTCAATTTCAGGAGCTTTTATAGCATTAGTTGATGCAGTAAATAAGATTCACAAAGAAAAACCATTTAAAGTTTATCCAATAAGAAATTTTGTTGCAGCAACAAGTGTAGGAATAGTTAATGGGGAAAAAGTTATTGATCTATGTTATGAAGAAGATTCAACAGCAAAAGTTGATATGAATATAATTGGAACTGAAGATGGTGAGTTTGTTGAAGTTCAAGGAACTGGAGAAGAAAGTCCAATGACAAGACAAGAACTAAATGAACTTTTAAATCTAGGAGAAAAAGGATTAAAGCAAATGATTACTATACAAAAAAATGCATTAAAGATGGATGCATTATGGATAGGAACAGGAGAGTAGTAATGAAAAAATTAATATTAGCTAGTAATAATAAAAAAAAGATAGAAGAAATAAAAGGAATATTAGAAGATTTAAATTTAGAGATTAAATCTTTAAAAGATGAAGGTATAAATATAGAAGTAGAAGAAGATGGCAAGACATTTAAAGAAAATTCATTCAAAAAAGCAAATGAAATAAAGGAATATTTATTAAAAAAAGGTGAAAAAGATTTTGTAGTAATGGCAGATGATTCAGGATTAGAAGTAGATTATTTAAATGGAGAACCAGGAGTATATTCAGCAAGATATGCAGGAGAACATGGAAATGATGATAAAAATAATAAAAAGCTTTTAAAAGAACTAGAAGGAGTAGAAGACAAAGATAGAGGAGCAAGATTTGTTTGCCATATAACATTAATAAATGATTTAGGTAAATCTACAGATTTTGCTGGAACAGTAAATGGAAGAATAATAAAAGAGTTAAATGGAAAAGGTGGATTTGGATATGATCCATTATTTTTTAACGAAGAAATAAATAAAACTTTTGGAGAAGCTACTAAAGAAGAAAAAAATAAGGTAAGTCATAGAGGAAAAGCTTTAAAAATATTAAAAGAAGAAATACAAAAAGTTTTATAAGAGGTAGAGGAGGTGAATAACCTTAAAGTATATATACTTTAAGGGAAAGGATGTTAATAGGAGTAGTTAGTGATACACATTGTATAAATAAATACATACAATTAGCAGCAGAGAAAATAAAGAATGCAGATATATTAATACATTTAGGTGATAATTCTAGTGATATAGAACAATTTGAAAAGGTTTTTAATGGAGAAATATATGTTGTAGATGGAAATTGTGATTATAGAGGAGAATATCCTAAAGAATTAATTATAGATGTGAATAGTAAAAAAATATTTTTAACTCATGGCGATTTATATGGAGTTAAGAGTGGATTAAATAATATATTCTATAAAGGTAAAGAAGTAGGAGCAGATATAGTTTTATATGGGCATAGCCACATAGAGGGCATAGAAAGAGTAGAGGATATACTTATAATGAATCCAGGTAGTACATCTATTCCAAAAGGGAAAGGTCATTCAATTGGCTTTATAGAAATAGATGATAGTGGAAATATAGATGCTAAAATTGAATACCTGCTAAAATAAAATTACCCATAATAATTATATATATTAAAATAAAGTTTATTAGTAAAATAAAAATTAAATAATAGATAAAAAGTCTCTAAAAAATTATTATTTATTTAGAGACTTTTATTTAAATAAATTAAAAATAGATTCATTTATAATAGAATTTAGTATTAATTAATTTGCTATATAATTTATTTTTATGAAAATTTTCAATAAATATAGAATAAACTAAAGTTATATACAATATAAAACAAAAGTTGTATTAATAAATTAATAACTAATTACAATATATTATGATTAAATTGTTAAAAAGAAAAGTTAAGAAGTGATAAAGAATAAAATAAAATAAAAAATATAAAAAAATGCAAAAAAACTATTGACTCTTATCAAATGATAATGTAGAATAGTCCTTGTCGTTGAGGGAACGAAGCGATGAAATGAAAACGGGGTGTGGCGCAGATGGTAGCGCGCATGGTTTGGGACCATGAGGTCGCAGGTTCGAGACCTGTCACCCCGACCATTTAAATTAACTTCTTAAAAAAGAGGTTGACAAAAAAATAAAAGGTTGTATAATTAATAAGGCAGACAACTTCAAGTTATATTGTTAAAGACATATGCGGGTATCGTATATCGGTAATACTCCAGCCTTCCAAGCTGGAAAGGTGGGTTCGATTCCCACTACCCGCTCCATATCAATTTAATATTGATAAGACAATATACTTAACAGAATAATATGCGGGTATCGTATATCGGTAATACTCCAGCCTTCCAAGCTGGAAAGGTGGGTTCGATTCCCACTACCCGCTCCACACGCGTCTTTAGCTCAGCTGGATAGAGCAACGCCCTTCTAAGGCGTGGGCCAGGAGTTCGAATCTCTTAAGACGCACCATTTCGGGGTGTGGCGCAGATGGTAGCGCGCATGGTTTGGGACCATGAGGTCGCAGGTTCGAGACCTGTCACCCCGACCATTTAAAAATAAATATAATATGCGGGTATCGTATATCGGTAATACTCCAGCCTTCCAAGCTGGAAAGGTGGGTTCGATTCCCACTACCCGCTCCA
>NZ_KB850956.1:2333246-2340445 GCF_000371465.1 Clostridium thermobutyricum | reverse complement strand
GCAGATGTGGCGGAATTGGCAGACGCACTAGACTTAGGATCTAGCGCCTTTGGCGTGGGGGTTCGACTCCCTTCATCTGCACCATAATTAATCTTATAAATATGCGGGTATCGTATATCGGTAATACTCCAGCCTTCCAAGCTGGAAAGGTGGGTTCGATTCCCACTACCCGCTCCATTAAAACAACTTATAATATGTAAGTTGTTTTTTTATTCGCTTTTTACTGTAAATAAAAGATAAATATTCACAAAAATTGAAAATTGTCCACAGAATACAATAAAAAATGGAGTTTAATCACTAAAACTGTGGATAAATTTGTTTAATTCCATAAGCATCTATAGCTCAGCTGGATAGAGCGATGGACTTCGAATCCACAGGTCGCGAGTTCGAATCTTGCTAGGTGCGCCAATTTAAAGGGTTAAGAAGAATCTTAGCTCTTATTTTTTTGATAAATTGTGCAATAGAAAATAAAACTTAAAAAAATTCTCTTCTGCTTACTTTAATAAATTAAAATAATAAAGTGAATTTACATAAAAAAACTAGAGTAATTTTATTACTCTAGTTTAAATAAATAATCTATTTTATCCATAGCTTTGTCTTTAGTATCTTTCATTACATGAGTATAAATATTTAATGTGGTAGATATATCACTATGACCTAAAATTGATTGTACTGTTTTATGAGCTATTCCATTTTCAAATAATTTAGTTTTGAAAGTATGCCTTAAATCATGTATACAAATTTATTTTAGATTACATTTTTTAGAATTATATTAAAATATTTTCTAATATTTTTTTCATTCAGATAATTCCAAGGTGTTAGAGATTTGAAGACATTAATATATATTATATAAGTAGTATTCAAATGAATAAAAAATATATAACAGAAGAACTAATAAAAATAATGCTTATTGGTAACTATGATATTTAATACACATGTTCTGATTTTATAGATATTAATTTTAATGGCAATTCTATTGCATTAAGTATAGAGTATTTAGTTGATTGGATTAATAATAAAACAACAAGAGATTGTAAGGGTGATATAGATAATTTAATAAAATATAGAAATCAATTATATAAATTTACGGAAGTTACTATTTAGGGCAAATTTATATGATTTCTGATGACTTATTATATTATTAAATGTAAAAAGAATCAAAACCTATTTTGTTTAGATTCTAATTCTTTTTATTTTAAAAACTTTATAAAAATAAGTAATAGAATGAACATAATAATAAAAAAATTAATTTCTACTACAATAATTTTAGTTATATTTGGATCGTTAATATTCATATATATTGAAAATATTATAGATGTTAAAAAGCTTGTTAAAAATATATAAAATATGTTTGATTTTTTGCTTATAAATTTCATATCAAACCACCTTTTTAATTAAGAATATTATTAATTAATAGAATACTTTATATGCTTATTTATTGATTTAATTATAACTATTATCCTCTTTGTAGAATAATTTACTAATTCCTTTTAAATATATTATTTAAATAGTCTATAGATTGTTGATAATTCGTTGATAATGTAAAAAAACTAATCATAGGACCTTCAAAACCATTACTTTTAATTTGATAATAGATAAATCTACGAAATAGATGGAATCCTAATTGTTTTTTAAATTCTTTATAATTTTTAGGGTAAATATTTACAAAATTTATTCCATTAAATTCAACAAATTTATAATTTTCAAATAAATTAATATCTAAAGAGTATGCTCCGAATATAGAACACGAAGTTATTTTTTCTTCATCAAATATTATACAAGGCTTATCATTAATAAAGACTAATATACTTTTTATTGAATAATATATAAAAAGTAAGAAAATTAAAAATAAAAAAATTGAAAAATAAATATTAAAATTTATAGTATTTAAAGTATAGTATATATCAATTAGTAATACTATTATAGCTATTGGGAAAATGGAATATATAAAAAATTTAAGCCTATTTTTATCATAAGGTATTTCAACTTTATTCATTTTTGCCTCCTTCCTAAAGAAATAATATTAATATAAAGATTTCACTATAAATTTATAATAAGGGATTTATTTTTATTGGCTTTTACTGTTTTTTTTATATAATTTTTTTTGATAGCGCTTAATACCTCTTTTTTTACTATTTTCAAGAAATTTTTCATATTTATCAAGTGGATCAAAAATGGCAAATATACAAGCTCCAATAATAAATGGACTTATAAAACTTAAAAATTTAATCAATTTATTCACATCCTTTAGTGTAACGTAATATATATTAATTAATGGCGAATATAGTAGTGAGATTGATAGTTCTATAAAAATATGAGTTTAATACGATAAGATTATATTCTAGAAGTTATTCATAGATTTATTTTTACTTTTAATAGGTTATATTATATTTAATTAAAATATCATATGCTATTCTTTTAATATATTTTGTTTAGACTTTATTACAAAATATCCATTTACTTATTCTGAATAAAACTATTTATATCAATCTGAATTCTTTAAATTTTCAAATAAACTTACAAATGTATAAGCATCTGGAACAGGAGTACCTATAATTGCTTGAATTGAGGGTGTAAGATAACCATAAATAATTGCATTAAGTATTGGATTCTCTAATCTTAATTTATTATAAAGGTTATTTATATTATTTAATTTTTTATCAAATTCATCGAGTGACATTTCATCAGAAATATATTTTTTGGTTGAAGCTTTTAATATTTCTATTAAATCATCTAATTTTTTTAAGAGAATTTGTTTATTGACTATATCTTCCTCTTCTAATAAAGGGTATTTTTTCTCAGTTGTTGATTTTAATAATTTAAAATAATAAAAAAGTTTTTCAGCTTTTTTTATTATTTTTTTATGTGTTAATTTTTTTTTGAACATAGTTACTCATATCCTCTACAACATTAAAAGTTAAAGAATCTACACCATATTCTAATGGAGTATCAGTAAGTAAGGTGGTATCCAACAACAAAAGTAGCTGTTTCAAGTCCAATTTCAAGTGCGCTTAATACTATACTATCTAACTTATAAAGTATGTGCATTAATATTCTCTAATTTTTTCATTAGAATTTATCCACTTTTAATATATTTAAGATTTATATTAATCTTGTAAAAATGATATTATATGGAAGTTGAAGTATCAAATTATATACAATAATAGTTAAATAATTTGATTTATGTAAAGTTTAATTATATTGAATTTAAGGATATATAAAACTAAATAATATATATTTAAAAGTAAATAGGTGTATTAAATAAATAAAAATAGTGAAAAAACAAATATTTTTTTGATTGTAATTTAAATTTAAAATTGAGTATAGAGGGATTAGGATATATTTAAATGTAAGGATCAAGAATTTAATATAACTGTGTGCGAATAATCATAATGAAAAGGCAAATAGAAGGAATTTAAAAAATACATAAAATTTATTGGAATTAAAGATTATTATAAAGTCAATAGATTATTACAAATATACGAAGTTAGAAAAATTAAGATAATGACTTTAAAGCAAGAAAAAAATGCTTTTAATTATGATGAGGAAAGAGTTAAATTGATAACTAAAGGAGTCAATGAGCTTAACTATTATCAACAGAAAATTAAGAATGGACTACTAATATAAATGAATCAGAAAGAGAAATACTATATAAGAAATATATGGATTTAGATTATATATTTAGAAATATGTTGGGATTGAGAATAGATTTAAATAAGAGATATGCACTATTACGCAAAAATATAAAAATACAATGTTCAAATTAAAAAGATGGGAAGATGGTAAATAATTATATTAAAAATTGGGTAATTAATAAACTATTGTAAAAGCATAATCATAATTAAATTGAGGAATAATAAAATTACTTTAATTTAAGGAGGAATTTACAATGGTTAATCAAGAAGTTATAAACAGTGGTGAAATTTGTACAATGAGTGGCATATGGAGAAGTAAAAATGATGCACATACAGCTATAAGAATATTAGAAGGTGAAGTTATGCCTCAATTTAGGGACATGGATACTTCATGGGAAATGATACAACATTTACCTAAATAAAGTGATGAATATTATAATAGTGAGTACTATTTAAGTATAGTACTCACTATTTATTTATATAAAAAATATATTTAAATTATGAGTTTTATAGAAAAAGAGATATAAATTCAAAAGTGGAATTGAATAACTACTTGAGGAAAATCATTATAGACTTGAAAAGTTTAGATAACTTACGTAGTTTTACTAAAAGATCAACATGAGTGTTGTTCTTTTATTGTTGTCTAATAAGTTACAGAACATTAGCGATATTTACTTAAAAATCAATACTATATTTGAAAATCGCCATAAATATATAGTCGTTAAAATGAACGGAGAGGTTTGGATTAAAATTTAAGAAGATAAATAGCTTCTATTAGAAGAATTTAAAAACAACAAATGAAGCTGAGAAATTTACGACTATTATATGAAATAACTATTAGTTATGAATAATTAGAAGTAGATTTAACATTTGCATTAGCAAAAAGTGAAAAAGATAGAAATGCTAAAGCTTCTTTATATTTTTATATTCTTGAAGATTTTGAACATTATATATGCAGGTTTATTAGAAATGGATTAAGGAGTAAAATCAGAAAATTTTAGTAGGAAATTATACTGAAATAATGCCGGATGTCCAACTATTGCTCAATATAGATGTACGTATGATACTATAAAAAATTTACAAAATTCAATATACTTGATTTAAGAACAAAATTAAACATAAATATAATAACGGTAGCTGAACAACAAACTATGAACTACTATATGAATGTAAGTTCTTTATATAAAAATGATATAGGAAGAAAACTTTATTTAGAAATATGAATGGTAGAAGAAGAGCATGTAACACAATATGCAAGCTTAAAAGATCCAAGATGTATTTGGTTAGAAGATCTTTTAATGCATGATTATACAGAAGCATATTTATATTATTCTTGTTATATGACAGAAAAAGATGAAAATATCAAAAAGATTTGGAAATATAGTTTATCAAAAGAGATAGCTCAATTACATAAAGATGTTGAACTACTTAAAAAATATGAAAAGAAAGATGGGGAACAAGTAATACCATAAATATCAACAAAAAGTTAATAAAAATCTAGATGAAGTTGTTAGTCATACTGTTATAGAGGACTATATAGATAAAAATGGAGAAGATTATAGATATCAAGAATCTTCTCATCCCTTCCAAGAATTAGATGATAAAAAATCAGATAATACTACAGTTGGTAGAGTTAAATAAAAATACGAAATAATATAATAATTTTATAAATTATCAGATTGCATTGTAAAATTAAATATTATACTTAATTATTAAGAAATAGTTTGTTAGATGAAAATGTATATAAATCGTAGTATAATATATCAGAAAAGGAGAGGATAGGGTGAATTCAAGAGATAAACAGTGGAGAAAATTCGTATTTCAAGGAAGTCGGAAATTAATTTTAGAAGATAAGTTAGGATTTTTCTGGAAAATAATATTTTTTTTAATTGCAATGATATCAGTAAAAATTATTTCAAAATTTGTTATAGGAATTGCTGGAATATATATTGGATTATTAATTGGAGTTCTAATTGGAGTAATGATTAATGTGTTATTTGATAAATTCCTTTTGAATTCAGAAGAAATAGAGAGATCAGCAGCAATTAATAGTAGCAATGTAAGTTTTAAAGTTTATATAAATTGTTTGATATGGAATGTTATATCGGGATTTGTAAGATTAATTCCTGTTATATTTATATTTGATAAGGTAGCTTTATTAATATTATCTAAAATTCAGGGAGCTCAAATTTCATTAGAAAAAATATTAGCATTAACTTTTACAAATTTACTTATTACAATAATAATAAGTTTTATAATAAAAATATTATTTTTACCTGTTAATTATTTATTAATCCAAGAAAAAGAGACTAATTTTATTAAAGCTATTATAACATCTTTAAAAATTGTTAAAGAGAAATTTTTATCAACTATTTTGGTTATAATAATTTCAAATGTACAAGTTTGGATTATTGGGATAATAGCCTTTATAGGATTAATATTAAGTGGATTTGGATTAATAACAATATTAGCATTTTTATTTGTAGTGGCAGCTTTAACTGCTTATTACAAATTTATAGAAATTAAATGGTATAAATTTTTATATGGAAGTTATATAAATAAAAAAGATAGAGAAGAATAAATGTAAAAGCTAAATCTAAATTAAAATTTAGATTTAGCTTTTTTGAAAGGTGGTAATTATAGTGGACAGAAGAGTTATATATACTATAGGGCATTCAAATTATAGTTTAGAGACTTTAAATGAAATGATTAAAAAATATAATATTGATGTAATAGTTGATGTAAGAGGGACTCCGTACTCTAAGTATAATATACAATATAATTTAAACGTGATAAGAGAAAATTTAAAGCAATTTGGATTAAGTTATATTTATATGGGAAAAGAGTTTGGGGCTCAAAGAGAAAAAAGAGAATATTACATAAATGAAGGTTATGCAGATTTTAAAAAAGTTGTTAAAGATGATAAGTTCAAAAAGGGAATAGAAAGATTAAAAGATGGTTGTGATAAAGGATATACAATTTGTCTTTTAGGAGCAAAGCAAAATCCGATTGAATGTCATAGATTTGCGTTAGTAGCATTAGCATTAGAAAAAGAAGGATTTGAGGTTAAAAATATAGTACATAGTGGAGAGATAAAAAGTAATTATGAATTGGAAGAAGAACTTATAGATAGATACTTTGATAGAAATGATATAAATTTTTATTCTATTTTGGAGGGAGAAAAATCTAGAGAAGAGTATTTGAATGAATCAATAGAAAAAATGAATAGAGAAATAGGATTTAGACTTGAAAAACTTAAAGAAAAAGGATATAAATTATAAAATTAATAGGTATGATTTATAGATAAAGTTTAATTATTAAATAAATAGGTTTATAAAAATATTTTATTATTAATAGCTACAAGTTATATTTAATTTTCAAAATAATAGAAAATTATTAAGTGTAAAAGGATATAAATATTAGTTTTAAGTATTATATAAATATAGTTAATAAAAGTATAAAGTGCTTTTATAGATGATATATTAGAGAAATTATAAAAACTCAGCCTAGTGTATCACAATATAATAAAAAGAGATATATAAAGAATATTGGAGAAATTATAGA